>JAGQVE010000006.1:136573-153139 GCA_020438105.1 Bacteroidales bacterium
TTAGTTCCTGCTGAAAACAGTTCCATTTGAATATGTTCAAAATTTTCCAAAACGATAACCGGATCGCTGCCCGGAGTTGGGTCATCATTGATGTAAATCTCATCGAAATACAAGGTAATGTCTTCAGTAAGCGTAAGAGTATCTTCGTAATCAGGAATTAATACAATTCGAGAATACTCATCAGGAAAGGCACCGAAATCAAACACAAATTCTTCCCATTCGTCAGTTAGCATTTGGGATGCCATTGGATTGACATCTCCTGTGTTAGCACCTGTGCCCGGGTTTTCAAATTTGAAAACGATGGGGCTAACCCGTGGTTTCCATAATTTCAGATGAACATATTGGTTGGTTCCAACATCAACTGTAACGGCATCATAAAGATCTGCCCACCAGCCTGCCCAGGGGTCACCGTCATATCCACGATCCATTTGCCCAACATACATGGTTTCATTGCCATTCATGTCAGGGTTGTCGATAATGCTTAGAGCGCCGTTAGTTCCGGCAGAAAAAAGGTTCATATTAATTCCAAAGTCTTCAATTACCTGTGCATTGAGTACAGTAATTGAGCAAGCAAATAATACTGCAATAAAAAGTACTGTTTTTTTCATAAGATAAAAATTTTTAATTGTTGATATAGTCCTTTTTTGTGTTTCTGATAACAAAGATAAAAATAAATGTTTCAAGTTTAAAACATATTCTTGTTAAACAAGTTAAGCGGCTTATTTTGAAAATTAAAGGTGCGCTCATGTAATTGCACCACAAATTTAAATAAAAAATCAAATTTGACCCATCTAAGTATGTTAATATATGTCAAAATTGCTAACTTAACATTGTTAATTAAAAACGGTTCTAAAGTAGTGCATGATGTTTCGGCTTAACATTAAATTAATATTAAGATTAAGATATATTAACTAATTTTACCCTGTTTTATCAAGAAAACTGAATATGTAAATATAATGAATGTTATACTCTAAAAAATTGATTAATTAATTAAATGTATTATGGTAAAACGATTATCCTCTAAAGTGCTGCTTATCTTGTCGTTTATCCTTTTTGGATATGTGGCAGGGTATGCGCAAAGTGGTACTGTTTCCGGTACGGTTACAGATGCCGCAGAAGGCGAGCCGTTGCCCGGAGTAACAGTTCTTATTAAAGGAACTACACTGGGAACCGCTACCGACATGGATGGAAAGTACAGCCTGTCGGTTGAGCCTAATGCTACACTGGTGTTCTCATACGTGGGTTTTGAGAGCCAGGAAATCGCAGTTCAACCCAATTCAACTGTAAATGTGTCATTGAAAATGAGTGCAGAATACATTGATGAATTTGTGGTTATCGGCTATGGTGTAGCTAAAAAAGATGATGCTACCGGTTCTGTTATTGCGGTCGACTCCAAGGAGTTCAACCGGGGTGCCATTACTTCACCCACCGAACTGGTTAGCGGAAAAATTGCAGGTGTTCAGATCACCAACAATGGCGGTGCACCCGGTGAAGGTTCTACGATCCGGATTCGCGGTGGATCTTCGCTTTCAGCAAGTAATGATCCGTTGTTTGTAATTGACGGAGTGCCTGTTGATGACGGTGGTGTAAGCGGTATGCGTAACCCGTTGAACACCATTAACCCGAACGATATCGAAACATTTACTGTTTTGAAGGATGCCTCCGCTACCGCAATTTATGGTTCAAGGGCCTCCAATGGTGTTATCATTATTACAACCAAAAAAGGACAAAAGAAACTGGATGGTGTAAAAGGATTACCCGTTAAATTTGAATACAACGGGAACCTTTCAATTTACACTGTTCCTAAAACCATTGATGTTTATGGCGGACAGGAATTTCAAAGCCTGATCGAAGAACGTTATCCAAACCAGACTGATTTACTTGGATATACTGTTGGCGGTGAGAAAATGTATGCCGATACCGACTGGCAAGATGAAATTTATGAAAAAAGTGCCTTTGGTATGGATCATTATTTGAGTGCTTCAGGTGTTACAGGAAAACTAGGTCCGATCACAACACTGCCTTATCGTATCTCTTTTGGTTATACCGATCAGGATGGTGTTTTGAAAACCGACAATATCAAAAGAACAACCATTGCCGGAAATCTTAATCCATCCATGTTTGATGATCATCTGAACATTAACCTGAATGGTAAATATGTAAATGTGGATAACTTCTTTGCTAACCGTGATGCCATTGGTGCGGCGCTACAATATGACCCCACCAAACCGGCAACAGCAGGTGGTGTTTTTGAAGAACGTTATGGTGGCTATTGGGCCTGGTTGCAGGATGGTTCTGTAAATCCTGTAGAGCAAGGTTCAGCCAACCCGGTTGCATTGCTCAATCAGCGCGAAGACAAATCAAACGTAAACCGTTTTATTGGTAACGCACAGCTCGATTATAAATTCCATTTTCTGCCTGAGTTAAGGGCTAACCTCAACCTCGGTTACGACAGGTCAAAAAGTGAGGGAACCATATTTGTGGATACTACAGCTGCTTTTGCTTACGATCCTCAAACAGGGGGTGGAACAAATAATTATTACGAGCAGGAAAAGAAAAACGAACTGCTCGATTTTTATTTAAACTATGTCAAAAATATTGATGGTATCAACAGTGTAATTGATGTGATGGCCGGTTATTCGTGGCAACATTTCTATTATAGCAATTACTCCATTAATTCCGATGTATTGCTTAATCCTGAAAGGACAGATACCATTGATGATCCAACAGAATATTATCTCGTTTCTTTCTTTGGCAGGTTAAATTATACCTATAATAATAAGTATCTGCTTACCTTCACATTGAGGAATGATAACACTTCACGATTCTCGGAAGATACCCGTGCAGGTTGGTTCCCTTCAGTTGCTTTTGGGTGGAAGATAAAAGAAGAATCATTCCTCGCAGATGTAAACTCAGTATCGCAATTGAAACTGAGATTGGGATGGGGTATAACAGGGCAGCAAAATATCGGACAGGGTAATTATCCGTATTTGCCAAGATATACCACTAGTAACCAGTTTGCCCAATACCAGTTAGGAAATCTGTTTTATTACACCCTGCGTCCGGAAGGTTATGATGCCGATATCAAATGGGAAGAAACCACTACCTGGAACGTAGGTTTGGATTACGGTTTTGCCAAAGACAGGATCTACGGTTCTATCGATTATTATTATCGTCAAACCAATGACCTGATCAACTTTATTCCGGTTCCGGCAGGTACCAATCTTACCAACTACATTTTGACCAACATCGGTGACCTCGAAAACAGGGGTGTTGAGTTCAGCATTATTGGCCGTGCCATTGCAAAAGACGATATGTTCTGGGAAGTTGGATTTAATGCAACCTATAACAAAAATGAGATCACCAAACTTACTGCAACCGACGATCCGGATTATTTAGGCGTTGAAGCCGGTGGAATTTCAGGTGGTGTTGGAAACAACATTCAAATGCATACTGTTGGACATCCCGCTTATTCATATTTTGTTTTTGAGCAGGTTTATGATGCCAACGGTAAACCAATCCAGGGATTATATGTCGACCGTAACGGCGACGGACAGATCACCAATGACGACCGTTACCATTACAAAGATCCGGCAGCCGATTTCTATTTTGGAATCTCCTCAAGGTTTAATTACAAAAACTGGGATTTCATGTTCAGCGGCCGTGCTAATTTCGGCAACTATGTGTATGACAACGTAAACTCCGAAAATGCAGTTTACGAAAGGTTATATCGTCCTGAAGGACCCTATCTCAGCAACGTGGTAACTGCTGTTTCTGAAACAGGATTCCAGAATCCCGAATATCTCTCGGATTACTATATTAAAGAAGCTTCTTTCTTTAAAATGGACGTAATTACACTGGGTTATACCTTTGCAAACCTTGCCAACGACAGGGTTAAATTACGTTTGTCGGCAACGGTTAACAATGCGTTTACAATTACGCAGTACGAAGGAATTGATCCTGAAATCAGCGGTGGTATTGATAACAGGATTTATCCACGACCAAGGGTTTATTCATTCGGTTTAAACCTCCAGTTTTAATCATTTAGATCTATGAATATTATGAAAAAAATAATAAGCATAACAACAGTATTGGCAGGATTTCTCATTATGTTCAATTCCTGCATGAAGGATCTGGATACCGTGCCGTTGGATAAAGATGTCACAACTGCAGCTACCGTATTTGATGATCCGGCAGCATACAAACAAGTGCTTGCAAAACTATACGCCGGACTGGCTGTTTCAGGTCAGCAAGGCCCCGCCGGTAATGGCGATATCAGTGGTATTGACGAAGGGTTCGGACAATATCTCCGTGGATTATGGTACATGCAGGAGCTCACTACCGATGAGGCTGTGATCGCCTGGAATGACCAGACTATTAAAGATCTTCACTGGCAAACCTGGGGATCAAGCGACGTATTTATTTCAGCATTCTATTACAGGGTGTTTTATCAAATCTCAGCCTGTAACGAATTCATTCGTGAAACTTCCGATTCAAAACTCGACGATCGCGGAGTAAGCGGAAGCCTCAGGGCCGATGTTGAGCATTTTCGTGCTGAAGCCCGTTTCCTGAGAGCATTGAGCTACTGGCATGCAATGGATCATTTTGGTAATGTGCCTTTTGTAACTGAAGAAGATGCTGTAGGGGCATTTTTCCCTGAGCAAATTTCAAGAGCTTCTTTGTTTAGCTATATTGAAGGCGAACTAAAAGCAATTGAACCACTCATGGTAGATGCACGTGCCAATGAATATGGCCGGGCTGATAAAGGCGCTGTTTGGGCCTTACTGGCAAAAATTTACCTCAATGCCGAGGTTTATGCCGGAGCTAATAAATATGCTGATTGTATTACCTACTGTAATAAAATCATCAACGAAGGTGGTTATAGCCTGGTGGATGATTATTCACATTTGTTCCTGGCCGACAATGACGGTTTGAACGAGGTGATTTTCTCCATTAATTTTGATGGAAACCGCACCCAAACTTACGGTGGAACCAACTTCATTGTTCACGCTGCAGTGGGTGGCGAAATGGCTCCGGCTGATTTTGGTGTGAACGGCGGATGGGGCGGTACCCGTACTACCAGTGCATTCGTTGATCTGTTCCCGGATGAAACCGGCGATGCCGACAATCGTGCCATGTTTTTCACAACTGGCCAAACCAAAGAGATTGTTGACATTGGCGACTTTACCAACGGATATGCAGTTACAAAATGGAAAAACGTGACTTCTACCGGAAATCCCGGATCAAACCTTGATTTCCCTGATACAGATTTCCCCGTTTTCCGTTTGGCCGATATCTACCTGATGTATGCTGAAGCAGTATTGCGTGGTGGTGGCGGAAACATGTCGACTGCTGTTGACTATGTAAACATGGTTCTACAAAGAGCCAATGCTGCTACTGTTTCATCCATCGATCTGGATTTCATGCTTGAGGAAAGAGGACGTGAACTTTATTGGGAATGCCACCGCAGGACCGACCTTATCCGCTTCGGCGAATTTACAGGCGGTTCATATTTGTGGCCCTGGAAAGGTAACGTAGCCGAAGGAAAAGTTGTTGACAATAAATACAACCTCTTCCCGATTCCTGCTTCAGACATAGGAGCTAATCCTAATCTTTCTCAAAATACGGGCTATTAATGATTAATTTAAAGATTCTAACAATGAAAAAAATAATAATTCTTTTCATCGGACTCATCGGGCTCGGGTTGCTGTTCTCCTGTGAAAAGCAGGAAACAGATCCCGTATTGGATATGAGTCAGGCTACTGCACCGGCCATCGCATCTCCGCAAAGTGGTGCAGCCTTTGTTTTTACAGAGGATATGGCTGATGAGATGTTTACCATGAGCTGGAATGCGGCTACCTATAATCTCAGTGATTTGGAAGCCACCAATTACAGTGTAATAGCAGATCTGGCCGACAGTGCATTTACCACATCCAAAGAATGGGTAAGTACTACTGAAATCTCTAATTCTGTTACTGTTGGGGCAATGAACAGCTTCCTCATTGGATTGGGTGTTGAGGCTGGTACTGCAACTGATGTGGTTTTTAAAATCAATGCATATGTAAATGCAAATAATAACGTAACAGCACAGGAATCAGGCGTAGTAACGCTTAACTTTACTACTTATGAATCTGTTGTTACTACTTTTGCTGCATTGTATGTTCCCGGTGATTATCAGGGCTGGAACCCCGGTGAAGCGCCCAAGATCTATGATTTTGACGGTGATGGAGTCTACACCGGATTCATCTTTTTCCCCGAGGGCGGAACATTTGAATTCAAGTTTACCTCTGATCCTGACTGGGACCATACCAATTATGGATATGCTGCAGACGGTGTGCTTGATACAGATGCTGGTGCAGGAAACCTTTCAGTTCCGGGCGCAGGCGGATACCATTTTGAAGTAGATATCAACGGCCTTACCTGGACCAAAAGCGACCCTGAATTCTGGGGTGTAATTGGCGAATGGTTATCATGGTCAGAAGATATTGATCTGGAATGGTTCCATGATGCAGCAAATGATCTGCAATACCTTACGGTTACTGTTGCTGATATTCCGGCAGCCGATAACCAGAGGTTTAAATACCGTGCGAATGATGCATGGGATATCAACCTCGGTGATGATGACCTGGACGGATTTATGAACCCCGGTGGAGCGGATATTCCAATCCCTGATGGAGGAACCATTACGTTCTACCTGGATTATACCAAAGGTCCCGATCCTTTTTACTGGATCGAAACGAAATAGAACATTTCACATCAATATAAAAGGGTTGCTTTTGTGCAGCCCTTTTTTATTTCAATTATTGCCATTTTTAACGTAAACTTCACAGTAATATCAAGGTGAAAAAGCCGTTATTTGTTAACTTTGTAGCATATTATTCTGAAAAAACAACATCATGAAATATTTTTTATTTTCCCTTATTTTCCTGCTTCCTGTTTTTGGTGGATTGAAAAGTCAAACCATCACTACCACCCCTGAATATCCAACTGCTGACGATGAAATTTCGCTGGTATTTAATGCCACCGGAACGCCGCTGGAAGGTTACACCGGCCAAATGTTTACCCATACCGGTGTAGGCATCGATGGCGGAAGTAACTGGCAATATGTTATCGGTGACTGGGGTAATAATACCAATCAACCCGAGCTTACAAGTTTAGGTAACAATAAATGGGAACTATTAATTACTCCATCCCTGTATCAATTTTATGGCGTAAATCCCTCAGTGGATGTAGTAAATTTATCCTTTGTTTTCAGAAGCACTGATGCAAATACCCAAACCGGCGACTTGTTTATTCCTATTTTCAGTAATGAACTGATGATAACTTTATATGAAGGTGAAGTCAATGCCAACATCCTGGTAGGCAACACTTACACGTTAAATGCCGCCAGCCCGCTTGCCGACTCAATGTTTTTGTATATCAATGATGAATTGGTTTATAGTACCGATCAAACTGAAATATTATTTGAAACTATTGTGACAGATGTGTATGGTTACTGGAATACAGTTCCGGTTTTATTAAAGGCTGTAAATGCAACGGATATGGTAAGCGAATCTGGCACCCTCACGGTTTTTCCTGAACCTGCTGTGGCTGAACGGCCTGCCGGGGTGAAAGATGGTATCAATTATATGGATAACAATACAGTGATCCTGTCATTATTTGCACCCATGAAGGAATATGTATTTGCGGTTGGTGATTTCAATGACTGGACAACAGTTGAAGAACATTATATGAATATTACGCCCGATGGCGACAGGTTTTGGGTTCAACTGAACGGTCTGGCCGAAGGGCAGGAGTATATTTATCAGTACCTGGTGGATGGCTATATTTACATTGGTGATCCCTATGCCGAAAAGGTGAGTGATCCCTGGAACGACCAATATATCAGCGAGGCCACTTATCCCGGTATGCTTGATTATCCTGATGGACTGGCAGATGGAATAGCAACTGTTTTGCAAACAGCCCAGGATGAATACCAGTGGCAGAATACCAATTTTACACCGCCTGCTGTGGATGACCTCGTGGTGTATGAATTACTCGTTCGTGATTTTACCGAAGCGCATACCTATCTGTCATTGATCGATACGCTTGATTATTTTAAAAGGCTTGGTATTAATGCCATCGAATTGATGCCTGTAAATGAGTTTGAAGGCAACCTGAGTTGGGGATACAACCCCAATTATTATTTCGCAGTTGATAAATATTATGGCCCGAAAAACACCCTCAAACAATTTATTGATGCCTGTCATGCCGAGGGCATTGCAGTGATCCTTGATGTGGTTTATAATCACTCTTTCGGTACTTCGCCTTACGTAAAGTTATACTGGAACAGCGATGCCAATACACCCGCTGATAACTCCCCGTTTTATAATGTGGTGGCCAAACACGATTTTAACGTGGGCTTCGATTTTAATCATGAAAGTGAAGCAACCAAACAATATATCAGCCGTGCTTTAAAGTTTTGGCTTGAGGAGTTTCATGTGGATGGATATCGATTTGATTTATCCAAAGGATTTACCCAGAAGAATACACTCGGCAATGTGGGTGCCTGGGGGCAATATGATCAAACCAGGATTGATATCTTAAATCAGTATGCCGACTCCATTTATGCTGTAAAAGACAATGCATTTGTTATCCTGGAGCATTTTGCAGATAATTCCGAAGAAAAAGTTTTATCGAATGACGGCTTCCTGTTATGGGGAAATTTAAATCATAATTACACAGAGGCAAGCATGGGCTGGACTGATAATTCCAATCTTGATTGGATTTCGTACCAACAACGTGGTTGGGACGATCCTCATGTGGTCGGTTATATGGAAAGTCATGATGAGGAGCGAATGATGTTTAAAAACCTTGAATATGGTAACTCAACCAATACTTCGCATGATGTTAAAGACCTGAACATAGCGCTTAAACGTGTGCCCCTCGCAGCTTCCTGTTTCTTTACTATACCGGGTCCAAAAATGATTTGGCAGTTTGGTGAGTTGGGTTATGATTATTCTATTGAATACAATGGGCGTACCGGTGAAAAACCTATCCGCTGGGATTATTATGATGATTACAGGCGAAAATTGGTTTACAATCTTTTTGCTTCAATGATCCATTTGAAAACAACTTACCCGGCTTTCCGCACTACCGATTTTGATCTCAATGTTGGTGGACCACAAAAACAGGTTCATCTTAATAATTCGGAGATGAATGTTACAGTGGTAGCTAATTTTGGTGTGAATGATGCATCCATTGGTGCAAATTTCCAGCATGCAGGTATGTGGTATGATTATTTTGCCGGTGATTCGCTCAATGCTGCTTCCACCAACCACACCGTGGATTTAGGACCGGGCGAATGGCGGATATATACCGATGAAAAACTTGATCGCCCGCAAATCGGACTTGGTGTTTCGGGTCAGACAACTGTTTCCGGAGGTTTTGACCTGGTTTATCCCAATCCGTCGCAGGCTGATTTTAATATCGTTTTTACCCTTAATAAACCGGCCAGTGTTGAAATTGAAATTTATAACACAGCAGGACAAAAGATTAAAACGGTAGTTGCCGAAAAACTTCAAACAGGAGAATATACCGTGAAATGGAACGGAACCAATGATGCAGGCCGGAAAGTTGAAAAAGGGATCTATATTGCACATTTGCTCATTGATGGCGTTGCAAGCATACAAAAGCTGAGTTTATTTTAGCATGAAATTCGGGGAGGTTATTGGCCAGGATCAGGTAAAAAAACACCTGATAAATACCGTTAGAAACAGCCGGGTGAGTCACGCCCAGTTGTTTCTCGGGCCGCCGGCCTCCGGAAAGCTATCCATGGCCATTGCCTATGCACAGTATATCAATTGCCGCAACAGAACCGAAACCGATTCGTGCGGTGAATGTCCGTCCTGTGTTAAATTTGGCAAGATGGCGCATCCTGATTTACATTTTATTTACCCCACTGCCAAAACAAGGGATATCGAAAAACCCACAAGTAAAGATTTTATCAGGGACTGGCGCGAACTGCTCCTCAACAAAAATGCCTATATCCAGTTGCCGGATTGGTATGAAAAAATTGGGATTGAGAAAAAACAGGCCATTATCAATGCCCGCGATTGCAGCGATATTATCAGCACACTCAACTACAAATCGTATGAGGCGGAGTATAAGGTGATGATCATCTGGATGGTGGAAAAATTATTTCATGCTGCGGCTCCCAAAATCCTGAAAGTACTGGAAGAACCACCCGAGAAAACCCTGTTCATACTGGTTGCTGAATCACAGGAAAATATCATCAATACCATTTTGTCGCGAACACAGCTTGTGAAATTTAATCCCATTGAAAGTGAAGCTTTGCAGGAAAACCTTGAATCGTTGGGGTATGACCCGGTAAATGTCCGGGATGCCATTCGGGTTGCCGGCGGAAATTATGCCCTTGCACTCAACCTCGCATCTCAACCAGAAGCTGAAGGCCAGAATTTTACCTGGTTCACCAATTGGATGCGCGTTTGTTATCGGGGTAAGTTCGCTGAAATGCTGGAGTTTGTAAATGAAATTTCCGGTGTAAACCGCGATGCTCAAAAGGGCATGCTGCGTTTCGGGCTGAGGATCATCCGGGAATCGTTGCTTGAGGGTTTTGAGCAATCCAAATTGTCGCGGCTGAATAATCGTGAAAGTGAATTTACAGCGCGTTTTCACAAGTTCATCCATACTGGAAATATCGCCCTGATCAATGAAGAATTGAATCAATCCATTGCACATATCGATCGCAATGCCAATCCAAATGTACTTTTTTTTGATGCTTCTATCAAATTGGCCCAATACCTAAAAAAGAAATAGCAAAATAAATGCTGCTATTGCAATCCATTAATTTTTGATAACTTAGCAAAATCTTGTTAGACTATAATGTTGAGAAGCCTCGTGTGAATTACAGGTTTCAGTTGCGTTAATTATCAATGAATTATGGAGTCAAACGACAAAACTGTTATATATTCCAATCCTTTTTTTACCCGTGGATTTAAAGAAAATCCCGACCCGGAAACACCCAGTACAAATTTTGCACACGGATGTGTAAAGCTGGATGCAGCCGACTGGTTGAGTGACATCGAACAGCCCATTGATCCAAACAGGATTGATTATGTGGAAGTTCGGTTTAAAAACAGTAAAAAGGATTTTTTCAGGGTTCCCCAGGGAGTAAGTTTTGAGGTGGGCGATGTGGTTGCTGTGGAATCTTCTCCTGGCCATGATATCGGAGTTATTGCCCTTACTGGCAAGGCTGTGCAGATCCAGATGAAAAAGAAGAAATTCAAAACGTCACCCGAAGAGGTAAAAAAGGTATATCGCCGTGCCCGCCCTTCTGATATTGAAAAATGGGTAAATTCAGTGGTTTTGGAAGAGGATGCAATGTTTCGCACCCGTAAAATTACAGGCGATCTTAACCTCGATATGAAGATTAATGATGTGGAATACCAGGGCGACGGAACCAAAGCCATTTTTTATTATACTGCTGAAGATCGTGTTGATTTCAGGGAGTTGATCAAGATTTTAGCCGAACAGTTTCGGATTCGCATTGAGATGAAGCAGATCGGAGCACGGCAGGAAGCAGCCCGGCTTGGAGGCATCGGCTCATGTGGCCGCGAACTTTGCTGCAGCACCTGGCTCACCAATTTTAAATCGGTTTCAACAAATAATGCCCGGACTCAGCAGCTTAGTTTAAATCCTTCGAAACTGGCCGGCCAGTGTGGTAAACTCAAATGCTGCCTGAGGTATGAAAACGATACTTACCTTGAAACATTAAAAGATTTTCCGGCTGAAACACTCATCCTGGAAACTAACAATGGCGATGCAGAATTCCAAAAAGCGGATGTTTTTAAGCGCATCCTCTGGTACTCCTATAAAAATGATTTTGCAAGTATGATGGCCATCCCCCTTGATAAGGTTTGGGAGATCATGGATTTGAATAAACGGGGCAAAAAGCCTGATAAACTTGAGGATTTTGCCATTACTACCGGGCAAAAAACAGGCATGGAAAATGAAATGGAAAACGACGATTTCTACAAATTTGATGAAGATAACATCCTTTAAAATCAAAGCTTCGTGTGCTTCCTTATGGAGATTGTTTAATCTTTTCCTGGTTTTACCCGGAATCTTAGTGGTATTATCAGCCTGTGATCCGGGCCTGGTATTTGAGAAAAATGAAACGGTAAATGCCAATGCCTGGAAACCTGAAGAACCAGTTACCATTGATTTTAATATTGACGATACCATCAGCCCGGTGAACCTGTATGTAAATATCAGGCACAACACCAATTACGATAAAAGCAATTTATACCTCTTTGTGTCAACCTTGTATCCCAATCAATTTACAACCGTTGATACCCTCGAATTTATTTTGGCTGAACCGGACGGCAAATGGATCGGAAGTGGGTTTGGTAAGATCAGGTCGCTGCAGATACCGATTGCCAGGGGCGTGCGTTTCCCTCTGTCAGGTGAATACCAGATGCGGTTTGAGCAAGCCATGCGAACCGATGAACTTGCAGGAATAGAAGATATCGGCCTGCGGATAGAAAAAATGCAGGACAACTGATCGCCATCCTGCATTTACATATCAATAAATAAAACTTTTATTCAGCTACCGGAGCTAGCTCAAGATTAACAGCAGCTTTTGCAGCATTACGGCTGGTTACCGCCGGATCTACTTCCACTACGTCGCCATTAGGTTTGATCAGGTCAACGGTTTTATTGTTCATATTAAATTTGGCAAATTTTTCTGAGATACCTTTGGCTTCAATATACCAGGATGCCTCAGTGTCATTATAAACAAGATTGTACTCCTGTCCTGCTTTTTCACCATCCAGTTGAACCACATGGAATTTGTTTTTCGTTGCGGTGATCTGGTAGGTATTTCCTCCATTTTCCACAATCTGCATTTCGCTGTCGCCATCGTTCATACTCATTGGGCTCGATCCGGTCCAGTATTCGATGGTGTTCAGGATAAGTCCGTCGATAAATAAGGTAACTCCATAAACCGGAATGATAACAAAAGCCAGAAATACCACTTCTTTTCCGGCATCACTGCCCAGGCTCATGTTCCAGTCGTAGAGGCTGTTAGTTAATTTAAATGATCCAAAACAACCGGTTTGGACAAGCGTAATTGATAAAAACAATACGCCCAGGATTAATGATTTGATTTTTCTCATAGGTGTAAGATTTAGTTTAAAGGATTAATAATTACAAAATTATTGAATTTCATTTTCCGAATCTATTTCCGCTTTTTAATCTTTCCATTTTATATTGCATCCGATGCTCGGTTTCTGAATCGCACTAACCGGATTCCCTGATAATATTGCATCCAAAGCATTTCGTATGTCATTACCAGTAAGCGGCTTTCCGTTCGATGGCCTTGAATCATCGAGTTGGCCGCGATAAACACAATTCATGGTATCATTAAAAATAAAAAAATCAGGTGTGCAAGCTGCGTCATAAGCTTTGGCTACTTCCTGTGTTTCGTCGTACAAATAAGGAAACGGATAACCCAACCGTTCGGCGTATTCTTTCATCTTTGCTGGGCTGTCCTCCGGATAGTTTACCGCATCATTCGAACTAATGGCGATAAACGATACCCCCAATGCAAGGTAATCGTTGGACAACTTTACAAGCTCCGTGTTCACATGTTTAACAAACGGGCAATGATTGCAAATAAACATGATCACAGTTGCCTTATCCGATTTCAGATCCTCCAGCTTTTTAAATTTTCCGGTAACCGTTTCAAAAAGTTCAAAATCAGGAGCAATAAAGCCCAGCTCGTTCATTTTACTCGGAGTTTCTGCCATTTTTCTGAAAATATTTTAAATGTAACAGATGAACTGACCTATTGTTGCCGAAATATTTTTATTTCGTTCACATTATTTTATTCCTTTTATTGCTGATCACGAAATAGGGTAAAAAAAAGAGCCCTTCCGTGAGGGAAAGGCTCCAAAGAAGATTAACTATAATGTGAAGGTTATTTTACAATAACCTTTTCATTCACGGTTCCAATTTCATTTGATAAGCTTAAAAAGTAAACACCTTTAGCATAAGCCGAAAGGTCGATGGTGTTTACATAAGTGCCTTCAAATTTATTATTGTTTTCTGTATAAACAACCTCGCCGGTAACGCTGATCAATTTTACACTGTAAGCTGAAGCTACATTTTGTGTAAATGTTACATTCAGCCTGTTGGTGGCAGGATTGGGGTAAATTTGCAGTCCTTTAAAGGCATCTGCTTCATCAATACCAACATTGTCAGCCTCATATTCCACTGTAAAGCCACCATGGTTCATAGCGCCATCTGATTGGAATACCAGGAATATCTGACCGCTTGCCATACTGATCGGTTCCGGAATTTCACTTCCTGAAAGTTCAGTGATCAACTGATTGTTGTTTGCATCATAAACTTTTAAAATATCAACACCTTCTTCCGTATCAAACTGGGTGAATGTCATGGTTACACCATTGGCATATTCAGGTGCAATTTTGTACATACAGTTGGTATTGTTTTTATAATAGAAACTTCCGCTGCCATCATCAAACGATCCTGCAGGAGCTGTGTGAAGGGCCATACCGCTACAGAAAGTAGGAAGAACAGATTCATATTCAAGTTTAAATCCTGCGCCGTTGTTGGCATCGCCATCAGCTTCAAAAACAACTAGCGCCTGGTTGCCTGATGTGGTGATTGTGGAAGGAACGGTAGATCCCGAATAAGTTCCCAGCAAAGCTGCATCCATCGAAGCTCCATCATAAATACTGATCATGTCTTCGTCTTCCGTATCAATATATGCAAAGTTCAGTTTCAGGTATTTTACTGAATCCTGGGCTGTTTGTGGATTGATCAGCCACGTGCAGCTTGCACTTCCGTCATAATCTTCTTGCGGACCACTGCCATCTTCAAAGGAGCCATCCAGGGTATTTCTTTCGTAATCAGGGGTACAACCATAAGGGTAAGATGCGTCAGAAGGATGAATGTACCGCACCATACCTTGCCAATACATCCATTCATAGCCATCGGGATCAGTAATATCATACCATCCATTATCATATCCACTCCACCCAAAATTGAAATGAAACATGTCATCACTTTGGTATCCATCTAATACAAATGCATGTCCTGAATTACCACTGTTTACTCCTGAATAATACAGAGGGCGGTTAATGTCCAGCTCATTTTTAATGTAGTTTTTCCATGCTGTACTTGGGACCTGGGTTTCATTAAGCTGTAAAAATTCAATTTCATCATCATACCTGAAATAATATGACATTGCAAATGGCACATATGAGCTCTGTGTGCCGGAGCCATTAGGACCCCAGTGCATATTTACAGAAACTGCTGCATGTAAACCGATGAGCGCCATGGGCATATTCACTTTTGAGTCGGAATTATCCAGCATACCATCCCAGTCGTAGGTTGTTTCCCCAAAATTAGCAGTTACAGATGGGTATCCACCATAAGTATGGGTTTTTGAATGATCTCCCACTTCAGGATAACGCCAGTAATGCATGATCTGCGCCATAGCGGTTGCAACGCAGCCAACATAACAACGTCCTCCGGGTCCGGCAGGATCAAGAGGCATCAAATAATTGTATGGATCGTCCTGATTCCAGGTAGCTGTTAAAAGGGGGTCAACACTTTTGCCACCTTCAGGTACACTCCAGCTCGAAGTGTTTTCGAGTTCAGCCCATTTACTTTTTACCGAGGCATCGGCTTCAATGCCATTTGCCCGTGCAAAAGCTACGGCGCCCGAACGCCCTTCAATCCAGGGTTTGGAATTGTCGGTTATTATATTGGGGTCGTACTGGCCTTCAAATGAATAAGCAAAAACCGGATTTACAACATCATCTGCCGAAAAAATGATGAATCCATGGTTTTTTATATTGAATACATACAAGGTTGTTTCTCCATCTTTTTTTAAGGTAAAAGACTCTTCAATTTGTATGTCGCTTAAAACTGCCGGATGTTTGTGCAAAAGCAATTTTTGATAATAGGCATTTACAGCCAGGGTTTTGGCCTGCTCCTGGGGTACAAAAGCCGCAAAAATAGAACCTGTAAAGGCAAGTAATAAAAGTGTAAGTAATTGTTTTTTCATGATATTACGTAATTTGAATATTAGCTTATCGAATGCTGCAAATATATATAAAGATTAAAAAATTAACGAATAATGAGTCGATAAGTTGTAAACGACAGCATGCTGATTTATCAGGACTTATCCATATATTGATTGATACATAATACTTTTACTGACAATATTTTTTTGCAAAACGTTTGATTAAAAATAAGTTTTTTTACTTTTGCACCTCGTTTTGGCGAGGTAGCTCAGTTGGTACTGACGAAGCAAAGCTTGTCAGTATGCTGAAATGCAAAGCATCTTCAGCATTAGAGCGTCGGATTCATCAGCCAGAAGGCTGACAGGTTTCCTTCATGTGGCTGACAACAGTTCAAGTTCCTGCAGGAAAGAAAGAACGTTATTTAAAATATATTTGGCGAGGTAGCTCAGTTGGTACTGACGAAGCAAAGCTTGTCAGTATGCTGAAATGCAAAGCATCTTCAGCATTA
>JAGQVE010000070.1 GCA_020438105.1 Bacteroidales bacterium
CCATTTTTCAAGGAAATTCAATACATCCTTTTCAAACATGGATACATTATAATAATCGGTAATGGAAAGATGGCCTACAAAGTGGTGCCTCACGGCTCTCAACTCTTCTATAGTAGGCGCGGCAACACCGATTTGCAGTTCTTTGTAAAATTGCCTTGAGTCGGCTGAAATAATTTCTGTTCCCAATGATTTCGCAATTTCAATCCCCGTGCTGGTTTTACCAACAGCAGTAGGACCGGCAATTACAATAAGGGTAGGTTTCAAGGAGAAAGGTTTGATTAAATTTTCAGGGGTTTTACTGGTTTTCAACATAATCATCCAGCGATCCGTCGATCATGTCTTCAAAATCCTGGATCAGTTGTTTGCGGAGTTCCTCATCCTCTCCTTCATCAATATCGACTTCAGCAGCCAGATCAATCAAAGAACCGCGTTTAAAAGTACATTTTGGAAATACCGTTTCATCCTTCTTTTTGTATACACTGAGCAATTCAATAAAGAAAGTTTTCAAATTCACAAAATCATATTCAAATAACAATCGTTGCCGGGGTTCATTGATAAAATCACGGATAGCTGAATCATGCATCACATGCGTTTCCTCCACCGGTTTCATATCTTGTTCAGGGTCCTCACCATCCAGCATATCTATCAGTGTGATTTCTTTCAACTTATTCCACTTCTGGTCACAAATATGAAACGATGACAATTCATTTTCATCAAGGCCCACACTTTCAACAATTATTTTATGAAAGTCAGCAAACGACTGATTTGCCTGAATTTCAAAATCCCTGACAAAGTCATCCACTTCCGCAAATATCATTCTGAATTTATAAATATGCATAGTCAACTTAGTTTATCGCTGCCATAAAAATAATAAATAAGATTCAATTGGTTTTTGAATTTTAAGATTCATCAGGTAAGGGAGCAACATCAGGCTTTGGTTTTACCTGTTTTAATCCGTGTTTTTCACCTACTTTGATCATAAAGGCAAAAGCCTCATCAAATTCATTGTGGATTTCGCCTTCAAGGATTGCCTCCCTGATCTCCGTCTTTATATCGCCAACCACCCGGCCGGGCTTTATATCAAAGGTTTCCATGATCACTTCACCGCTCACCGGAGGTTGCCAGTTCCGTATGCGATCCATCTCCTCAATGTCAACCAGCTTTTGCCGAACAACTTTAAAATTGTTGAGGTAACGTTTCACCTTTTCTCTGTTTTTGGAGGTGATATCAGCCTCACACAGCATCATCAAGTCATCCACATCATCCCCGGCTTCAAACAATAGTCTTCGCACCGCCGAATCGGTAACATGACTTTCAGCCAGCACAATGGGCCGCAAATGCAAAAGCACAAGTTTTTGAACATACTTCATTTTTTCGTTGAGCGGCAGCTTGAGTCTTGCAAAAATTTTGGGAACCATTTTCGACCCGATGAACTCATGCCCGTGAAAGGTCCAGCCAATTTCAGGTTCATATTTTTTGGTGGCAGGTTTGGCGATATCGTGTAATATTGCCGCCCATCTCAGCCACAGGTTATCGGTGTTTTCCGAGAGGTTATCAAGCACCTTAAGCGTATGATAAAAATTATCCTTATGCCCTTTACCATTGATAAATTCGGCGCCTTTCAAATCCTGCATATGAGGAAAAATGATTCGCAAAATACCCGTTAACTCAAGCATTTTGAACCCTTTGGAGGGCACTTTAGCCAGTACAATTTTATTGAGTTCATCGGTAATTCGCTCCATCGAAACGATTTTGATCCGGGAGGCATTACTTTTTATGGCCTCGAAGGTTTTTATTTCAATATCGAAATCGAGTTGAGTTGCAAAACGAATGGCACGCATCATCCTGAGCGGATCGTCGGAGAAGGTGATATCCGGATCAAGGGGTGTGCGGATGATCCGTGCATCAATATCTTTTAACCCTCCAAAAGGATCAATCAATTCGCCATAAGATTCTCGTTGCAGACTAATTGCCATGGCATTGATGGTAAAATCACGCCGGTTCTGGTCATCCTCCAGGGTACCGTCTTCCACAATTGGTTTTCGCGAATTTCTTCGATAAGATTCTTTTCGTGCACCAACAAATTCAATTTCCCAGTCATCATCGGCACTGTATTTTACCATGGCCGTTCCGAAGTTTTTAAAAACAGTAACCCTTTCGTTTTGTCCGGTAAGAGCTGCAAATTGCCTGGCCACTTCAATGCCGTTACCCACCACCACAACATCAATATCCACGCTGGGCCGGCCCATGATCTTATCACGAACATATCCACCCACAACATAAGCTGGAAAGCCCATATTTCTGGCTGCATCAGCCAAAACCTGAAAAACCGGATCTTTTATAAAATGTTGCAATGGTCAAATTTTGGGGCAAAATTAGCAATATTCAGGAATATGAGAACCATCTGAAATCAGGAAATAACCACCCTTTTCAGAATGTTTTACCAAAAGGTAAGATTAGAAATTTTTGCTATTGGAATTATTATTTACCTATATTTGCGTAGGTAATTTTAAAAAACAAATTCGATTACGCATGGAAGAGTTAGAAAATAAAGGTACAGAGCATCATTCAGATAGCGACGACAGAGGTGGCTCAGACAATGACAGGCAGGAGATATTTTCAAGAACTGTAAGGGCAGGAAAACGGACTTACTTTTTTGATGTAAAATCAACCCGGGCCGGTGAGTATTACCTCACTATAACCGAAAGCAAAAGAAGGTTTAGCAACGATCAGGGTAAATTTTTCTACGAAAAACATAAGTTATTCCTTTATAAAGAGGATTTTGAAAAATTTGCAACCGGACTCAACAATACCATTGAGTTCATTCAAACCGGAAGTGCACCTGAAGAACCTCAGGATGAACATGTAAAACCGGTAGTTGACCCCCACACTGATATCGATTTTGATGATCTCGAAAACGAAACCAGTTCGGGTGATGAAAACGATTTACAAGACGAAATTTAGAAAATAAATATATGGGTTAATCAATCAATTGGTTAGCCCATTTTTTCTTTTGTAATATCCCACCGATATTAACACATCGCCGGTAATTGTTAATATTTAAATTCTTGGAGCACTTTCTTAAATTGTATTTTTGTGAGAAATCGGATTCTTCTGAAAATCACATAAAATATGGGAAAAGTCATTGCCATTGCGAATCAAAAAGGAGGTGTTGGAAAAACCACCACGGCTATTAACCTGGCAGGAAGTTTTGCAGTGCTCGAATATAAAACACTCATTATTGATGCCGATCCTCAAGCCAATGCAACAAGTGGTGTAGGAATCGATCCCAAAAATATTAAAACCAGTATTTACGAGTGCATCGTGGATGAAGTAGAACCAAATAACATCATCCACACTACCGACACGCCCAACCTGGATCTGCTGCCCGCTCATATCGACCTGGTTGGAGCTGAAATAGAAATGATCAATATGCCCAACCGCGAAAGAATGATGCGTAAGGTTATTTCGAAGGTTAAAGACAAATACGATTTTATAATTATAGATTGTTCGCCCTCACTGGGCCTGATTACAGTAAATGCGCTCACGGCTGCCGATTCGGTGATCATTCCAGTTCAATGTGAATATTTCGCCCTGGAAGGCCTCGGTAAATTACTCAACACCATTAAAATAGTTCAATCAAGACTGAATCCCGATCTTGATATCGAAGGTATTTTACTCACCATGTTTGATTCACGGTTGCGGCTGGCAAAACAAGTGGTAGAGGAAGTCAAAACCCATTTCCAGCAAATGGTTTTTGACACCATTATTCACCGGAACACAAAATTGGGTGAGGCGCCCAGTTTCGGTGAAACAATTATCCTGCATGATGCAAGCAGCTCTGGAGCTATCAACTACCTCAACCTTGGGCGTGAAATTTTGCAGAACAACGGCATGACCCATATACCTGAATCAGACAAACAAATCAATACGGTAAATGAAAACTAAAAAGTCGGCTTTGGGACGCGGGCTCAGCGCAATCCTCGAGAGCCCGGAAACAGATATTACCTCGAAAGACATTTCGGGTAATTATGTGGTGGGTGCCATTGCCAATATTCCCCTTGAAAAAATTGAAGCCAATCCCTTTCAACCCCGCGACCGTTTTGAAGAAAAATCGCTTATGGAACTGTCACATTCCATTGGAGAACAGGGAATTATCCAGCCTGTTACTGTTAGAAAATTGGGGTATGAAAAATACCAGCTGATCTCGGGTGAACGCCGCTTTAAAGCAGCCAAAATGGCTGGACTTAAACAGATTCCATGTTATATTCGCGTTGCCAACGACCAGCAAATGCTTGAACTGGCACTTATCGAAAACATTCATCGTCAGGATTTAAATGCCATTGAGATCGGCATCAGCTACCAGCGCCTGATTGAAGAGTGTAAATTAACCCAGGAAAAGCTAAGCGAACGGCTTGGCAAGGACCGCTCGACCATCACCAATTATATTCGCCTGCTTAAATTACCCCCCGAAGTGCAAATTGCATTGCGCGAGGAAAGGATCAGCATGGGCCATGCCCGCACCCTGATAACCATTGAAAATCATCAGGTACAAAACAGGTTACTGGAACTCATTATATCTAAAAATCTTTCGGTAAGAGATGCAGAGCAATTGGTGAAAGAAAACGGAACCAAAACAAGTACTGCTGCCAAAAAACAAATTTCTCTTCCGGAAAAGCATATCTTTGTTCGCGATAAACTCAGGGGTGAGCTTGATACACGTGTTGATATTAAACGAAATACTAAAGGTTCGGGAAGTATCGTTATCACGTTCAATTCCGACACTGAATTCGACAGGATCATGTCGGCCCTTGAAAAATAAATAGGTTTAATGCAGCTTCAAAGGCAGAATAATTATAAATCATTTTCCTTGATTTTCCTTTTAGTCGTAATCGCTTTTCCCGGAATAAAACCACTGAAAGCGCAAACGGTGATAGATACCGTTGCCGTGGAAATTGAAGCTGAACACGTTATCGAGTCCGATTCGCTTTATTATCCCGAACACTCTGCAAGGCGGGCAACCCTCTATTCGATGGTGCTCCCAGGACTGGGCCAGGCTTATAATGAAAAATACTGGAAAATTCCGATCATTTATGGCGGGTTCACTGTTTTTTATTTCCTGATTCAATACAATAACACCGAATACCAGCTTTTTAAGGATGCATACTATCACAAGGTGGCTTACGGAGATAGTGACGAACCGGTAAATGAATATGAAGTGAAATACGATGTGGAAACGCTGCTAAGCGCAAAAAATGATTACCGGCGAAACCGCGATTTAAATTATATCCTTACCGGAGTATGGTATGCGCTGAATGTGATAGATGCTGCTGTGGATGCTCATTTATTTAGCTGGAATGTAGATCCGGATCTCTCCTTAAGCGTTGAGCCTGATTTTTACACACCAACCATGCTTGGCCAAAATCCGGGAGGCGGTGTAAAACTTACCCTTCGGTTCTAAGTCTCCAAATCATCAAACGATTTATGAATGGCATAATGCCGCCATTTTTCGGTGAGCAGTTGCATGTCCTCAGGTAATGGCCGTTCAAAAACCATCCGATTACCGGTGGTAGGATGATCAAATCCGAGCGTGCGTGCATGAAGTGCCTGACGCGGACAAATCTTAAAACAGTTTTGTACAAATTGTTTGTATTTGCTGAAAGTGGTTCCGCGTAAAATCTGGTTTCCACCATACGTCTCATCATTGAATAAGGGATGACCCGTATGCCGCATGTGCACCCTGATCTGGTGTGTTCGTCCTGTTTCAAGCCGGCATTCCACCATTGTAACATACCCAAACCGTTCAATCACCTTATAATGCGTAACGGCATGTTTGCCAATTTCAGGATCATCATATACGGTAAATACTTTCCGGTCGGCTTTACTTCGTGCAATATTCCCGGTGATAGTACCTTCCTCCTCTTCAAAATCACTCCACACCAGGGCATTGTAAACCCTGTCAATACTGTGTTTTGAAAATTGAGATTGCAAATTACGCTGGGCAACTTCATTTTTTGCTGCGATCATCAATCCGGAGGTATCCTTATCGATCCGATGCACTAAAAAAGGGCCGGGATGCGGTTCCGTTCCTTCAGGGATACTTTTGTTTAAATGAAAAATAAGTGCATTTACCAGCGTTCCGGTATAATTGCCGTAGGCCGGATGAACCACCATACCAGCCGGTTTGTTAACCACTATAAGTTCCTCATCTTCATACTCAATATCCAGCGGAATATCCTGCGCGATAAGTTCAATTTCGCGTACCGGCTCCTCCATCATAATGCGGATAATATCGCCTGGCTTAACCTTATACGAAGATTTAACCGGCTGATCATTCACCACAATATTTCCCTGGGTAGCTGCAGCCTGAATTTTAGTCCGGGATGCATTTTCGATGCGATCCATCAAAAATTTATCGATACGGAGAAGCCCCTGACCCCGGTCAACAACAAAGCGGTAATGTTCAAACAGTTCATCATCATTGGTGTTATCCACATCAACGAATTCGTTATCCATAAGGCTGTTTATTTAGCGATGAGCAATTTTGAGGAATATAGTTTGGCATGGGCACCATCGTACAAACTGATGATGTAAAGGCCCCGGCTTAAGCGGTCGATATTGATCCGGTCAACATAAGGACCCGACATTACTTCGCGACCGTAAAGATCAACTACCTTTAATGTTAAAGTATACCGGAAAGCAGGATCAGAGGCGGCTTCAGGCAATCCAATAAAAACTTCACTGGTTCCTATGGGAGGATTGGGGTACACCTCAAGATTTTCTGCAAAAACACTTTTTTGCTGAGCTTGCTCCGGCACAAGCGACTTACCGAGTACCGGCCTGATCATAATAGCGCCTTCAAAGCTTGAGTTCACCCAACTGCCATCCACATTGTAATAATTTTTTGATTGGGCATTGGTATTCCTGTCAAATCCGATGTTCAGATTATCATTGGTAGTCTGGGTCCAGCCAATCCAAAATGATTGCACTCCAAGCTTTACAAATCTGTCGAACAGGTAGGTATGGAATTTATTCAAACCCTGTGTAAATACCGGGCGTTCATACAACTGGTTCATCAGCGTATCACCGGGGATGCCGTCATTGTCGTTCCAGACGGTTATGTGGAAAAGACGGTTATTTTCATCGCCAAGGGTTTTATTAAAAAACATCATAACACCCCGCAAGGTATCCACTTCTTCGGTCCTGAATCGAATGGCCAGCTTTGCTCCTCCCGGCGACAAGCCATAACCGGCCTCAGCGGTTCCATCATCGTATGACAGGTAATTCCGGAATTCTTCATTATACACAAGCGTATCGCCTATTTCCGGCATATTCACATCCCGAATGATATGGGTAACCTTAAAATCAGCCGTATCTTCACTCAGTGAGGTATAAAAATAAGTCACCTTAGGATTTACAAAAGGCTGATAATCGAACACATCTTCATCATTCAGTGAATTCAGCGTACCTGTAAAGCCGGGATATGCAAAAGCAGGCAAGGTATCTCCATTGGCATTTTGAACGAAATAATCGTAAAAATACTGGTGTGGAACAGAATCAAGATTAGAAATAAAAAGTGAGATCGTATCTTTTTTGTTCCCGGTAATATTGCCGGCATAATGTTTATAAGGCATGGATGAATAGTCCTGGATAAATCCGGGAGCATCCAACTGGAAACTCACCTCACGCCTGTATTTATCCTTATGGCTTCGGTTCCAGTCAAGCCGTACCATGTCCAGGTGCCATTGATCGGTATTGCTCCGCCATGAATTGATATTGGAAATTGACCCGTAATTTTTAAAACGGAAAATAAAATCATCCCTGAAATAATTTTCATCCTCCAATGGGATGAGCACATACTTAAAAAATGCATCGGTTGAATCCAGGAACACATCCAGCGAATCGCCCCTGGCAGTCCATACAATCTCCCACTCGCGCCCATAAGTAAAAATGGAATCGCAAGGGATCATCACCGAATCATTATAATACAGGGTATCCTGTAAGCGAAATAATAATTCGGTATTGCAACCAAACGGAGGTTGTATCTGATCTTCGTTGGGCAATAAATATTCACCTTCCGTTAAACCGTATTCCCAACCGTAAACCATCACCGAATCATAATAGGCAAATACCGTATCCTCTGTAAAATGACCAAACTCCAGCACCAGTGAATCATAATCGAGCGGGTAATCGCCAAGGCCCTGGGGCTGGTAATAAAAACTAAAATAAACCGAATCGGCCGGGGTAAGTTTTTTCATCGACTGACTGCCAGGATCAAACACCGAATCAAGCCGGATGGGTCTTGAGGTAAGCCTGTCGGCTAAAAACGTGAAGGGGGATGCTTCGGGGTAAACATTTCCATTGGCATCAATTACATCAAGTGTAGCAACGCCATAATTTACCGGGAAATAAGCAAAAGTAGCATTGATAAATGCCTCATTATCGAGCCAGCGGCTGGTATCGGGGTAAACGGTGATGTTTGAAAAATCGTCGTAAAATGGCAGGTTGATAGAAGAAAAAGAACGAAACTCATTTTTAAGCATGGGCGGTTGGGGGTGTTCCTGCAAATATTCCTGAATGACAGGATTACCAGCTACACCGGTTATGATCTCCTGACTGAAAGAGAACAGGGGCAAAAGATAAATCAGTATGTATAAAATTTTGATCTTCATAATTAAAATACAAAATTGCTATCAACAGCGAGGCTGTCATTCCTGAGCGAATCAGGTAAAAAAGTTTGCAAATAAGCATCAAAATCGACCGCTGTATCGGAGCGGTACCACAAATGTATGGAATCTCCGGGATAATAAGAAATCTCCGCATCCCAACGAGGCTCCTGCATAAATACCCGTTGCAGGTCGTCCTGAACCGAATCCATATAAAACTCGTTGCCCAGGTTAAAAGATGCAATGTTCAACTCATAAATGGCCTCTTCGCGGGTTTTTCCAATAAGGAAAGGCACCGGAATTTTATAGTTCCGGTCGCCCGATCCGATCACCAGGTCGATGAGGGCACCCTTAACTAACGTATCGCCGGGATGAATGGTATCATTTTTATAAAATTGTGCCAGCACTGCATTCTTATCAAAGCTGGGTTGATAAATCAGTTTGCCGGTACCAAGTTTATTCAGTTCCAGGATATTGATGGCCTGCCGCAAGGTTAAATCCCTCAAATCGGGCATGATTACCTGCTCAGCCGTTGAAGCCACAATGGTAAAATACACATGGCGGCCTTTTTTCACCTTGGCGCCCGGCAGTGGATTTTGAATGACCACGGCACCGGCCTTGTTATTATCGTCGTAAAGGCTGTCGATCACTTCAAAATCATAAAAATCGGAATATCCGGCTGAATCGATCTCCTGCAATGTTTGACCATAAAAATCGGGCATGGTAAGCTCTTTGCCGTGACGGGTATAAATATCGAGGTATTTGATCAGGACAAAAAACAAAAGCACTAAAACCACCACCGCAATGGCAATATTGATGAAGAACTTTTTACTTATAAGAAACCGGAAAAAAGATGATTTTTCGTTATTCGGATCTTGCATGCCTGATATTAAACCGCTTGAAAATTTATGTATTAACTGCTTTCTGTGCCGATTATTGCCCGGCGCTGCAAAGATAGAAGAAATGTTTTTTGATTGACCTGCAAAAGAATCAAATCAGCAAATGCGATAACATGATCAACAGGAATATTGATTACATTAGCAGCACCAAAAGTGTGACAATGATAATAAAACTAAAACCGGCAAATCACAGCAGCCCACTAAGTAAAAAAGCGGATTTTATCATGTTTTCATACCGTATATGGAATCCCGAAAGCTTTCGGGACGTGATAAAAGCTGTTGATATATACTAGTTAGCTGGCATATAAATAGAAAGATTGACAAAATCATTTAATCATATAATAATACTTCTCTCAATAATTGGAGCAGTTAGTTGTGGGACAACTTTAGAAAACAGTTATAGTTCACGAGGAAAAACATTTGGGAATGACACCATTTCTGTTTTGAAAAAAACCGAAAAGATTAAAATTTTAACTATTGAAAATTATACATATCAAGAATTCCCAAATCATGTAATTAATAAGCTGACACAACTAGAGGAAATAACTATAATATCAAGAAAATGGGGCGAAATCCTATATAATCGAAATACTGAAATTGACACATTGGAGATTAATATTTCTGGACTTGACTCATTGACTCAATTAAATACAATCAATTTTAGTGGGTTTACCTTTAATTCATTTCCTTACGAATTAGGATTACTTGAAAACTTGGAAACCTTAAATATTTGGTTGGGTGGTTTACAAGAATTTCCTGAAGATCTTAGCGGATTTAAAAATCTTAAAACATTGCGTCTTTCAGATAATGAAATTATGAGAATTTCTAATTCTGTAGTTTTACCTAATACATTAAAGGAACTAAATATTTCAAGTAATAAATTGACTCATTTTCCTTTAGAAATTATTCCTGAGAACTTAACCAAACTAGACTTGTCACTTAATAACTTTAATTTAGACAAAAAAATAGAGTTGATTCTTTACATAATGAACAAGACAAAAATTGACAAATTAATTGTTGATGCAAGATCAAGTGAAGAAATGAGGAAAATAAAGCATCTTGTAGATTATAAAAAGTTCAAAAAGAGAATTAAAATAATAAAAACGCCAGCTAACATCACCTATAGCATATAGCGGCGTAAATTTTAGCAATGAAACGAAATTGGAATTACTTTTACAAATAAACAGAATACCCTGGAATCCACTACATGCCATAGCTGAGGAACGTTAGCTGCAACCACGAAAGAAAATGAATATTTCCAAATATAAAATATTGACTCTTATATGTTGTATCATTCTTATTAGTTGTTGCAAATTCAGTGGAAACAATGAAAATATTGCAACACTTTATAGATTTAGAATTTTCACCAAACATTACAAGGAGCCATCTGACACTATTGAAATTGAAAAGAGAGTTGAAAAAATTGACAATAGAATAATTGAATATTACGGGAAACCAGATCAAGATTCATTAATCATTTTTGCAATTGAACCCAATGAGAATAATGACAAAACCCTAATGGTTTTCACGCAAGAATGTAAATTTCTAGAGAAGAAACTATTTAAATACAATAACACTGAAATAGAAATATA
>JAGQVE010000071.1 GCA_020438105.1 Bacteroidales bacterium
ACCCAGGAATTGTGAAACTGATTTTCGATGATGGCATTCATCGGATTGCCATGCCCCACAAACAATACCGGCATTTTTTCAGTGTCCGGCAGCTTGTCGGTTAGTTTTTGAAATTGCGAAAAGCCCATAAGTGATAACGCTCCTAATGATAAGGTTCCTGATTTAATGAATTTCCTGCGTGTGATCATGTTTAATAGTAAAAAGATCAATCAATGATCAAATAACAGTGAACGGGTGGCTTTGTTTATTTCTGGAAGCTCCTTCCAAATGTATTTCATTTTCTTTATGCAAAAATTCTTATCAGATTGACAAGAAAACAATGGATTATCACCTTCCGGAATTTCTATTCTGAAAAAAATTTCAGCTCCAGTCTTCTTGATAAATAACCCCTTCAAAAAAATCAATTCGATAATTTCAAAATAAAATAACCTGTAGCATGTCATTTGCAAATTGAATGGCACAAATGGAAATTTACCATGATTTGCCGTAAACTTTTTTATATACTACTAATTACAACTCTGTTTGCAGCCTGCAGCCAAAAGGAGGCCAGCGAGAGCCAACCACTCAATGGCAATGCAGTGTTCCAGGTTCGGATGACTGATAATCCGGCCGGTTATGATGCCATCCTGATCGACATCCAGGAGGTTCATGTACACAGCAATTCCAGTGGCTGGCAGGTAATGCAAACCAACAGCGGTGTTCACGACCTTTTACAATTAACTAACGGTATCGACACCGTAATCGCCGAGGACCAATTACCAACAGGAATAATTTCACAGATACGTTTTGTTTTGGGTAGCCAGAATCAAATAGTAATTGATGGTGACACACTTCCGCTGATAATACCCAGCGGCGCTACATCCGGCTTAAAGTTGAATTTACATTATGAACTCATGCCGGGTATCAGCTACTCCGTTCTCATTGATTTTGATGCAGCTCAGTCCATTCATCAAACCGGGAATAGTGTTTATAAACTTAAACCCGTCCTTCGCGTTGTGGCGTTAGGTACCGATGGTTCTATTCAGGGGCAGGTTTCCCCACAGGCCTTCGCCCAGATCTACGCAATTAATGAATTATCAAAGGACACCACCAGTACTTTCACCGACAACGAAGGTAAATTTATGATCTATGGATTGGACGAAGGAACCTACCATGTTGAGGTTTGGCCGGTAGATCCTTTTGCGATGTATGAATTTGAAAACGTTGTGGTGATCAACGGAGTGATCACCGATTTAGGCATTATTGCTCTTTAACAGGAGCATAATAACCACCAGTAGATTGGGTTGCCAGGGATGGCAACCCTTTTTTTATGCCTGTTGAACATTTGGATTATCTTTGGCGTTTCTCACAAAACTAAAAACTTGAACACAAAGGTAAAATCAGGCATACTCACGGCCATCCAATATATCACCCTTGGAGTTTTATTATTTTTAAACGATTGGTGGGCGATGAATCCCTGGTTATTCGGGTTTCAGATTGCCGGGGTTATTCTCGGCCTTTGGGCCATCCTCGAAATGCGTAAAAGCCGGCTCAATATTACACCCCTGCCGCTCAATGATTCGGTGCTGATCACCACCGGCCCCTACCGCCTGCTGCGCCATCCCATGTACCTTGCTTTGATACTGGTTTTATATCCCATGATACTCCCTGATCATTATCTTTTCTCAACCCTTGTTTTGGGTGTATTTACGGTAAACCTGATTTTAAAACTGTTGTTTGAAGAACGACTTTTGCAGGAACGCTACACACGATATGGCACCTATAAACAAAATACCTGGCGATTGATGCCGTGGGTGTATTAAAATTGATATATTATAATAACTAATTGCTGATTAAATATTTTTACTTCCTATTATTAGTACTTTTATATTATTATTAAAATAGTACAATAATGGAAAAAATCATTCTCAATAGCGATGAAAATACTAAGTTTTTAAGATTATCAAATGAGGTTGCTAGAATTTACTTCAGTAATATTAAATTTAGTAGCAAAACTCACAATGGCGGAAGCTACCAACTTAAATGCTTAATAAAAAACGTATACGATGAGGAACGCACGGTATTAATTTCTTCGGAACGCTCTCATATAGTTGAATCTGATTACGTAATGACTAAATGGAATGACACGGGCATCCTTCAGGATATTCGATTACCAATTTACTCAATTTCAATATCAACCTTGCCGAAATTGAAGCCTGGTGTGATCGCAAGATTTAATGTGATATTTAATAATTACCTACCTGTAAATAACCCAATTAAAAAATTCAGTCATCATTTGGAGGAAGCAGGAAATTCAAGAATATTATTTTCAGCACCATTTGGACAAGGAAAGACTACGTTCTTAAAATTGTTCTTTGAAGACAAAGTCAAAGTGTACAATTGTTTTAACCTATACCCTGTCAATTATTCTATAGCGGATAACAAAGATATATTGGAATACATTAAGTTTGCAATTCTTTATGAACTCCTTTTAAGAGATGATTTAGAGTTTAGAAAAGAAGAAATTTCTCATTTGCAAAAAATACCAAAATTTGCTCTAAAAAATGCTGACAAATTATTAGGTCCATTTCTTCGATTAATTCCATCGATAGGTGGAAGTCTCGCTGATATTTATGAAAACTTAATAAAGCTTTCAAAAGAATATTTTGGCGAGATCCAAAATGAAAAAATCAATGACTCAAAAAAGGCATATGATTTTATATAATTATTCTATGAAAAAGAAGGGTCAATCTACGAGAATAATTTTTACACACAATTGATCACCAATCAATTGCAAAAGCTCAAAGAGAAATCAAAAAAACAAAATATATTGATAATCGACGACTTAGATAGAGTTGACCCTGATCACTTATTTAGGATTTTAAATGTCTTTGCTGCCCACTTTGATTCAGAAAATAAATTCTTTGATTCAAATAAATTTGGCTTTGATAAAGTAATTCTTGTTTGTGATTATGATAACTTGGAAAATATTTTTAAACATAAGTTTGGATCGAATACAAGTTTAGCAGGATATATAAACAAATTTTATAGTAACAGTATATTTAGATTTGAGAATTCAAAAGCCTTTGATGAATTATTGAATTTCACGATACAAAAATTTAGTAATATTTCTAGTTCCTTTGAAATTTTACTCACAGACCTCTATACTTCAGGAAACCTTTCACTTAGGGAGTTGCTAAAAATAAGTCGACTTAATCTTGAAAATACAATTCATCAAAGCATTGAGGATCATACTGATCAGAAATTTTTATACATTTTTAAATTATTTAGTAATATTCTCAACTATGACGACTTTAAAATAAGAGTTCAAAATTGCAAAGATCGATATGATGGATATGAATTATTAAGTAATTATGATTTCCACATTTTGACAAAAACTGCCTTAATTGAATTGAATCATAATAATATCTCTGGAAATAGTATTGTATTTTATTACAACCAGAAAAAATATTATATAGAACTTTATAATTTGTCTCGTTTTCGTAATAATCGCTACGAGCCCACAAAAATGTATTTAATTGGAAATGATGGGAGTAAAATTAATATAACTGAAGACTTTACCAGAAAGGATTTTTATAGAGTCCTTATTAGTATTTTAGAGGAATGGTACTATAAAATAAGGCATTTTGATTGACCCTATCGAATTTTTTTGTAAACAATCATATGATTTAAATTTTCTACTTAATGATGACATTTAAAGGCCTTTACGCCTATTTAGTTTTATTTACAGCAACAATTACTTATTCAATAAGCCAACCCACCCATTCCCAATATTTCCTGGGTTATGAAAATGAAGTGAGCGGTACCCGTTTCGGTTATCATTCACCTTTACCGGATGTGAACACTTCCCTGCTGATCCGCGGAAGAGAGGATTATGCACCCATTGTATGGCAAACCGAGGTTATTCCTTCAAATTACCAGGATGGATTTACTTATTTCATTTGGCCTTTCGGGATGGATGTGGTTTCCGATCCGGCAACCTTTTATTTGGATGTGAATGGCAAGCGCTTTTTTACTTTTAGTAATTCAAAAGTGAGTGAAACAGGGCCATTGCAAATAAAAGGAGCTGATGGAGCAGAACTCACCCTTAATGTTACCATGCTCGATAAGTATGAGGATCAGATGGGTTTTGCTATTTTGAAGATACCAACATCATCATTGGAACTGGGGAAAAAGCAAACATTGGCCGTTTCCACCGATTCAAAAGAAAACAATGCCTGGTACATGACCTTTAAATCGCCGGTGGTTGAGAGCATTGACATTTACCAAAATAAAGTAGTTGTAAAAGAGGATGGGCAGCTTTTTCATTCCATCAGCGCTGATTTTGTCCACATAGGTTCACCACAGGAAATACAGATTTCAGTCGACGATCAAACAAAGGTGATTACCCTGCAACCAGGTTACAACAAAGCAGAGATGAACCTGCCAATGGTAAGCGATTCTACACAAAAGACCGCATGGATACAGATCGGTGATGCGCCGCCCCGGCAAATTGAATTTATCCTCACTCCCATCCGTGAATGGACCATTTACCTTGTTCAGCACACCCATACCGACATTGGTTATACCCGGCCCCAACAAGAGATTTTACCCGAGCATTTGCGGTATATCGACATGGCCCTCGAATTTTGCGACCAAACCGATGATTACCCGGATGCCTCCAAATTCAGGTGGACCTGCGAAACTTCCTGGTCTGTGCGCGAATACCTCGAAAGCAGGCCGCAGGAGCAAGTTGACAGGCTGGTTCAACGGATCAAAGAAGGGCGAATTGAAGCCACCGGCATGTTCCTGAATTTTTCGGAAATTGCAGATGAAGCTGCCCTTGCCAAGCAAACCCGTTATCTGCGGATGCTGAAAAACCGCGGTATTGATGTAAAAACGGCCATGCAAAACGATGTGAACGGCATCGCATGGTGTATGGTGGATTATTATCACAACACCGACGTGGAGTACGTCACCATGGGCATCCATGCACACCGCGCCCGGAAACCGTTTGACAAACCCACCTCGTTCTGGTGGGAATCGCCGGCTGGCAACCGCCTCCTGGCCTATCGCAGCGAACATTACCAGCACGGGAACGCTCTGAGTCTAACCACCGGCCAGCAGGATGTATTCAGGGCAAACCTGTCGCAATACCTGAGCGGACTTGAGGATAAAGGTTATCCGTATGATCGAATCGCTTTACAGTTTTCAGGATACATCACCGACAACTCCCCTCCTGCTCTCAAGGTGTGTGACATCATTCGCGAATGGAATGAAAAATACGAATGGCCGAAGTTACGGAGCGCACTCGCAAAGGACTTTATGATGTGGCTGGATGAACAACATGCCGACGACCTCCCGGTGAAACAGGTCGCCTGGCCCGACTGGTGGACCGACGGCGTAGCCTCGGCAGCCAATGAAACCAAAATGGTAAGGCAAACTCAATCGCGAATGACAGCCATCACCACCCTCCTCAGCATGGGCAAAGTTCTTGGAATGAACTGGCCGGAAGACATGCGGGAGGAGATTTCCGCTGTGTATGACGACCTGTTGTTTTATGATGAACATACCCATGGCGCCGCTGAAAGTGTGAGCGATCCATTGGCGCAAAACACCATCAACCAATGGGGTATGAAATCGGCTTATGCCTGGGATGCGGTTAAAAAAGCCCATTTCCTCGAAGAAAAAGCAATGGCTTTTATTGAACCGGCTTTTGGTAAAAATGACAAAGCGTCCATCTTGATTTTTAACTCCCTCAATCAACAACGCTCCGGGTTGGTGGAGTTGTTCATCCAAAACGCGGTAATCCCGGCTGGTGCTGAATTTACCATAACTGATAGTGAAGGCCAGGAGGTTCCTTTCAATAAACTTGAGGAGCGTATGGAAGGCGCCTATTATGAACTTTGGGTGGAAGATGTTCCACCAATTGGATTTAAGGAATTACTGGTGAATACTGGAGACAAAGCCAAACCACTGCCTGCTGATAATGAAATGCCCTTTGAAAACCAGTTTTATAAAATAACCCTGGATACCGAAAATGGCGTAGTAAGCAGTCTTTTTGATAAAAAACTAAACCTGGAGCTGATGGATCAAAGCGATTCACTCACCCTCGGACAGGTGATTTACGAGCGGCTTGCCAACCGGCACGATATGGAACGGCTCACCAATAACAACCGCGACACTGTTTACAAACCCCTTGATCTGGATCGGTATGTTTTGCAAAATATCAAACTCGCAGGTACTCAAAACGGAGCTATTTATAAAAGTATTAAGTTACACGGGGATTTGCCCGGTTGTGCGGATGAACGCGGCGTGGATATAGAGATCCGGCTCTATCATTTCGAAAAAAAGATCACCATGCATTACCAGATGTTTAAATTGCCGGTGAAAGAACCGGAAGCAGTCTACGTTTCGTTTCCGTTCCAACTTCAAAACGGACAATTTTCATTTGATGTGCCGGGAGCGATTGTGCGTCCGGGTAAAAATCAGCTTGGTGGCTCCTCTTCCGACTGGAACACGATCCAAAGCTTTGCCGCTGTTCAAAATGAAAATGCACAGATACTGTTTGCAAGCCCCGAGATTCCACTGGTTCAATTTGGCGACATCAATACCGGTCGCTATTATTACCGGCTCAATCCTAAAACGAATCACCTCTTTTCCTGGGTGCTTAACAATTATTGGGTCACTAACTTTAAAGCGAGTCAGCTAGGCGAATTGCGATGGAGTTACACCCTCAGCTCGACTGATAATCCTTCTTCGCAAAAAGCAGTGCAATTCGGGCAGGCTGAACAGGTACCGCTGCTCAGCAGGGTAATATTGCCCGGCGAAAAACAAAACAACAACACAGTTGCAAAAAAATCATTAATCCCCATCCCCACAGAAAACATATTGCTGGTATGCGCCACCCCAGCCATGGAAGGCGATGCAATAATCCTTCAACTGAGGGAGATAAGCGGTGGTCATAATCACCTCGATATTGATAAAATCATCCGGGAAACCGGAGCCAAATCTGCATCGGAAGTAAATGTGCTTGAGGAAAAATTGCGGGATTTGTCAGGAGATATCCATATGGAACATTTTGAGACTAAGTTTATACGGTTGGAGTTTTAGACTATTACGAATGTAAAGTTTCAAGGGGGAAGGCAACTTCAAGGGAGACCCTTGAAACTGGTCGTGAAGTTGAAGAGGGACCCTTGATGCAGGTCGCAAATTAGATAACAGGATCTTTGAATTTGTTCAATCCTAAAAAACTTACCAGCTCAATCAACAAAAAAAATATTGTCAAACATTTTATTACAATCAAAGTATAAAGTACCTATCTTTGAGTAAGTTGATCAGGATAGCAGATAATGTCAACTGATCAAATCAAAACTACTTTTTCACTAAGGGAGACATTCCATATAACCTTTAAGCAAAACGAAAATTTCAGCATTTGCTTTCAATCTGCCCCAGTTCATTTTAATTTTAATTCAGGTATTAACTTTAAAACTAGAATAATGAATAAACGCGTACTTTTTGCATTCGCATTGGCAATCATGTCAACTACTTCGTGGGCCCAATGCCCCAACCATGTGGAACATCTGGAAGGTACCGCCACTGTAAACGGAGTGGATGTAACAGTTACATCAGAAGGTTTCGTTGACTGGAATTCCGGTTATTGTGCGGGCACAACTCCCTATTTTATCGGTTACAATTATAATTCATTTTTAAGTGGAAACGGTAGTTATACCTTCAGCTTTTCACCGGCAGTTACCGCTGTCACACTCAATTTTAGTGGAATTTCTGACCAAAACGGAAATTATGAGGAAGTCCGCCTTTGGGTGAACGGCCAACATTATGCTATTCCTGAGCCCGGCACCGACAACATGTGTGATGACATGGCCATTCTTACGTTGCAGGGCAATATTGCCGGTTGCGATGAGTGCGCAACTTCAGGGTGGTTGGGAACACACATCGAAGGTCCTATTTCATCTATTACAGTGGAAGATACGGTTTATTTAGGCACTCCCAACGGCGCCATTTTTTCTTTGTTTATTTGCGATCCATCCGGAGTCGGAATTGCTGAGGAAAAATTAATGGAGAATGGATTTTTTTCACCCAATCCTTTTTCATCAGTTACCAGGTTTGTAACTGAGGCAACAATTCCCGAATTCACCATGTATATCTTCAGTTTGGACGGCCGCATCCTGAAAGAGATGAAAGTTTCCAAATATGAAAATGTGATCTTGTCCAGTGAAGGCCTCTCTTCGGGAATATATTTTTACCAGTTCGTATCGGAAGAAAAGATAATAGCTTCTGGGAAGTTGATCGCCAAATAGAATCAAAACTTCAAAGTTTTTAAAGAGTTGTGAAATAAGTAATTTAAGGATTTCGCTATAGCAATCCCTGTTTTTCCAGTCTTTTTCTGAGCTCATTGTGCTTTTGCCAGAACTTATCCTGGATCAACTGATAAGTTGTTTTAAAAGCCGGCTCATCTTTGATATTGTCCATGAGCGGATCCATGCCCATAAAAAGTACTACCCAATAGTGGTAATTGTCCTCTTCACTGAATAGTTCCATCTGATCGAGCGCTGTTTGAATGTTGCCCATGTATGAATTATATGCAGCCAGACTCAGGTTCTTGTATATCGATTCATCCTTTTCGGCATACATGTGAAATATGGCAAACAGATCTTCCGCTTCTTCTTTGTATCCCAATTTATCAAACACCACCCCGATCTTGGCATTTTCAAATGGGAAAATATCCATATCCTGAGCGCTTCGTATATCCACAAATTTGCGATAATAGGGATAAGCGCCTTTATAATCCCGCATGAAATAATAAATTTTACCCACCTCCTGCATCACATCCAGCCGGTTCGTGTCCATGGCCAGCACTTTTACAAGGCCATCTTTTGCTTTTGCAAGATCAAGATCCATCGAAAGCTGAATATAAACCTTCACATACTGTGAATAGATATTATTTGGATTATACTCCAGAGACTTTTCAATATACTTTGCCGCCTCATCAGTAAAACCGGTTTGAATGAGTGCATTGGCCAAATGAAGCATACTAAAACTCGCCATTGTTGAATCATCGGACCCCACATTCAGTTGAGATCCTTTCAAAGCATACTCCAGGTATTTTTCGGTGTTGGGCCGGTAATTGGTATAAAAGTCCGACAGGAAATTTACCACCATGGCGGAGTTGGGTTGAAACTCGAGTGCTTTTTCCAAATAGGGTGCGGCCATATCGTAATCCCGCATATTCATGTAATACATGCCTTTGGCCAGCAATCCCTGCGAAAGCTCAGGATCATGGGTAAGCGACTTGTCTGCAAAATAATTGATCGAATCAGAATAAAGCTTTTCAGCCCTGAACATATCCAGGTAGAAGTAGGCAATTGCGATATCGGCATAAGCACGGGCAAACGAAGAATCATGTTTAACGGCCTTTTTAAACCAACTGATTGCTCCGGGCAAACTCTCCAGGTTTCCCTTGTGGAAAAGCTCCAGCCCCTTTAAAAAATGATCATAAGCCACGAGATTGTTGGACGGCTTCTGCTCAATCCGCTGCTTTTCTTCAGGGGTAACGAACACCCGGATATGCTCTGCGATATTTTTGGCAACTTCCGATTGAAGATTAAAAATATCCTGTGTGTTGCGATTATACTGCTCCGACCACAAATGCCTGTCCTTTGCCGCTTCAATCAATTGAATGGAAAGTTTGATCTGATCATTGATCTTTTGTCCGCTACCCTCAATCAGGTACTGAACACCAAGCTCTTCAGCAATCTCCCGGGCAGATTTATCAGAGTTTCGGTATTTTTCCACCGAAGTGCGGCTCACCACACGCAGGTCTTTGATCTTTTGCAAATTATTCAGGATCGACTCCATGAGCCCGTTGATGATATAAACATTACTTGAATCGTAACTGTCGTTTATAAAAGGCAAAACAGCAATGGATTGCCCCGATTCAAATTGCTGCGCCGAATTATTCCAGGGTGAATTCTTTTCAAATAATCCGGTTTTGGAAAGAAAATATACTGCCAGCAGGATCAGCATTACCGCAGCAGCCCAATAAAAAATACGACGCCCCGAATTTGCAGGCTGTTGATCAACACTACTGTGTTTTTGTTTTACTTTTCCTTCGGCATGGATTTCCTTTGGAACAACCAAACCTTTGTTGGCAATGGCAAAAACTTCGGTGGGTTTTGATACATTTTTAAGTTCAAAAATACCCATAGAAACCGTGAGGATATCGGGCTGGTTTTTCACCTCATCGAACACCTTTTCCGAAATAAAAACACTGCCTACAGAAGCAAGCGACTCAATGCGGGAAGCCACATTTACACCATCACCGATGATGTCGTCATCTGTAAAAATGATATCGCCCGTGTGGATGCCGATCCGAACCGGGATTTGCGGATCATCCTGAAAAGCCTGCTGCATTTCAATGCCACAGCGAACGGCGTCAATGGCGCTGGAGAATGTGCTGAGGGTGCCATCCCCATAATACTGAAGTATCCGGCCATTGTATCGTTTTATGGCAGCATTGAAAATTTCCCGGTGCCGGTTGCGGTAACCCACCGCCTTACTTTCGTCCTGCTGCATCAGGGCGGTGTATCCCT
>JAGQVE010000072.1:0-7560 GCA_020438105.1 Bacteroidales bacterium
TGCATTCCATAAATATTAAAATTTTTACATTTGCTACTCACTGTTATAAAGAAAATTATGGGCATACTCTCCGACCGGATCAACCGGCTTTCAGAATCAGCAACGCTGGAAATGGCGCGAAAAAGCCGCGAGCTTAAAGAGCAGGGAATTGATGTAATTAACCTCAGTATCGGCGAACCCGATTTTGATACGCCCGACGACATAAAAGCCGCAGCCCACCAGGCAATTGATGATAATTTAACCCATTATACACCGGTTCCGGGCACCATTGAGTTGCGCAGAGCCATTGCCAAAAAACTGAAAGAAGAAAATAACCTGAATTTTGCACCCGATCAAATTGTGGTTTCAAACGGAGCCAAACAATCCATCGCCAATGCATTGCTGTGTTTGGTTAACCCCGGCGATGAGGTGATCGTTCCTTCTCCTTACTGGGTTTCCTACCCCGAAATGGTGAAACTTGCCGAAGGTGAAATGGTGGAGATCAAAGCGCAAATCGACCAGGATTTTAAAGTTACCGCTGAGCAGGTAGAAGCAGTGATTACGCCAAAGAGCAAAGTTTTTTTATTCAGCTCTCCTTGTAACCCCAGTGGATCGGTTTACACACACGATGAACTCAAAGCGCTTGCTGAAGTTTTTGAAAAACATCCTAACATCTTCATCATTTCCGATGAAATTTACGAGTATATCAATTTTAATGGTTCCCATGAATCCATCGCACAGTTTGAAGCCATTCGCGACCGGGTGATCATCATCAATGGCGTTTCAAAAGGATATGCCATGACGGGCTGGAGAATTGGATACATGGCTGCAATTCCTGAGATAGCCAAAGCCTGCAGCAAGTTGCAGGGACAGATCACATCAGGCCCATCTTCCATATCGCAGCAGGCTTCCGTAATTGCCATCGAAAAGATGAATGCGCACTCTAAAGATGTAATGGAAATGCTTAATGCCTTTAAGGAGCGACGTGAGTTGGTTTTGGGGCTGTTGAAAGAAATTCCCGGGGTTATCCCCAATGAAGCCAATGGAGCATTTTATGTTTTCCCGAATATATCGTATTATTTTGGAAAGTCAAATGGATCAATAACTATTAAAAACGATGAAGATCTCTGCTTGTACCTGCTTGATAAGGCGCATATTGCTTGCGTAGCTGGCGGCGCATTCGGCAATGATCAATGCATCCGGCTATCTTACGCTACCTCCTCCGACTTACTAAAAGAGGCCCTCCATCGGATGAAAGAGGCCCTCTCAAAGTTGAAATAAATATCTTAGAATTTTTTTTTAAAAATCTCAGGTTAATTAATGTCCTGAATGATGTAAACTCTCTTCGAGTAACGGATGTTTTTCCGGGATCAGAGCTGCGCTGCTTAAGGTGCGCATGAACATGTAAATAAACAGTCCGGCAAATCCGATAAAGCTTCCTATTTCAACAAAACCGAGATTAAATTCACCAACAGTTCCGGGCATAATTTGCTCGAACAAATCAGTATACTGGCCAATGATGAGCATTACGATCACAAATGCCAGGATGAATTTTTTACGTGCAAAATAGTTCGGTAACAATATCAGGAAAGGCACCAGCCAGTTAAGCACCAGGTTCAGGTAAAAATTAAATTCCCATGGTCCTTCCAAACGACGTACATAGTATGTGGTTTCTTCCGGGATATTGGCATACCAGATCAACAGGTACTGTGAGAACCAGAAATAAGCCCAAATGATTGACAGGATAAATACATATTTTGAAAAATCCTGCCAGTGTGCATTATTGATAAACGGGAAATATCCGTAAGTATGCATGATCAAAACGATCAGCACAATAATGGCCGATCCGTGATAGAATGCGGCAACAAAATTCTTCAATGAGTAAATCGTACTATACCAGGTTGGTTCGAGGGTCATTAACCAGTCAAATGAAGCCAGTGAGAAAGTGAGTGCAAGTGTAAAAATGTACACTTTAGAGTAGAATTCACTTTTTTGGAAATATGCCAAACCACCTTCCATATCTTCTTTTAATGAAAAACGGCGAAGCATTTTGGTCATAAAAATCCAGACTGCAAAATATAAAACAAGCCTGACGATGAAAAAAGGCTGATTTAAATAAGGTGATTTATGATGAAGCACATGCAATTCGTGTTCATCGAACCCGTGTTCAGATGGATTAACCCATGAATAAAGCGACCCCATTCCGAAAATTAAAATAACCATGAGGATCGCAGCTACAGGGATATAAGCACTCATCGATTCGGGAATACGTTTAAATGCCGATGACCATCCTGATTGCGTGATATACTGCAAGGCCAGGAAGAACGATGCGCCGATTGCCAGTGAAAGGAAATAGAAGTTATTCAATAACAGGTTGGCCCATCCCCTTTCCGGATCTGAAGTAAAGCCTACAACCACCGCAATGATTCCAATGGCCATCAATGCATAGGTGATGTATCTCAGTCGTGGCGTAAATTCAAATTTCTTTTCCATGTTTGTCATAATGTTAAGGATAAAATCAGGTTACCTGTTAGTTTACTTTAAATCCGTTCTTCACATAGGTCACAATTTTCCAACGATCATCCTCGCTGATCTGGTTACCGTGTGAGCCCATTAAACCGGAAATACTTCCTTGTGTGATCACATGAAAGATTTCGCCGTCCGGTTTGTCCTGCACATAATTGGTTCGTAACGAAGTAGGCTGAACCGGGAACAAACCGCTTTTAAATAAATGGCCGTCGCCCATTCCCTGCTCACCGTGGCACATTGCACAATAAATATTAAATTCGGCCTGACCTCTTTCCAGTATCTCTTTTGAGGGTTGGTAAGGATTTACCAACTCACGTCCGGCACGTTGCTGCTCATCAAATGATTTAGCTGCATACTGATATGGAATTTTACCCCGCGGAATAGTTCCGTTCACAGGTAATAACATCCTCACTGAGTCACTAAAATTGGGACTTGATGCATAGGTTTCAAATGCATTGGAGTAAGCCATATCAGGAAAATAAGCGTGTCCTGTATAATTGTTGTCGCGGTTACACGAGGCAAGCAAAATCAGCACAGCAGCTATTGTGAGTAATTTTGATATTGACAGGTATTGTTTTTTCATCTCGGTTGAATTTATCAATCGTTGATTATTTTTCAGTTATTTCAATTGCACCACCCGACTTTAGCAATGCATTAACTGCATCGGCATCAAGCTCTGCACTTTTTTCAATAATGATAAAGTATTTATCATCTGTCATGCCCGGATAGTCATATTTAGGAACAGCACCGGGTCCTTTTTTCTCTCTCAGAAAAAATGTAGTAAGTGTGGATGCAATGGTAATATTAATGATCATCACAAAAATCACAATCACAAAAGAGAGTGTATTTTGTGGTTTTCCTCCAAAAACCAGCGGATAATTTACCACTGAAGTCCAGTATAAAAACCCAAAGGTTGCCAGCATTCCAAATACCCCATACATAAAAGCCAGAACCGGAATCCGGGTTTTCAATTTTAATATATGGAACAACTCTTCAATTGGATAAGGTGAAACCACATCGGTGATTTGGATCCCTCTATCGCTTATTTTACGAACAGCGCTGAGGAGACTATCCTCATTGTCGAAAACGCCGTATATTGCTGTATTATTCATGATCTTCCGTTTTCTGATTTGTAACAATACTGGTTCCTTTCAGGATCATTTTCAGTTCGCTCATGGCCATCATCGGGATGTAACGGATAAAGAGCAGTACGCCAATTCCGAAAATTCCGAGTGTTCCAATATAAGTTCCGATCTCAACAATGGTAGGAGAATATTCAGCCCAGTTGGCAGGCAGGTAGTCTTTCGAAAGTGAAGTAACTACAATTACATACCGTTCGAACCACATACCAATATTGATGATAATGGAAATGATAAATACCAGCCACAGGTTTTTCCTTACTTTTTTGAACCAGAATAGTTGAGGTATGATGGCATTACATGTTACCATTGTCCAGAATGCTTTCATATGGTCACCTGAAATACGATTGTGGAAGAATGTATAAATTTCACCTTCCATGCCTGAATACCATGCGATAAATATTTCGGTGGAATAGGCTGTACCCATTATCAAACTGATAAAGGTAAGGATGCGCCCGATGGCATCAAGGTGGCCGTCGGTTACAAAATCCTCAAATTTAAATACCTTTCGGATAATGATCATCAGCGTAAGCACCATTGCAAATCCGGAGAAGATGGCCCCGATTACAAAGTAAGGGGGAAACACGGTGGTGTGCCATCCAGCCATAACAGAAGTGGCAAAGTCCATGGATACAATGGAGTGAACGGCAATAACCAGTGGAGCCGCCAATCCACCAACGATCATAGCTGTGGTTTCAAAACGTAGCCATGATTTGGCAGTTCCAACCCATCCGAAACTCATTAATCCGTATATCGCTTTTTTCAGCTTTGATTTTGCCCTGTCGCGAATAGTTGCCAGATCAGGGATCATCCCCAGGTACCAGAATGTAGCCGAAGCCATGAAATAGGTACTGATGGCAACAACGTCCCAAAACAGCGGTGAGTTAAAGTTCACCCAAACAGGTCCGCGTGAATTGGGATAGGGGAAAATGAAAAATGCCATCCATAACCGTCCCATGTGAAGCAGCGGAAACATTCCGGCACAAATCACGGCTACAACGGTCATTGCTTCTGCAGCGCGGTTGATCGATGTCCGCCATTTCTGACGCAGGATAAGCAAAAAGATGGAAAATGCGGTTCCGGCATGACCGATACCAATCCACCAAACAAAGTTAATAATACCCCATCCCCAGGCAATGGAATTATTTACTCCCCAGGTTCCGATTCCCTGCGAAATAGTGGTGTAAATCGCCCACAGTCCAAAGGCCATGGCAAGGGTTGATACAAACATGGCAACGAACCACCAGGCGGGTGCTTTTTTCTCCTGCGGAGCCAGAATTTCATTGGTTATCTGGCCGTAGGTTTTGTTACCCTGAATGAGTACGCCTCTGACATTCTTATTGTACATGAGTTCTTATTTTATTTCTTGTGCAATTTTTTTCAGTTTAAAATTTATGCATGATCGCCATGATCATCACCTGCATGCGACTCGCCGGCAGCTTTATTCCTAACCTTGGTCAGGTAAGATACCGATGAAAGTGTATGGAGCTCTTCCAGGAGATTATAGGTACGAGGATCGCTTTTAACCTGTGCAATCATGGTGTCGCTGTTATTCATATCACCAAATACCAACGCATTTGTTGGGCAGGCCTGAACGCATGCGGTTTTAATTTCACCATCGCGGAGCTGACGATTCTCTTTTTTAGCTTCCAGCTTTTTCTCCTGAATTCGCTGTACGCAGAAAGAGCATTTTTCAACAACACCGCGTTCACGAACAACCACATCCGGATTGAGCACCATTTTGCTCAGCTCTTCATTTTGGTTATAATCAAACTTATCATTATCCACAAAACGGTACCAGTTGAAACGGCGAACCCTGTAGGGGCAGTTGTTCATACAATACCTTGTTCCGATACAACGGTTGTAGGCCATCTGGTTTAAACCTTCTTTGCTGTGTGGTGTGGCAGCAACCGGGCAAACGTTTTCGCAAGGAGCATTATCGCAATGCTGACACATTACCGGTTGATGAACCACTTCAGGATTTTCAGGATCGATTCTGTAAATCGTATCCGGTCCCGGTCTTTCGGGTTCTGAAAGCGAGTAATACCTGTCGATACGCATCCAGTGCATGATCCTGCGGTTTTTAATTTCCTCTTTTCCGATCACGGCTACATTGTTTTCGGCCTGACAGGCGATCACACAAGCACTACATCCTATACATTTATTCAGATCAACACCCAGTCCCCAATGAAATCCTTCGTATTCAGGTTTTTTATAAAGTGTAACCGCCTTTTTCTCATTGATTTCATGGAGCTCATTCCCGGCATCTTTCTTTTCTTTCCATTCATCCAGCACGGTTTCGCGCACCAAAGGACGGCCTTCCATACTATGATGTGTTTGTGTGGTGGCAAGGGGATATTTTTCACCGGTTTTCTCAATACTGATGGTACTAACATTAAACTGTTTTGAACCATTTCGCATGGCGGCCAATTGGAAAACATTTTCGCCTAAGCCATTGGCTACTTTACCTATTTCCGAACGCCCATAACCCATAGCAATGGAAGCTGTACCATAGGGTTGGCCTGGCTGGTACAACACAGGAAGTTCAATTTCTCCGTTGATTTTCACTAAATCTTCCTGGGTAAGGTTGTTATCACCAGCAAATTTTGGCGACATGGCAATGTAGTTGTCCCAGGTGGCTTTCGAAATTGGATCGGGCAGTTCCTGTAACCAGGGGTTATTCGCCATCTTGCCTGTTCCAATACCTAATTTTTCATAAATGATGAGTTCAATACCTTCCTGGTTTTTCGGAACAAGCTTATCAGCATTTGCTCCGATGAACTCAAAATCATAAAGCGGGCATTCAGCAACCGGGACTTCAGGTTCAAAAACACCATCCTGCAAAGCATGGATCCAAAAATCATTAAAGAAAACATATTTGTCTTGTTTGCCAAACAGATTGTTTTCCCAGTAATTTTTGATGTAAGTGTGAATATCAGTTTCTATTCCGGCCCATTTCAGAAAACTTTCGGCTGCCTGACGGGTATGGAATATGGTTTGAATTGCTGGCTGGCCTAAGGTATAAATACCTGAATAAGGCTCTGCGTCACTCCATGATTCGAGGTAATGGCTAACAGGAGCCATATAGGTCGCCTGACGTGCCGACTCATCGTTATATTCGCCAAGGGCAACGGTAAGTTCAATATTTTTTAGCGCGGCAGCAAATGACTCACCATTAAAATGATCGTACACCGGATTTACATCAACCATGAATAAAGCTGCTACTTCGCTTTTGTTCATCGATTCGATCAATGCTTCAAATTTGCGGTCGCAACCCTTTTTGGTTTGTAAGGTGGATTCAAAGTTGAAAGTCCCACCCAGATTTGCAAGCAGGAAGTTGATTCCATTTACTATTGCCTGAATGTAAACATCATTGGTTCCGGAAACAATCAGCGATTTGCTTTGGTGACTCAAAAGATCATCCACGAGCTGGTTCAAATCCACAGGTGATTCCTTAACACTGAATGTTGGCATGGCCGATTTAGCAGCAATCTTATTATAAAGATTAAGTAAAACCACTGCTTCATCCGAAGGTTTTATGGGGTACCTCACATCAGCATTTGAACCTGTAAGCGACATGTACGACTCAAACTGATAATGTTTCGACATGCTGGTTTTTTCTTTATTCAGTTCACGGGTGCTGGCATATTGTTTAGCAAACTCAACCGGCGAAAGCCATGAACCCAGAAAATCACAATTAAACCCGACAATAATATCAGCTTTATCAAAACGATAAGAAGGAATTGCAGGCCGGCCGAAAGTTTCATTGTTCGCCATGCGAATGGCTGAATAAGAAACCGTATCGTAATACACTACCTCAGTAGTGGGATATTGCGCTTTAAAATCTTCAAAAACCTGCAAAAATGAAGGGCTCATCACCGTGGAGGCGAGGATCACTATTTTCCCTTCTTTT
>JAGQVE010000072.1:7657-10545 GCA_020438105.1 Bacteroidales bacterium
TACTTGCTGATCCGTTTTTTAACGGATGCTGCTGCCTGGCTGAATCATAAAGATTTAAAACCGAGGCCTGCACCCTGGCAGATGTTCCACCTTTGGTGATAGAAGAAAGCTCATTTCCTTCAACCTTGATAGGTCGGCCATCACGTACTTTAACAACCACAGGACAAAAATCATGACCATCGTAAAACGTGGAAGCATAATAATTGGCCATTCCGGGGGTGATTTCATCAGGTAGATTAAGGTAAGGAATTGCCTTCCTCACAGGCGCTTCACAACTGGTTGCGAGCGCGACAGTGCCTACCGAAAATCCCAGAAATTTGAGAAAATCCCTTCGGTTTGATTTGAGCTTATTCGAAACTTCAATTTCGGATAAACCTTCGATGGAAAATTCAGGTTCGGGTTTTTTCTCAACCTGAACATCCGAACCGTCCTGTATATCTTTAAGTTCTTCTAAACTTTTCCAGTACTTTTTCATGAATATATAATTAATGTATCCTTAAAGATGCTGATTAATAATGGCATGACTGGCAGTTGTTACCACCAATTTCATCAACAGTAACACGTGATCGCTCTCCGGATTTCATCTGTTCCTGGAAATTCACGTATTCCTGGTAGAAGTTATTTTCTTTAAAATTCACTTCAGTAGTCCTGTGACAGCCGATACACCATCCCATTCCCAGGTTTTGAACCTGCACAATGCGATCCATGGTTTCAACTTGACCATGACATTCGTGGCATTCGCGTTTGCCGGCATTCACATGCTGTGCATGACTAAACCAAACATGGTCGGGCAAATTGTGAACACGCACCCATTCAATGGGTTTGCCACTGTTCCAGGCATCCAATACTTTGGCAATTTCTTCAGTCCCTGTCTTTTTGCCATTTTTAACCACGTTGTGGCAATTCATACAAACGTCAACACTCGGTATACCGGCACTTTTGCTTTGCATAGCTGATGAATGGCAATACAAACAATCTATTTTATTTTGCCCTGCATGCACTTTATGGCTGAACCAAACCGGTTGATCAGGTGAATAACCTTCCTGACGGCCCAGTGCCTTAGCTTCGACATACACAATTTCGCCAACTACGAAAAATGACACCAGGATGATAATTATGTGAATGAATCTGGCTTTAATAATTTTGAAGAAAACCAAATCAAGGAGTGCAACAAAGATCAGGATGAGAAAAATGATAAATGTAGGTTTGGTATCGCCAGGACCGTATTTGTTATGACCTTTTAACCCTGGAGCAGCATCTTCAAAAGTAGTCTCTTCGCCGTGAGCTTCTTCTGTAGCAGTAGTTGTTACAGGGGCTGCGGCAGGTGCCGATTCATCATAATTTTCGATGTAGGCTAAAATATTATCAATCTGTTCATCGGTCAGGTTGTTGTCCGGCATAGGGATTTTGTTGTTCTCCTCAAACAATTTCACTGCTACAGGATCGCCGTTTTTAACCATTGTTTGCGACGAACGGATGAAACTATGCAACCATTCTTTGTCGTGCCTTTCGTTGACGCCTTTTAAATCCGGGCCAACCAGTTTTCCTTTTCCAATGGTATGACAAGCAGCACAAACCGCCCACTCAGGTGGTGGCGTATTTTGCGCTTGAAGTGATTGAAATACAAAGGAAAAACACAAAAGCAATACAGGGATAAGTATTATGCTTTTTCTCATTTTAAGGTAAATATTGTTACTCATTTAAAATCTTTGAATTCGGCAAGGAAATGATGTCCTCTTATCATTTTTGAAAGAGCAAAAATACAAAGGAAATTTATTTTTTGGTAATCGAATACCTGATTAATTTTATTTAGAAAAGTTTTAAATAGTCATATTCTATTCATGAATGATCAACAGGGGTACCGATGCTCGTTGTACAATACCCTGTGTAACACTGTGTTTTAAAAGCTGAATTAACAAATCATCCTTTCTGCCAATGAGTGCAAGCAACCCTGCCTGCATGTTGCTAACAAATTCAATTATTCCCGACTCTATGTTTACATGTTGCTCATAATGAAACGAATAGTTAATCCCGGAGAGAAATGGCTCCATACATTGTTCAAACTTATCAACATTTGGTTTTTCTTCGGTATAAACATGCAGAATCAGAAAATCTGCCATCATTTTTCTGACAAGTCCGGTAAGTTTTTCAAAATCATCTTTATTTCTGCACTCCTGCAAGTCGGTTGCGAATACTATTTTATCACAAGTATTGTTTTGTGCAGATTCGGGAATTAAAAGTGTGGGGACTTTAATTTGTCGCAAGATCCGGCCGGTAGTGCTACCGGCAACAATCTCACGAAAAAGGTTGGTACCTTTGGTGCCAAACACGATCAACTCAGGATGATGAACTTTGGTAAGTTGTTTTACCACATCAGTAATTTCTCCTTTTTTCGAAACCAACTTTAAATTCTTTCGGGGCCATTTCAATTCGTTGATTATAAATTCAGCCTCTCTTTTCAGATCTATTGATGAGATTTCAGCCAAATATTCATCCAGGTTGATCATTTGAAAATGGCCCGTTCGGGGTTGTTTCCATGCATTGATCAAAATTAAATTGTACCGGCCGGCTAACTTCGGCCCAAAAGTTTTGGCAAAATTTCGGATGGCATGATTGGCTGCCGAAGAGAAATTGGTTAAAAACAGTATCGATTTCACGGCTGCTTATTTTTTTGGAACACCTAAATTTACAAAAAATGGTTTTAAAAATGCATTAAAACCATATATTTAATTTGAAAATTTAGTTCCATTATTTTCCGGCAAAACCTTTCTAAAATAAATTAGTATAAACCGCTACCCATCCCCATAAGGTCGTTTAAAGCAAAGAGCAATTTCATTCAAAACTATATAATGAGCAGAGATTTAATTTTGGTTTAATCAGGCTATTAT
>JAGQVE010000073.1 GCA_020438105.1 Bacteroidales bacterium
AAGGGGATTACATGATTAAGATTGAGTTGATGGAAACTTCGGAACATTTTGGTCAGTTTTTACCTGGCTATCATCTGCACAGCCATACCTGGACTTCAGCGCATTCACTGCATCTTTATGATGAAAGTACTTACGAGGTAAACGTGCATCTCGATCCCCTGGAGGGACTTGCTGGCGGTCCCGGCGTGATCAACGGCTATATTGCATTTACCGGATCTGATATCGTTTCAGAAGAGCAACTGCAGAATGTGGAGATCATGATCATGGACGAAAATCTGGTTGCCCTCTCCTACCAAAAAACGGACGAAAACGGGATATTTAACTTTTCAGGGATTCCGCTTGGCACCTATTATCTTCATGCTGAATCTGCCGGATTTTATACCGTAACCGAAAAGGTTGTGCTGAATGATAACAACAGCGTTGTGAGTGGAGTAAGTCTGAACCTTCATACCGAAATTTTAGATGTACCGGAATTAATCTCAAACAGTTTTCACCTTGGATCTATTTACCCTAATCCGGCTTCAGGAAATGTGTATATAAACCTGGAAAGCTTTGATGCGGATAATTATACCTTAAAAATTATGGATGTAGCTGGCAAAACTTATGCTGAACGAAAGGAACAATTTGTTTCAGGAGAGCATATCCTGCAATGGGATGTTTCCAATCTGCCGGCCGGTTTTTACCTGATTTCCGTTACACCTGATAAATCCGGGCAACCCGAAATTAGAAAATTTATAAAATAATTCTATTGTTCAGGCAACTTCATGATTAATTGAAGTCTATACATTGTGGGATTTGATCAATAACCCTTCTTTGAAATATTAACAAATCAACAGTCAACAAAACAATACAAGAATTTCTAAATTTGTTGAACCTTAACTTGAATACAATGAAAAAGATTTTTAACCTTCTTTTGCTAACAATAATTTTTGCAACAGCAGGATTTAGCCAAAATTCAGTTTTAACCGTTAACGGTATGGTACTTGACGAACTAACGGGATTGATGATCCCCAATAAGCTCGTCACCACCGAGGTTCAGAGTGGCGGAATGATCATCACTTCAGAGACCTACACCGATGACGAGGGGTTTTTCACCGACAGCATTTTAACTTTTCCTCAAGGCAATGCCGAAGTTACGGTGATTGATTGTAACGGTGTTCCTCAATCGCACTCGTTTCCTTTCTGGGAAAACAACAATAATTTGTTTTTCGATTTTTTGATTTGCGGTGATAGCATTTCCTGCATGTCGTATTACTCCTACTTCATTCCGCCAGCAGGCGTAAATACCGTTTATTTTACGGATATGTCACTTGGAGGACCTGACAGTTGGTTCTGGGATTTTGGTGATGGCAATACTTCCACCGAACAGAATCCTTTGCATACCTATGCAAGCGCTGGTGAATATACCGTATGTTTAACCATCATGTCGGCCGACAGCACCTGCTATGATGATTATTGTCAATTGGTTGACCTGGATCCTTCGGGTGATTGCACAGCCGATTTTTATTTCGAAACCTGGGACAACACTAACTTTACTTTTTATGGTCAATCCGGTCCATTGCCTGCAAGTACTTATTTATGGGATTTCGGTGATGGTTACACCGGAATTGGTGAAGTTGTAAATCATAGTTACACCATTACCGGTATGGTTTGGGTTACCCTCACAACAATGACCTATGAACCGGCCACAGGAGATAGCTGTATTGCAACTTTCGAAATGCCAATTGATGTTTCAGCTGGTAATGGCGGGGATTGCTATAACTGGTTTATACCATACACCATGGATTATCAAACATTTGCTTTTGAAGGACAGGGTGTGCCGGATGCTGATGTTTATATGTGGGATTTCGGCGACGGGTCAACCGGCTCAGGCCAAATGGTGGAACATACCTATACCGATTCCATTCCCATGGATTATGTTGTAACACTTACAACTTATCATAATATTGGAGGAACTATCGATACTTGCGTGGCCATCTCAGAACAAATCATCACCACAGGTAACGGATTTCCGGATTGCGAAAACTTTTTCTGGTATGAGCAATTCAATTTAACTTTCAATTTCCACGGAGAATCCTTCCCGATGCCAGCTGATCAGTATTTCTGGAATTTCGGTGACGGAACAACAGCAGAAGGCCCTTCGGTAACCCATATTTATGAATTGGGCATGGGCGATGTATTTACCGTAACCCTCACAACAGTTGGTCAAAGTCCGGCAGGAGATTCATGCGTTGCTACTTCCAGCCAGCAAGTTTATATCAATGGTGGCGGCTGGGATTGCGAAAACTGGTTCTGGTTCGAAACCTGGGATAATGAAAACTTTACGTTTATGGGTGAATCATTCCCGGTAGCAGCTGATAGCTATTTCTGGGATTTCGGCGATGGTACCACGGGTTATGGGCAGGCAATTGATCATCAGTTTGATGTAACTGCTGCCGATCAGTATGAAGTAACATTGACAACATACGTTTTTAACCCTGCAATCGGCGACAGTTGTATGGCCACTTCCAGCCAAATGGTGTGGGTTGGCGGCAATAACCTGGATTGTGAGAATATGTTCTGGTATATGAATCTGGGAGATTTCACCTATGAGTTTATGGGTGAATCCATGCCCTTCCCGGCTGATGAATTTTATTGGGATTTTGGTGACGGATCCACTGGATTCGGCCCTTCTGTAACTCATTCTTTTGATCCTTCACAGGGAGATTCATTTGTTGTTTGCCTTACCACCTTCTCCTATGATCCAATTGGTGACAGTTGTGTAGCTTCATCCTGTCAGGAAATTCTCCTTGGCGGTCAGTCGGGTGAGCAAATATTCGGGCATATAGTAGCCGATGGTAGTCCGATTGACTTCGCCCTGGTTGGATTGTTTGCCATGGAGCCGGGTGGTGCTTTCACTTATGAGTTTACCTCCACTGAACCGGGCACAGGAAGTTATTTCTTTAACAATGTTCCCAATGGAGATTATTACCTTTTTGCAATGCTTACACCACAATCTCCACTGTTTTACGACTACTTCCCAACATACTACGGCGATGCGATCTTCTGGTTTGATGCCACAGTTATTAGCGCTGATTCGCTATCAAATCCATACGATATCAATTTAGTTCCGATTACCAGCTTTACCTCTGGCCCGGGTGTGATCTCAGGTTCGGTAACCATGGAAGACAGCAAAGGCCCCGGCGACAATATTATGGTGATGCTGATGGATGCTGATCAAAACCCAATAGGTTACATTCAAACCAATGAAAATGGATTGTTTGAATTTGATAACCTGGGTTATGGAACTTACAAATTAACTGTTGAAATGCCTGGCGTAACTTCTGAGATCGCAGTGGTGGATATAAATGAAAACAACGAAGAGACAGAACTGGCATTTTATGTAAAAGGAACCAGTGCCTACCTTGGCGTTGAACCGCAGTCGGCGATAAGTATTTCAGGTGATATTTTTCCAAATCCTGTAAGTGACCTTGTAAATCTGGAGTTATTTGCTAACAAACGGACTGAAATTCAAATCAACATAATAAATCAAATGGGACAAACCGTATATACCGAAGTTCAGAATTTACAAACCGGGAAACAACGGATTCAAATACCGGTGGCTGACTTACCTGCAGGTATGTACCATGTTCAAATGATTGAAAACAATGGCAGCAATATGATAAAACGATTTGTAAAGTAACATTAATAAGGCAACTGATTCATTCTCTGAGGGCAGCGCTTTTGCGCTGCCCTCTTTTTAATCAGTAAAACTATTCAAAAACGCTGCATTGCATTTCTGATCAACTGAAAATATCCAGTGTTTACGGTATATGCAACCTGAAGGGCAATCACCCCACCCGATGCTGAAATCAAGCTTCATGTAATTTTCAAACCTTTCCAGGGTGATGTTATTACCATCCCCTATGGCACCTCCGCCAAACTCAACATACTCAAAAAAAGGAAATGCCTTTAATTCATTTATTACCGGAAACAGGTTAAGGCTTTCTTCTGAAATAATGGTGATCCAGTTAAATTCAGGATAATATAGCGAGGTTCTTACCTCGTTGAATTTATATTTTGCAATGATATTGTCGAGCTCCTGATTTCCGGTTGGTTCTCCTGCGATCAATTTTTGAACCTCCGGCGCAGTTGTATCAGTTTTCAATGAAATGGAGTGTAAGCCCATAAAGGGGAAAGCATGAATTTGGTGTTCATCAAAAACTTCATCCCGTTCCGGAATATCCAAATTATACACTGCCTGGATGGCATTTAAAATTTCCGCAACTTTTTGTTCATCAAAATAGGGATTGTCGCGGTCTTCATGCTCAGGATCGGTATAAATTTCTTTGAAAATAAGCTGATAAGCATCCGACAGGTACAACGTATCAACGGGACTTGTACAATTACATTCACCTGAATGGGGACTATCATTTTTATTGCAGGCAAAAGTTGTAAGGATCAAAAAAAGTGTAATGGAAAGTAGCAGTTTGGAAGGGTAAATATATTTATGCATGGTTGATAATTTTACCCCGATTTAATACAAAAATCATCCCGAAAATTAAAGTTTGAAAATTTATTTCCGTGTAATCCTGGCCACCCATCCCCCGCCTTTGGCAAGCTTGATTGTGAGCTTATCTGTGGATGCTGCCGAGATATTTGTCTTTTCAAAATCACTTGCATATCGGTCGGCATTTACGCCATCTCGCCAGATTGTTACCGTATATTTTCCTTCACCAAGAAACGAAAGATCAATTTCCATGGTTCGGTTATCCCAGTTTGTCATAGCACCAATAAACCACTCGTTTCCGGTTTTGCGTGCAACAGCAATATACTTTGAAACACTCCCTGATAATACAATGGTTGAATCCCAAACCGTGGGCACGGATGAAAGAAATTCCATACATTCGGGTTCTTTCAAATAATTGCTTGGATTGTCACAAAGCATTTGCAAAGGGCTTTCATAAACCACATACATCGCCAGTTGATGACAACGGGTACCCATACTCATAGGTCGTGTATTGATGGCTCTAAAATTCTCCTTGTTTGCATTAACCATCGCACCGGGAGTATAATCCATGGGTCCGGCCACCATCCTGATGAAGGGAATGGTAACATTGTGATCAGGGGTGTTGGCATCACTCCATTTGGATTGTTCAAGACCCCGAACACCTTCCCGGGAAATAACATTGGGATATTGCCTGCGCAATCCTGCGGGTTTGTATGAACCATGAAAATCAACGAGTAAATGCCTGTTGGCAGCCTCTGCAGCTACCCGGTGGTAATAATTTACCATCCATTGATCATCACGTTGCATAAAATCTACCTTAATACCCTTAATTCCCCACGATTCAAATTTATTAAATGCCCTGTCCCATTGGTTTTCAAGCGTTTTCCATACCACCCATAAAATCACCCCCACATTTTTTGAATTGGCATAAGCAACAATTTCATCCATATCAATGGCCGGCACCACTTTTAGGAGATTTCCCAGTTCATACCAGCCTTCATCCATGATGATATATTCAATGCCGTTTTCAGCGGCAAAGTCAATGTAATACTTGTAGGTTTCTGTATTAATACCCGCCTTAAAATCAACACCATAAATATTATTTGCATTCCACCAATCCCAGGCAACTTTACCGGGCTTTATCCAGGATGGATCAGCAATGGCACAGGTATCGGCAAGAAGATATGAAAGTTGATTGGTAATTAATCCGGCATCATTTTCCTCAATGGCCAATATACGCCATGGGAAATTCCGGGTTCCGAGCGTAAGAGCAATATAATCAGCATAACGCGTAACTTTTACATTGCGGTCCTTGATTTGTTCCTCTTCCAGTGCAACTCCCGGAAATAGTCCCCTCAAGGCATTACTTCCGGTTCCTTTAAGCCACATACCGGGGTAATCATTTAACCCACTTTCGGTGATCAATACCTTGTGATTAGAAGGAACCTCAACCAGTGCGGGCAAACTGCAGAACCGATCAGCGGAGATCAGGTTAATATCTTCGTAGAGGTAATATCGTTCATTGTGCGAGAAGAAAGATTCTTCCTCAGGGAACCAAATATTTGAACCTGAAGGAAAATTAAGAACAAGGTTTTCTTTATTTACGGTAATGTCCTCTTTAAATTCCGTTTCAAAACGCCAGGCAATTCCATTGTTATAAGCCCTGAATCGAATATTGTAATCACCTTTGCAAACCAGCAAAAGCTCTGTATAATTCTCGTGAATATATTTGAATTTTTCAGCAATAACAGGAATAATTGTATCATCTACAAATACCGGGATCCGCTTTTTAATTCTTGGTTTTAACCCCAAAACTTCATCTTCGTTTACATTCATACTGATCCTGGAGTACTCAAGAACGGCACTGGAATCATGCAACACTTCAAATTCAACATAATCATCCGCCCGAATATGAATGGCAATCTTACCATCGGGCGAAATTAGTTCGAGCGGTGTTTGTGCATTTCCTGAAAAATTGGAAAAAAGAAAAAGTACCAGCAGAAAAGTGAATCGATATATATTTTTCATTACGCGTAAAATTGAAGCTAAATATACGCAAAACCGCCGTTAATGTTTTAAATAATAGGCGTTAAAGCTTTGATCAACCTGCTTACCTCTTCAGGTGTATTATAATGAACCATACTCACCCTTATAACACCATGATTGCTTAGCAAACCCAAATCATCAATCAACCTGCGGGCATAAAAATCACCCCACCGAATTCCTATTTTTTGCAAATCGATCAATGGCACCACTTCACTACTTTTTTTATGATCAATAATAAATGAAAAAGTAGGAACCCTTACTGCCGTTGATGCAGTTCTTTCCCCTATGATCCGGATATTTGAATGGCTGTTTAAAAAGTCTATGAATTTTGTTGCAAGGGCTTCTTCATGCTTTTCTATCAATTGGTAAACCTGGCTTATTTTATCCGCGATTACAGCTAGTTTATTTTCAAAATGATGTTCGAAAAGGTTTTCGTAATAATCCGTGATACCCAGCAAACCATAACTCAATTCGTAATTTACATTTCCTGGTTGCAATTTATAGGGGATCTCATCTCTACCGATGAAAAAGTGATTAATTCCCGGTAGTTTTTCAAGATGTACCTTTTTACCAAATAGCAACGAATAATGAGGTCCGTAGACTTTATAAAGACTAAAAACATAAAAATCGACACCGAGCTCCTGCACATTAATAGCTCGGTGAGGAGCATAAGCCACAGCATCCACACAAACCATGGCACCCCGGTCATGCACAAATTGAGTGATCTCCCTGACCGGATTTATAGTCCCAATAATATTAGAAGTTTGTGTAAAAGCTACCAGCCGCGTTCGATCAGTCATGAGTTTTTCAAGATCATGCAACTCCAGCCTGTAGTTTTCCGGATTTACCTTCCACGACTTTACTACTATTCCTTGTTTTTGCATCATCAGCCATGGTCCAATATTGGCCTCATGATCGCAATTGGTTACGATTACTTCATCGCCGGGATTAAATGTTTGAACCAGCGACCGTGATAAGTTTTGCAGCAACATGGTTGTGGAGGGCCCGAGGATCACTTCTGCAGTTTCTTTGGCATGGATCAATTTTGCCCATGTTTCTTGTGCTTCCGCCACCCGTTGTGTAGAAAGTTGGGAAATTTCATACGAAGCCCCCAATTGCACATTGGTATTGAATAAATAATCCTGTATTCGCTCACCTACCTGCCTTGCAGGTTGTGTTCCGCCGGCATTATCAAAATAAACCCATTCACCTGAAAGTGCCGGAAACTGCTTTCTTACAAAAGGAATATCAAGCTGGTTCATAATTATATGTTTCTTCAAAGTTATAAATTCCATCAACGCAATTTAACTTGCCTTGCAATTCGCCAATTTTCGTTTTGAATGCAATCCAGCAGTTTTATTATCATTAACTTTGAAATAAATTTTCCAAATATGACTTATTTACCCGATCCAATCCGTTACGATAAAATGCCTTACAAACGCTGCGGCAGAAGCGGTATCAAGCTCCCTGAAATTTCTCTCGGACTTTGGCACAACTGGGGCGATGTGGACGACTTTGAAAACGGACGTGCAATGCTTCGTCGGGCTTTTGATCTGGGCATTACACATTTTGATCTTGCTAATAATTATGGTCCACCCTATGGTTCTGCAGAGAAGAATTTTGGAAAGATGTTTGCCATGGATTTTAAAAATCACCGGGATGAACTCATAATTTCCAGCAAAGCAGGCTGGGATATGTGGCCGGGCCCATATGGTAATTTTGGTTCAAGAAAATACCTGATCGCCAGCCTTGATCAAAGCCTGAAACGGATGGGGCTGGATTATGTGGATATTTTCTATCACCACCGCCCCGACCCTGATACCCCTCTTGAAGAAACCATGATGGCTCTTGATCATATTGTACGAAGTGGCCGGGCATTGTATGTGGGTATTTCTCAATATAATCCTGAACAAACCAAAAAAGCTGCTCATATTTTGCGCGAACTTGGAACCCCCTGCCTCATCCATCAGCCGGTTTATAGCATGTTTAACCGCTGGGTGGAAGATGGCTTGCTTGATGTTCTGACTGAGGAAGGATTAGGTTGCATCGTTTTTTCACCACTTGCCCAGGGTCTTTTAACCAATAAATACCTGGGTGGTATTCCAAAAGACAGCAGGGCTGGCAAAGAAACGGGATACTTGCAACCTCACCATGTTACGGATGAAAAAATCCAAAAAATTCATGAACTGAATAAGATCGCTCAGGAACGCGGACAAAGTCTTGCTCAAATGGCCATAGTATGGGTATTGAGGCATCAGGCTGTTACTTCAGCGCTGATAGGAGCCAGTAAGGTTAAACAGATAGAGGAAATTGTAGCTGCGCTTGATAACAAAAACCTGAGCAGGGAAGAGTTGATCAAAATAGAAGGGATCCTGGGCAAATAAAAAAGGCAGCCCGGAATGAACTGCCTGCGATGTAGCCCCGATAGGAATCCCTGCCCGACCGGACGACTGGATTCAATATAATTTTATCTTGCAAAAGATTCCGGTCGTTCGGGCGGGCCCGCCCGACCGGACGTATAAGTCCAAATTGATTATTGGTAAAAACCAGTCGTTCGGGCGGGGAACCTATATTTAAAGTTTAGGAAACTTCCGTTCCCTGCCTGCCGTGGCAAAAGCCTGCGCGTCGGCAGGCAGGTATCCATTAAACTATTTTAAGTATTCAATTAGTTTTTCTCTTAATCTTTCTTTTCCTATCCCACTTTTGAAATATTTTTCCCGATTCCTCGCTGATTCACGCGTGGAAAAGAATTCATAATAAAATATTTGCCAGGGACAATAGGCTTTTGTTGATCGAGTGCGGCCTGCATTATGCTCCTTCAGGCGCTTGTCGGTATTTGTTGTTAATCCGACATAAATCCGGTGGTCTTTTAAGCTATATATAGCATAAACATAAAACATTGTAAAAAACAAAACCCTGACGATTGGTGTCAGGGTTGTTGTAGCCCCGATAGGAATCGAACCTATATTTAAAGTTTAGGAAACTTCCGTTCTATCCATTGAACTACAGGGCCAAATAGGCTGCAAAAGTAATAATTTCTTTCAATTACAACTTTACAACCTGTTTTAAAAATCTTCTGCCTGCTGCCGTTTTAAAATATTTTTCCCGCTCCACTGCTTCAATTCGACTATTAAACTTTTCAAAGTAAACAATCTCCCATGGAATAAATGATTTGGTTGATTTACCTTCACCGGAATTGTGTTGTTTCAACCTGCTTATCAAATCCTGCGTTTGACCTTTATAAAATTTATTAAATTCCCGACTATATAATACGTAAGTGTAATACATATTTAATATTGCTTTGGAAACTTCCATTCCCTGCCCGAACGACCGATTTGGTTTACGCTTATTTATCTGAAATAAAAATTAGAAAAAAAATTTCTTGAAAATTCTATAAAATTAGGGCGGGCGGGTATCCATTGAACCCGCCCCGGCTAAACCGGTTCGGGCAGGCTACAGGGCCAAATAGGCTGCAAAAGTAATAATTTCTTTGGTTTTAATAATTCAACCAATAAAAAAGTCCGGAATCAACTCCCGGACTAAATTTTTATTGATTTGATCAATTCCGAACTCTGAACTCTGAACTCTGAACCTTCCTGCCGGCCTTTAGGTTTGTAAAGTTATTTAATTTACAATATTGTATTATTAATAACAGGGGGTTTTAGGGGGAGT
>JAGQVE010000074.1 GCA_020438105.1 Bacteroidales bacterium
TGTTGGATTGGATGGTACCAGTGATCTTTACTTCGATGCCACTTTTTCACAAAATCTTTATGCTGTCGTTTTCCATCGGAACCATCTTGGAATTATTTCTGCTTTTCCATTAACAGAATCAGGAGGGAAATATGCTTATGATTTCACTTCAGGAGAACTGCAGGTTTTGGGGGGAAACAACGGACATAAACAACTTGAAAGTAGCATTTGGGGCATGGTAGCCGGTGATGGCAATGGCAACGGGCTCATTCAAAATACCGATGAAACGGCCGTTTGGAAAACCGACCTCGGTCAATCGGGATACAAAGGCGGAGACTTTAACCTGAACGGATTGGTACAAAACACCGATGAAACCGACTACTGGAAAGTGAACCTGGGAAGTGGCGGGCAGGTTGTTTCAAATGCAAACTCAACTGGTTATAAGTCGCAGGTGCCGGAGTGATCACGAAATCCGGTTTAAATAATCAGTGAGGTTCTCACGTTCAACAAGCCCCAGCTTCTGTCGCAGCCGGTAACGTGCTTTTCGGAGGCTATCGGGGGAAATATTCAAAACGGCAGCTGCCTCTTTGATGTTCAGGTTTAAGCGGATCAGGGCTGCCAGTTTCAGATCGCCGGTGGTAAGCTCGTTGCTTTTTTGCTGAAGAGTAGTGAAAAACGAGTCATTCACCTCCTCAAAATAAAGCCTGAACAATTCCCAGTCTTTTTCAGAGTTCATGTTGCGGTTGATCTGCCGCCTGAAATCAGCCAGCTTTTTCCTCAACGAATCATCTGCTTTGGTTGAAAACGATTTGAGTTCCTGCTCAAGTTCCTGCAACAACTTATTCTTCTGAAGCATATTAAGTGCATGGGTGGTAAGTTGTTTGCTTTGATGTGCATTTTCTTCCAACAGTTTATTTTCCAGCAGCTTGCTTTTCTCAAGTTCCGACTTGATCTGCTGTTGTTTTAATCGCCTTCGGTTAAGCAATAAAACAAGGATCACCAAAAAAAGAATAAAGACCGTAGCCAGTGCAATGAGGATATAAACCAGTGTCGACTTTCGTTTTATTTTAAGCGATTGTATCTCGTTATCCATGGATAGCAATTCGATTTCCTGCTCCATCTTTTCCGTCTCATAACGGGTTTGGATCTCTGCAACTTTCACTGACATTTCTGTGCTAAAAACCGAATCCGATAAAACCATGCTTTTATTGAGATTATCTAAGGCCTGCTTATAGTCACCCTTTGCAGCGAAATAATCCGACAGTAATTGGTATCCATCCCGCTCAAACTCTTTGTAATTGTATTGTTCAGAAAGCGCTATGCTACTGAGGATAAATGGAAAAGCGCTATCAAACTGACTTGTATTTACATGCAATTTAGCCATGCTTTGATAACAGAAAGTCAAAAACTTTTTTTTATCCAGTCTTCCGAATATCTCAATTGCTTCACGCAAATACTGTTCTGATTGTGCATACATGCCAAGTTTGAGGTAAATTTCCCCCAGATTCATTAGCAATTCAGCCACAAACCCTTCCTGTCCCAGCGATTTTCTAATTTCAAGCGCTTCATTGTAGAGAGCAATTGTACTGTCGTACTGATTAGCCCGTTCATGCAAAACACCGATATTTTGCAGGCAGGAAGCAATTCCGTCGGCATTTTCCTGCGCCCTTCTAATGCGCAAAGAACGTTTGTGATAGTCAAGGGCTATTTCATCATGATGCCCCATATTGCTATAAACCGTTCCGATATTATTATATAGCAATGCCTTATAAAAATCATTTCTATCAGGTGAGGTATTGGGAAGCGTATCTTCCACAATCTTGAGAGCTTCCAGGTAATAGTGCAGTGATTTATCAAATTTTGATATGCGGGAATACGCGTTCCCAAGATGATTATAAATCCGTGCTTTCTGAACCAGATCATTGGTTTGCCGGACAATTGCAAGTGCCTCTGCTGCCAAAAAAACAGAGGTATCAAACTCACCCCGTTCAAAGTGGATGTATGCCAAATTTGTTAATGCCCGAAAGGTTTCATCTTTATCGTTTAGTTTTTGGGCCAGGGTCAGGGCTTTTTCAGCCGTGATGTAAGCATCATTATAGGCTTCATTATCAAAGTATATGGAAGAAATTGTATTATAGATTTTTGCATGGTTCTGCCAGGACCCACTGTTCAATAGCTGCATTAAACTATCTATTTCCTTTTCCTGTGGAAAACAGATAAAAGGAAAAAGCAATAAAACAAATATTCCGGCAGGGCTCCTCATAGGGTAATTAATTGATAACCTGAATTTGAATGGTATCAAATTTACAAAATCTACTTATCAATATGAAGTTTATAAAACCGTATCCCCCACCATTTTTTGAACAAATATTTGTATTTGTGCACTTTAATTATTTTGCCACCCTGCAATATCTACATTTTATCCACTTCGATTTTAAAGACTGTCCACTTGTTATCCGGGCTTAAACATTGATTTCACATTCCCAGGAAACTAAATTTACATTTCCAAAATTAAAAATCGACATCCATGCAATCCAATTCCGTTATGGTCCTGGTGTTGAACAACACCTTATACGTAAATCTCGGTAAGATCATTAAACGTGGAAATCTTATCATCCATGATGCAAGTGGGAAAACTATTTTTAAAGAACAAATTGAAGAAACCAATTATGAAGTGATCAAGCTTGATCAACCCCAGGGAAAGTACTGGATAACGATTGATTCGGAAAATGACCTGACAAAAAAAACATTCCACCTCAAATAACATGAAAATGAAAAAACATATTCCTTTTCTGATCCTGATTCTACTGGTGATCATTTTTGCCTTGAGCAGTAAAGCCAAAGTGGTTGACAGCAATACTGTAAAAAATATAGCCATCAATTTGTATAATGAAAGGGCTGATGATCCTTCGCAAAATATCAGCATTATTAATATTATTGAAGAAAAACAAGATGGAATAACCTTGTACTACATTGTAGAATTTGCACCCACTGGCTATGCGATTATTTCAGCAGATGACAGGGCTTACCCTGTTTTGGTATACTCCACCAATAGTAACTACGATCCCACAGATATTCCTGATGGCGCCCGATGGCTACTGGAAAATTATAAAAAGCAAATAATGTATTTAATTGAACAGAATATCAATCCATCAGAAAAAACAGTGAATAAATGGGAACATTATAAAAAGACCCCTGATAATTCCAGTAAAGATCCTGTTGACAATGTTTTACCATTATTATCTTCAACCTGGGGGCAGGGACTATATTTCAATTCATTATGCCCGGAAGACCCAGGTGACACCGTATCAGGCCATGTTCCGGTGGGGTGCGGAGCCACGGCTATGGCCCAGGTTTTAAATTACTGGCAAAATCCCTGGAAAGGTAATGGTTACCATAGTTATGATCACTCTGAATACGGGCTTTTAGAAGCCAATTTTGATACTACCATTTATAATTACGACAATATGCCTGATATAGTCAACGCTGAAAACATTGATGTAGCCACGCTCTCTTATCACTGCGCTGTAAGCTGCGATATGGATTTTGCACCGGATGGCTCAGGTTCATTATTAACAAAAATTGAAGATGCATTAAGGGATCATTTTTATATCAACGACAATGTGGATGCAAAAGACAGAGCAGGCTACTGGGGTGATTTATGGGATAATATGCTGAAAGAAGAACTTGATTTAAAGATGCCGATAATATATAGTGGCGTCGATCTTGCCGAATTATCCGGGCATATTTGGGTAGTTGATGGATATGAAGGCGAAGATCATTATCATATCAATTGGGGATGGTATGGAAGCTGGGATAATTATTACTACTTAGATAATTTGATACCAAATGGTGCGCATTATTGGTTTGCACACTGGGCGGTTTTTCATGTTCGTCCTGAAATAAATAATTTGAACGGGACATTATCAGTTGCTAATAGCCCTTATCATTATAAAACAAACTTAAATGTATTACCTTCTGACGTATTAACAATTGAACCTGGTACAGAAATCATTTTTGAAGGGAGGTATCATTTACAAATTCAAGGGCAATTGCTGGCTACAGGCACCCAAAGCGATTCGATTTATTTTACCGCAGAAAATCCGGCAGTAGGTTGGCAGGGAGTCCGTTTTACAAATCTGAACAACATATCGGTCGACAGTTCCAAACTTGAATATTGTTCATTTAACCGTGGCAAGGGGGAATTTACGGTAATTAATGCCTATGGAGGAACGAAAGGAGGTGCTGTCTATTGCGAAAATTCATCCGGGGTATTGATCTCTAACAGCCTGATCCGAAATAGTCAGGCCGATTATGGCGGAGGAATCGCATGTTATGACACTTCAAATATCAGGATACGCAATTGCCTTATTCGAAATGACAATGCCACAATGGGTGGAGGCCTTTATTTTTCAAATTCCAATCCGGTGCTAAGCCAAAATATCATCGAGGATAATATTTCCTTAACGTCAACCGGTGGTGGTGTTTTTTGTAATCATTCAGATGCAACATTTTACAAGGATACCATAAGAAACAATACCGGTAAATTCGGGGCGGGAGTTGGAGCAGCATACTCCTGGGCAATTTTTGATCAGGTAATTTTTCATAATAATCACGCTATTGTGGACGGCGGAGCCATGTATCTTTCACAGTCAAACCTTTCGGTAACAAACTCGGAAATATATGAAAACGCTGCAACCAATTTAGCCGGGGGTGTATTGTGTTACTGGGATTCAGATGCTAACTTCAATCAGGTGCTAATTCATCACAATAGTTCTGATAGCGCCTCAGCAATATATGTTTTAGATGCTCACCCCACATTTACCAATGCCACCATCACCGATAATTTTTCAAATCCATCGGGGCAGGGGATATTAATTGAAGAAGGCGCTGTTACCATTAAAAACTCGATCGTTTGGAACACAGGTACAGACCCCATTGATACTACAGGTTCCTGTAATGTATCCATCAACTATTCCATTATTGACGATTTAAACTGGCAGGGAACGGGCATAAAACATTTTGATCCTTTATTTGCTGACCCGGATATAAGCAATTACAGGCTCACATGGGAAGATTATCCCTTACCGGATGGCAATAAATCCCCGGCAATTGATGCTGGTAACCCATCCTCACCGGCAGATCCTGACGGAACCACTACTGACCTGGGAGCCATTCCTTATGATCAGGTTTATACTTCCATACCGGGGGGCAATATCAATGGCACACTTACCTGCGCCGGAAGCCCTTATTTTGTACAAGGGGATATTATTTTACCCGCAACTGATCAATTGGTCATTGAACCTTGCGTGGCGGTTATTTTCCAGGGATATTACCGTTTTGAAGTAAGGGGACAATTGCTTGCCGAAGGTACAGAAACCGAAAGGATCACTTTTGCTCCTGCCGACACAATTGAAGGCTGGCGTGGTTTGCGCTTTATCAATACAAAAACCAACGGGCAGGATTCGTCAAAACTGATCAACTGCCGCATAACCTTTGGTAATGCCCATGATTCCTACGGAGATTATTACAGAGGTGGGGCCATCTACTCGAAAAGTTCCGGCGATCTTTTGGTGAAAAACTGCCTGCTCAATAAAAATCAGGCCGAACAAAGCGGTGGAGCCATTTATTCAAGTGGTTCCGGAGGGCCTTTTTACATTGGAAACGTTTTCGAAAATAATTACGCTCCTACCGGTGGAGCAATGTATGCAAATTCTGCCGGGAATTTTTATTTCAGGGATAACCTTTTTCAAAATAACAGGGCCAACAATGGCGGTGCCCTGAGTGCCTATTCATCCAATATTTACCTGGCAGGAAACACCATTCGTGAAAACCGTGCCGAACAATTTGGAGGTGCCGTTTATTACGCCTCAGGAGGCAATTTCTTTTTTGATGATACCGATAAAAACCAGGTATACCTGAATTATGCCGGAGCAGCAGGGCTTGATTTTTATTATGCCGGTTATCAAAGTTCAACTTCAGTAATTGTGGATACATTCACTGTTTCAAACCCACATAAACACTTCGCCTATCCAATAAGTAAATTCAACTTCGCAATTGAAAACGCGATCATACCGCAGATTGCCAGCGATCTTTATGTGAGCATGAGCGGCTCGGATGATAATACCGGGACTTCTTCATCAGAACCATTAAAAACCATGTATATGGCCTGTATGAAAATACTGGCCGACGAATTGAACCCACGTACCATCTACCTTGATGCCGGCACCTACTCACAGGGCGCAACTGGTGAGGTTTTCCCCATCAACTGGAGGAGTTATGTAAACATGCAGGGACAGGGTACTGAGGAAACAACCATTTATGGAGAAGATAAAAACCAATTGCTTTATTGTTATAGCGATTCGGGATTTACCATTGATAGCATTGATTTTGAGGGAGGTTATGGGGAATATGGTGGTGGCATCAGGCTTGAAAATTACAGTTCACCCCTGCTTTCCAATCTTGAGGTAAAACTCAATTATGCTACTGAAGAAGGTGGTGGAATTTATTGTGCAAATTATTGTAATCCGGTGCTGGAGAATGTCAGAATCAATAATGACAGCAGTATAAACGGAGGGGGTGGAATCGCATTTTATAATTACTGTAATGCCATGATGATCAACTGCCGGATTGAAAATAATTATACGACCTATGGAGGAGGTGGGGCCAAGATTAAGTTTTACAGTGATGTCACAATCGACTCCTGTGTCATATTTCATAATACGGCAGTAAACGGGGGCGGGCTTTACATCGACTGGGACAGTGATGCCATTATTAAAAACACAACCATTCAGGCCAATGATGCATTAACCCATGTGGCCGGGTATTCCGGGACCGGCGGTGGTATCTGGTCGAGTTACTATTCTGATCCGGTTCTTGAAAATGTTGAAATTCTGTTTAATCATGCCGATGCCATTGGTGGTGGAATTTTTTCTCAAACGCAGAGCCATGCATCCGTTATAAACTGTTGGATAGAGCATAATTCCGCCAACCGGGGTGGAGGCTTATATCTCAATTCCAGTGCAGATCAGCATTATTACAACACGGTAATAGCCAGCAATTCAACAGATGATAACCATGGTGGTGGAATTTATTTGTCAGGAAATAACTCTGTTTTTACGAATGTTACGGTTACGGAGAACCACATTGGAGACCCCGGAGAAGGGGGAGGATTATACAACAGTAACGGTAATCCGGTTTTTACAAATTCTGTTTTCTGGAACAATTCACCCACAGAAATTGTATCGTCGGGGGGGGTGGTAGTTGCGGAATATTGCGATATCGAGGGTGGTTATTCAGGAACAGGGAATATCAATTCCAATCCACAGTTCATACCCTACTACGGACAGTACGATATTGCAGAAACCTCACCCTGCGTAAATGCCGGAACAGCAGATACCACAGGGATGAACCTTCCTGAACTCGATTTAGGTGGTAATCCCCGAATTTCAAATAACCGGGTGGATATGGGTGCTTATGAATACCAGTTTCCCCAAACGCATGTTCTTGTTGATTTGAAAGTTTTCCTCGAAGGTCCATATGACGCAGTTTCACACTTCATGTCAACCAATTTGAATACAGGCAACCATATCCCAACCGGCCAACCTTATAATCCACCTCTTCCATACTACGGCGAAGATGCCCCGGTTTGGCTATACGATGGAGGCGAGAGTGTACCATCAGTTCCGGTGGATGTGGTTGACTGGGTGCTGGTTCAGTTACGTGATGCAGATTTACCCGAAAATGCCACTTCCGCTACAATCATTGGAGAGCAAGCCGGATTCCTGCTGAATGATGGAACTATCACAGGTCCGGATGGAACAGGCAACCTGAGCTTCCCGGCAACGATAACACAAAATCTCTATGTTGTCATTTTCCAGCGCAATCACCTGGGTATCATGTCGAATTATCATTTAATCGAATCGGGTGGCATCTATTCCTATGATTTTACAATTGGTGAAAACCAGGTTTACGGAGGCATCAATGGTCATAAGCTACTTGAGCCAGGTATTTGGGGTATGATAGCAGGCGACGGTAATGGCAATGGTATTATCCAAAATACCGATGAGACAGCCGTTTGGAAAATTGACCTGGGCCAATCGGGCTACAAAGGAGGAGACTTTGATCTGAATGGCATTGTACAGAATACGGATGAAACAAATATATGGAAAGTTAACCTCGGCAGCGGTGGCCAAACACCGTCCAAAACAACTACGGAAGGATACCGTTCACAGGTACCGGAGTAAATATGGATTTGTTAACCAAAAAGCCCTCCACTGAATAGCGGAGGGCTTTTTTAACTTTCTCAAATTGCGGTTACTCCACAATCATCTTCTTCGTAACCACGGCCTCGCCTGCTTTTACGGTGTAGAAATAGACACCTTTGGTCAGGTTTTCGGCATGGATCGGAAGCCGGTATGAACCTGCTGTGAACTCTTTTTCTGCAATTGAATAAACAAGCTGTCCGGTAACATTGGTAACATCAAGACTTAAATTGCAAGTTTTAGCAACCTCCACATTCACCCAGGATACTCCGGTGAAAGGATTGGGCATATTTTGTGAAACCGATTGCCCGGTAATCGGCATGGTTGTTTCCGATACACCAACAGGGATCAAATCGTCGCGGCTTACCTTCATGAAATTCATCAGGTTATCGGTATAGGGGTCTTCGTCACCACGAACTGCCAGTCCGGGTTCCTGATCGGTTTGATAGATCAAATAAAAATAATCATCGGTGGCCGAAGCCGCTGAAGGAAATACGCACTCATCAAAGATGTGAATCAGATCGCCGGTGAGGTGCACAAAATCACCCCAAACGCCATCGCCCCAGGAGCCACGTGCCCATAAATGACGGAAATCCTGAACACCGTTGTTGTAGGATTCTGTTACTGATGAATAGACCACATAAATGAAATCCTGGTCATCAATTACGATTTGCGGCATTCCGGAGGCGCTGATGTAATAAGCCCCAACTTCTCCGAGGATATCCCATTCGCCATTGTTATTCAGATCCTGTGCCCATCCAATCAGGCTTTCATCTTCCACTAGTTCAGTTCCTTCTTCGCCGTAAGGATTCAAGGCATCTAAGCCGCTGCTGAAAGTAGGCATATCTTCATTCCAGTAACCTACACCATCTACCAACGGGAACCAGAATGTTCCTGATCCATCTGAATAAGCGCGGTTGATACCAAATACAACATGCACTTTTCCTTGTGAATCAAAAGCCAGGTGATGCGCACCGTCAACGCAATAAAAAGTATCGGTAACAGTAGGTGATGCTGTATTGAAAAACGGATACGGATGTTCCCAAATTACCGTTTTTTCCCAGGTATCGCCACCATCGGTTGATTTCATCAAAATAAAATCGTACCAACTGTTGCCGGCCAAAAAAGCGATGTTATCACCCTGTGAGGCAGCCCAATCGTAATCGTCGGCTGAGAAGCCTGTATAAAAATCAGATGAAATTCCATCCAAAACAACATTTTCGGGATCCCAGGTTGAACCACCATCCGTAGATCTTGAATACAATAAAGCTCCATCAAGGCCTTCGTAAACCGGTCCTCCATTGGCAGTAGGCCATGTTATGGCGAGAAGCTGGATTACGCTGTTATCCACTCCTGAGCTTGTGGCCCGTGGCCATGAGATCTCAACATCTCCAGGTCCATACATGACATTTTCTATCCAGTCACCACTTCCTTTTGAATCTCTTATATTTATTCTCAATGTCCCTGGATCCCCTGCAGGAGCTGGTCCAAAATCGTGAGAAACAACCAGTTCGCCGTTTTCTCCATAAGGCGCATAGGAGGGCCAACCTGTACGGATGCTTTCAATGCGTTCTTCGGGTTGATCGCCCCAGCTTGAACCATCGAAATAATTGTATCCGGTTCCCCGGTCGGCAAAAGTCGGATCTGCAAAACCCATGGTCCAGGTGGCACCGATGGTTCCATCTTCAAATACATGGAGGCGGTTTTGAACGGATGAATTGGATTGTAAATCGTAGCGGGTTCCGCCAATTACCTCTTCCTCAATGCTTGCGGAAGATTTTTGAGCAGGAGTACCCGGAGTTTTTTCAAATCCGTTTTCAAAATGTACGGTTTCACCTTTACGCACGGCATAATCACGCATTGCCTTGGTTGGGACAGCACGTTGCTGCG
>JAGQVE010000075.1 GCA_020438105.1 Bacteroidales bacterium
AGGTTAAATGATACCCTGGTTGAAAACAGGAACTGTTACCAGGTTTTAGTGATCTTGAAAAATAAAATGACGCTGCCCGGATTTGCCACCAAGCTTGAAGACGATGAAGGAAGCATATCGGAAACAACCTACTTTATCGATAAGGAAACAAACTACCTGATAAAAATGAAAGGAGTCTTTTATTCAACAGATCATCCTGAACAAAAAATATTTATTGACCAAACCTATTATGATATTAAGTTCAATTTAAATATTAATGAAGAGGAACAATTTAATACATCAGATGAATCAGTTGAAGGGTATGAGAAAATTGAAATGGAACCGATATAAAGTCCACGACTATTATTATACTAACCGATTACTTAAAAATAATAAATAGATACTAAAAATAAATGTTCTTTATCGGCCACTTCATATTAGAAATAATTAAAATCTCACTACTCGGGAGTTTATATGCCTTGGTATTGCTCCTGTTATTTAAGGTTATTGGATATTTTCAGAAGGAAAGCTGGTTTTATAGTGTTATTGAAAATAATACCAGGTTTTGGTTTTCAACTGGTGCAGTTATTTCTTTCGCGCTATTTGTTTTTATGTTTACCCACTGGGGCAACCATGGTTTAGGCGACAGTGCCAGACTACCTTTAAGAAATGGGCAAAGCATAAAACAGTCAGATGGGGTATGGACTACCTTTTCAACCAAAACGTATAAACAAATTCGAATTTATGAATTTGCAGCAGATGAAAACTATATTTATGCTCATATTGATCGATCCCCAACGGCTAAGTTACCTGGAAAATATGTAATTTGGAATCTGGAAACTGACCATCTGACCTTTTTCAAGTCTGAAGATGAATACACTGAATTTGCAAAAGTTGATAATTTGCCCCTACCAAATGAATTCAAAGAATTCGATTTCCATTATGATCTATACTGGGGAGGGTGGAGATTCTGGCTTTTACCCTAAAATGAAATATAAATACACTATAAATAGCCCAATCCAAATATGAAAAAACTCTTCCTCCAAATTGTCAGCACCAGTAAACACAGCCTTTATTTTTTCCCATTTTTTGTTAAAAAGCGGATCGTTTCCATCGCCAGTGAAAGTTGCCGGTCGATTCCCTGTTCCAATTCCTCCGGTTTATTTTGAATAATCACATCCGGCACAATGCCCGACCATTCAAAGGGTTCGCCGTCATATTTTTCAAAATAGCCGGTCCCGATATAGATCTTATTGCCGGAAGGTAGTTTGTATTCTGCCCTCGCATCGGGCGGGTCGCCTGAGGAAACCACGCCACCACCACCTGTAGTATCGCCAATCACGGTAACGTAGGGCAACTGCTTCAGGATTTCAGTACAAACCTCACCGGCACTAAAGGTAGATCCGTTCACCAAAACCATCACAGGCTTCGGGAAATATACGGGTGATCTGGGCTGAACCGGTTCAAGCGGGATATCTTCATCCAGGATGATCAGTTTTGGCATTGCAATAGGTGTTTCGCTAAAATGTGCCACCACTGCCTGTACGTTTTGCAATGACCCGCCCCGCTTTTGCCTGATATCGATCACCAGTCCACGGGTATTTTGCAGGTAACTCATAATCCCAGCAAATTCGGATTGATAATAACCCTCATGGAAATTCGATAAAAACACATAACCGATATTATCAGCTGTGATGCCATATTCAGCACTTCTGCTGTCGTTTACCAACAGCTCCATATCAAAATACCCGCGCACCACAAATGGATTATACAAATGCCTGTCTTTTTGTTCCCGGTCGGGATACCAGGGATAAATCCTGTCGCCGCCATTGAGTTGAAGATAGGTATGCCCGTCTTTCAGTTCCCCCAGCAGATCACACATAACCTGCAAAAATTCATCTCCATGGGCATCCATTGTGCGTTGTTTGTAAACCCCGTACATGGCATCCCAGTCGATTCCTTTCATTTCAAGGAAAGGATACAGCGCATTCACCCGGTTCCAGGTGGCTTCAAAGTCGGCGAGGTGCATTTCGCTGTCGGCTGGCTTAACATAAATATCCCTGCAGCCCGCCAGCACTGCAACGATGATCAATGCCATAAATTTGCTTTGCGTTTTCATGCCATTCAGATCTTGAAGTTTAAGTCAAAGGTGATTTCATCCCGGGCATGGATCAGCGGGTCCCAGGCATTGATATTGGTAATTTGAAACCGGTACCCCAATGAAACCGATAATTTTCGTAAGATATAAAAGCGATTCCGCAGATCAAAACTTCCATTCAGCGCTTCAAATACAGGAAGCAATTTGGCCATCGATTCATCCGATTCCTCGTCGTCAACCGAGCGTATGCCCAACGACAAGATCGACAATGAAACGGCGCTCTCCAGTTGATATCGGTTGGTGATGGGGTAAATTAATTCGGCGTTAAAACCCAAAGAAAACATTGTCAGTATAGAATGCACATACTCGAATCCATGAATGGCCAGCACGGGGTCGTTCTGGTAATAATAAAAGTCAGCTGAAGGTCCAAGATAAATGAATAGCTCCTTATTAAAAAGTTTGTGCGCTTTCAGCGGATATAAAAATCCCTGCCGCAAAGCCACCAATGTGACCTGTGAGCGGGCATTGTTATTTTTTACCTGTTCGCTGAATCCATATTCAAAATTAAGCCGGTAAATGTATTTGCTATGATCCCTTGCCCAGCCCAGGTTGTAGCTCCAAAGTGGGCCCCTGTATTTTTCGGGTGAAATGTACTGATCCTTCAAAGCCAGCCCGCTAAAGGAACTGCCTGCAAATATCCCGGATGGAAAGCATGGTGTTTCAAACAATTCATCCTGACCCCGCAGCATGGTCGCCGAAGTCAGGATGAATGTACCAAATAAAATGACGATTAATTTAGATCTTGATTTTGGTAGCTTTTTCATGGTGCAAAATTTTGGATGAAAAAAGTTTAGCCTTTTTCATTTTTGTCGGTGTTGCCGTTGTCGTACATACCTTCTACTGCAACGATCTTTCCGTTTTCTCTTATAAATTTCAATCTAAAGTACTGTAATTCGTCAAAATAGAATACATCTTCTTTCATGGGAATCATTTTCATTTTAGGGCGGTCTTCGCGCTGGTAATACAAAGCTCCGTCCTGCAGGGTAATTACACGTGGACCGAAATTTCCGGTGTATTCTTTCATTTTTTTAGGATCCAGGTTGAATTGTTCATTTTTCGCTTTTATCCCATCTAAAGTCCAGGCCACTTGATTTTTCAATTCTTCCATTTCCTCATTTTCGAGGCGTTTTTCAAGTGCCATTTGATAGGCCACATCAAAGGCCTCGTCCTTGTTCACTTTTACATCCGGTTCCACACCGGTGCCTTCCCAGTTTGTATTGGTGATGGGGTTAACTGCTCGGCCAAAAGGCACTCCGATAGTGAAATTATCATTAATGATAAACATGCTTACCGGGTGTGCTCCGCCGCCTGTGGTCTCGCCAACAATTGTTGCACGTTCCAGGTTTTTAAGGTTATAGGTGAACTCTTCGGCACCGGAAAAGGTACGACTGCTGGTGAGTATATAAATATCGGTGTTGGTCATTTTGCGACCGGGAACCCAGGGCAAAGTCCAGAATTGCTCGGTTTGATCGCCTTCACGGATGTAAAAGGAATTGAGGTGCTCCGGTTCATCAAAGAAGTAAGTGGTCATTAGCTGAATCAGGGATGGACTTCCACCGCCGTTTTCGGTCAGGTCGATGATCAAAGCATCTGTATAAGCCAGGAAGTTTAGGGCAGCCACTGCAGTTGGGCCGGCTTCGGCAGCGTTTGCAAAACCGTTGAATTTCAGGTAACCCACATTTCCCGGTAGGATCTTAATCGTTTTAAAATTGTAATTGTTGGCCTCATCGAAACGCCGGTAGTAAGCTTCAAGCTCTTCTTCATTACCTTCAGCTTCTGCCTTCTTTTCCATGGCTATCCGCTCAGGGTTGTACCTTACACCGATATGCCTGTCGTTTGATACGGAGCGCAGATCATCGGTAAGCATCATTCCAAATTCGTTGTAATCACTCACAGCATCATATTTTCCCGAGGCCATGTTTTTTAATACCAGGTCACCCATCTCTTTGCCGACATCAGGAAATACATAGCGATTGGTCATTAATTTGGCGATGCTGTCTACTACCTGCTGTTTTTCAGCTTGCTGGATTTTTGCTTCCTGTGCATTTATGCTGAAAGGTATGATTCCAAAACTAATCAGCACAATCAGCGTCAATACATAAGTTGAGATTCGTTTTTTAGTTTTCATGATTTAAATTGATTTTATGATTATTAAATTATTTTGAGTTCCAGTTGAATTGAGCAGCGGCTAAGGTTCTGGAGCAGCAGCGAAGGTTCTTTCGATTCAGTAAATCCGAAGGAAGTATATAAATTAACTGCTCTTTCAAGCTTGGGGCTGGTCAATAAGGTCACCTTTTGAAACCCGTTTTGCTTTGTCAGGTCAAGCGCTGCTGTCAGCAACTTCCTGCCGATTCCCCTTCCCCTGAATTTTTCGCTCACTGCCATCTTGGTCAATTCGCAAAGGGTTGGGTTTACCTTTAACAGTGCTACTGTACCCACCACATCACTTTTATAGGCTGCCATGATGATGTGCCCACCCTTGCCAATGATTTCCTCATCGGGATTAAAAAGCAGCTTCTGGTCATGGTCTTCCACCTCAAAATATTCCTCGAGCCATGCAAGGTTCAGGTCGATGAAATTATGTTTGTGGACCGGCTTGTAGTTAAGGATTTGAACCTGCGAAAGGATTTCAGTATTTACTTGTTCATCGATCCTGTCCTTCATTGATTTAAGCTGCAACGAAGCTTCAATTTTATCGATCTCTTTAATCAGGCCAGATTCCGATTCGGAGAGCAAATCGCTCACTGCTTTTTCCACTGCCAGCCACACAGGTTCCAGCTCGGTTACCAGCTTTTTGCCTTTAGCGCTTAATTTAAGGATCCTTTTTCGCTGGTCTTTTTTGTCCTTTATCGATGCGATGAGTTTTTTCTTTTCCAGCGCATTGGCAACCTGGTTGGCTGCTACATGCGTTTGATTCAGTCGCTTTGCAATTTCGGTGATGGGGAGTTTATCCACCCTGGATAGCAAATGAACAAAGGTGAACCACCGTGGCTCAAAATCGACATGCAGTTCCTTATAAACCTGTGTCAGGTCTTTCATGAACACTTCTGTAAGTTGTTTGAGCCGGCTGCCAATAGCCATTTCGCCAAGTTCCTGTATATAATTACCTTTCATAAATGTAAGTGCTTACATTTATTCAAAAATTAAGCCTTAATTTATAAGTGGTTGTAAGTGTGAGGGAAATGTGGATAGAAATCAGCGAATGTTATTTACTGACCGTTAAATTCCGGACGGTTTCTGTTCGTAATCGATCAAAAATCAGGATTAAAATTAAAGTTGACCTCCTGATATGAATCCATACCAGATTAAACTAAAATTGTGGAATTTGTTTCAAATTGGGATAAATTTCCTAATTTTATACTTCGGGGACTAACCATTTTAGAACTGTATTGTTTAGTTGAAAAAGTGTATTATTTTAATTAATTGCCATAAAAACAGGATGTTGAGATGTTTTTTAATCGGGGTTATTTGCTTAGGATTTTGGAGTTTGTTGAATTGGTATCAATCTTGAAAATCCCGATATGATAATACAAATTGAGTATGATCAAAATCTACGCTTACATACTTGTTGGGATTACTATCGTCCTGCAACCGATGGCTGTTCGTGCCCAATTTACGGCAGTTACACCGGTAACCAACAAGGACCTGACTTGTGTTTACTTTGTTGACAAAACCTATGGTTTTGCGGCGGGCCATTCAGGCACCTTCATCCGCACCAATGACGGTGGGGAAACATGGATCCCTTTTGAATCACTTTCTAAATTCAGCATAAACGATATCCATTTTATTAATGCCAACAGCGGCTTTGTTGTGGGCGAAAAAAGTTTGTTTTTAAGAACAAACGATGGTGGGTATAACTGGGAAGAAATTCCAACTCTTGAAGATGTTGACTTTACAGGTATTGATTTTGTAAACGATTCCGTTGGTTTTGCCATTGGGCATAGCACTTCAAACGGTGTATTTTACCGTACAACAGATGCCGGTAAAACATGGGATATGAAACCGGTTTATGATGATTGCGACGACGGCAGCTTTACTACCAGTCAGGAGTGTAATGATATCTACCTGATGAACATGTCGTTTTTAGATGAAAAACATGGCATCGTTGGGGGATTTGCTTACAGTTATGATTTTGGCAAAAGGCCCTTTATCAGTAAAACGGAAGATGGCGGGGAAACTTTTACAGATATCTCTCCGCATTTCAGTCGCGATGATTGGTACCTTGGCAAAGAAATCGTTGCCGTTGACTATCTCAACACGCACGATGCAATTGCAATCATGAACGCCGGAAATGGAACCGATTTTTTGTTCATCAGTGATTATCGTGTGCGAAACTTCCGCACTTCCGACAAGCAAAATCAGTTTACCTCGCGCGGACGATATTTTGATGTGCAGTTCCTGGGGCGTTTTATTGGTTACTTTACCGGCATTATCGACGGTCATTCGCAAGTGATCAAAACCACCGATCAGGGAAATTCATTTATGTTTTTAAATCCTCCAACTGATAAATCACTTTATGCCGCAGCTTTTACTGATGTCAACAACGGTTTTTTCGTTGGGCAGGATGGAACCATTTTGAAATTCACTGACAATTCAAACATCGTATATAATTATTCGGATAAAACGGATGGCTACTTTGCTGATCCGCCCTATACCCTTGCCTCCACCAAAAAGAACTTAACCCAAACGCAAATACATATTTACAACGTGGATGCCCGCAATGAAGAGGCATTTGATGTGGTTCTCAAAGACCGTTATGGCCATGTGATACCGATCAAACGATTTCGGACCAGGGTTTATAACGATGAAGTGCGTATGCGTGTCAAAACAGCTTCAGTATTAAATTCAAGTTTATACTTTTATACGGTGTTATATCAAAATCAAACCATCATTAACGGCACCCTGGACCAAAGTAATTTTGTCAGAAATTAAGGTTTTCCGCCATTTTATTCCTTAATTTATTTAACTTTATAAGCCGAAAAACAACCATTTTTATGGATCCCATCAGGTTATTGATCGCTGACGATCATCAGATCATTATCGACGGAATTAAATCGCTGCTTGAAGATGAAGACTGGCTTAAAGTAATAGGCGAAGCCGGCAATGGCAGGGCCGTATTGGATTTCCTTAAAGTGCTTACACCCGACGTGATTTTGATGGACATCGACATGCCGGTTTTAAACGGTATTGAAGCCACCAAACTTATTAAAGAAAAATTCCCACATGTTAAAGTGATCATTCTTTCGATGCACAATGAAAGCGGTTTGATTAAAACATTATTAAAAACCGGTGCAGATGGATATGTCCTCAAAAATGCAGATAGATCTGAATTGCTCGAAGCCATCAAAATGGTTAGCGGCGGTAAATCCTATTTCTCAGCCGACGTAACACGCTCATTGGCCGTTGGGGATGAAAATCCCGGTTCCGGGTTTCACAAAGAAAACAAAGTAGCTGACCTTACCACAAGGGAAATAGAAATATTGAAACTGATTGCCGAAGGCTATTCCAATAAGGAAATCGGGGATAAATTATTTATTAGTCACCGCACCGTTGATACCCACCGAACCAACTTAATGAAAAAACTGGATGTGAATAATGTTGCCGGAATCATCCGCTTTGCTATTTCAAACGGGTTCATTTCATAAGCCGATTTTAACAGCTTATACCCCAAAATTGTCTGTTGGTATATTAGTACCGAATTTTTGTTGGTCATATCCAGATAATTGTTACTTTAGACCTTCCAAAAAAAACAAAGTTCTAATTTAAATTGATTTAACCATGAAGAGAATTTTACTTCTTTCAATTTCAATGCTCTTTCTGTTTTCAATCCATGCACAGCAAAGAGCCAAAGTATCCAAAAGCCTTCAAAACTATTCCGTTCAAAAAGAGATTCAGGCTCCTGCGGACGGATCTGAAATGCTAACGGGTAATGTCGCACCTTATAAATCAGCCAATTTTTGGGCTGAAGAAACCATTGGTGAAACCTATTATGATAAACAATCCAACCGTGTAACAGCTAACCGGCTCTATCGTTTTGATGACGGGACCATGGCTACCACCTGGACTTATGGGATTGAGGCCACAGGCTTTGCCGATCGCGGCACCGGTTATAATTATTATGATGGCAATAACTGGGGCGACTGGCCGGAAGCACGCGTTGAAACTGTGAAAACAGGTTGGCCAACCTATGCGCCGCTTGGTGAAAACGGTGAAATCACAGTATCACACAATGCTTCTGATGCACTAATCATTAATCGCCGTTTGGAAAAAGGAAGCGGTGACTGGACAGAATCCATCATTCAGGGGCCCGCAGGCTTTGAAAAAATTACCTGGCCGCGAGTGGTCACCAATGGTCCTGATCACAATTATGTTCATATTATTGGATTAATACGTGATTACCCAACCACAGGTGAGGTTACACTGGGTTACTACCGTTCACTGGATGCTGGTGAAACCTGGGATGTTTTAAATTATGAAATTCCTGGTACGGGCCACGATTTTTACACCGATCTGGGTGCTGACAGTTATGTGTTTGCGGAACCAAGGGATGGCGTCCTGGTATTTGGTGTTTTTAATATCTGGTGCGATATGTTTTACATGAAATCAACCGACAATGGTGATACCTGGGAAAAAACCATAATTTGGGAGCATCCCTACCCATTTTATGATGACAATACGGTATTTACCGATACCTTATGGGCACCCGATAACTCAGGAGCCATTGCCATTGATAAGTATGGGAAAGTTCATGTTACTTTCGGAATTTCATTTGTATTAAAAGCTGAAGTAGGGACAACGTATTCATATTGGCCCGGACTTTCCAATGGAATTGGCTACTGGAACGACAGTATGGAGCCCTTTACCAACGAAAATCCGCACGATGCGCTTGATCCTTACGATGTGCTGATGGAAGATGTTAACCTGATCGGTTGGTCACAGGATCTGGATAATAGTGGTGAACTCGAATTTGTGGATATCATTGCATATTCGGAAATCGGTTTGTGTACCATGCCTACAATGGTTGTGGATGAAACCAACCAGATTTATGTTGCATATGCAGCCACTACCGAAGGTTATGATAACGGAACATATAACTTTAAGCACATTTGGGCCAGGACTTCACCTGATTTGGGTTTATCCTGGGGCCAGCACTATCACCTGAGTAGCGACTTGATCCATATTTTTGATGAATGTGTTTATCCTCAATTCGCTGCCAATACGGATGCCAATCTTTATCTGCATTACAATACAGATACCGAGCCCGGAAATGCAGTTGACGGCGATCATGAATATGTTTCCAATACCCAAACTTTCAGTACGATATTGAAAGATGATATAATGGGAATTGCTCAGCCTGCAACATTCACCGTAGATCAGGTTTCGCAAAACTACCCCAATCCATTTAATGGTACATCGGTAGTTGAGGTAACGTTATACGCTCCTGCTGAAATTTACCTCGAAGTATCCAACTTACTGGGGCAGGTGGTGTATC
>JAGQVE010000076.1 GCA_020438105.1 Bacteroidales bacterium
TAATATCCTAAAACAACATGGAAAATCATTTTCTACTGTCTTTAAAATAAGATTTCTAATTCAAATATTTTGATCTAGATTACACTAGTTAGTGTTCTTTTACCATTCTGCATTTTTATTTTTATTCAACAGAACTATTAATTCTTCAATTTCAGAATTACAACCACCACAGGTAGTACCGGCTTTAGATTCAGAATGAATATCTTTTAATTGCGTCAATCCCTTATTTTTTATCAATTTATCAAGAGTACTTCGCAAAACTTTATTGCAAAGGCAAATTTCAAAGTCTTCCATTGTTCCTAGTAGAATTAAATGAATATACCACTAAATTACTGTAACAAACAAATTAAGCTGCCCAATCAAATGGACAGCTTAATACAAATCAAAACAAAACAATTGTAGTCTAAATACTTATTTTCTGTCTATTGACCATCCACCTTTCAAGCCAAAAACAAACCAACCAAGGTATAATGCACCAATTGCAAATATAGTATCACCAATCACTCTTAGCCAACGGATAAATTCCAAAGTTGGTGATTCAAGGAATTCGGCTGAACGGGCAAACCATAAGCCATGTTTTACACTAGCTACTGTTTGTGCAAGTCCGACAGGTAATACACTCAACACTACCATCAATAGTAAACCAATATTCAATAACCAAAAGGCGTACTTAATGGTCTTTTCTCTCCATATTGCTTTTAAATCCATGTCTCTTAATACAAATAGCATCAATCCAATACCCAGCATTCCATATACCCCAAATAGTGCTGTATGTCCGTGAACTGGTGTCGTATTTAACCCTTGCATATAATAAAGTGCAATGGGTGGATTAATTAAAAACCCAAAAATCCCTGCACCCAGCAGGTTCCAGAATGCCACAGAAACAAAAAAGTATATTGGCCATTTATAAGCATTTACCCATTCACTCGCCCTGCTTAACCTTATATTATGATAGGCTTCAAAGCCCATAAAAACCAAGGGTGCCACTTCAAGCGCACTAAAGGAGGCCCCTAGGGCTAATACGGCAGTTGGCGTTCCTGTAAAGTACAAATGGTGGAAGGTCCCCAATATTCCACCAGTTAGAAAAATGATTGTTGAGAACAATACACTTGAAGTTGCTATGGATGCTCTAATGAGCTGCATACGAACAAACAAAAATGCAATGGCCACGGTTGCAAACACTTCAAAAAATCCCTCTACCCATAAATGTACGACCCACCATCTCCAGTATTCAGCAACAGATAAGTGTGTTTGTTGTCCCCACATTAAGCCGGCTCCATAAAAAGCAGCGATAGCGATCGAAGCAATCAGGAACATAATAAGCAAATGGCGGTTTTCACTTTTTGCCTTTATAGCGGGCCAAATTGCTCTTCCCATCAAAAACAACCAAATAAATAAACCCAAAAACAAAAATATCTGCCAGAATCTGCCTAAATCAACATATTCATATCCCTGGTGTCCGAACCAAAAATTCTCAGCCAGTCCAAGTTTTTGCATTACACCCATCCATTGCCCGGCCAGCGAGCCGACAACAATTACAAGTAAAGCAAGAAAAAGCACATTTACACCCAGTTTTTGGAATTTTGGTTCCTTACCTGACACCGCGGGAGCAATGAAAAGCCCCGTAGCCAACCATGAAGTGGCAATCCAGAAAATTGCTAGTTGGATATGCCAGGTTCTGGAAATCGAATAAGGAAGTATATCCGCCAAAGGAAACCCATAAAAACCTAATCCCTCAACACCATAATGTGCTGTTACCACCCCCATGAAAATTTGAACGAGAATTAATGCTGTCACCACCCAAAAATATTTTAATGTCGCCTTCATCGAAGGTGTTTGTTTTACGCCCGATAGCGGGTTCACCTTAGGAATTTCCACATGCTCGTTTTTATCTCTGTTGGATGCATAATACCAGGCCAGTAGCCCGATTCCAACCAGCAAGATAATCACACTAAATCCTGTCCATAATAAAAGTGATCCCGGAGGTTCATTGGCAACCAGTTTTTCCGGTGGCCAGTTATTGGTATAGGTTATATCCATACCAGGACGCTCAGTTACAGTTGACCATGTAGCCCAAAAGAAAAAAGCATTCATTTTAAACATTCTTTCATCTGTTTTTATGCTATTTTCAGGTATTGCATAGGCTTCTCGCAATATGTGCTTTTCTGGATCATCCATAAATAGACCTGCATAATGCCTACTTAAATGATGAAATGCATCTTTTCTAAGGTAAGAGATTTCTAGTGTTTTTTGATTGGGGTCATAAGTATTTCGTCTAAGCTCAATCTGAACTCTTTTCTGCAACATTGCTTTTTTTTCCTCATCAAGGCTTTCATAATCACTCGAGAATTCACTTAATGCATATCTATTCAAGATAAACATTGCTTCCCGGTGAAGCCAATCAGCTGTCCAGTCAGGTGCTTTGTAAGCCCCATGTCCCCATATAGTGCCGACTTCTTGACCACCCATTGATTGCCATATATTCTGTCCATCTTTAATGTCCTGTGATGAAAAAATTACGGTACCATTCGGATCAACCACCTTTTCTGGTATAGGTGGTGCTTCCTTGTAAATTTCTATTCCGTAATAGCCCAATATCCCAAAAGAGATAACCATAACCAGAATAAATCCTATCCAAAGTTTTTTTGTGTTCATAATTTATGTTATAAGTTATTGTTTGTTTTCGGGAACAAATATATAAATATATAAAGACCCTTATATCTTTTTATATAATTATTTTTTATCTTTGTAAAAAAATTTAAATTAAAAAACATGGAAATAACTAAAAACACAATAGTTGGTGAGATTGTGAAAACAAATTTTAAAACGGCTCAAATATTCGAAAAAAACAAAATCGACTTCTGTTGCGGTGGACAAGTTTCACTTTCAGAAGCATGTATTAATGCAAAAGTAGATATCGAAAAACTGATTCCAGAACTTGAATTACTGACTCAGACAAATGATCCTGATTCAAAATATCTGGATGGACTTGAACTTGATGCTTTGTGCGACTATATCATAAAAAGGCATCACTCATACGTTGCAGATCACATTCCTTTTCTGAAGGAGAAACTTCAGAAACTTTGTGATGTCCATGGCGAAAACCACCCGGAATTATTTAAGGTTGCAAAACTTTTTAAAGAATCTGCAGATAATTTAACTTTGCACATGCAAAAAGAAGAAATAGTTCTTTTTCCATATATCGTTCGAATGGTTAAAATGAAGAAAGGTGGAAATGTTGAATCAAGCACAATTGGAGGTGTAATGAATCCCATCAATCAAATGATCCTTGAACACCAGGCAGAAGGCGAAAGGTTTGAAAAAATAACACAAATAACACAAGGGTACACACCGCCAGCGGATGGCTGTAATACTTATGAGGTTACATTTAAAACCCTGCATGAGTTTGAACAGGACCTGCATCGTCATATCCATATTGAAAATAATATTTTATTTAAAAAATCTGCTGAGCTAGAGACAGAGTTAATGGAATACATAAAATAATAGAATGCTTTCGAAAAGTACAGAATACGCAATAAGAGCCCTTGCATATATTCAATTACAAAACTGGAAAGGACACCGACCGGGTGTTAGTGAGATAGCTCTAGAGATTGAAGCACCTGTTGCGTATTCTGCAAAAATATTTCAAACTTTAACCAAGCACAAGTTGTTGGAATCAATGAAAGGTCGCGGGGGTGGTTTTTTCTTTGACAAAAACCAATCACACCTCACAATATTTGATGTAATAAATGTAATGGAAGGAGATGGCGTTTTTCATAAGTGTGGGTTCGGATTAAAAAATTGTAATAGTAAGAATCCCTGCCCTTTTCATAATGAATACATTACAGTCCGTGAAGGATTCTATAACCTTGTAAAAAATGAAACTATACAAACACTGTCAAAAAAGATACAGAACGGAGAAGCTGTTTTAAATAGACTTTCTAAGGAATAAACAACTATATGTATAAAAAATTTATTAAATCTTTGTAAGGTTAAATTATTCGAATCTAATATTTTTAAATCAAATAAATTTATTCAAAACATCTTCATACAGCCCTTTAAACCAATCAATTTGATTTTTCCTTTTTAAAAGCCTTAATAAACTTTCTTCATTAGTAGACAATTCAGATAATAAAAAAATCAAGATCTGCAGCCTGTACTTTTTACCCAATTCAATATTTTTAAAGTCTTGAATTATCCCGGGAAACACGCGTTCAAATAATTTCATCTTTGACCTATAGTAATAATGAATTGAAGTTTTACTTACTTCTGCATCTTTGGCAATCTGATAAATTGTTGTCCCATAAAATCCATTAAGAATAAATAATTTTTTAGCTGAATCTAAAATTCTATTTTCAGGATTTTGTTGCAAAATATTCCTTAGCATTATTAAAAATATATAACTTTTACTTTAATATTTGTATCACTTCTGATATTAAATGATGCTTTATTAAATGTTGGTTTGTTGAAAATACCTATCGAATGATAATTGGAAAAACCAATTCCCTCTTTTGGTAAAACCAAACCTTTGTCTATTTCTCCATCATTATTTTCATCATGTAAAACATTAATTGCATATTTACCTGTTGGTAAATTATTAAAGGTATAAGAGGCTGAACGATTTGAAATCACATTGGTACTAATTTGGTAATATTTTTCATAATGCTCATCAGGAAATGAATCTTCCCTCGTATACAATGCAATCACTACTACACCCTTTTCATTACTAAGATTTTCAACCTTTACCGCTAATGAAAATAAAGGATTTTCAGATTGTTCCTTAAATGCACTGATTAAAACAATTAAGATTATCCCAACATATAAGACTCGTTGTTTTTTGAATAGTGATACCATATTATGTGTGTTTAAGAGAAGTTTTTAATGATATGTTTTTAATTTCGAATCGTTCTTTTATTGAATCAACCATGTAATAAACCACTGGCACTAAATAAACAGTTAGAATAAGGGAAGACAATAATCCACCAATAATTACCCAGGCCAATCCATTCTTCCATTCACTAGCTGTACCTCTTGCCAGGGCAATGGGTAACATGCCAATAGCCATTGAAAGTGTTGTCATTAATATTGGGCGCATACGTTCTTTTGCTGCTATAATCAACGCTTCTTTGTACTGCTTACCCTGCGCTTTAAGCTGGTTGGTAAAATCCACTATTAATATGGCGTTTTTTGTTACCAGGCCCATTAGCATGATTAAACCAAGCAATGCAAAAAGAGTAATATCATTAGCTGAAAGATTTAATGCTAGTAATGCACCAATGGCAGCTACAGGTATACCAAATAGTGCCACAAAAGGATAAATATAGCTATCATACAAAGCTATCATGATCATGTATATCAGGATAAAGGAAATGAACAGTACCGAACCAAGTGCACCAAAACTTTCATTCTGGGTTTTGATGTCGGCACCCCAGGTAAGTTTTACATCCTGTGGTAAGGGATGCTCTTTCAGATAGTTGAGAACATCATCAGCCAGTGTTCCTGACGGTCTGCCAAACGATTCAGCCGTAAGTGTAACTGAGGACTGTCTGTCGAGCCGCTCCAGCATGGATGGCGAGTTATCCTGAATTACCTCGGCAAACTGAGAAACTTCAACAGGTACTTTCATTGGATTAACAATTGAAAGTCTATTAACATCTTCATAATTTCTTCTGTCAAAATCGTCTAACCAAACTCGCACAGGATATTCTATTCCATTCTCAGTCAATATTGCATCGTCATTACCGGTAAAGGCTGTTCGTATATTTAAACCTACATAAGCCGTATTAAGCCCCAGTCTTTGCATTTTATCTTTATCAGGAATCACTTGATATTCAGAGCTGCCCTCTTCCACCGAAAGTTGCACATTATCGGCCCCAGGTAATGTTTGGATAGTCGATTTCAGATCTTGAGCACTCTTCATCACATTTTCTAATGCTGCACCACTCAGGGTAATTTTTATTGGTGCTGATTTTGGAAGTAAACCTATAACTGCCATTGAGAAATTGATACCTATAAACTCATTTTCTAACTCGTTCCGTAGTTGTTTCATGAATTCTAGGGTATTTATTGTTCTCTCACTCTCAGGCTTCAACTGAACAGTGAATTCTGATTTATTAGCAGAACCCACACCCAGGCTTCCTATACCTGTGCTCGGACCTGCAATGTTACTAAAGAGGGTTTCCACTTCCGGCTGTTGTAAAATGAATTGCTCTACCTTTCGGGAAGTAATGTTGTTTTGCTGGACTGTAATAGTTTTGTCAAATTCAAGGTTTAGTCTGAATTTCCCCTGGTCGCCGGTTGCCATCATCTCTTTTCCAATAATTCCTAATTTTAGCATACCGACTGTCATTACCAATAATGCAATAATTATTCCCGTAAAAATAAGTTTATGGTTGAGCACCCATTGCAAATGATTTCCGTACCACTCAATAAATTTATCCAATTGCGCCTCAAACCAGAGCAGAAAACGATTTAATAAATTCGTTGGTTTTAAATTTTCTTTTTTACCTATTCGTGATGCCATCCATGGCGTTAGCGTAAAGCCTACCAATAAACTAGTTAGTGTAGAGGTTATGACCACCACCGAGAATTGTTTGAGCATATCAGCAACAAAAACCTGCAAAAACAAAATGGGTAAAAACACCACAACATCTACAAGGGTGATGGAAAGAGCCGAAAAGCCTATTTCCATTCGTCCATCCATAGCAGCGGATCGTTTTTCCTTGCCCATATCAAGATGCCTTTGGATATTTTCAAGTACCACAATGGCATCATCTACCAGTATGCCGATGATTAGCGACATGGCCAGTAAGGTCATCAGATTTAGAGTGTACCCTAGGAGCCACATCACAGCAAAGGCGGTTACCAATGAAGTAGGTATAGCCACGAGGACGATTAGTGAGTTCCTGAAACTTCTCAAAAACAACAACATAACCAGTGAAACCAGAATCACCGCCAATATCAAATCAAAAACTACAGCATTTACCGCCGCGATGGTGTTGTCGGTTGAATCGTCAGCTATGATAAATTTTACCCCGGCATCCTTGTTCTGTTTTTCGATGTCTTTCAGTTTTTCGCGGACATGTCTCGATACATCAACTGCATTGGCATCTCCCTGTTTTTTCAAAAGCAGGCCTATACCATTGGTTCCATTATAACGGCTTACAGATTCAATTTCCCTTACTCCGTCAATCACAAAGGCAATATCTTTCACATATACCGGGCTGCCGGGAACGAGCATGGCAACCTGAACATTTTTTATGTCATCAACCGTAGCAAATTTTCCGATTAGCCGCACTGAATTGTTTTGTTCATCGGATTGTACTTTTCCGGCAGGAAGGTCAATGCCTGAACGGTTTATCGCTTCCACCACCTGCGAAAGGGAAAGTTTGTACATCCTCAATTTATCCTGATCGACCTTAACCTGTATCTCCCGCTCTTCCCCACCGAGAAGGGTAATTTCTGCCACTCCTTTCAACTGCTGGATCTGAGGCAGGTATTCATCCTGCATTTTTTGAAAAAATTCAGTAGGAGGTATATGGCTAGTAGCACTGATTGACATAATTGGCAAGTCATTGGGTGAGACTTTGCTCATTACCGGACTCAGAATATCATAAGGAAGATCTTTTCTGATGTTGTCAATATATCGTTGCGCATCCTGCATGGTGTTGTCCACACTTGTTCCATACTTCAAATTGGCAATAATTACCGAAGCATTTGGCATCGACATGGTTTCCAAGTAGTCAACACCTTCAAGGTTGGATAAGGCATCTTCTATTTTTCGGGAAACCGATGTTTCAACCTCCTCCGGTTCAGCACCCGGGTACATGGTTTTGATCACAACAACCGGCTGGTTGAAATCGGGCAACAGTTCATAACTCAGGTTCATAAAGCCGATTGTGCCTAACAGGATAAATAGACCAAAGAGTACAATGATTAGAGAAGGACGTTTTATTGATATTTCAGTAATATTCATGATTTTCTGATTTAATTAAATTGAACATTGGCACCATCGAACAAGTTGATAAACCCACCTGTTACAATCACATCGCCTTCGCGCAGCCCACTTTGAATAACTACTTTGTTTTCTAGGCGTTTTGAGACCGTAATGGGATGGAGCAATGCTGTTCCGTTTTCGATTTTATAAACCAGCGGCTGGATTGTTGAACCCACCATTGCGGATGCTGGAATTATGATTTGTTCACTTTCTGTATCATTTGCTATAATTAACTGGCCAAACATACCTGATTTGATTTTTTGTTCTGGGTTATTTTCTATAGTAACCTGCACAGGAAAATTGTTGCCCAAATCTGCCTTGCTTCCTATAAGGTTTATGGAACCTTCTAATTTGGTTTTAGGGAATGCATCGGCAACAACCATATATGCCTGGTTCATGCGAAATAGTCCAATATTTTTTTCGGAGATCATAACTGTAAATTTTAAACGGTTAATATCAGTTAATTGGAGCAATGGAATTCCGGGTGCAGCAAAAGCACCTTCTTCGGTCATTTTAGTCGTAACAATTCCGGCAAAAGGGGCCACAATAGTGGTTTTATTGATTTGTTCAAGAATTGTACTCCGCTGAATCTTGGCGGATTTCAATCCCAGTTCGGCCTTTTCTAATTGTATACCTTGAATCGCGTCGGCTTTAGCAAGAATACCATATCGTTTCACATCAGCTTCCAGGCCTTCTATTTGAACTTCAATGGATTCGAGTTGTAGTTTCAACAAAGTATTGTCGAGTTGAATTAAGGTTTGCCCCTTTCTTACAGTGCTCCCTTCATCTACATAAACCTTATTGATTTTACCCTGCACTTCTGCACTGATTTTCGTTTCCCTATTTGGTTCAAATGTTCCCGTGAACCTGTAATTTGCTTCAGCTTCTTGCAATTTCAACGTATCAGCCTGTACTTTAACGGCTTTATCTTTATTATAATGATAAACTCGTTCCTGGGCACTCTCTTTATTGTTCATCAATTGAATGACAACAGCGGCTATCAGAAGCAAAGAAATAATGACATATACAATTCTTTTTTTCGTCTTCATTTTTTCAAGTTTATTTATGAAATGAAATATTTCCGGTTATTTTTTTTAATTCCAGGTCGGCCTTAAGGTAGTTAACTACTGCTGATAAATAGTTTTGCTGAGCTTCACGCAAGCTATTATCTGCCAGCAAGACTTCTGTCAGATTAGCAACGCCTTGTCTTTGTTGTAGTATAGTATTGTCATAAACCGATTTGGCTAACTCAATTTGTTTGGAACTTGTTTCTACTGAGCTTTTGGCTACGCTCCTTTTTTGGCTTGCATTTATAATTTGCATTTCATTCTGGCCTGCAAGCAATGACAATTGAATTTGACTGTTCTTTTGTTCTATTTTTTTTTGTTTTATTTTCTTTTGTGTTGTTGTTCCGTTAAATAAGGGAATTGATAGTTGTAATCCAGCAAATCCAACCGGATGGAAATCTAAAAATTCATTTGGTTTTTTAGCATAGCCAAAACCTATGGTTCCATAGTTACCATTGAGAGAAAGCGATGGCAACCATGTATTTTTTAGAGTATTTAGCTCGCTCGTAAGCATTTTGAACTGTGTTCTCACAATTAGAATATCA
>JAGQVE010000077.1 GCA_020438105.1 Bacteroidales bacterium
TACTTTAGCATATGCCTCATGAAATTGTTTATAACTTCAATAAATAACATTTGTATTAACCATAGAATACAGGCAGGTTCAAGTCCCGCCCCGGGTACAAAAAAGGCGCTTATTGCGCCTTTCTTTTGTTAAGCCAGGTCAACCTCTTTAATTACCGACATTCAGGCAGCTAATCTTAATATTTATTAAAAAATTTCATTTTTGGCCGCATAGCATATTTATTGAGCCGGTCATTTACAATAATATAAAAGTAATAATGGCAGAAATGAAATCAATAATTGGAATTTACCATTCGCATGAAAAAGCGATTGAAGCAGTAAGGCTTCTTCAAGGAGATGATTTTCCTGAAACAGGAATTTCTTTAATGGGCAAAACGAATGTTCACCATAATGATTTAAAAACCACCGGTGATAACCTTTTGACAGAAGGACCTGTAACTGCAGGTTTAATATTGGGACCCATTCTCGGAGTTTTAACTGGAATCGGGATTTTTGCAATTCCCGGACTTGGTTTTTTATATGGCGCGGGTGCCCTTGTGGGTGCACTTGCCGGATTGGATTTTGGGCTGGTTGGGGGCGGTGTATTATCCCTCCTGACTACCATTGGGGTGAGTGAGTTGCATCATGTAAAACTTGAAGAACACCTTAAAAAAGGCAAGGTAATTTTGGTCGCCAAAGGAAACCAGAAACAAATAAATCATGCAAAAGAAATCCTGGTGGATTTTAATCAACACGATGAATTGATTCACCAATAATTGCTCTGATCCTTTTCAAAATAGATACCTAAAATATTCTTATCTTCGGCCTTTCGAAAATAAGAATATACATGAAACAGAAGCCACGCCTCTCATTCTGGCAAATTTGGAACATGAGCTTTGGATTCTTAGGAATCCAATTTGGATTTGCATTACAAAATGCTAATGCATCCTGGATTTTACAAACTTTCGGTGCCGATGTTCACCATTTAAGTTGGTTTTGGTTGGTTGCACCGATAACAGGAATGATCGTTCAGCCAATTATTGGTTTTATGAGTGACAAAACATGGAACCGGCTCGGAAGACGTCGTCCCTATTTTCTCACAGGAGCAATTCTCACGAGCATTGCTTTGATATTGATGCCCAATGCACCTCATTTGGCCTCCTTTATCGCCCCTATGTTTATTGGAGGAGGATTGCTTATGATTATGGATGCATCCATTAATATTTCTATGGAACCTTTTCGGGCTTTGGTTGCAGATAAACTACCCGAAGAACAGCATACGCTGGGCTTTTCCATGCAAACCCTGCTAATTGGTATTGGGGCTGTGGTTGGTTCATGGTTACCCTATATTCTTGGTAATTGGCTAGGTGTTTCCAAAGAGGCCGCACATGAAGGCCTTGTTCCTCCAAATCTTTATCTATCATTTTATTTTGGAGCATTTGTATTGATCGCATCAATCATTTGGACAATTTCAACGACCAAGGAATATCCACCAGAATTTTATCGTGACGAAAATGATCAGGATACCAAAGAGACTGGTAAAAAGCATCCAAAAGTTAAGATCCCTAAAACGATGTGGCAACTCCTTTTGGTCCAGTTCTTCTCATGGTTTGCTTTGTTTTCAATGTGGGTTTACACAACGCCTGCAATTGCATCACATTTCTATCTTTCTCCCGATCCTAATTCAGAAGGATATCGCGAAGCAGGAGCCTGGGTTGGAATCTTGTTTGGAGTGTATAACGGGGTATCTGCAATTATTGCATTGTTACTTCCAAGGCTTGCCAAAAAGATTGGAAGAAGGGCAACTCATGCAATAGCACTCACAATTGGTGGATTTTCATTCCTCTCATTTGCAATTATCCCGAATGCGGATTTATTAATAATTCCTATGATAGGGATAGGAATCGCATGGGGTAGCATTTTAGCAATGCCATATGCAATGCTGGCCAACACTATCCCACCCAAACAAATGGGAGTATTTATGGGTCTTTTTAATATGTCAATCACTATCCCCCAAATAGTTAATGGGGTTTTTGGAGGCCTAATATTGCAATATATCTTTCACGACAACCCTTTAAACTCAATTCTTATGGCCGGTGTATTTATGATTTTAGGTGCAGGTGCTACCTTCCTTGTTCGCGACACACTGGATATCAAAAGACAAACTTCATAGCCTTCGGATTACCCTATTCAATTTTAAGATTAATCGAATATAAAAAATGATGATTTATCAAAAGAAATTACTTGCAATAGCCATATTGCTTGCTTTTTCACAATTATGCTTTTCACAAGTTGACTCAGCTATTCAGGGGGTTAATACTCTGGATACACTTAGAAATATCGACAGCACCCTAACACTCGATGAGGTGATGTTCAGTGATTCCATCGCTCGGCTCAACGAGGAGAATAAAATCTTGAAAGAATCGCAGGAAGCCTATAACATGGGCATTGATGATTTTGGCAAGCTAAATTTTAAGAACGCACGGGAACACTTTGACCAGGCCATAGAATTAAAACCTGACTTTACAGAAGCATACTTCAACCGGGGAATTGTAGCCTTAAAATTAGATGATCCTAAATCAGCAATTCAGGACTTTGATAAGGTGATTGACGCTGACCCCAATCACACGGACGGTTTATTCAACCGCGCTGAAGCATTCATCCTGACCGGTAATTATGATGCTGCCATCGCCGATTATAGCCGTTTAACAGAGCTTCAGCCACTCAGCAATAAGCCTGTTTACCTGATGGGTGAGGCATATTTCCTGAAAGGTGATTATAATAAAGCTATCGGGTTTTTTAATAAATCGCTGGAAATAGAACAGGGCTATGCCAATGCTTACAACGATATTGCAAGCAGTTACCGGAAGCTTGAAAATTATGAAACGGCGCTGACTGCTCAGCAGAAAGGAATTTCACTTGATCCGAATCGCGAATTTATGGTGAACAACCTGGGCAGTATTTACAAAAAAATGGGTGAAACGGACAAAGCATTGCAGGCCTACAGCAAGGCCATCCAAATGAATCCCGAATATTTTTTAGCTTATAACAACCGAGGCAGCATTTATCTTGAACAGGAAAATTACCCCAATGCGATCAAGGATTTTTCCAAAGCCATCGAGATCAATCCCTCCTACCCGATTGCCTATAATAACCGCGCCATTGCTTATTACAAAATGAAAGAATATGAAAAAGCTCTTGCCGATTTCAACAAGGCGATTTCACTTGATCCGAATTATGCTACGGCATACCTGAATCGCGGCATATTAAAGGAAAGTCAGCGAGACCGCGAAGGTTGTTGTAGCGACTGGCAAACAGCCACAGAGCTGGGGGTTGAAACCGCTAAAAAATTCCTGGATGTTGAATGTGCTCAATAATTAAAAATCGCAGAACAATGTTAAACCGATATAATTCAAACACTTCTTTCAAATTTTACACTTTAGTTTTGGGCATCCTCTTGATCTTCCCGCCTTTTCTTAAAGCTCAAAATGTAGACTTCAAAAATTCCAATTTTAAGGATCAGAAAGATGGACTCAAGGCTGTGATCGAAAAGATGGATAAAGCAGATGCACTTGTGGAATCAGGGTTTCAGTTGCTTGCAGCGGATGAAGAACATACCTTTTCATTTAAACAAGCATTAACATTATACAATGAAGCCAATGGTTTTAACCCGAATAATGCAGAACTGAACTTTAAGATCGGTCGTTGTTTGGTACATTCCAGGCAGGAAACGGAGGCGATACCTTTTCTTGAAAAAGCCGTGCAGCTTGATCCGGAATTAAATGCTGAAGTTTATTTTTATTTAGCATTGGCATATAAATACAATCAAAACTTTGAAAATGCTGAAAAGAATTTCAAAATATGCAGGGGAAAGTTAAAAGGTAATGAGGAAGAGATTTATTCACCAAAGATCAAAAAGGAATTGCAGGAATGCAGTTCGGCACAGGAACTCATTGCAAATCCGGCCCGCGTTTGGGTTGAAAATATGGATGCACTTAACTCTCCTTTTGATGATTATGCAGCTTCAGTTTCAGCAGATGAGTCGGTCATCATATTTAATTCACGCAGGCCTGAAAATACAGGAGGTTCAAAAAACCTAAATGATCAGTTTTATTCTGATATCTATATTTCAGAATACAAGGACGGCGAATGGAGCAAGCCGGAAATCATGGCTGACAATCTCAACACAAGTACAGACGATGAATGCGTTGCACTTGCTGCCGACGCACAGCGGTTATTCCTGGTGCGTGATAATGGGGGCAATAAAGATATTTTCTTAAGCGAACTAAAGGGCAGTATGTGGGGACCTTTAAAGGAATTAGCCCGAAACAGCAGCATCAATACCGAATACAATGAATCCTATGCAAGTTTTTCGCATGATGATATCAAGATTTACTTTGTAACTAATAGTCCCTATGCCAATAAAGGTGGCACCGATATGTTTTTCAGCGGACGAATAAACACACGGTTTAAGGAAGAATGGGGCAAAGCTTTTACGGTAGGTTCAGAATTAAATACCCCTTACAACGAAGCCTGTATTTTTTTACATCCTGATGGAAAAACCATTTATTTCACATCCAAAGGACATAACTCGATGGGCGGATACGATGTATTTAAAAGCGTTCGGGAAGCAGGCCGGTGGTCAACACCTGTCAACCTGGGTTATCCGGTAAATACAGTTTATGACGAAAAATATATTTCTGTGTCGGCCAGCGGGAAACATGCCTACATCACTTCAAATCGAAAAGATGGAGGTGAAGGTGGCTATGATATTTACCGTGTGACCTTCCTGGGACCTGAAAAACCGATGTTAATCGACAATGAAGATCAATTACTGGCCAGTAGGGCTACCACCATCCACGAATCCACGCTGGAAGCACCGGTGCAGATCGATGCCAAAAACCTGACGGTGCTCAAGGGCCGTATCCTGGATGAATTTACCAAAGACCCGGTAAGTGCAGACATCGAAATTGTGGATAATGAAAAGAATGAGGTGATCATGACCGTTCATTCCAACAGCGAAACCGGGAAGTTCCTGGTGTCGCTGCCTTCGGGAATCAATTACGGTATTGCTGTAATTGCCGAAGATTACCTGTTCTATTCCGAAAATTTCGACCTGCCTGAAATGAGTGATTACCAACTTGTGAAAAAGGATATTTATTTGCAAAATGTGTGTATCGGATGTAAGATCGTGTTACGTAATGTGTTTTTTGATGTGGGAAAATTCACCCTGCGTTCTGAATCAACACCCGAACTGGAAAGGCTTTATAAATTACTGAATGACCTGCCACGACTCAAGGTGGAAATTTCCGGCCACACCGATAATACCGGCTCGGAGTCGATCAACCAAAAACTTTCAGAAAACAGGGCCAAAGCAGTTGTCGACTACCTGGTAAGGAAAGGAATTGCTCAGAATAGAGTTATGTTTAAGGGTTATGGATCATCGGAACCGGTTGCGGATAATAATACCGCCCAGGGTCGTCAATTGAACCGGCGTACGGAATTTAAGATCATTGAAAATTAGAAGCTTTAGCTGAATAGCAGACTTCGCGAATTATTTTACCAAAATAAGATAGCCGAATGCTGATAGCTTAAATTGATTATGGCAGCTATAACCGGTCTTATCTTCTTGTTGAATTGCATTTCTAAAAGGACCTTCAAGTTGCTGGCATTTTACATAAAAATCAACCGACTCTTCCGAAAGATTCAGCAAAAACAAACACTTAGCATCGTTTTCAAACAAAGCAATGCAAAAGATTTTCTCCGAGGCATCGGAATTCACAATACGCATTTCAACTTTATTCGAAAAGTTTGGTAATTTACCTTTCAGTTCGGCCAGCTTTTGAAAAAGTTCAAACATCTTGTCGTCCTTCCATTCAATCTCATCTTTATCAAAAAACTTCAACCGGCGATAATTTCCAGCTTCCTGCCCTGAATAGATCAGCGGCATTCCGGGAATTAGAAAAGTCAGCACAGTCAGCGGTTCCAGAAAATAATGGATTCGTTCGATGGCCGATCCCTGCCATGAATTTTCATCGTGATTGCTGGTGAAATTCATGAATGAAGCACCTTTCGGCAGAAAATTAAATTCATTGGAAATGGTTTCACCTAGCTGATTTGCATTAGATATACCAGCGGCCACCTCGTTCATAGCATGCATCAGTTTCCAGTTGTAAATGGTATCAAAGGCATATTCAAGCAAGTCAAAGTTTTCCGATTCGGCGAGCATGTATACCGGTTTGATTTTATCCAGGTCGCGGCGGGCCCGGTTCCAAAACAAGGTCGGCACAAGATGTGCCATATCGCACCTAAAACCATCGATCCCGGCTTCGTTGATCCAGAATTGCATATCACTGATCATGGTGTCCCACAAATCAGGATTGCCATAATCAAGGTGGATCACATCCTCCCAATCCTCCACAGGCGCTTTGAAATTGCCGTTTTCATCTTTTGAATAAAATTCAGGATGGTCAACTGTCCAGTGGTGATCCCAGGCGGTATGGTTGGCCACCCAGTCGATGATCACCTTCATATTCAAATCATGGATTTTTTTCACCAAAGATTTAAAATCATCAATGGTTCCGAATTCCGGATTCACCTTTTTGTAATCGCTGATAGAATAATAACTGCCGAGGGTTCCTTTCCGGTTCTTCTTCCCAATAGGTTGGATTGGCATAAACCACAGGATACCAACGCCCAGTTCTTTTAGTCTTGGCAAATGTTCTTCGAATGCCTTGATGGTTCCTTCTTTGGTAAATTGCCTCAGATTGACTTCGTATATGGTGTTGCCTGCTACCCAGGCGGGGGTATTTATTTTTCGTTGCATTACGCTTCTTTCGTTAAAAAAAAACTGGGATAAAAATATTTACAAAGGTACCCTAAATCGAATAATCAATTTTTTTAAATGAAATAATCTGACGCTGAAATAGATTTGTTAATAATTGGACCCCTTCTGGGTTCCGGTGTCGGGACATAATACAAGGACCCCTAAAGGGTTCAATATCCGATTTTTATATCAAATATTTTTCATCAAATTCAATCCCATGTTCTGTCAATAAATCAATATATTCTGCTTTGAAATTTATCTTTCGGTGATGTTCTTTTTGATTCTTCACGTTTTCGATCAAGTTATCTTTTGATTTGTAGGCATAAGTAAATGCTCCATACCCATCCTGCCATCCTGAAAAATTTGGAAATATTTTTTCTTTTTTAAAATAATCTGCAGATGCCAGTTTAATATTCTTAACCAAATCAGACAATGCCACAGATTGATGCACATGTGTTACAATATGAATATGGTCCTCAACACCGCCTACCCGATATGGATGGCAATTGTTGTTTCGCAGTATGCCCCAGATGTATCTGTACAATTTTTCCTGGGATGGCTCAATCAAACTATGCTCACGGTTTTTTGTTGAAAATACGATTTGGTAAAGGATTTGGGTAAAGGTGCTCACGGGTGATTAAATTATAGATTTAACATTAGACCAAAAATACAGAAATTATTGGACCCCATTGGGATCCTGGAATATGTATTGGTTTTATCATTTTATTCACATTGAACCCCTCCGGGGTTCGGGCGGTTGTGTTTTTCATTTTATTCATATTGAACCCCTTCGGGGTTCAGGTGGATATGTTTTCTTATTCTATTCATATTGAACTCCTTCGGGGTTCCTGCAGATGCTCTATTATCATACGTATTTTATTAAAATTTTAGCCTAAGAAACCACGAAGTGGTTTAACTTGAATAGAAAAAATTCAGAAATTAACATAGGAACCCCGTAGGGGTTCAATTATTTTTACAATAAAAAGGAGATTTTAACATCTATGCCTCAACCACCTCATAATCCCCATTCACGATCAAATCTGCACGTGGTCTCAAAGCACTCACCATTTTATGTTCCTGGCCCAGCGTGGCCCAACGCACTTCATCCATCACCTCTTTGCCACGGGCATCTTTGGTGTGTTTTTCTTTGGTTTCGAGATAGGTGAGATCAATAAACACAGCCAGGTCGACGCCTTCGGTTTTGATGGCATACAAACCATCTACGATCAGCATGTCCACCGTACTGAAATCGGTGATCAGCCGGTCGATCTGTTCGGTGACCAGATCCACACAAGGCATTTCCGATTTACGATCGTTTTTAAAATCGTCGATTACCCGGTAAATGTCGTCCCACAGATATTCATTGTAACCGACTACATTTTCAATGCCCTGCTCCATACGCCACTGACGACGTTTCAAAGGATCGGTATTGTAAAAATTATCGATGTGCATTGGTTTGGCGAAGATGCCATGTTTGCGCATGCCCTTGGCGATCACATGGGCCAGCTCTGATTTTCCTGAACCAGACTCGCCGGATATGGCGATGATCATTTTATCCTTCTTTTGTTTCAGGATCCGGTCGATGATGATCTCGCCCGCTTTTTTATGCTTGTCCTGGATTAATAAAACGTCTCCTAACATATTTTTTTGATTATAGGTGATACATATTCATAGAGGTGTCAAGGTCGACGAAATAGTTGGCTTCACCCCTGATCGATTCAATTACCTCGTGCTCACGCTCCAACTCTTTCATTCGCCAGTCGTCCACTTCCTCTATATCCTTTTTAAGCTGTTGATTCGTTGTTTCCTTATAGCTCAATTCAATAAATATCTTCAGATCTGCTTTATTAACCATGATGCTGTAAAGTCCGTTAATGATCAACAATTCAATATCTTTAAAATCAGTAATCAGTCGATCTATCTGATTCGAGATCACATCACTGTAAGGCATCTCCGAAGTATTTCCGGCTTTAAAATCTTTGATCACCCGTTCGATGGTTTTCCAATCGTATTCGCTGTAGCCGATACTCTCAACTCCATGTTTTTGTCGCCAGGCACGCCGCTCCAATGGTGGTATCTTATAAAAACTATCCATATTCAGGATCTTGGTATGTATCCCTTTTTTACGGAGCATCCTTCCTAGTACATAGGAGACCTCTGATTTTCCTGATTCCGATTCACCTGAAACGGCAATGATATATTTGTCGGTGCGCTCTTCCATCACTTTCTCAAAGATCGTTTGCGCTGTCGATTCGTGATGTTTGTTAATAAATAATACGTCTTCTTTCATTGTTCAATCTTTTGGCAGCAAACGAAACGTTTATCGTTTCATTTTATGCAACCGTCCATTCTCCAAAATAACTTTTTCACCTTCAATCTCAACTTCAAGTCGTTCCTTATCTTCCGCATCAAAATGGATTGAAATTTCTTCCCCGTTGACATACAAATGATATTCTGCACCTTTGAACTCAAACCTGAACGACATGGAGCGCCAGTGTTTGGGCATGCTTGGATTGATCTTCACCTGGTCACTTCTTAAATCAACACCTGCAAATGATTGCAACGCAATCAGGATGGTTCCTGCCATCACACCGGCATGAATGCCTTC
>JAGQVE010000078.1 GCA_020438105.1 Bacteroidales bacterium
AAATTTGAAAGCGATAAACATCAATCAAAAATAAGATTTCACAATGGAATTTAAAATATTAGATCTTAATCTTTCTGATGAGGGAATAGCCCTGGTTACCATAAACCGGCCTGAAGCAATGAATGCGCTTAATACCCTGTTTTTTCAGGAAATGGACAGGATGATCGAAAATCTGTCGGACAATCCACAGGTGAAAGTTATGATAATTACCGGATCAGGTAAGGCCTTTGTGGCTGGAGCTGATATTGCCGAAATGGTGAATAAAAACCAGCAAGAAGGTTCCGATTTTTCACGCACCGGTCAAAACACATTTCGCAGTTTAGAAAAGATGGAAATTCCTGTGATAGCTGCCATCAATGGCTTTGCATTGGGAGGTGGTCTTGAACTTGCCATGGGTTGTGATTTCAGGATTGCTTCATCCAAAGCCAAATTTGGACAGCCTGAAGTAAACCTTGGCTTGATACCCGGTTATGCTGCAACCCAGCGCCTTTCGCGCCTGGTTGGTTTGGGTGATGCGCTTTACCTGCTGATGTCTGCCGATATGATTGGGGCTGAGGATGCATTACGCATCGGATTGGTTCAAAAAGTTGTGGAATCTGAACAATTGATGGAAGAGGTAATGAAGATTGCCAGGAATATTGCCTCCAAAGGGCCGCAAGCTGTTAAAAAGGTGAAGGCCGTTACGCGGAAAGGTTTTTTAATGGATTTCGACAAAGGAAGTGAATTGGAAGCTGAGGAGTTCGGAACCCTTTTTGGCAAAGGAAGTGAGGGAGAAGAGGGCATGAAAGCATTTTTGGAGAAAAGAAAGCCTGAATGGTAATTTTGAACCAGCTTAGTCATAAAAACAAACAGTATTTTAAATAAGAAAAATAAGATAGAAACAATGAATTACGACGAAAGATTACAAAACGTAACCGTTTTGGGTGCAGCAGGGAAAATGGGCAGCGGAATCCTGTTGCTCACCGCCATTGAAATGGCTGACCTGAGTTTGAAACCCGAAAACAAGGGAAAAACATTTTGCCTCAACGCCATGGATGTTTCACCGCAAGGGCTTTCGGGCCTGATGCGATACCTGAAAGACCAGGTTCAGAAAGTGGCTGAAAAGAAAACGGTACTCCTTCGAAAATTATATGAGGACCGTGCTGATTTGATCGAAAATGAAGAAATCATCAATGAGTATGTATTTGATGTGATGAATATTGTTAGACCGGTTACAACCATCGAATCGGCTTACAATTCAAACCTGGTGTTTGAAGCGATCATTGAAAACGAAGATCTCAAAACAAAAATCTTTTCACAAATTCATGAGAATAAACCCGGCGTTTGGTTTTTTACCAACACTTCTTCCATTCCAATTCATATCCTGGATGAAAAAGCAAAATTAAACGGGCAAATACTCGGTTTCCATTTTTATAACCCACCGGCTGTTCAGCGGCTTGTTGAGCTAATCACCATCAATACCAACAGTGATGAAATGGTTGAATTTGCTAAAACCTATGCTAAAAATCTGCGCAAAGTTGTTGTAACAAGCAACGACAAAGCCGGATTTATTGGCAATGGACATTTTATGCGCGATGCTCTTCATGGAATTCATGAAGCGGAAAGACTTGCGGGTGAGATGCCATTGGTAGAAGCCATTTATGCTGTTAACCAGGTTTCGCAGGATTTCCTTGTAAGACCCATGGGAATATTTCAACTAATCGATTATGTGGGAATTGATGTGGTCCGTTTTATTATGAATGTGATGAATCCACATTTACCCGAAGAAGATCTGCATAGTGATTTGCTCGACAAATTATTTGATATGGGTGTTAAAGGCGGACAAAATTCAGACGGATCGCAAAAGGATGGTTTCCTGAAATATGAACGCAGTAAACCGGTTGCCGTTTTTAATCCTGAAACAAAAGAATACGTAGGAATTGATCAATTGAAAGATAAGGTGGAAAGTTTTCTTGGTGGGCTCCCGTCAACATGGAATCCATGGAAAACAGTGAATTTCAGCAAGGGTCAAAAAGATGCCATGCTTGAAACTTATTTTAGCGAGCTACTGAATTTAAAAACCAAAGGCGCCGAATTGGCCAGAAAATACAACGCCCGTTCCAATGAAATCGGTAATTTCCTGGTTTCATCAGGAGTTGCCAATAATGCTGATGATGTAAACACGGTGATGTTAACCGGTTTTTATCATGCTTATGGCCCCATCAATCAGTATCTTAAATAATTTGATAACAGAAAAATAAAATACAATGAGCAAGTTAAGACGCAAAGTATATATGGCCGCCGGATATAACACCATCTCTCTCGGGACAGGCCGCAGCGAATTTAACCCCAAAAAGCCCCGACCGGGGATCGAACATTATATCAAAGAAGCAGGGCAGGCAACCTTAAGTAAAATTGGCGGTGCCAAAAATGTGGATGAAGGCGCCATCGGAAATTTTATGGCTTCCCGATTTAATAAACAGGGCCACCTTGCCGGATTCATCCCATATATTGATGAAGAATTGCAATACAAACCCTGCACACGTACCGAAGGCGCCTGTGCATCCGGAGCGCTCGCCCTGATGTCGGGTGTGAAATCGGTTTTGGCTGAAACTGCTGATGTTGTGCTTAGTGTTGGTGTGGAGGTTCAAAATACCATGAAAGCCATTTATGGTGCCGATGTATTGGCTGGAGCAGGCTGGTTTCAGAAACGGAAAAACGGCCACGCCTACTTTTTCCCTGGCCAGTTCAGCGACAGGGCCAAAGCTTATTACGAAAAATACGGGATGGATTACGCCCGTAAAGGGATGAAGCAGTGGTTTGTGAATGCCGTTGAAAATGCGCGCCTTTGCCCCACAGCACAGGAATATGAAAACAAAGTAGAGGACCTGGGAGGTTTGTATGACAAAATGGTTCCCAATGGAAAAGCCTTTGTGGATAGTTTGAATGTTCTGGATTGTTCCAAAGTATCGGACGGAGCTTCTGCCATTGCCATCATGTCGGAAGAGGGACTGGAACGCTGCGGTATACCCAAAAACCAGGCAGTGCAGATAGTTGGTTTTGCCCAGGTTGAAAGGAATATAACCAATGATCCACCGGATAAAACTGAACTTACTGCCATCAAAAAAGCAATCAAACAAGCCATGACTATGGCTGGAATCACAAAAGAACAGCTGGGTACAGCCGAGGTTCATGATTGTTTTTCAATCGCGGGTGTGTTAACTACCGAGGCTCTCGGATTTGCCGAACCCGGTAAAGGCGCTGAATTTGTGGCCAACAGAAATACGGCCCGCGATGGGATCATTCCTATCAACACAACTGGCGGATTGATTGGCTGGGGCCACCCAACAGGCGGTACAGGCGTTCATCAGGCGGTGACCATCTGGGAGCAGCTTACCGGTAATGCCGGCGAAGCGCAGATAAACATGAAGCCCGAAAAACCATACGGAATGACCATCAATATGGGTGGTGACGATGTTACAGCCGTGGTGATTATTTATAAGCGCGGGGATTTGTAAAAGATTTGAAATTTTAGATACTAGCACCTGGTGGTTTTGGCTGCCGGGTGTTTTTTTTGTTTCTTGCTACTTGCTACTTGCTACTTGCTTCTGGTTGCTGGTATGTTTGGGATAGGTGATTGTTGTTCTTCTAACTTTATCACTTAAGTTCACTTTTTAACTTTAGCTCACGCATCAACTTTAGTCACTTTAGCTCACTCTTAAACTATAGTCACTCCTCACCTTAGCTCACTTAAAAACTACCTTGTAATCACCCGCCCCAACTGGCTATTGATAGATTTGCTGATTGCTTTCAGTTCCTGCTGTTTTTTGAGCAGGATTGGGATATCTTCAAAGTTCTCCTCTTGCTGTGCAAGTTTTATCTCCTCCTGGTTTTCTGAGATCAATTGCTCCACCTTTTTGGCTTTAAATGATAATACAGCATTTACCACTGCAATTTTAAGCTTTTCTGCTTCGGTGGTAACTTCAATCCTTGCCACCGATTCCCATTTGGGGCTCAGCTCGTAAGGGGAGGTGAGGAGGTCAATGGCCTGGTTGGCCAAATCTCGACTGGCATGATTGATAAAGAATTTCTCGTCAGGAAGTGCTTCTTCGGCAGTCATTTTTTGGGTATAAGAATCAAAGATCTTTTGATATATTTCATTGTGAAATTGAATCTCATCCTGGGCAAGGTCGCCAACGATAAATTCAGCCACCTTAACCGGGATCATCACTTTTTCATTGTCCTCATTCAGGTGTTCAAATTCGATTGTTTCATTTCCATAGTTTAGCAGAAGCCTGATTACATCACGTTCCTGAAAGGCAGTGTCATTCAGTTCAACCTCAACTTGTTTTTCCTGCATAAACTCCGGAACCTGAACCGGCTCATCAGGAATTTGCTGGTCCGTTTTTTGACGAAACCGCTTACGCAGTAATTTGTTAAGTTCATTCATCAAGGTTTGCTCCGCCATCTCCATCATCACCGAACATTCACGAACATAAACCGAACGGGTGATCTGGTCAGGGATCACCGAAATGGTTTGAACGATCTCCTTGATCAACCCGGCTCTTTTCACCGGGTCGTTTTGTACATCTTTTAAAAGGATGTCGGTTTTAAACCTGATAAAATCCTTGGCTTGCGATGTTATAAATTCTTCCACTTCGATGGAGCGGTGTGAACGTACAAATGAATCGGGGTCCTCGCCATTGGGAAACATCACAATCTTAACATTCATGCCCTGCTCCAGGATCATATCTATTCCCCGGAAACTTGCTTTGATACCGGCTGCATCGCCATCATAAAGGATGGTGATGTTTGGGGTGTAGCGTTTGATCAGCCGGATCTGGTCGGTGGTGAGCGAGGTACCGGAAGATGCCACCACATTTTCAAATCCTGCCTGGAAAAGCGAGATCACATCGGTGTAACCCTCTACGAGGTAACAATTGTCCTTTTTGATGATGGCATTTTTAGCGAAATAAATGCCGTACAAAACCTGGCTTTTATTGTAAATATCCGACTCAGGTGAGTTGATGTATTTCGCTTTTTTCTCATCTTTTTTCAGGATGCGGCCTCCAAAGCCGATCACCCGCCCCGACAAATTGTGTATCGGGAAGATCACTCTTCCGCTGAAACGGTCAAAATGATTCCCGTTTTTTTCGATGGTCAGGCCTGCCTTTACGAGGAACTCCGTTTTATAACCGTTTTGCCGGGCATTTTGAGTAAAGGCATCCCATACGTCGGGGCTGTAGCCCAACTGGAACTGCTCAATGGTGTGTTCGCGCAGGTCACGGTCTTTGAAATAACTGAGCCCAATGGATTTACCTTCTTCGGAATTAAAAAGCTGATCCGAAAAATATTTCTGGGCATAAGCGGAAGCTGCATAAAGGCTTTCCTTTTCGTTCATGGCCTCGATCTGCTCCGGCGTTTGCTCCTCTTCCTCTACCTCAATATTGTACTTCCTGGCCAGGAATTTTAGCGCCTCCGGGTAAGTGTAATGCTCGTGCTCCATGATGAAATTAACGGCATTTCCGGCTTTGCCACACCCGAAACATTTATAAATCCCTTTGGCCGGTGATACGGTAAAGGAAGGCGTTTTTTCGTTGTGGAACGGACATAATCCAAGCAGGTTCACCCCCCTTTTTCGCAGGGTAACAAATTCACCTACAACCTCTTCCACTCGGGCGGTTTCGATGATGGTTTGTATGGTATCGCGGGGGATCATCTCAAGGGCGAAATTACGAAAAAGGAAACTTAGTTTGAAGTTCGAAGTTTGAAGTTCGAAGTTTTGTTCAGCCCGCCTCCGCCGGTTGGCGGATTCGGGCGGGAGTTCAGCGTTTATCTTACAACCATTTTTTTAGTGCAAAAATAATCTCCTGCGGTGATGTTGTAAAAGTAAATTCCGGGTTGTAAATCCTCACCGGAAACATTGATTGTGTTTCTGCCTTTGTTTCCTGTCAAATTTGATTGATAAACCAATTGCCCGGCAGGGTTGTAGATTTTTAGAATCAATGTGGCTGGGAATGCCAGGTTTACTGAGATCGTTGATTTTTTGGAAAATGGGTTGGGAAAGTTCTGGTCTACCTGAAATTTATATCCAGATATTTTGGAGTTCTGAACACCAACAACTTCATCTTTAGGTAAATTAACAAATACCATGGTATTATAAGAATATGGTTCAGGTGATCCCTGACCTACAATTCCGGGTTCAACATCTGTCATAAATGTAAAATATATGTCAGTTTCTGTTCCAGCTATCAAGGAAGGATAAACACATTCGGAGAATTGACCATAAGGTGGTCCTGTCAAATAATGATAAAACTGTTCCCATGTTTGACCATTTGTCAAAGATGTTCTTAACCATAATCGGCGATAATTCATCCAGCCATTATGATAATTTTCAGTATAGGATGAATAAATAAAGAAAAGCCTGCCCAGTTCATCACAAACTATTTGGGGCATACTTGAAAGTCCAAGTGAAAAATAATAATATAAGGGGGGAATAGGTTCACTAATAAATGAAATTATACTATCTCCATCAATATCCTGGGTCCAGCCAATCAGTGTTTTATCAGGAATTAGCTCACTATCAGGATGCCCATAGGGATTTAATGAGTTTTTATTAGAAGAAAAAACGGGATGATCTTCATTCCAATAACCAACACCATCTGTCATTTTATCATACTTCCATGTTAACTGAACAGTGCTGTACCATGTCTTTATTATTCCAAATACAACATGGGCTTTGTTATTTTGATCTATTGTAATATCAATAGCCCCGTCAACTGCATAAAATGAATCTGTATCAAATGTTGGGTTTACCATATCGTATGGATGATCCCAAATTATTGTTTTTGTAAATGTTTGCCCGCAATCAACTGATTTCATCAAAAATAGATCGTTTACATAAGAACCCACCACAAAGGCAACCACATTATCTTTTGGTTCTGCAAATGCATAACAATCAGGTTTAAACCCTGAATAAAAACTACTATCCATACCAAAAAGCTGATGGTTAATAATATCCCATGATTGACCCTGATCTGACGATTTTGAATATAGAAGTGCTCCATTCATATTGTTAAATAATTGTCCCCCATTTTCCAGTGGTTTGGTAAGAGCTATTATATAAATATTCTGATGATTTTCGCCGCCAGTAGTCATTTTGGGCCATAATAAACCTTCGTAGTTTTCAGGTCCTGTAAATATGGTTTCCTGCCATATTCCTGTGCCTTTTTGTTCTCTTGTGAGAATTGTTAATCCCTCTACACCGGATGAACCTGTAGTTAAATGAGAAATTACAAGTTCACCGGATGATCCAAGGGGTGCGTAATTTCCCCACCCACTCCGCATTGACTCTAATCTTTCCAATGGCCATTCACCCCATTCCGTTCCGTTATAATAGTTATATCCGGTACCGCGATCAAAATAGCCTCCCATTTCATCAGCACTGAATGTCCATGCCGAACCTATCGTTCCGTCATCAAATAAATAAAGGTGATTTGGGCAAGATGCATTACTTTGCAGATCATAGCGAGTCTCTCCTAATATTATTTCTTCAGGCTCCAGTTTTTGTGAAAATCCAATAAAGGGTAATATCGTGAATAAAATAGCGTGTAAAAATATCTTCATGAGCTTTTATTTAATCACCAGTTTTTGAAAACTTCTGCCATTTTCTGTTTCGAGGACCAGGAAATAACAGCCGGGATTTAAAGTCGATACATCTATTATTTTATGAGTGAATTTTTGACTGAGCTGCACCATTCCGGAGTAATCATAAATGGAAATTGACGTAACCTGCACGGTGGTGTTTATTGTAATTTTGTCTTCAGCAGGATTTGGGAAAACTTGAACCCTCATTTCCTTAGCCCCTGAAATTGATGTTCCTACCCACAAAAAATAAAACGGTTCACACGGGTCGGAATCACCAAAATAGTAATGTGCATTAATATAATATTCATAATAACCCGGGGTAAAAAGCGTATCGCAAAAACTATAATCCGGTGTTTCGGCGATCAACGTACCATCTCTGTAAATTTTAAAATACTCAGGTGCAATACAGGCCTGTGTGGTCCAGCCGAAACAAATAATGGAATCGGCCGGCGGGAATGTTACGGAAATACCGGAAGGTTCCAGGCCCTCAGGAGCCGGTATTGTAATATTATCACCAGGAACCGGCCAGGTTTCAATGTTTTCATTAAAAATCGCACTAACACTGAATTGATATTCAACTTCCGGATAAACCGAAAGGGTCGTTTGTTGTTCTGTAACATTGGCAATTATATCATCATTCAAATAGATATTCCAGCTTTCCGGTGGCTGGCAACAAGCTGTTTGGTCCCAGGTTATTGTCAGATCAAGGCAATCAAAAGCATACTGAATATTATAAGGTGAACACATCGCTTCCAACGTTAATTCCACCCCAACAGTTGGAGAAGCCACATTTGGAATAGTAGAAAATTGAATTTCGGCTTCATATGGCCAGGGGCATGGATACAATCCGGTCGCATCAAAATGCACCTCTACTTCTTCGGTTTCACCGGGATTAACCGTACCGGATACAGGTTCGATATTTATCCATTGATATGTTTCTGTTAGTTCAACGGCCCACAACCATTCACCCTGAACGATGCCGCCAAGGGCACAAATACCATCCACAACTTTGGTGCTCACAAATAATCCACCGGAACCATTGTTCAAAGGTCCGCCCAGTATTTCGTTCATATCGGCAGTGAAGCTTGCCAGTTGTAGTGAAGGAACCTGGTAAAGATGAATAACATGTGTTTGTGCACCAACCGAACCATAGGCCCACAAGAAGGGTCCGTCGGGGCTGCAATTGTCAAAAGCCAGGCCGGTATAAACAGGATTTTCGGGTTGGAGCGGAGTGCTGCTGATCAGGGCACCACTTGCGTCAAATGCCATCAGATCTGAATTCCAGCTTGTTCCGTAAAATACATTATCAATTGGATTATAGGTAATGGTACTGACATTTCCGGGAGCGGTAAAAGTGCTTACCACATACTGAGCAGCCAGGTCGAGGCAGGTTATGGTAGTAGAGCCATCGCAGCCATAAAAATAATAACCATCCCATGCCAGGTCATCATATCCACCCACGGCAAGCATTTCGATGAATGTTCCGTTAAATGCATAGCGGCGAATAAAACCAAAAGGATCCGTCGTGTAAATGAATTCATCATCGCTGGCAACACCTTTTTCCATGGCGGTTTCCTGAAGCGGCACCTGCGAGATCAGATCGAAAAAGTCATCTGCATTATTTCCGTTTGAAATTTCAATTTCGGCAGACCATTGCACCGGCGCA
>JAGQVE010000079.1 GCA_020438105.1 Bacteroidales bacterium
CTTTAAATGTTGTACCATCAGACATTGAACAGTCTATAAGTACCCAATAATCATGTTGATTTAATTCATCAATAGTATATTCTTTAATCGGTTCAACTAAACTATCAATACCATCTCCAACATTGTGATCAACTATAATCCAAATTGTAAAGTTGTCAAAATCTACTAACTCCAAATCATGTATTGACTTTTCCATAATAGTATGGTCTTTAAGCAATTACCCAGAACGGATGGCAATAAGAAACGTAGGGCATTTCGTAGCACTTACCTGTCAAGTTACCAAGCCGTTTGTTAAATGTTATTTCGTTCAAATTTAGCACTTTCTGCCCTATGTTTTTTATTGCGTGTTGTGCAGCGTTATTTCTTACTCCGTAAGTCCGAAAGTTTACTCCTAAACTCTTTGTTTATTATATTTCTGTTCTTACTTAGGTTCAATGGAGGATTAAGTTCATCAATCAATTCGTTTTCTAAAGTTTCTGGATTCAAGTTACTTTTATAGAAAAGAATTAGGTTTGACTGCATCCATTCACTTAGGCGAATTTCGTCAAGTTCTTTAAACTTAGTTTTCACATTATTGGGGTCTTTGTCCCTTGGAATTTTTGGAAAACCGAATAAAGAGCCTATTGATTTTCGAAGAGTAGAACTTCCTGCATTGTTACCTGTGAAATGTTGTCTGTAATCTCTTTTTCTAAGACTCTTCCCTGCAATACCAGTGTAAATCACATTAAGTCCTTGGTACGTTTTCATTGTATAATCGACACCAATATTTGGCAGTTTCTTGCCTTCTTTCAAGCAGACAATGTAATTGCCTGGATTGTCAGGGATATCATTTGAAGAATGTTTGCTGGGGTCAAAAAGTTTAAAACTGCCATTAGCTTTTCCTGTCACTGTTTGTTTGATTGTATCTTTAGTTACTGGCTCAAGAGCTGTTGGAGGTTTATTTGTTTTACCAATAACTTTTAGTCTGCCCGAAGAGATTAACATTTCAAAGTCAGAAGGTTGTAAATCGGTTATTCCAAAGTCATCAGAGCCATAAAATCCAATCCTTCTCATTTTGGCTCGAATTCCTTTTTGTCTTGACCTGTCTGAGTTAATTCTTTCGTTTATTAAACTCCTGAGTTCGGAAATTTCGCTCATTGTGAAGGTGTCTTTTCCTTTCATCGTAGTAATATTTTATTTAATCCAAGCTTCTATTTTGGTTTGTAATTTTTCTGTCAAGTCAGAAAGCGATTCATAGATTATGTGAGGATAATGATTTGTGTCGAAATGGGTATTGTCAAAATCTTTTTTGTCACATAAATAGATAACTGGTTTTCTCAAGCCAAGAGCAAATCCTGCTTCAAAATATACTCCATGTTTGTGTTCTGTAAAATCTGCAACAACGAATTTTGACTTTTTTATTTCAGCGATAAGTGCATCATTTATTGTTACTTCTGAGTCGATGTGTTGTTCGTCAATTAGGATTGCGTCAAAATCACAATTCTTGATTGCGATTCGAATTGCATTTCTCGTGTCGCGCTGCGAATCTGAAAATGACATGGCTACAAAACATCTATTTGATTGAGTTCCTGATTCATTAATCTCAATCAATTTTGCTAAGCCTTCATAAGTTAGTCGAATTCCAATTAAATCTGCACCATCTTTTGTTGTTGCATCTCTACCATCAATTAGGCCTTGTTTATATAGTGTAAAAAGATAAAAGACAAGTTCTTGGTAATTTTTGAAGTAGAGCCTTTTAGCTAAATCTTGTCTATCTTCATTTTCTGGCCAATTTATTTGAGCGCCTTCAAATTGCTGAAGAGAGTGTAGATAACTCAGGAGAGAGTAAATCTTTTCTTCAGGAGTTCGAGGAACAACTGCGTTTCGTATAATGTTCTCAAGCCTTTCATTATCGAGCACTGGTCCATTTGTGTTGCTGAATTCTTTGGGAAATTTCCCATTCAAAATCATTCCCTGAAGAATATGCTTATTATCTTCAACAAAGTCATTGTTTTTATGATCCCATGGAAATCTGAATAACATTCGTTTCCCATTTACTGTTATCAAGTATTCTGCTAAATCATATCCTGAAGGGTAGTTTTCAGTTTGATATCCTGTGATATGACAAGGATTTTGGTGATAGTTTCCCATATGTTATTTTTAATGCTGCACAACTCTGTTATAATCGCACCTTTATTACTATTATTTCTGCTATATCCGCCCTATTCAAATCCCGGTAAAATGCATTTACAACGGAATAACTTTGCCTATGCCCGGAACTTATCCATGTAGCACCCAATTGTAAGCAGGTATTAAACGGTTCATTTATTTTGGCGTCAGGTGTTTTCATTCCAGGTTTAATTTTCCACCCGCTAATGTAAGTAAGAAATCGCTACAAATTAAGCCTGTTAAAAACTCATTTATAAATTATTTTCAATTTATTAAACACACATGTAAATTTATTCCATACATTTGCAGCTTCAACAATTCGGAAACATAAAAGCATTATGAACAATTCAAGGAATACCACATTGATCGCGGTCGCTGCTCCGGCAGTCGCATGCGTGGTTATGCTTCAGGGGGTCTCCTTCCCGGGAATTGTTCGCTGCTTCACCACCGTTAGCCGATAATCCCCAGGATTAAATAAGATTTCAAAGCATACGCGCGGAAGACCTTCGCGTCGATTTTCAATTCATTATATCTAATCACTAAAATTTAAAATTATGAACACAAAACTCCATTTAATCCATGTTCTACCCATGTGCACCAGGTTTGTCGTCCCGACAATTGAAAACCCATTGAATAAACCTGAATTATTAAATCACCACAAAAAACGAAAACGAAATGAATAAAATCTATAAATCAATTGTTATACCTGGTATAATCAAACAAATGAACCGCCATCGCGCCCTTCAGCTCTTGACTGATATAAAGGAGGCCATTGCAGGCACCGAGCAGGATTTCACCTCGGGCAGCATGCGCCGCGCCATCTTTTTGCTGGCAGTGCCGATGGTGCTCGAAATGCTGATGGAGTCCACCTTCGCAGTTTTCGACATTTACTTTGTTACAAAACTCGGCCCCGATGCGATAGCTACCGTAGGCCTCACCGAATCGCTCATTACCATTGTATATGCCATTGGCGTTGGGCTGAGCATGGCTACCACCGCGCTGGTCAGCAGGCGTATCGGCGAAAAAGATCCGGAGAAAGCAGCACGGGCAGCTTTTCAGTCCATCATCACCGGACTGGCTGTTTCGTTCCTGATCGCCATCCCGGGAATGATCTTCGCCAAAGACCTGATGAGGATGATGGGTGCCAACGACACCATCGTAAACGAAATGAGCAGTTACACCTCCATTATGCTGGGCGGTAACGCGGTGATCATGATGCTGTTTATCATCAATGCCGTGTTTCGCTCTTCCGGTGATGCCGCCATCTCATTCAGGGTGTTGGTAATTGCCAACCTTTTAAATATCATCCTCGATCCGCTGCTGATCTTTGGCATCGGGCCTTTCCCCGAGCTGGGCATTACCGGGGCAGCCATAGCCACCAACACCGGTCGCGGACTCGCAGTGCTTTACCAGCTTTACCTGTTGTTTTACGGCAAAGGCCGGGTACGGCTCAGTGCCAAAAACATTGCCATCAGGATGGAAACCATCCGGCAGGTGCTGAAATTATCAGCCGGAGGCATCGGACAATACCTGATCGCCACATCGAGCTGGATTGGACTCTACCGGATCATTTCGGAATTTGGCTCCGAGGCGCTTGCAGGGTATACCATCGCCATCCGCATCGTAATATTTGCCCTGATGCCGGCCTGGGGAATCAGCAATGCTGCCTCCACGCTGGTTGGCCAAAACCTGGGCGCAGGCAAACCGGATCGCGCCGAGAAGTCGGTTTGGGTGGTGAGCCGCATCAACATGTTTTATATGGGACTGGTGAGTATATTACTGGTTCTGTTGCCAGGTATGTTTATCGGTATTTTCGCTGAGGATACAGGATTTGCTGAGAGTGGTGTAGTGGCGTTGCGCACCGTAAGCTACGGCCTCATCTTTTACGGGTTGGGCATGGTGGTGGTGCAATCGTTCAATGGCGCCGGAGATACGATAACACCTACCAAAATCAACTTTGTGATCTTCTGGCTGATTGAAATACCGCTGGCGTATATTTTGGCCATGATGACCGGCATGGGCGAGCAGGGTGTATATTACTCCATCATCATCGCAGAATCACTGATGACCCTGGCAGCGGTGTATTATTTCAGAAAAGGAAAATGGAAGCTGAAACAGGTGTAGATTGATTTGATAAAAACGAAAGAGGCTTCATTAAAAATCCCAGTGGTTCTGTGTGGAATAACGATAAATTGAGTTTCACAAAGGTGACACAGCGGCATAAAGAGAAGTATTTTTTGATCGCAAAAGCTTAGGTGATTTTTACTGAGCCTCTTTTTAAAACTTTTGATTTGGATGTAATTGACCAGTCAGTTTTCTTTTTTTCCATGTGGTCCGTTATTTCCACCTATTAAAATTTTAACCTTCATTAATGGTACCAGAAAACAGGTGAATAGCAATCACAAACCGATTTTAGATTATTTATACCGTTTGATCTCACCCGATTTAAGTTTACCCCAGTAGCTCTTGAGATCATTTCTGATTTCCGGAGCCAGGATAAGCAATCCCAAGATATTGGGGAAAGCCATGGAGAGGATCATCATATCCGAAAATGCAAGTACCGATCCCAGGTTGGATGCCGACCCTACCACAATGGCGATCAGGAAAAACGCAAAATAGGTGTATTTGGCGACGTTGCGGTTTTTAAGGTATTTTTCCGAAAGGTCACCAAAGAGGTAATCAAAACCCTTAAGTCCATAATAGGACCAGGAGATCATGGTAGAAAATGCAAACAGGAAAATAGCGATCACCAGCAGGTAAGGGAACCAACTGATCACACTGGCAAACGCCTGCGACGTAAGCTGCGCACCTTCCAGTTGATCGGGGTTTGCATAGGTTCCTGTAAATATCAATACCAGGGCTGTCATGGTACAAATGACCACCGTATCCACAAAAGGCTCAAGCAGGGCAACAAACCCTTCGGTGATGGGCGTATCGGTTTTAACGGCTGAGTGAGCTATGGCCGCCGAACCCACGCCGGCCTCATTGGAAAATGCCGCCCTTTGAAAACCGGTGATCAGCACGCCAATTAATCCACCACGGATGGCATTAGCACCAAAAGCACCATCGATGATCAGATGAAAGGCTTCGCCCGTGCGATGGATATTCATAAATATTATGACCAGGGCAGTACCTACATAAATGGCTGCCATGATGGGTACAATTTTGTCGGTTACTTTGGCAATGCTCTTAATTCCACCTATTACAACTACTCCGACGAGAATGGCGAGGATGATCCCGAACCATGCACCTTTGCCTGCGATATCAGGAAAGATGTACGACAATTGCGCAAAGGCCTGGTTAGCCTGAAACATATTTCCACCACCAAAAGAACCACCAATAACCAGAATTGCAAAAATAAAGGCAAGGAATACACCCAGCCATTTTAAACCTTTTTTCTTAAGGCCATCACGCAGGTAATACATGGCCCCACCCGATACTACGCCGTTTTTGTCTATTTTACGGTATTTCACACCCAGGGTACATTCGGTAAATTTTGATGACATACCCAACAGTCCGGCCAGTATCATCCAAAAAGTAGCACCCGGTCCCCCGATGGAAATGGCAATGGCCACGCTGGCTATATTTCCAAGTCCTACCGTTGCCGAAAGTGCTGTTGTAAGCGCCTGGAAATGCGAAACCTCTCCTTTGTCACCCGGTTTATCGTATCGACCGCGCACCAGGTCAATGGCATGTTTAAAACCCCTTACGCTGACAAATCGCATAAAAATGGTAAAGAATACTGCACCAAATATCAGCCACATTACCACCAGCGGAATGTGCGACTCCTGCTGCTGACCGTTTTCATCCAAAACCGGTTTTCCGTTTTCGTCGAATACCCGCGGGTCGTATAAGCCAAGTTCAGAAAGCGGGTCCCAGAATAAAATCGTATAAAGCCAGTCAACCACAGGTGTAAAAGCCTGATCGATGGTTTCACTCAGCGTTGATTCGGACGTCCGCTCAACACCCGGGGTGCCTGTTCCCGGATTCATCCTTAGGGTATCCTGACTTGCACTCGCACTTGAAATGAGGGGAACTGCAATGAAAAGCATTGCAATAAAGTGTAATTTAAAAAGGGATTTAAAATGCATAGGTTGGTCCTCAAAAGTTAAAATCATGCAATTATACGAAAATAGTTGGAAGTGCGGAGTTCGGGAGTCGAAGTGCCGATTTAAAAAGTTAGCTGTTTTTGGTTTTTAATTTTCTAAACCTGAGCCTGTCTGCCACGCCTGGCCCAAACATAAGCGGACAGGTTCTGTGTTCGGGCATTGTTTGCACCTATGGCAAGTATTCGGGTAATTAAATAATTTCTATCTTTGGTCATCTCAATTTAATATTAGGTTATCAATGGCAAAAATCGTTGTTCTCGGCGCCGGTATTTCAGGTCATACGGCTGCTGCTTATCTCCGCAAATGGTTAAACAAAAAACATGACGTCATCGTGGTTACTCCCAATGCCTGGTATCAGTGGATACCCTCCAATATATGGGTGGGTGTGGGAAGAATGACGGTTGACCAGGTACGTTTTAAACTGGAGCCCAAATATAATAAATGGGGCATCATTTATAAACAGGCAAAAGCCGTATCCATTCACCCGGAAGGGGATGCAAATCATGAAACCGGCTTTGTAACTGTGGAATACACCTCTGATGAGAAAAAAGGACAAACCGAACAGGTTGCTTATGATTTCCTCATCAACGCCACGGGTCCCAAACTGAATTTTGAAGGAACTGAAGGCTTAGGCCCCGGTAAATTCACTTCGTCGGTTTGTACTTATTCACACGCCTCCGAATCGTGGGAGAAGATCAAGGAATCGATCGCCCGTATGGAAAAAGGCGAAAAACAGAAATTCCTGATTGGCACCGGCCACCCTATGGCCACCTGTCAGGGAGCCGCTTTTGAATACATTCTGAATGTAGACTATGAAATCCGCAAGCGCAAGTTATCCCACATGGCCGATATCACCTGGATTTCCAATGAGTATGAACTCGGTGATTTTGGAATGGGAGGCGCATATATCAAAAAAGGTGGTTATGTAACTTCTACAAAAGTATTTACTGAGTCCTTCTTTGTACAGCGTGGGATCGACTGGATCAAACGTGCAGGGGTAAAAAAGGTGGAAGATGGAGTTGCCCATTACGAAACCCTTGACGGCGAAATGAAAGAGGAGCAGTTTGATTACGCCATGCTGATACCCGGATTTACCGGACATGGTATCAAAGCCTTTGATCAAAAGGGAGATGACATCACTTCAAAGGTATTTGCACCCAATGGATTTATGAAAGTGGATGCCGATTATTCAGGCAAACCATATGAACAATGGAGCGCCGACGACTGGCCAAGCACTTATCAAAATCCGGATTATGAAAATGTATTCGCCGCTGGAATTGCTTTTGCGCCCCCCCACTCCATTTCCAAACCAATGAAAAGTCCGAACGGAACGGCCATATTCCCGGCACCTCCCCGCACGGGCATGCCTTCGGGTGTAATTGGTAAAGTGGTAGCGCAAAATATTTACGACTGGATACAATCAGGTAAACCAACGCTCAAACATAAAGCATCCATGGCAAGGATGGGAGCTGCTTGTGTGGTTTCGGCAGGATTTGGACTTACCAAAGGAGCCGCGGCTACCATGACCGTTTCACCAATTGTTCAGGATTGGACCAAATACCCGCAATGGGGTCGCGATATAAAAAACACGGTTGGTGAACCCGGCCTCGCCGGCCACTGGATGAAATGGTTCATGCATTACATGTTTTTGCACAAAGCCAAAGGTTATCCTTTCTGGTACCTGTTGCCCGAATAAGCCTTATTTAACAAACATTAAAATCAAAAAAATGAAAGATACAATTCGCAGAGGTTATACCCAGGAATCCTACGCACCCATGCCCACAAATGCCACCGTCTTCTGGCGGAAATTCATTCCCTGGCAGGCATGGCGCTTCGTGGTGCTGAATATTAAAATATTGAAGATCGTAGTTGGGGGGCATTCTTAACTGGTTGCTGGCTGCTGGTTGCTGGCTGCCGGGACGAATATCCGGTCGGACGGGCCTGCTGGTTGGCAATTAAATTTCTCCTAATTTTGCCGGGCATTTAACAGATCATTTTATGAACAAACTTATCAGGCTGGGAATTTTTGTTTCCCTGGTTTTTTACATGATGCCCTCTTTTGGTCAAATTTCCGAAGACAGTATCAAAATTTATAATGACACCATTTCCGATTTCCGCAAAGGAAAAAACATCAAGCTGATGTACATGGAAGGTACACCCCTCACACCTGAACAGCATAAAAATTTCAAAGGCCTTAAATATTATCCCATTGATATTAAGTTCCAGATAGTTGGAAAACTTGTAAAATCAGAAAATGCAGAGACGGTGGTCATGCGCACCTCAACGGAACGGGCTCCCGAGTATATTGATTACGGCGTGATTACATTTGAATTTGAGGGCAAATCATATTCTTTAAAGGCATATCGGAGTAAAAAGTATATGGAAGTTAGTCCGGATGACAACACCTTGTTTGTGCCGTTTCGTGACGAAACAAGTGGTAAAGAAACTTATGGCGGCGGACGATATATTGATTGCTCCATGCCAGAGACCGGAGATCAGGTTATTCTCGACTTCAATAAGGCTTACAATCCCTACTGTGCTTATAATTCAAGATATTCCTGCGTGATCCCACCGGAAGAAAACCGCCTCCCATTTGCCATAAAGGCCGGAGAGAAAATATTTGAGGAACATCATTGATTCTTGAATTTTGTGCTTAATACTTAAGCAATCCGTTTACGTGCTCCAATTTACCATCCACAGATGCGGGTTCTAATCCAAGAATTTCACAAATGAGTGGATAAATATCTACGTTTTCAAAGGTTGGAGAAACATAATTCACTTTAAATGCAGGGCCGTAAGCATAAAAAATGGCATGCATATCGGAGTTGGCATTATCAAAACCATGAGCGCCATTACCCACCCTTTTACTGCTGTCGGGGACCAGGCTCCAACTGCTATCAGCCAACACCACAAAGTCGAGGCAGCGTGGATTAGTGCCGTAGTG
>JAGQVE010000007.1 GCA_020438105.1 Bacteroidales bacterium
ATTTTACCCTCGGAGTCAATATATATCCTATCTGGTAACCTTTCAATCTGTTTTTTATTTAATATAAGTTCTGAATCCCATTCCATATCCGAAAAAAAGACTTTTTCCTCTTGAAAGGTAGATTCAGTCAAGTCCATTATTGGAAATTTTATATCATTATTCATATGTCTTAGTTTATTTGATGTAAGATCAAATTGAGGCTAACTATGTTATATCAAAACTCCCCAAACCATGCAACCTCGTATTTTTTAATTTAAAACCAAAGTAAAAACCATGTATAAGTGCGTACGCACAGGTTTCCGTTTGCATTTTTCTAAACGTTAAATAGAGGTTTGGTCTTGTTGTCATCATGGGCATTTTGTTTGGGCTAAGATAGGAAATCTTTTAGTGGGGGTTGTGGAAATACTTACAAACTATATAGTTCTTGCAATTGTTTAGCCCGCACCATATTTTCTATGGTTTAATCCTGGTTAATACTGTCTTTTCACAATTTTAAATACCCGGCTATCACCGGGGCCTTCCAATTTAAGCACATACATTCCTGCCGCTAAATCAGATAGATCAACCTCATTTATAAACAGATTTAGCTTTTGACGCAGGAGCAATTGCCCGTTTAAATTATATAAATTAGCCCAGCCCTCCCCTTCGTCGTAAGGATTTACAAATTGAAGTTTATCGGCAACAGGATTCGGGTAAATATAATCATCATTTTCAAGCGTAACCACCCGGTCTTTACCTAGCATTTTGCCGTCTTTAAAGGCATTTACATATGTGTAATTTTCAGTGCGTTGCCAAATAACAAATGCCAGATGGGTATTTTGCAGTCTCCAGGAGGTATCCAAAACCATCGAAAAACTGGAAATGATGCTATCATAGATTTGAACCGGACCATCGATAATTTGCTCACCAAAAACAGCATTGCTCATGGAAGCACGCAGCACATTGGAATGATAGGGATCTTCACCTTGAAGCCCATTTTGTGCGGCAAACACCCCACTTTCGATGATCCAAACCGATAAATAAAAAGTTCCGCTGGTGTCCTGGAAAAATTTTGTGGTGGTAGTCACATCCAAAGTATCATTGTGTATATCGAATGAATAGTGGCAATTAGCAAGCGGAGGCTCATTCCGGGTAGAGTCGATATATTGATTGATGATCGATTTGTTATAATTTACGGATAAAAAATAGTCGTAACGGCGCTCACCATTCACAAACCAGAAAGGGTAATAATCAGTGACCGGGAGGCTATCCATCAGGTTTTTTGAGGTGTTATCAAACAATTCACAGCTTTCGGAGGGGTGTGCCTGCACAATCACAGCTATGTCATCGTTTCGTTCTTCCAGGTCATTTTGCAAATCCCAGCCCCAACCTCCGCAGTAAGGACACCAGGTAGCCGTTTTTTTTATGAGCAGGGGCATGTGGGTTTGCTCAACCTGAGCAAAGGTGAGGAGTGCGATCAGACTAAAAGCTGTAACTAGAACAATGTACTTCATTGATTAAATTAAATATTGGCGGGCATAAAATTAATACATGGAATGGTTAAAACAAAAAACCCTGACGTTTATTGTCAGGGTTTCGTGGGAACTGTTGGATTCGAACCAACGACCCTCTGCTTGTAAGGCAGATGCTCTGAACCAACTGAGCTAAGCTCCCTATTAATTTGTTCTCAATTGCTCTGATGCTGATGCTTTGATCAGCATGCTGATAAGCTTTGCTTCATCAGCAACCAACTGAGCCTGACTGCCGACAGGCAGGCTAAGCTCCCATGAACAAATGAACGTGTCAATTTGGGAGTGCAAATATACATCAATTCTAATACTAAGCAAGATTTTTTTATTTTTTTAAAATTCCTGCTGGAGCCTCTATTTTACAGGCATTTAACCCTGTTAACAAAATATTGTGAACATTCAGCAAATCAAAATTGAAGTATAAAAAGCTTTCATGTTACCTTTGTAAAGTTGTGTAAACATTTCCCGATTGAAGCATAAAAGAATTTCATACCTGCTTTTTATAATCGTAATAGCGATGCTATATTCCTGTAGCAGCACGAGAAGGCTTAAAGAGGGTCAGAATCTGCTGGTAAAAAACAAAATCGAAATTCAGAATCCAAACAAAGCGATTTCTTCAAGCGATCTTGAAAGTCTTGTGCAGCCAAAGACCAATGACCGGTTTTTGGGAATTTTCCCTATTAAATTATGGTTCAACAGTGTATTTAAAAACGGGGGAGAAAAACCGGTAGTTGTTGACAAATCGATGATTGAAGAATCGAAGGATCAAATGAAGAGCTTCCTGAACAACAATGGTTTTTATGACTCGGAAATAAACCATGAAATAGCCTCAATGCACAATGATGTTAAGAAAAAAGTGATTTACAAGATTGAACTTTCCAAACCTTACCGCATAAAATCAATTGTTTACAATATTCCGGATGATTCGGTAGCAGCCCTGGTTGTAAAGAATAATCAAAACAGGCTGATCCGGACCGGTTCCATATTTAATTCTGCAACACTTGATCAGGAAAGGCAGCGCTTATCAAACATATTGAGAGATCATGGCTATTTTGCGTTTAGTAAGGATTATATATTTTTTGAAGCCGACACCACCATTGGCCAGCGAGAAGTTGACCTTACGCTTCGCATTAAAAATGTAAGAACCCAGGAGAACGGCCCCGATGGTAAACCCGTGTATGCCAACCATAAGGTTTATTATATCAATAAGGTCACCATCCATCCCGACCACAATTTGCTGATGTCGGATTCCATTCACAACGACACACTCATTGCCACCTATACAAATACAGAAAGCAGTCATACCAACCAATACAAGTTCATTTACGTTCCCCCACTCAAAATACGGCCCGAGGTAATTTCGCGATCAATGTTTGTAGATACGGAACGAAAATACAACGCTACTGATGCCAGTCAAACCTACCGGAAACTGAATGAGCTGAATATTTACAGGTATGTGGATGTAAACTTTAAAGAAAACGATCATAAGATACCTGCTGACGACCGTAAAGGTTATTTGGATTGCACAGTAAATCTGCGCCGTAATCCTGTTAACTCCTACTCCATCGAATTCCAGGGGACTAACTCGGGTGGCGACCTTGGTATTGCTACTTACCTGGTATACCAAAACAAAAACCTATTTCGGGGTGCTGAAGTACTTAATGTAAGATTAAAAGGTGCGCTGGAAGCCCAAAACTCGGGTTATGATGCGGAAATCCTGAACGCGCAAAAATGGTGGTTATTTAACACATTTGAAGCGGGGGTGGATGTAAGCTTGTATATCCCAAAATTCCTGGCACCCATCAACGATGATGTATTCTCAAGGTACTTCAGGCCCAAAACAACCATCGGGATTGGTTATAACATTCAGGACAGGATTGAATATGACCGCATCATCACCAATGCAACTTTTGGATATGAATGGTCGCAGAACAACTTTGTAAAACATATTTTGTACCCTGCCGATGTCAACTTAATTAAGGTAAACACCACAGCCTATTTTGATTCACTGTTATCCACCGAAACAGAACGTTTCAGGAATCAATATACGGATCACATGATTTTGGGTGGCCGATACAGCTACATGTACAGCAATCAGGAAATAAACAAGATTAAAAACTTCATGTATTTCCGCGGCGATATTGAAGCTGCCGGTAACTTACTTGATCTTGCGGTAGGGGCATCAAATACCCAAAAAAATGATGAGGGCTTTTACACCGTTTTTGGAATTCGCTATGCACAATACTTCAAAGTAAATGGCGACTTCAGGTATTATATTATGCTCGACAATAACCACAGCATAGCCATACGGTCATTTGGGGGTATTGCCATTCCTTATGGTAACTCCATCGACATCCCCTATGAAAAGGGGTATTTTGGGGGCGGAGCCAATGGAATGCGGGCATGGACACTGCGTTACCTGGGACCCGGAAGTTATGTTAAACCTGACAACAGGGCTGACATTGAGCGTGTGGGTGACATTTTGATCGAAGGAAGCCTGGAATACCGGTTTCCAATATACCGGTTTTTCACCGGCGGGCTTTTTTATGACATTGGTAACATATGGCTGCTCCGGGATAATGAAACTTATCCAGGCGGTAAGTTTTATGGTGATAAATTCATCAATCAGCTTGCAATGGACGCAGGATTGGGGATACGGCTCGACTTCAGCTATTTTATTTTCAGGATTGATTTTGCCCAAAGAATAAAAGACCCTGCCCGCCAGGAGGGCGATAGATTTGTAATAGGTGCAGACGCCGGCTGGTTTAAACCCGTATTAAACCTTGGGATCGGGTACCCATTTTGATTTATCAAATGTGCTATGAATAACAGCGAGTTCTATAAAACCCTGATTGATCAATTTCCTTACGATCCCACTTTTGGACAAAAACAACTTTTAGGTAAATTAACCCATTTTATACTAAATCCACAAAACGAAGAACTATTCCTCCTGAAAGGATATGCAGGAACCGGTAAAACTACCATTGTAAGCACCGTGGTAAACAATCTTCAACGGATCCAAAAAAAGTCGGTACTATTAGCTCCAACCGGTCGTGCTGCCAAGGTTTTAAAATCATACTCCGGAAAATCGGCATTTACCATTCATAAAAAAATATACCTGGTCGGTCGTAGGCCCGATGGTTCATTCCAGATGGTTTTAAACAGGAACAAACATGTTAACACAATATTTTTTGTTGATGAGGCTTCCATGATACAAACCGGTGATATCACGGGCGACAGTTTATTTACGAACCGAAATACCCTTGAAGATTTGGTGAATTATGTACAGTCGGGCAAAAACTGTAAACTAGTACTGATCGGTGACTCAGCGCAGTTGCCACCCGTCGGAATGGATGTTAGCCCAGCCCTTGATATCAAATATCTGCAATCAATGTTTCACCTGGAAGTTCAAAATTTCGAATTAAAAGAGGTGGTGAGGCAAGCGGAAGATTCCGGGATACTAACCAACGCTACCGCCATTAGAAGTGAAATTGAAATTCCCAATTTGAGCCATTTCATAAATATGAATCATTTCACGGATATAGCTGCAATTACCGGTGAAACACTTGAAGATAACCTGAATTCAGCATTTTCAGGAAACGATGATTTTAACAGTACACTTATAACCCGGTCGAATAAAAGGGCCAATATTTACAACCAGGAAATCAGGAAACGTATTTTGTACCGCGAAAATGAGATTGCCAGCGGCGATTTGCTAATGGTTGTAAAAAACAATTATTTCTGGCTTCCTGAAGATTCTGCAGCCGGCTTTATTGCCAATGGTGATATTGTTGAAATTTTGAAAATAAACAAATACGAAAATCTTTACGGGTTCAGATTTGCAGACGTCACCATCCGAATGACCGACTATCCGGATGAACCGGAACTGGAAGTTAAAATTATGCTCGACACGCTTATGATTGAGGGACCTTCTTTAAACAGAGAACAATCAAATAACCTCTTTGAGGCGGTAATGAAAGATTATGAAGATATTCCACAAAGAAGAAAAAGGCTGGAGAAAGTGAAACTAAATCCCTGGTTTAATGCGCTTCAGGTGAAATTTGCCTATGCACTTACCTGCCATAAAACCCAGGGTGGTCAATGGGAAAATGTATTTATTGATTTGGGATACCTCAAAGAGGAACATATGGATCATGCCTTTAATCGCTGGCTCTATACGGCTTTTACCAGGGCAACGCGTAAACTTTATTTGATAAACTTCCCGGAAAGATTTTTCCGGTAAAATTAGAAGCCTGAATGTAATTGATACAAACAGGCTTCACCCTCTACGCTAATGAAAAATAATTATCGAAGCTGAATTCTCAAGTACTATGCCATACGGATGTAAAAATTCCTTTCCATCTAATTTCCAGCAACTTAAAAAGACATATAATATTTTCACCTCAAAATAATTTTTCCAATATTGAAAATATGTGCCACGATGGGAAAAACTTCAGCTAAAATCCGGCTTAAAAACGATATTCTAACATAAGAATATTTCCACCTCCACTTGTTAATCTATTAACAAATCATATTTTTGCAAACTGTTTTAAAAATTAACTCATAAAAAAAATACGATGATCAGAAACTTATCGGAACTTGTTGAAATAGCGAAATCCAAACGTAAAAGAAGAATATCAGTAGCTGCCGCCGGCGATTATGATGTACTTGAAGCGCTTAAAAATGCTGACACCAATGGCATTATCGAACCAGTACTGGTGGGCGACAAACCTAAAATTGAAAAAATTTGCAAGGATATTCAATATGATATTTCAAAATATGACATCATTGATATTGAGGATAAATTTGAAGCCTCCTTGCAGGCCAGCCAGCTTATCCGCGACGGCCATGCCGAAATCCTGATGAAGGGCCTTGTAAGCACTGGTTTTTTAATGAAAGCCGTATTGGATAAAGACCATGGATTGCGCAAGGGAGCAATTATCAGCCATGTTGCTTTGTTTGAATCACCATATTATCATAAATTACTTGGAATTACAGATGCGGCCATGAATGTTGCGCCAAGCTTTGAGGATAAAATCGGGTTGATAAAAAATGCCATTGAAGTGTTTCACAAACTTGGTGAGCCCAATCCTAAGGTAGCTGTTGTTGGAGCCGTTGAAACCGTAAACCAGCGAATGGAATCAACCATGCATGCAGCCACCTTATCAATGATGAATAAAAGGCAGCAGATTAAAGGGTGCATCATCGACGGACCTTTGGCACTCGATAATGCCGTTTCGAAAAAGGCTGCGGAGGTGAAAAACATTGAAAGTGAAGTAGCCGGAAATGTAGATATAGTTGTAGCCCCCGATATCAACGGAGCAAATTTCTTATATAAAGCGCTCAACTTTTTGGGAGGAGCCTCAACAGCCGCAGTTATCATGGGCGCCAAAGTGCCTATTGTACTAACATCACGTGCCGATTCGGAAAAAAGTAAATTTTTGTCAATTTCTCTTGCTGCAGCTATTGGTTAATCAGGATAAAATTAATTTTCTCTTTTTTACTGAGTTCATATATTTGTAATGAAATTGATCCTGAATAAAATCAATACATCAAAAAATCATTGAACCCCTTATCCCGATTATGAGCAATAAAGCATGGATTCTGGCAATAAATCCCGGTTCTACTTCTACAAAAATTGCGGTTTATGATGGAGAATCACCTTTGTTTCTCAAAAACATAAAGCATAGTCAGGATCAACTTGCTCAATTTCAGAAGATCACCGATCAGTTTCAATTCAGGAAAGGACTTATCATTAAACAGCTTGAAGAAGCCGATATTCCGCTTGAAAACATCCGTATTGTAATGGGCAGAGGTGGTTTGCTAAAACCTATCGAATCCGGCATTTACAGTGTTAATGAGGCTATGATCCGCGATTTGCAGAATAGCCCCCTTGGAGAGCATGCCAGCAACCTAGGAGGACTGATAGCCCATGATATTGCAAAATCACTTAAAGGAGCAAAAGCTTATATTGCCAACCCCGTGGTGGTAGATGAGATGATCGACCTGGCAAGGTTTACAGGCCATCCGCGATTCAAAAGGAAATCTATTTTTCATGCATTAAATCAAAAGGCAGTCGCCCGCGAACATGCCAAGTCGGTAATGAAAAGCTACGAAGCCATGAACCTGATCCTTGTTCACCTGGGTGGCGGGATTACGGTAGGGGCTCACCGCAAGGGACGTGTTATTGACGTAAACCAGGGTTTGGATGGCGAAGGGCCTTTTTCACCAGAACGAACCGGGACATTACCCGTGGGTGACCTGGTGCGACTGTGTTTTAGCGGTGAATTTACCCAGAAGGAGATCATTAACATGATCAAGGGACAGGGAGGACTGGTTGCATATATGGGCACCAACAGCGCATATGAAGTGGAAATGAAAGCATTCGAAGGGGATGAACGGGCAAGTCTTATCATGCAGGCCATGGCCTACCAGGTAGCCAAAGACATAGGTGCAATGGCAACCGTTTTGGAAGGAGAAGTTGATGGCATTTTAATCACCGGTGGTGTTGCAAACAGCAAATGGTTTGTAAATCTCATTATTGAAAGAGTAAGGTTTATAGCACCCGTGCATGTTTACCCGGGCGAAGACGAAATGCGGGCACTGGCGTTCAACGGTTTCAGGGTACTAAAAGGGGAAGCGGAAATTAAAGTTTACCAATAAAGCGGATTTAGGTGAGGTTAAACATTTCGGGATGTTTGGCTCCTCGCCCCCGATAGAAATCTTCAACGATTTTAAAATCTTCTTCAAAATTTCCGGTGGGTGTAAAAATCTGCTCAACTCCTGCTTCTTTCCTTTTGTAATCTAAAATACCCAATGCAATCGGCACATTGGCTTTGAGAGCGATATAATAAAAGCCTTTTTTCCATTTTGGGTTTAGCCTTCGGGTGCCTTCCGGGGTAATGGTTATATAAAGGGATTTATGCTGATCGAACAGGTCGGCAACGTAATCAACAAGCCGGGAACTTTTACCCCTGTCTACCGGGATGCCTCCCAACCCTTTCAGCAGCGACCCCAAAGGAAAAGCAAACATCTCCTTTTTAATTAAAAATTTAACTTTGAGCCCCAGGGCAAACCACGCGAGCCGTCCGATAACAAAATCCCACATACTTGTATGTGGGGCCACAACTACAACACATTTTTTCAAATCGGCCGGGATCCCTCCGATCACTTTCCAGCCCCAAAGTCCCAAAATTATTTTTGATAATATTCTCATTAAAAGTCAATTTCCAGATCCAATTGGTCTTTTAGTTTTTTTAGTGCAGGATTTTTATCCGCCATCCTGTTAAATTTCTCCTGGGGTGTATAGGGTTTTTTCTCTTCTGTATTCTCATTTACAATCACCTCCAGCTGAATCTGCCAGTTATTCAACGTCTCTCTCAACCCTGGCAATATATCAAGCTTTCGGTCATCGATCTCACTTTTCTGAATTTTATTATCCACTGCAAAATGAACCTTAAATTTTCCCTGAAGTACGGGTTGATTCTTGGTTAAAGTTGAATGGAAGTTTTTATCACGGGCAAAAGAATCTGTAAGTGTTTTCCAGGCTTCAATAAGTTTAACCTGATCAAATTCATCTGCAGGTTTCCCACTTAAATCTTCTGCATCGGCTTCATCCGTTTTTTTTTTGTCGTGTTGATGATTTTTAATGGAAATCGTACCAGGTACTGATGGCCTTGACACTGCCGGATTAGAAGTGGTCTGCGCAGGTACAACAGGTGAAGTTGGTTTAGTTACAGGCTCAGGGGCCGGCTTCGGTTTTTCGGTATTTACTGAAGTAGTCTGTTTTGGTTTACTTTCAGTTTTTAACTGAATAATTGGCTCTGCTTTTGAACCGGGCTTAGCCAGCGTACACATCTGCATTAATGCCAATTCAAGGTGCAGTTTTTTATTATTGCTGCTTTTGTATTCAATATCACATCTATTTCCAATATCAAGGGATTTCAGCAGAAACTCAACGGAACAACTTCTTGACTGGTCCAGGTATCTTTGTTTAATACTACCTCCTACTTCCAGCAAATCAATGGTTTGCGGATCTTTCCCAACCAACAGGTTTCTTAAATGCTCACCAAAACCAATGAGGAAATGCTGGCCATCAAAGCCATTATCGATGATATCATTTATTATTAAAAGGGTGCTTACAATATCTCCCAACAAGATCGCATCAACAAGCTTAAAATAATAGTCGTAATCGAGCACATTCAGGTTTTCGATTACATTTTTATAAGTGATGTTTTTACCACTAAAGCTAATGATCTGATCAAATATCGAGAGGGCGTCTCGCAAGGCACCGTCAGATTTTTGAGCGATGATGTGCAATGCATCCGGCTCGGCAGTTACACTCTCTTTATTTGCTACATAGCTCAGATGCGTTGCAATATCCTCGACAGTGATTCTTTTGAAATCATAAATCTGGCAACGTGAGAGAATGGTTGGGATAATTTTATGCTTTTCAGTGGTTGCAAGGATAAACTTAGCATAAGCAGGTGGCTCTTCCAGGGTTTTCAAAAATGCATTAAACGCCGCCGATGACAACATATGCACCTCATCGATGATGTATACCTTATATTTACCAACCTGGGGTGGTATCCGCACCTGGTCAACCAAATTTCGAATATCCTCAACCGAATTATTGGAAGCAGCATCCAGTTCGTGAATATTGAAAGAGGCATTGTTATTGAAAGATGTACAGGATTCGCATTCGTTACAAGCTTCGAGGTTTTCAGAAGGATTAAAACAGTTGATGGTTTTGGCAAGGATCCTTGCACAGGTTGTTTTACCCACACCCCTTGGTCCGCAAAATAAAAATGCCTGGGCAAGGTGATTGCTTTTTATCGCATTTTTGAGTGTTCTGGTAATACTCTCCTGCCCTACAACCGTATCAAAAGTTTGAGGCCTGTATTTTCTAGCTGAAACAACAAAGTTTTCCATGAATTATCCCGTTTCCAAAAATGTTGGCCAAAATTACAAACTTTTTCCGGCCTTTTGTCCAATACCGGCTGATGTTGAAAAGTTTTGCAAATGGTATACAAATTCTTACGAAATTTGAAGCATAAAGCATATCATCATGAAATATTTAGTTACCCTCATTTTAACAGTTTGTTTTTTATCATATCAAATCAATTTTGCCACCAATATATCGGGCCAGGGACAAAACAGCCAGGAAAAAGGTGTTTTAGACTGGACCATTGTAGCCAGCTACGATATTCCCGGCAAAGCTTCCGGTTTAGCCTGGGACGGAACATACATTTATTTCGGTATTTATGGTGCCAATGGCGACCAGGTTTATCAGTTTGATCCTGCCGATGGTAGTTATACTTTGCTTTTTACAAATCCTTCAATAAATGATTCATACGGTATGACCTTCGATGGCACCAATTTGTGGATAACCGACCATGGATTGAGCTCCACTGTACCGGCTTATGCAATGGAGCTTGATTTTGCAGGAAATACGGTTTCTCAATTTGACCTACCCGATCATTATATGTCAGGGATCGCTTATGATAATGGTGATTTTTGGGTTGCTACTTATTATCCAAATCCAGGAACAATATACAAGGTAGATGCCTCGGGATTAGTGATCACTTCATTTCAGTCGCCCGACGAACAACCCTGGGATTTATGTGTGGAAGGGGATAACCTATGGGTAGCTGATTACGATGGAAATATGCTATATAAAATTGATCAAAGCGGAAATCTCCTGGAAAGCCACGATTGTGAAAACATCAAACCTTCAGGAGTTGTTTTTGATGGACAATATTTATGGTATGTGGATGGGCAATTATCGTCCAACAGCACCCTTTATAAGGTAGATTTGGCAGGTGGAGGAACACCCCAAATCAACGTCCCTGTTACTGCTTACGATTATGGAGTTGTTACCATCGGAGATTCAGTAACGTGGAATTGCCAGGTTCAAAACACGGGAATTGCTGATCTGGAAATTACAGGTTTAGTAATTCAGAATGCCGTACCTATATTTAATTCCCAGGCTTTTCCGCTTGCAATCGCACCTGGCAATTTTGAGTCTATTGACCTGAAATATAAACCCTCCGAAACAGGAACCCTTTCTACCACCGTAACGGTGCAGTCAAATGATCCGGTAACAACAGAAGTTGAACTGGAGATAACCGGCACTGCTGTATTTGAAGGTCCGCATATAAATGTACCTGTGCAAACCCATAATTGGGGAACCATCCGGCTCAATGCCAACAAACGTTGGTTTTGTACCATAAATAATGATGGTGATCAGTCGTTAGAAATCAGTGATATTACTTTTGCTGATCCGGCCTTCTATCTTGAAGACAATTTCCCTTTGCCTATGAATGTTCCGGTTTTAGGATCTGTGGATATTGGCTTTTGGTTTCATCCTGAAGAAGCAAGCAGTTTCAGTGGAGTAGCCTCCATTGCTCACAACGACCCAAGCCAGGGCGATATTGAAATCACACTTTCAGGTGCAGCTCTTGAAGATGAGTATCCCATCGGTGAAAACTTCTGGAATTACCAAATCAATACGAGTTTTGATAACAGTGTAAAAGCCATCGGACCTTTAAATGATATCAATGATGATGGTGTAAGCGAAGTCATCGTTTGTTCTGAAGATGATTTTGTCAGATGTTTTAACGGCAATTCACACGCTTTGGCAGATATCATGTGGCAAAATGAAGCCGGATCTGTGTATGGTCAAAATGGGCTTACTACCATTGAAGATATTAACGCTGATGGTTACCAGGATGTGATTGTCGGATTGGTGGGTGGCGTTAGAGCTATAAAAGCCCTTTCAGGTAAAACCGGTCAGCAATTGTGGATTTACGACACGCACAATTATGGTGGTGGCGGATGGGTATACCAGGTTTATTGCAAGTATGATTACAACAATGATGGGGTTTCGGATGTGCTTGCCTCCACCGGGAATGATGGCAGCAATTCTGGTCCTAAAAGAATATTCTGTCTCGACGGAACAGATGGTTCTGTAATCTGGGACACCTATACGGATGGCCCCAATTTCTCAGTGATCGGAGCTGCTGATTTTACCGGTGACAATATTCCCGATGCCATTGGTGGTTCATCCAATAATGGTGAAACAGAAGGAAAAGTATATGGGATCAATGGAAGCAACGGCGCAATTGTTTGGACATTTAATACTTCAGGAACATCAGTTTGGGCACTTGAGCAACTTGATGATGGCACAGGCGACGATGTTAAAGACGTTGTTGCTGCTGATTTTGGCGGCAATTATTATTTTTTGAATGCCACCAATGGTGTAGTATTTCAGAATGGATCAGTGGGCTCGGCTATCATGCTCCGGGCCGAAAGGCTTGACGATGTTAATGGAAACGGATCAGCAGATATTGCTTTTGCAAGCAGCAGCACCAATGCAGTGGTAGTTGATGGCACCACCGGTCAAAATATATGGCTGACCTCCCTTGCCGATAAATGCTGGAATATTGACCGTATTCCTGATGTTAGCGGAGATGGCATCAATGATTTGATAGCAGGAACCTTATTTGGAAGTAATTTCGTGTATTTTCTGGATGGAACGAATGGGGATCAGCTATATAGTACCAATTATGGTGAACCTGTTGACGGGATTGGCGCAATACCGGATATCAACGGGGATGGATCCTGGGAAATGGTTGTCGGTGGCCGGTTGGGCACGTTGACTTGTATTTCGGGGGGATTGAATAGCGCTTTGATTTTAGCAGATTTTATTGCTGATACCACATTTGGATTGGTTCCCTTTGATGTGGAATTTATTGACCTCTCAACAGGTAGCATAACCAGCTGGGAATGGGATTTTGAAAATGATGGTACCATCGACTCATACGAGCAAAATCCGGTACATACTTATACCTCTACCGGCATTTTCTCGGTAAGTTTAACTGTTAGTGATGGATCAAACACTAATACCATCGTAAAAGAAGATTATATCATTGCGGATACAGCGGTTGGTATCAATATCAATGAGGCCTCTTTGTCGTTAACAGCCTCGCCAAATCCTTTTACAAATAGCACTCAAATTATTATAAGGGGTGCAATTAACGAAAGTACAAGTGTAAAAATCTATGATCAATCCGGTCGGTTTATTTGCAATTTACAGCCAATTAAATCCACTGATGAATTCCAAATATTGGAATGGAATCGGCAAAATCAGGATGGGAATTTGGTAAAATCGGGAATATATTTTGTTAAAATAAATGGCGGAAATGCTTATTCTGCGCTGAAATTAATAGTAAAATAGCCCTATAATTTCCAAGTTTTCCTAAATTTGGATTTTTTCCTATTTTTAGATTTATTTTGGTAACTAAATAAATAGGTGCACGTAGTAGTGAGGTGTATTTTACCTAATATGGCTTTAATGTTGAGAATTCTGTTGATAGTGCTGGCTTTTACAGCCGCAACCACATATGCCCAGGACCTGGAATGGGGGATCATTAACTCTGATAATTCCCAATTACCAAATCAAACTATAAAATCTGCTGTCGTAGATAAGGATGGCGCTTTATGGATTGGTACCTACATGGGAGGTATTGGTGTTTTACAAAATGATACCTGGACTATTTATAATACTTCAAATTCTGAATTACCCCACAATTATGTTAACGCGATTGCAGTTGATAAAGACAACGTAAAATGGATCGGAACCGACGGTGGTGGTCTTGCCAGGTTTGATGGCACGAACTGGGAAATATTTAAAACTTCTAACTCAGGAATATCATCCAATGTGGTTATGACCATTTATTGTGATGAAGATGGAACTGTGTGGGTAGGAACTTATTTTGGGGGTCTTGCTGAGTATAGTAACGGAATTTGGACAATTTATAATGACGAAAACTCTCCGCTTTTGTCGAATAAGGTGGTAAGCATTGTTAAGGATAAAAACGGGCTTTTGTGGTTGGGAACACAAGGTGGTGGAATTGCTTCTTTTGATGGCACCAACTGGAATATTTACACCGAACGGAATTCAAAGCTTACCAATGATTACATCTATTCAATTGCGATAGATAATGAAAATAAAAAATGGATAGGAACCGGAGGCGGTGGCCTAAATGTTTTTAATGACGTGTATTGGGTAAAATATAATGCAGCAAATTCAAGCCTTACGGATGATAACATAAGACCTATCGCTATTGATGAAAAGAACAGGGTTTGGATTGGTACCTACATAGGAGGCATAAATGTTTTTGACGGAAAAGCCTGGCAGGTATACGATTTTCAGAATAGCTCAATGCCGGATGACGAAATCACCTGTATGACCTACTTTGACAACTCTATTTACGTGGGTACAGAGCGATCAGGACTGGTATCGGTCAAGGATAAGGAAATAGTTCCGGAGATTATTCCGGTTGTTGTTACCGACATTGAAACCAACGATGGTGAAGTAGTAGAAGCCATAGAGGAAAAGCCTGTGGAAGAAGAAGTTATTGTGCCGGTTATAGTTCCTGATATTACAGTAGATCAAGAGGCAAAACCAGTGGTTGAGAAAACACCTAAAGAAAAGAAACCACAACCTGTACCGGTGGTGGCGCCAAAAGGTCAAAATAAGATCATCCTTGTAATGGACGCCGCTGATGTATATTTTGATCAGCACAAACGAAACGATGAAATTAAAGCATTTTCGTATTTACTCAAACACAGGATAAAAGCAGATTTAACTTATGAAGTGAGGGTATTGATTTATTCAACCAATTATGATGTAAGTCCAAGAAAGATAACGCTCACGGATGCCGAATTAAAAAAACTATTTACCAAAGAAGTTATTTATCTTGATGGAGAAAGCACTTTTACCGAAGGAATTAAAAAGGCTTATAACCTTATCAAACTTGATTACGATCAAAATGGCAATAATCATGTGCTAGCTGCTACATGGAAATTTATCAGGGATGATGAAACAGCCAAGGTAGTGGTAAAAGACAATGTTGATAACCATTATATATTATTCTCGCTGATTGCTTTTAACACCGATGAAATGAAGCTTCGGCGAAAAATGCGTGAAATTGTCCCCAGAGGTGCCGGTCATTACTACGCCATTAATAAACCGGAGCTCATGGATAACCTTTCAGTAACCGGACAATTCGGACTTTCGCTTTTCCGTGGTGATGTGGATGCCAAAAAGAACATCGGACTTCCCGGGGTATTTGGGGTTGCCGGAAATAAACAACTTTTATCTACAGGCGTGATCAATGGCGGTGCAAAGTTACAGTTTAACATTGGGAAATTAACCGGCGAGAAAAACGGACAAAGTTTTAAAAACAATTATTTTGAGGGCTGTCTGAACTTCCAGGTGATTATGAACCGGTGGATTAACAGAAATTTCAAATTTGAAAAATATCGCCCATATGCATTTGCGGGGATTGGATTTATTAACTATCATTCACTTTTGAGGAATGCAAATGGAGAGGTTTTAAATGGTATTGGATATGATGTAGTTACAGATGATCCTGAATCAAATGGCAGCGATCCCTCTAAAACGGGCAATGTTACAGAAATTATTTTCCCGGTTGGTATTGGTGTTAATTACAAATTAAACGACAATTTTAATCTTGAACTGGAGGCATCTTCAAGGTATATTAACAGTGATAAACTGGATGCAAAGATTGCCTTAAGAGACGACAAATACTGGTTTTTCTCCGTTGGCATCACCTATAAAATGCATTCAAAGGAATTTATGGCCGATATCCTTAATAAATAAGAAGGACTAAAATAACTTTCCAGAATTTCCGTTTATCCGGGGTGTTAATTCCAGATACTTTTCCATACAAATTAGCGATCTTTTTAATTTGGCTAATGCTGCCATTTTATCTTTTGGCAGACCACAACATTGAGAAAAATCCACATGTAGTATATGATGTTTCAGTTATTGAGGATCATTACCGGGTGCAATATACTTTCAGAGATCCATTTAATAATCTGCAAAATTATTCGCTCAATATTCCGGTGGACGGAGCGAATAGGATGATCAGTAAATTTGGGATTCCAATGTGGATGTTTGAGCCATATATGGATACCAAAGAAAACCTGGAATATCGCAAGCAAGTTTTAAAGGATGGATTATTCAGGCTCAGTGAAAACACCATCGAAGTCGACAAAAGTGCAGTAGTGGAATATTATAGTGAATCGGTATGCCTTCCAATTGCCAGAATGATTGTGAGGTCATTGGGTGAATATGGCCTTGACACCCCACGAAACCGGGTAGAGTTCGCCATGCGTTTTGTCCAGGACATACCTTACGGAATCCCAACTTACGAGGACGAATCACGTCACTATGGAGGAGTTAGCCCGCCACCAAAATTACTAATTGAAGGTTTTGGTGATTGCGACTCAAAAGTTTTACTTTTCGCAGGAATTATTGCGTATCTAATTCCTTCAGAGGATTTTATTTTTTTAAATCAGCAAAAACATGTTTTATCTGCAATTAAGGCAGCACCCGAAAAAGGATTGACCTTTGTGCGATTTGAAGGCGAAAAATTTCTGATCGCAGAAACGGCAGGACCGGGCAAAAGGATGCTTGGACAGGAAGGTCATTATTTTGAAGAAAAGTTTACTCCCGAAAAGTTATACATTAAGCCCAGGGAAATTCTGGCAAAAGCTGATCCATCCGAGAAAAAATCTGGTGTAAATCCCACAGCAGAGCAAATTGATCCAAAATCAATTATCCTTCAAAATGCATCCAACAAAAAAATTCAGTTTCAGATAAGCCACGATCAAAATGAATGGCAAAATTTTGACCTGGAAGGGAATCAATCCGGTCAAATTGATTTTGAGAAAGGCATGTCGCTATTTATACGTTTCCGGGAGAGAAATAATTTTGCGGTTTACAGAATAATAACTGGTCATAGTTATACATTCATCTGGAACAATGTTAAACGCAAATGGGAAATTCAGACTTAACTCAAATCCCTATTGAATTACCAGTTTTTTAATAGCAATTCTATTCTCCTGCCTGATAATCGCATAATAAAATCCAGGTTCAAATCCCTTATTTCGTAAATTAATTTGCACCTGCTTTTTGTTTTGGAAACGACCTTGTAAATTGTGCTGATACACCTGTCTGCCTTCAGCATCAATAAAAAGCACATCAATGGAAGCATTTGACTCAGCCTTGATGGTAATATTAAGCAGACCATCTGAAGGATTAGGAAATAAATTTATCTCTGCCTTTAATTGAGCAGGATTTACTCCTCCAGTTGTAAGCATCCGAACCGAATCCATATAAAGATAAGAAGGCAACAACCCGTCGTCCGTTACTTTTAACAAAGGCAGTCCTTTGTTTTCACCTAACCATTTGTATTCAGTATATTGTCGATAAATAGGTATTCCAAAACCAAGTGAATCGATATATAGACTATCAAACTGCAAAACTTCCGATTTTAACCTGACCGTTTCAAAACTTCCGAAGGGAGTAGTAAGTGTTCCCCAGCCATCAACATAATTGACCCGTTTTTTCCAACCCCCTGTATAGCCTATTCCGGGAATATCAATACCATAAGTTGCATAAGAAGAGTCTTGGTTTCCATAATTTATCGGAAACTTAAAAATTATATCCGGATCATTGTATTTATTCGGCAATGGAATGCTATTCAGGGTAATCCCAAATCCCACACTTCTGAAATCACTACTTTGATTTTTATAATATTCGTAAACATCGGTAACTTCAAAACCTGGAATTTGATCAAACTCAAGTTGCTTTTTTGCCAGATTGGCAGAAAGAAAAAAGATCAATTGATAAACCCAGGGTGTTTCCTGCACTGAAACGAATGTATCAACTCGCTGCAAAGCAGGCTGCAATTCGGAAAAGTCCCAGTTAAAATTAGGTCCTGTAGAACTAAAATCCAAACCCGAGATATCATAGGCTGTGCTTAACCTGATGGTATCACCTGCTTGGGGCATATCTCCATTATCAATAGTAATTTGTGCAAATGATATTGCAGGAAATACTACTACCAGAAATAAAAATCGAAGAGAACGCATAGTTATGGTTTTTGGCAAATGTAGCCACTTTACTCTTAACCTCCAACAGTTTTATAATTCCAGTCATCTGCCAAAATTTGCCTATTTTAGCAAGGGTATGAGCTTTGATTGGCAACCGTTATGGCTAACGAAAAACAAAACATCCTTAAAAGCCTTCTTCCACCGGCATTAATAATATTGCTCCTTTGGCTGATCAAGTTGGGTGAAATTATAACTCAAACGGACTTGCATCACCTTGGAATATACCCCTTAAAATTGGAAGGACTTACAGGAATAATAACTGCTCCACTGGTTCATGGCGACATCAAACACCTTTCTGCGAACTCGGTGCCGTTATTTGTGCTTGCAGCTTGTTTACTTTATTTTTATCGGGAGATCGCCATTAAAACAGCCATCATTATTTATATTATCACAGGAATTTGCGTTTGGGTTGGAGGTAGAGAATCGTGGCATATTGGGGCATCGGGTGTAGTTTACGGACTTGCCGGGTTCCTGTTTTTCAGTGGAATATTTCGTCGGGATTCCAGGCTTCTTGCCATAACCATGTTGGTTACTTTTTTATACGGAGGCCTTGTTTGGGGAGTTTTTCCTGATTTTTTCCCGGAGGAAAACATCTCCTACGAATCTCATTTTTGGGGCCTTGTTACCGGATCAATTCTGGCTTTTTATTTCAGAAGAGAGGGACCCAAAAAGAAAAAATACCTTTGGGAGATTGAGGAAGAAATAGATGAACAACAGCGCCTGATACAGGAAAAGAACAACTCAAACTCCGTTTTAATCAATTATGTGGAACCTGATAGCGAGCATCATTAATAATGCCTGTTTTTAAATTAACTGAAGAAATCGTCTTCCCTGACCCCGAACTTGCTGATGAATCAGGATTACTGGCCGTAGGTGGTGACTTAACTCACGAACGACTAATTTTAGCTTATGCAAATGGCATTTTCCCATGGTACTCAAAAGGAGAACCCATTTTATGGTGGTCGCCTAACCCAAGAATGATTCTTTTACCTCAAAACATTAAAATTTCTAAAAGCCTTGATCAAACCATCCGGCTTAATAAATACACCACCACCTTCGACAATGCATTTGAAGAAGTGATAAAATCATGTAAAACAGCCCCCCGGCCTGGACAAACAGGAACATGGATCACCGCTGAAATGCAGGAAGCTTACATTGCTTTGCATAAGCTTGGTTTTGCCCACTCCGTCGAAACCTGGCAAAACGAGGAACTGGTTGGCGGTTTGTATGGGGTATCGCTTGGCAAAGCCTTTTTTGGTGAATCGATGTTTTTCAAGTCACGGGATGCTTCCAAGGTAGCTTTGGTAAATCTTGCGAGCTTTCTTCAAAAACATAATTTTAAGTTCATTGATTCCCAGGTTGAAACTGATCATTTAAAAAGCATGGGAGCAATTTCGATTAGCAGGCCTGAATTCCTGGAACTATTAAAAGAAGCAATTCTTCTTCCTACAAAAAGAGGAAAGTGGTAAATTTGCACCACAAACTAAAGGTTTATTATGGAAGAAAAAAATCAATTTATGAAAGAGGCAATTCGATTGGCAGGTGAAAATCTGATAAGCCAAAAGGGAGGTCCATTTGGAGCTGTGATTGTAAAAAACGGTGAAATTATCGGAAGGGGTGCAAACACGGTAGTGGAGGGAAATGATCCTACTGCTCACGCCGAAATAAATGCGATCAGAGAAGCTTGCACCAATTTAGGAAGCTATCAACTGGATGGTTGTGAAATCTATACAAGTTGCGAACCATGCCCCATGTGTTTGGGTGCAATCTACTGGGCCCGGCCATCAAAAATATATTTTGCAGCCGACCGGCACGACGCTGAAATGGCAGGATTTGATGATTCGCTCATTTATCAAGAGATCAAAGCACCCATCGCAGACAGGCAAATACCCCTGGAACAGTTGATGAAAGCCGAAGCTGCTGAACTTTTTCAAAAATGGAATAATTTGGATAAAAAAGTAGAATATTAATGAGTATTGATTACCTGTGGATAGGATTGGGAGTGATCCTGATCATTGTTGGCATTATTGGTTGTGTTCTACCAATTTTACCTGGCCAGATTTTAAGCTGGGGCTCCTTGCTGATGCTTCAACTCACATCCAAACCACCCTTTACGATCAACTTTATTGTAATGTGGGCATTTATCACAGCAGCAGTTACATTGCTTGATTATTACGTACCCATATGGGGCACAAAAAAACTTGGAGGGTCTAAAAAGGGCATTTGGGGAGCTACATTTGGGTTGATAATCGGTATTTTCTTTTTTCCACCCTTTGGATTGATTGTGGGGCCGTTCGTAGGAGCATTCGCAGGTGAACTGATCGCCGGCAAAGATACCAACACAGCCTTCAAATCAGGACTGGGATCATTTATAGGATTTGTAGCAGGAACAGTAATGAAATTAGGAATATCTGTAGTAATGGCTTACTACTTCTTTTATAATGCTTTTTAAATTGAACTAATTCAGGGTTTTTACGTATAGTGTTCATTCCAATATCATTGGAAAGCCGAAAAAACTTTAAGAACCCGTAATTCGATAATATGAAAAAAAGAATTCTTGTCACCGGAGGAGCCGGTTTTCTTGGCTCACATTTATGCGAACGTTTATTAAATGAAGGAAATGAAGTGATCTGTCTCGATAATTTTTTCACAGGCAGCAAACAAAATGTAATTCATTTAATTGATAATCCTTACTTCGAAATGATCAGGCATGATGTTACCATGCCCTTTTTTATTGAAGTAGACGAAATTTATAACCTGGCTTGCCCTGCATCGCCTATTCACTATCAGTATAATGCAATAAAAACCATCAAAACTTCTGTGATGGGAGCGATTAACATGCTGGGATTGGCAAAAAGGGTAAAAGCAAAAGTATTACAAGCCTCCACCAGCGAGGTATATGGCGACCCCGAGATACACCCTCAAACAGAAGATTACTGGGGTCATGTTAACCCTATTGGATTGCGTTCATGCTATGATGAAGGCAAACGTTGCGCCGAATCACTGTTCTTTAATTATCATCGTCAAAATGATGTGCGGATTAAAGTGATGCGTATTTTTAATACCTATGGCCCGAGGATGGACCCGAATGATGGCCGTGTTGTAAGCAATTTCATTGTTCAGGCTCTGAAAAATGAGGATATTACCATTTACGGCGATGGTTCGCAAACCCGCAGCTTTTGTTATGTAGATGATTTGCTTGAAGGTATGGTGAGACTTATGAATACACCTGATGCTTTTACCGGACCGGTTAACATAGGCAACCCGGGTGAGTTTACAATTCTTGAGCTGGCGCAAAATGTAATTGAACTTACAAATTCAAAGTCAAAAATCATCAATCAACCGTTGCCGGCTGACGACCCAATGCAACGCCAACCCGACATTACAATTGCCAAAAAAGAACTCGGGTGGGAACCAAAAATTCCACTTCAGGAGGGATTGATTAAAACCATTGAATATTTTAAATCCGTAATTTAGCTTCTATGAAAGTTTTAGTCACCGGGGGTAAAGGTCAGCTTGGTCAGTCAATTAAAAAAATAGCCGGCCTCTACCCTGACGTTTCATTTGAATATACCGATGTAGAAGAGTTGGACATCACCAACAAAGAAGCGATTTCTCGATATTTTGAAGAAAAAGGATTTACACATTTGGTAAATTGTGCGGCATACACAGCCGTGGATAAAGCCGAAGAGGATTCCTCCTTTGCAAATTTACTCAATGCAACAGCAGTGGGCTATTTATCTCAGGTTTGTGAAATGAATAATTGCATGTTCATTCACATCTCGACGGATTATGTTTTTGACGGTAAAAATTTCAAGCCTTATAAAGAATCTGACCCTATGAAACCGGAAAGTGCATATGGAAAAACGAAAGCCGGTGGTGAACAGGAAGCCTTGAAAAATTGCAACAAAGCTTTTGTAATCCGTACATCCTGGCTTTACAGCGAATTTGGAAATAATTTTCTAAAAACAATTCTCCGTTTATCAAGCGAAAGAGATAAATTGACCATCGTTGCCGACCAAATTGGGACCCCCACTTATGCCACTCACCTGGCAAAGGCAATTATGGAGCTGATTATTAATGAAGCAAAATCGAGCTCTTCAATTTATCATTTCTCAAATGAAGGTGTTGCAAGCTGGTATGATTTTGCATTGGAAATAGTAAACTCTTCAGGTAATAATTGTGAGGTTTTGCCAATTCCAACTGAAGCCTATCCCCTGCCCGCACGCCGGCCTTATTATAGTGTGATGAGTAAGGATTTATTTTCAAATACCTTTGATTATAAAATTCCCCACTGGAAAGATGGATTGCATGAATGCTTAAAGTTAATCTAAGTTAAAGTTTATATTCGACAGATTGATTAATTCTGAAAAACAATATTTTTACAGATAATTCCAAACCGAAAAACATGGCTAATACAGAACAATACATTATTGACCGGGCTAAGAAATGGCTCGAAGGAAAATACGATGAAGACACAAAACATAAGGTTAAGGCATTGATCGAAGCTGATTCAACTGAGCTAACTGATGCCTTTTACCGCGACCTGGAATTTGGAACAGGCGGATTACGTGGAATCATGGGGGTAGGAACCAACAGGATGAACAAGTATACGGTGGGAGCTGCCACCCAAGGACTTGCGAATTACCTTAAAAAGATGTTTGCCGACCGTGATGAGATATCAATGGCGATTGCTTATGATAGCAGGAATAACAATACTTTTTTTGCTGGTATTACTGCAGATGTGATGTCGGCCAACGGCATCAGGGTTTATGTATTTGAAGAACTGCGGCCAACACCTGAACTATCTTTTGCCATCAGGCATTTAAAATGCCAGGCCGGTGTTGTTATTACCGCCTCGCACAATCCTCCTGAATACAATGGCTACAAAGCCTACTGGGAAGATGGGGGCCAGTTGATAAGTCCGCATGATAAAAATGTAATTGAGGAAGTAAATAAAATCAAGCGTGTAGATGAGGTAAATTTTGAAAGAAATCCAAACCTCGTTACGATGATTGGCAAAGAGATTGACAAGGTTTATCTTGAAAATATCAAATCCTTGTCGCTTTCAGGTGACATCATCCAAAGGCAGGAATCCATGAAAATTGTTTATACCCCGATTCATGGAACAGGTGTTCAACTGGTGCCATCCGGATTAAAAGCATTTGGTTTTAAAAATGTATTCAACGTACCCGAACAGGATGTATCGGACGGGAACTTTCCTACGGTAAAATCACCTAATCCTGAAGAACCGGCAGCGCTTAATATGGCTATCGAAAAAGCCAAAGAAATAGGAGCAAATATAGTGATGGCTACCGACCCCGATGCAGATCGTGTTGGAATTGCCGTGAGGGATTCAACCAATGAATTTGTGCTGCTCAACGGTAACCAAACGGCTACACTTTTGCTTTATTATCTGCTTAAGAAATGGAAAGAAGCCGGTAAAATTAATGGCAATCAATATATCGTCAAAACCATTGTAACTTCTGAAATATTGAAAGACATGGCATTGAAAAATGGCGTGGAGAGTTTTGACACACTCACTGGTTTTAAATACATTGCCGAAAAGCTCAGGCTTCTTGAAGGTAAAAAACAATTTATCGGAGGTGGTGAAGAAAGCTATGGGTACCTTGTTGGCGATTTTGTGAGAGATAAAGATGCCGTGATCTCCTGTTGTATGATCGCTGAAACGGCAGCCTGGGCTGCTGATCAGGGCAAAACACTTTATGAGCTTTTACCTGTTATTTATAAGGAAATTGGATTTTATCTTGAAAAGCTAATCTCAGTAACGAAAAAGGGAAAACAAGGTGCAGAAGAAATTCAGGCGATGATGGATGGTTACAGGAGTGCGCCTCCAGCAACTATCAATGGTTCCAAATTAGTTGAAATTAGGGATTATCAATTGCAGGTTCAAAAGGATATGAAAGCAGGAACAAGTAGTAAGATTGAATTGCCAAAATCCAATGTATTGCAGTTCTTCCTTGAGGATGGGAGTAAAATTTCAGTTCGCCCCTCGGGAACCGAACCAAAAATCAAGTTTTATTTCAGTGTAAAAGGAGAACTTATGGATGTGGGTGATTTTAAGAATGCTGAAAAAGAACTCAGCGATAAAATTGATAAGATCATTGATGATATGAAACTCAGATAAAAGAAAAGGCCCTGACAAAATCAGGGCCTTTTCAATCTAACAGCATTAAGTTCTTAATTGATAAACACTTTACATGTAGTTATATTTTCAGGTGTAATAATTTCAACCAGGTAATAGCCATTCATCGAATTTACGTCAATCATATTTGTTCCTTTAAATAGGTTAGCTGTGGTTATTAACCGGCCGGAAAGGTCAAAAACCCTTGCTTCGCCAAATTCACTTTCTTCCAGACTTACAACCACTTGTTGGTTTTTAACAAATACCATGGCATCGGTATTTATTGATTCCTCATATTGTAAATCTCCATATGAAAAGCGAAGTTCAAAACGATTCGGATCATCATCAGCAGAAGCCGTAAATTTATAAGCCCCTGAAGCTTTTAGATTAAACAGCACCGCTTCCTTTTTGTCATAAACAAAAAGTGGCAATGAGGCTAAACCATCCTTGGTTTTAAAAGAAAGCTCATAAATACCACTTATTCCAGCCTCGAATTTAACAGGGATTACAGTGTTTGAATTAATATGATCAATAGTATTGATTGAATAAATTGTTTCAGGTTCAAAACTGCTGTAAATCTGAGGAATTTCAGTGCTTCCTTTCAATTTTAGGGCGTCCATTAATCCATCAAATGAAACAGTTGCGCCTTCCTTTGCCCTGATAACCATTTCGTCATAAAGCCCGTTTGCATCCTTCACCGTTAATTTAATGTATTGCTCATCATTAAGCGTACTTTTAAATAATTCCTGACCGGTGTGTATTCTTGTATTGTTTGTCACCTGAATGCTCCCGCCTGAAGTATTATTGCATTTTACAAAAAACCCCTGATGAGGAGCAATTTCATTAGTGGCACCATGGGTGCTTATTCCATCAACATACGAAGCATACTGACGATTTCCCATAATATAAGTTATCATGTAAATAGCATCATCTACATTAGTTTTCGTCCAGTTTGCATCATCCCAATCAATACCTGAGGGATAAGGATTACCAATAAAATTATAACCTGTCGGATCTTCACCCGGAGGTGCACTTGTACCTGTAGTATTTGATAATGACATGGAGTAATTACCAGTATTAAGCAATCCTGTAAAATCAACGGTTGTGGCTCCTGTATAAGCAGTAGATGCCCATGCTGCATAGCCCTGCATTTCATTCAGGGGAGCAGTGGTACTTGTGATATAACTCCAGGTTTCCGTTGGTTCATCCCAGCTTCTTAAATATATGCTTGTAAAAACCCCTGAAGTTGCGTCTGTTACCGGTGAAGACACATAATGCCATTGATCTTCCGATAAATACCTTTGAACAGTTGCACTGCTGTAAGATATTGTTCCGTCATCAATGAAAGAACCCGTTCCGGTTGCATCCGATTCAATTAAAAAATCATCATCAACGGTTAATGTGTATGTATTATCAACAGTGAATTCACCGGTGGTTCCAATAATAATTTTGGAAAGCGTTTCATCGGCCGCAAGATTTATATTATCATTAATCTTCACCTGTGCCCAATCATTCATGGGCGCTAATTGTCCGGATGCCCAAACCCAGGAGGAATCATAGTTCCCATCGGTAATTGTGTAATATGGAATTGGAGCAGTACTTGAAAACCAATCCGGGTCACGAACATCTGCACCTTCAGATGAACCTAAAAATCCATCAAAACCATTTGAACTTTTATCAAATATTTGGTCCCCTGAACCTTCATTCAAATCCCAATATGTATAAATTCCAGATTCATTTCCGGTAATTTCCCGGTACATATTTGCCTGGATTTCTGACTGACTTCTTGCATAATTCCATATTCTAAGATCATCAATAGCACCCTCCAGATAACCATATTGGCCTTCATCCCTATATCCCAAATACATTCCAGAATTGGGACTATAAAGTGGTTGAACACCAAGCGAGTCAACAACATTAAAAGTTTTAACCAATTCTCCATCGATATATAACTTCATGTAAGTTCCATCATAAGTCCCTGCAAGATGATGCCACTCATTAAGTCTGATTGTGTCTCCCGAATGAACTCCCACATGATAGATACCTGTCGACCCGAAATTCAGGCCAAATGCCATCTGTTTATCATGACCCTGGTAATGACCCAAACCCAAAACCATCAATATAATGCCATAATCATTGTGTGAAGTAATTGCAGGATCAGTCTTTTGCATCATGATTGGACTACCGGTAGCATTGCCCAGGCTATTATACCTATCCAGGTTCACCCACGATTCTACTGTTAATTCAGTAAATCCAATCATTTCATAATCGACATTTACCTTATCCTTATAGTTGAAATGCAATGCTGTATTGCTTTGTCCATTTACTGAGAAGCTCAGTAGAATAAGACAGTAAAGCACTAAGAAGTAAATATTTTTCATTACAAACAGTTAGTTTAAGTAGCGGAAACGGAAGTGCAAAATTACAATTAATTAAATCACACCCCATTAACAGTTAATTATTAAAAATTGTTTATCCGTTTATTGAAATATCTATTTTATCATCTTCAAACTCATAAACGATGTTGAAATGTTTGATGATAAATTTACGATTCAAATATTAAACCAACATGTATCATTTTTAATATTGCATATAAAATACTTGGTTATGAGAATGGTTCTGATTTATTTTGGCTTTGTTATTTCATTAATTATCTCCTTTAATTCCAGCACTTTTCAGCCACAAACCAGAGTTAATGATGGGTATAAACATTATTCGGGCACACTTGATACAAACATGCTGATCACCTTTGATTTGCTTTCCCAAAATGGAACAATTACCGGTTATTATTATTATGGGTTTCCCGTGCCGGGAGATGAAGGCTTTTTCCAATATGGAAAAACAATGGCAGTTGTCGGAAATATTGAAGGAGAAAGGTTTGAAATCAGGGAAAAGATTAATCCCCAAAGTCGCTTTGTTGGTATATTTCAAGATAACGGAAACATGACCGGCAAATGGATGCGACAAACATACCAGCAGGAAGTTAAATTTGAACTTGAAGAAAACTACAACCACGGAAGCATAAAGCTCAAATCAATGCACCATTATGACTATCATTATGTTGAACAAAACAATATCACAAATAAAAACATGCCGAAGGCAGAAATTGATATCTCTTTTTTAGTTCCTGAGAATAAAAACAATCAGGTTGCGGACACAATAAACTTTTATATTTCCCAATTTGCATCAGATACAACCATTCCCTTCACTACTTATGATAAACTAATGAAGGAAATGGCCAATTCATTTTTTAACTCCTACCAAACCACTACCGAAGGAATACCCAATATTGAGCTTTTATCATCTTTTAACTGGCAAAAGAAATATACCTCAGAGGTTCTTTATAATGATAATTACCTGCTTTCATTGCGACTCGAAAAATATGCTTACACAGGTGGCGCCCATGGTGTTGGGATTCAAAACAACCTGGTTTTTGATTTGAAAAAAAATCAGCGGATACTTTTAAATGACTTATTTTACGAAGGATTTGAACCTCGCCTAAATGCCTTAATCGATAAAAAGCTGCGGAAATTAAATGATCTTAATTCTGATGAAAACCTTCAGAAGGCAGGATTTCTCATTGAAGAAATAGGTTTTACAAACAACTTTTTTTTGAACAACGACGGCATTGTATTTTATTACAATGTTTATGAAATTGCGCCATACGCGTCAGGGCCCCTTGAAATTGCGGTACCTTATTATGAACTTAGGGGCATATTAAAGGACCAGGGGCCAATTTCATGGATTCAATAATCCCGTTTTACGAATCATTATAATTGATTATTTCTGGGACTTTGATTTTCCAACATAGTTTTTCATTCTTTCATCAAATTGTCCAGAAAAAAATTCATTAATAATTTCACCCGAATCAAAGCAAAACGAGATTTATTTTGTTTAAATAAAATTCCTACAGTTAAAAGTAACATTTCAACACTCATTCAGTTAAAAATCTAAAACGGTAAAATGGCTACAAGAAAATTGATATTTGTGACGGGAGCTCACCGGTCAGGAACAACCTGGGTGGGCCAGATGATGTCATTGCCAACGCATATCCGAAACATTCATGAACCTTTTAATATTGATGAGTCCCGAATTCATCCCTTACAATATTGGTTTGAATATGTGAGCCTCGATGATCCTATAGAGAAACAGGATGCAGTTTATAAGTATCTGAATGATCTTATTCAATTTAATGCAAACGGTTTAGCCAAGGAATTGGCAATGATAAGAGGGCCAAGAGATGTTTTAAGGTTTTTTAAGAGTGCTTATGAGCGTATTAACAAGCGACCATTGATCAAAGATCCATTGGCGATCATGTCAACAGAATGGATTGCCAAAAAATTCAAAGCTGATGTGGTTGTTATGGTTAGGCATCCGGCCGCATTTGTTGCAAGTATTAAAGTAAAACGATGGAAACACAGCTTCAGCCATTTTGTAGAACAGGAAAAGTTGATGAAAGAGCTTGCTCCATTTGAAAAACAAATAAGAGCCTTTGCAGAAAACCCACCAGATCTTATCGATCAGGGAATATTACTTTGGAATATTATTTATTATAAGGTAACCAAACTGCAAAGTAAGTATCCGAAATGGATCTTTGTCAGACATGAGGATTTATCCTTGAATCCTGTAGATGAATTCAGAAAGATCTACAAAAAGGTACATCTGAATTTCACGAATCAAACCCGTAAAAAAATTCTGGATTCCACAACAGCAAAAAAATCAGACAGGCTTAAACGTGATTCGAAAAAAAACATCACTACCTGGAAAAAAAGATTAACCCCTCAGGAAATCGACCGGGTGAAAAATGGCACCCATGAAATTTGGGAAAAATTCTACACCGAAAAAGATTGGTAATAGCTCTCCTATTTTGAAAATCAACAAGTCAAGCTTTTTATTGTTATTTTGTTAACAATTTCGAATTTTGCTTTTAATATTTGGTAAGATTTATAATTTTGCGAGCAAAATTTATTGATGTCTATACAATTATAATAAGCTGATGATTACTAACAATTTCATACACAAACACAACGGACCGAGAGGTTCTGAAATTGACTTTATGCTCGATCAAATTGGTGTGAGCAGTATTGAGGAACTTATTGATCAAACAGTGCCTGCCAGCATCAGGCTAAAGAAACCACTGGCAATAGGTTCTGGCATTAATGAATATGAATACATAAAACATCTTAAGGGTCTGGCTTCCAGAAATAAAATTTATAAATCATATATTGGATTGGGCTATTACAATACAATTCTACCTGGAGTTATTCAAAGAAATGTGCTGGAAAACCCGGGATGGTATACCTCCTATACGCCATACCAGGCAGAGATAAGCCAGGGCCGGCTTGAGGCATTACTGAACTTCCAAACCATGATCAGTGATTTAACCGGATTGCCGATTGCAAATTCCTCCCTGCTTGATGAGGCTACGGCTGCTGCTGAAGCAATGATCATGCTTTTTAACGGAAGAAGCAGGGCTAAAGTCAAGGCTGGAGCCAATAAATTCCTTGTTTCAGAAAATCTTTTCCCTCAAACCATAGCCCTGTTGCAAACCCGCGCCAATCCACTTGGCATTGAACTTGAAATAGGGGATCACAATCAATTAGCATTCGGGGAGGATATATTTGGCCTCATCATTCAATACCCTGATCAGTTTGGAAAGATAGAAAATTTTGAAGCTTTATCAGCAAGGGCCCATCAATCAGAAATTGATGTTATAGTTGCCGCTGATCTTTTGAGTTTAACTTTATTAAAAGCACCCGGGGAATGGGGTGCTGACGTTGTTGTTGGTTCATCTCAACGATTTGGAATACCCATGGGATTTGGTGGCCCGCATGCCGGATATTTTGCAACAACTGAAAAATACAAACGCAATATTCCCGGAAGGATCATAGGAATATCAATTGATGCCAATGGTAATCGCGCACTTCGAATGGCGTTGCAGACAAGGGAACAACATATTAAGCGCGAAAAGGCAACCTCCAATATTTGCACAGCACAAGCATTACTTGCTTCTATGGCCGGATTTTACGCGGTGTATCATGGCCCGGTTGGCTTAAGAAACATTGCACAGGATATCCATAAAATGGCCTGCATACTCAATAAAGCAATTCCGGCATATGGATTTAAGGTACTCAACAAGTATTTCTTTGATACTTTATTAGTTCAACTTCCGGAGAATTTTGACCAAAGTAAATTACTCCGGATCGCACGTAATAATCAGGTAAATTTCAGGTATATTAGTAAATCTCAAATCGGTATTTCGCTCGACGAAACCACTTCAATGGAAGATATAAATACTATCGTAAGTATTCTAGCTGCTGCCAATAACAAACCATTTGAAAACCCAGTTACTGAAATTGAAATATGTGATACGCTACCGGCTGATCTTAACAGAAATACGCCGTTCCTAACACATGATGTTTTCAACTCATATCATTCAGAAACCGAAATGATGCGGTACCTGAAAACGCTGGAAAATAAAGACCTGGCACTAAACAGAACCATGATACCTCTGGGATCATGCACAATGAAACTGAATGCCGCTGCCGAATTATTTTCATTAAGTTGGCCTGAATTTGGAGAAATTCATCCATTTGTACCGCGTGATCAAGTGGCAGGTTATCTTGAGTTGATCCAAAATCTGGAAAGAGACTTATGTGAAGTAACAGGGTTTGATGCAGTATCGTTTCAGCCAAATTCCGGTGCATCTGGCGAACATACCGGCTTGCTGGTCATTCATGAATATCTTAAATCTATCGGACAGGGGCATCGTAATATTTGTCTTATTCCGGCATCAGCTCATGGAACCAATCCTGCTTCATCTGTGATGGCAGGTTTCGAAGTAGTTGTGGTTAAATGTGATGACAATGGGAATATTGATGTGGATGATTTAAAATCAAAGGCCGGTCAACATGCCGATAATCTTGCAGCAACCATGATCACCTATCCATCAACGCATGGTGTTTTTGAAGAAAGCATTCTCGAAATCATTGATATCATCCACCAAAAAGGGGGGCAGGTATATATGGATGGAGCCAACATGAATGCTCAGGTTGGACTTACTAATCCAGGAATAATCGGGGCCGATGTATGCCATTTAAATCTACATAAAACCTTCGCAATTCCTCATGGCGGAGGAGGACCCGGAGTTGGACCAATCGGCGTTGCCAAACATCTTGCTCCATTTTTACCTACACATCCGTTTTTCGAAACAGGTGGTAAAAAAGGCATTAGTCCGGTGGCTGCAGCTCCTTTCGGAAGTGCATCCATATTACCAATTTCGTACGGGTATATAAAAATGTTGGGTGGTGAAGGTTTAAAAAATGCAACAGAAACAGCCATCCTAAATGCCAATTACCTGAAAGTAAAACTGGAACCCTACTTTAAAATATTGTACACCGGAAGAAATGGACGCGTTGCCCATGAAATGATCCTTGATTGCAATGCCTTCAGTAAAACTGCAAATATCACGGTAATTGATATTGCCAAACGATTAATGGATTATGGATTTCATGCTCCCACCGTCGCTTTCCCGGTACATGGAACTTTAATGGTGGAACCTACTGAAAGCGAGCCCCTAAAAGAGCTGGATCGATTTATTGACGCTATGATCAAGATAAGATCAGAAATTGCTTCAGTTGAATCAAAACAGGATGACCAAAATAATAACATTATCAAAAATGCGCCGCATACCCTGGAAATGGTGATGGATTCAAGCTGGAACAGAGCTTATACACCTCATGAGGCTGCATTTCCGGTAACATTTAACAATCCGGCCAAATACTGGCCGCCGGTAACCCGGATAGATGACGCTTATGGCGACAGAAATCTTGTTTGTACCTGCTTGCCAATAGAAGCATATGAATAAGCCAAGTCCTGATCAATTCCATTGATTTGATTTCCTGGCATTTCATTCACTTCACTGATAAATTAAATGTAAAAACTTGCATTAGTGTTTGCATATGAATACATTTGCATGTTGATCGTTTGATTAATTAAATTTTATGAGTGAAGCCTTAACTAAAATTCAGGGAATTAAAAAAGAAATCAAAGCCCTGATTAGCAAACAGGCGGAGCTTAATACTGAAATTGAAACCCTGAAACAGGTACAAAAAACCCTGAAGGGTGAAGTTGAAGGACATTTAAAAACTATAGAAAACTTAATAGAAAAAAACAAAACTTTAGAACTGGCAAAATCGTTAAAACAAGGCGAAGGGAACCGTGACGTGAAAAAGCGTATCGACGAGATGGTGCGGGAGATTGATAAATGCATCGAACTGTTAAACAAATAATCAATCGTAGTGGGGAGAAAGTGAATGGATGAATTAACAATATCAGTAACAATAGCCGACAGACCATACAGGTTGACGATCAGAAGAGAAGAAGAAGAAATGATCAGAAAGGCAGCAATTGAAATTAATAAAAAGTTAAAGCAATATTCCGATAATTACGCGTTTAATGATAAGCAGGATTTACTTGCGATGGTAGCTCTGGAAAAGACAACAAACGCTTTACAATCTGAGATAGAACTGGAGAAAAATGAGAGGGAATTATTGTTGGAACTATCTGATATTGAAAACGAATTCAAGAAATTAAGAGAAGCAGATTATTAAAAGTTCGCGTTCTTTGAAAAAAATAAACCCGAAAGGGTTTCAATCTAATACCCGCATTTATTCAATAATGTTTGTAAACTCAACATTACAATCATCAGGGAATGCTCAAGGATTTGTAGGACAGGCCTCAGCTCTGGTCTTTTGATCAGGGATTTCTGTTAGCTCAGAAACAGTGGACGTTCGAAAGATCTGGCTACCCTAAACGTGTCTTATAGGGGTTTACGTAACTCCTTGAATAATGCGGGTTTTTTTATGTCCCTCCCCTTCCCACTAAATACTAAATATATGGATCTATTAATCATGATTATTGTAGGGATTGCAGGTTTGGTAATGGGTTTCCTGATTACCTCCACCGTACTCCGTAAGAAGGTAGAGAAAAAGAGTGAGATGATACTTCAGGAGGCTGAAGAAAAAGGAGAAGTAAAGAAAAAGGAGAAAATTCTGCAGGCAAAAGAAAAATTCTTGCAACTGAAAGCAGAGCACGAAAAGTTCATCCAGGAGAAAAACGTTCAGGTACAAGCCAACGAAAATCGTTTGAAACAGAGAGAAGCTGTGTTTTCGCAACGGGTGGAAGAATTAAAGCGGAAGCAGAAAGAAGTGGATACCATTCGTGAGAACCTCAATGCCCAACTCGACCTGGTAAATAAAAAACAACAGGAACTTGAAAAATCGCACAAAAAACAAGTAGAAATACTGGAACAAATCAGCGGGCTCTCTGCCCAGGATGCAAAATCACAGCTTATTGAAACATTAAAAGATGAAGCTAAATCTGAGGCGATGATTCATGTTAGCGAAATTATTGATGAAGCTAAAATCACGGCCAACAGAGAAGCTAAAAAAGTGGTGATCGAAACCATTCAGCGTACTGCAACTGAACATGCCATTGAAAATTCTGTATCGGTTTTCAATATAGATAATGATGAGATCAAAGGGCGTATTATTGGGCGCGAAGGTAGAAATATCAGAACATTGGAAGCTCTTACAGGAGTTGAAATCATTATTGATGACTCACCGGATGCAATCATTCTTTCATCATTTGATCCTGTGCGGCGCGAAATTGCCAGGCAATCATTGCATAAACTTGTTACCGACGGACGCATCCATCCTGCCCGTATTGAAGAGGTTGTAATGAAAACCAAAAAGCAAATTGAGCAGGATATAATTGAAGCAGGTAAAAGAGCAACCATTGATCTCGGAATTCATGGTATGCATCATGAATTGATCAGAATGGTTGGTAAAATGAAATACCGCTCTTCATATGGTCAAAACTTGCTGCAGCATTCCAAGGAAGTAGCTAATTTGTGTGCAACCATGGCTGCCGAACTGGGATTAAATCCCAAACTTGCCAAACGGGCAGGTTTGCTGCACGATATTGGCAAGGTACCTGACAATGAACCAGAACTGCCACATGCATTACTCGGAATGAAGTTAGCGGAAAGATTTAAAGAGAAACAAGATGTATGTAATGCAATTGGGGCTCACCATGATGAAGTTGAAATGGAAAACCTGATCGCTCCAATCGTTCAGGTTTGTGATGCTATATCAGGAGCCAGACCCGGCGCACGCCGTGAAGTTGTGGAAGCTTACATACAGCGATTGAATAAGCTCGAAGAATTGGCACTGGCTTACCCGGGCGTAATTAAAACTTATGCTATTCAGGCTGGTCGTGAACTCAGGGTTATCGTTGGAGCCGATAAAGTAAGTGATCAGGAAGCCAATCAAATTTCTTTTGATTTGAGTAAAAAAATCCAGGATGAAATGACCTATCCCGGACAAATTAAAATAACGGTGATCAGAGAAACAAGGGCAATCAGTTTTGCCAAATAAAAAAAACCGGAACTTTTTAAGTTCCGGTTTTTTTTATCCATTTACATATTTATCAAGCGTTTCGGCTTTCATGTAATTTACAAATTCCTCAGTAAGTTTGCGGGTGACATTGTTAAAAATACACCGATTAAACGGGCACACCGGATTATCAAGCGGACAATCACCAATATCAATTTTCCCTTCGATAGACTCATACAAATCGAGCAAAGAAATATCCTTGGGTTCCTTTTTAAGAACAAATCCTCCGGTAGGTCCTCTGTGCGAATGCAAAAATCCATCTTTTACCAATCGCTGCATTACCTTGGCAACATGATGTTTTGAACTTTTTAGCTTATCTGAAATCTGAACAACATTAACCAAATCGTCTGACTGAGCTACGATTACCATACCATGCAAGGCTATAAAGGCAGCTTCTGAAAATTGAATAACATGTGCCATTGCCGTAATTATTTTTTAATTGCGTAATAACATTTTTTAGGGCTGTCAATTATTTCACTCGCCTTCAGTTTTTTGATAACCTTATCCACCTCTTTTTTATCTAACCCCGACGCTTCTGCAATTTCTCCTGATTTCATTGGAGTTGATGACTGTTTTAAAACATTAAGAACCTTATCTTCCATTTCTATTTGGTATTAAATTACTGATTAGCAAAAATATTGAAATTTATTTTCAGACATATATTATACAAATAGATTCAACTGTCATATTCAGTTACAGAATACTACATTTCAACAACTTACAAAATCCGGGAGACGCATTATATATATTCATTCCAAATAACATTTCGAAGTAAGAAATACTTAAATCTTACCTATCATTTTAAATATTAAATTTGAAGCCTCGTTACCAAATGGTGTTATGAAACTTTCTGTAATAATTGTAAATTATAATGTAAAATACTTCCTTGAGCAGTGTTTATATTCTGTAAGAAAGGCTATAGCAAAGCTTGAACAGCCTGCGGAGGTTTTTATAGTTGACAATAATTCGGTAGACGGCTCGGTGGAAATGCTTTACCAGAAATTTTCAGAATTCAGAATTATTGCAAACGCCGAAAATGTGGGGTTTTCAAAAGGCAACAACATTGCTTTGAAAGAGGCCCGGGGGGAATATGTTTTACTCTTAAATCCTGACACCATTGTTGAGGACGACACCTTTATAAAGGTTGTGAATTTCATGGACCAACACACTGATGCTGGCGGTCTGGGTGTGAAAATGGTAGATGGAAAAGGTGTTTTCCTGCCGGAGTCCAAACGGGGGCTTCCAACTCCCGATGTGGCATTTTATAAAATTTTCGGATTGTCAAAACTATTCCCCGGGTCGAGGGTATTTGGGAAATATCATTTGGGTTATTTACCCAAAGATGAAATTCATGAGGTGGATATTCTATCGGGGGCATTCATGATGATGCGCAAATCGGTACTTGATAAAATCGGACTTCTTGATGAAACGTTTTTCATGTATGGAGAAGACATTGATCTTTCTTATAGGATTATAAAGGCAGGATATAAAAACTATTATTTCCCCATCACCAGGATTATCCATTACAAGGGCGAAAGCACCAAAAAAAGCAGCATTAATTATGTGCTGGTCTTTTACAATGCAATGATCATTTTTGCGAAAAAACATTTTTCCACTAAAAATGCCAAGAGTCTTTCATTTTTGATCAACATGGCAATCTACTTTCGGGCTTTCCTGGCTATTCTGAATCGTTTTTTTGCAAAAACCCTGATCCCTATCATTGATGTTGCTCTTTTATCCGTTGGTATATTTGCTATTAAAAGTTATTGGGAAACCAACGTGATCTTTCCGGGTGGTGGCTCCTACCCTGCCGAACTGGTATCTATAGCCATTCCTTTATATGTTTTTTCATGGCTATTCAGTGTATATATGAGCGGTGGGTATGACAGACCAATTCAGCTTTACAAGATATTTAAAGGGCTGGTTATCGGATCCATCGTTATCCTGATTGCTTATGCTTTGCTGCCGGAAGCTCTGCGGTTTTCCAGGGCAATCATTTTATTCGGAGCATTATGGGGACTTGTGTCCATGGCGGGTTTGCGGGTATTGCTGCATTTATTGGGAGTTAAAAAATACCAGTTGGGAGTTAAACTCAACAAACGATACCTGATAGCCGGAGACCAGGAAGAAGCCTCCAGGGTTGCTGATTTACTTCGAAAAACGGATATTAATCCCGGTTTTATCGGATTGGCAAATGTTACAGAAGGAGAATCCACAAAAGATGGGTTTATTGGAAATCTGAGTCAAATTAAGGACATCATCAATATCTATAATATCGACGAGGTTATTTTTTGTGCCAGGGATATTCCGGCTCATAAAATCATCGATATTATGTCGGGGATGAAAAGCGATCAACTCGATTTTAAAATTGCTCCACCCGAAAGCATGTCAATTATCGGAAGTCAATCAATAAATACCTCGGGTGACGCTTATATTATCGAACTCGACTCAGTAAATAATGTACACAACCAACGTAGTAAGCGATTTTTAGACATGCTTGTTTCGGTTGGTCTTTTATCTATTTTCCCTGTTGCGATATTTGCAGTTAAAAACCCTTTGGGATATCTTCTAAATATCTTCAAGGTTTTATTTGGTGTAAAAACCTGGGTTGGCTATAAAATAACCCAAACCGATACCGGAGCAACTCTTCCTCGCCTTAAAAAAGGTGTATTAAATCCAGCTGATGCCATTAAAAACAAAAATATTGGCAATGACACCATGAATCGCCTCAATTTGCTTTATGCCCGTGATTATAAAATCAGTAACGACCTGAATATAATCCGGAAAGGTTTCAGGATGCTTGGCCGAAGCAGGTAGCCTTTGCTTCAATTTATTCCACATTAAAATAATTCATAATTTTGCAGAACTTTTGAATAATCAATTTGTTCTACGAGTAATCAATAAGTTAATAAAGAAATAGTAAGATATGGCAGCGTTTGAAATATTTATGCCCAAGTTGGGAGAAAGTATTATAGAAGCGACTATTACAAAATGGTTGGTGCAGGAAGGTGATACGATACAGGAGGATGATCCGGTAGTTGAAATTGCAACTGACAAGGTTGACTCAGAAATCCCCTCACCGGTTGAAGGAAAAGTTACAAAACTAAATTATAGTGAAGGAGATGTGGTGGCAGTGGGTGCTGTTATTGCAGTTGTGGATATGGATGGCGGCGATGACACAAGTGGTTCTGGTGAAAGCAAAACAGATTCAACATCAGAAAAACCATCACAAGGCAAAACGGAAGAAAAACCTGTAGTTGAAGAAAAACATGAAAAAGATTCCAAACCGGTTGATTTTTCTGACTCCAAAAAGTTTTATTCACCACTTGTAAAAAGCATTGCTAAAAAAGAAAATATTAGTGTTCAGGAACTGGATGGAATTACGGGTAGTGGCAAAGATGGACGCGTAACCAAACAAGATATACTTTCTTATATTGGTAATCGTGGAGATGGAAAAGCTCAAACAGCATCTGCAAGCAGCGCATCTCAATCAGTCAGGACAATTGAAACGCCTTCTGTATCTGCAGGAGCCGGTGATGAAATTGTGGAAATGGATCGTATGCGTAAGCTTATTGCTGATCACATGGTGATGTCGAAGCATACTTCCCCACACGTAACCATGTTCCATGAAGTGGACATGACTAATGTTGCCATTTGGAGAAATAAAATAAAAGACACCTTCCAGCAACGCGAAGGTGAAAAACTCACCTTTACTCCTATTTTTATGGAGGCAGCAGCCCGGGCACTCCGCGATTTCCCGTTGGTTAATGCCTCTGTTAACGGATACAATATCATCAAAAGGAAACAGGTGAATATTGGAATGGCAACTGCACTGCCAAGTGGAAATTTAATTGTTCCGGTAATTAAAAATGCGGATCAGAAAAATCTGGCAGGCCTGGCTAAAGATGTAAACGACCTGGCAAACAGGGCACGTGCAAACAAACTCAATCCGGATGAAATACAGGGAGGAACCTTTACCATCACCAATTTCGGACAGTTTGGGAACTTAACCGGAGCCCCAATAATTAATCAGCCCCAGGTTGCGATTTTGGGTATCGGTACCATTACCAAAAAACCAGTGGTGGTAGAGACCCAACAAGGTGATGTAATTGCCATCAGGCAAATGATGATCCTTTCATTGGCTTTTGATCACAGGATCGTTGATGGTGCACTTGGAGGTATGTTCCTGCAGAAAGTTGCCAGCTATCTCGAAAATTTTGACACAACGCGAAACATTTAAAAACAAGATTATCTTTTTTCAAATTATTGAATCATATAATTGGTCATTCCGGCAATTTCACTTTCTTACTACTTGCAAATAAATTTAGCCGGGGTGACCATTTTTTAACCAGCTTAACATGGAATTAAATCTTACCCGTCCCATCGTATTTTTAGATCTTGAAACCACTGGAATAAATGTTACCACTGATCGAATAGTTGAAATCAGTTTGGTAAAGATTCATCCGGATGGAAGTCAGGAAATACTTACAGAAAGGATTAATCCAACCATAGCTATCTCGGAGCAGGCTTATAAAGTTCATGGCATTTCAAATGAGGATGTTATGGATAAACCTAAGTTTACCGAGAGGGCCCATGATTATGCTAAATTTATCGGGAATGCCGATTTAGCCGGATATAATGCAATTAAGTTTGATATCCCGATGCTTGTTGAGGAATTTTTACGTGCCGATGTTGATTTTGAAGTAAAAGGAAGAAAACTGGTGGATGTTCAGAATATCTTTCACAAAATGGAACCCAGGAATCTGTCGGCAGCTTACAAATTTTATTGCAATAAGGACCTGAAAGATGCCCATAGTGCTGAAGCAGATACCATTGCAACCCTCGAAATTTTAAAAGCCCAGCTCGACATGTATGAATCAACTAATTATGAAGATAAGGATGGGAATAAATCCGTGCCGGTAGTGAATGATATCAATGCACTTTCAGCTTTTTCATTTCATACCAAAAATGCTGATTTGAATGGACATATCATTTACAACGAAAAAAATGAAGAAGTATTCAACTTTGGGAAATACAAAGGAAAATCTGTTGAAAAAACTTTTGCATCCGAACCCCAATATTACGACTGGATGATGAAAAGCCAGTTTCCGCATTACACTAAAAAAGTAATTACCAGCATTTATCTGAGGGGATTTAATAATGCTTCGGTAAACTTAAAGTAAACAAGATATTACCAACAAAAAAACCTCCTTATTCAGGAGGTTTTTTTATGTAAATTATTTGGCATGCTAATTTTTCAGTATCTTTTTTACAATCCGACCTTCAGCAGAATTTATCTGAATAAAATAAACTCCGGCATTCAGTGATGCAAGTCCACTGATCTTTATCAAATCTCCATTCACCTGATTTACGTTCAAAGTATAAATAACTTTTCCTGAAATATCAGTTACTTCAACTTTTTGAATTTGCAGCGTACCATCGTTCATGAGTATTGAAAACTCATCATTAAAAGGATTTGGATAAACAGAAACGGAATTGTTAAATGGTATATCAACACCTGCATTGGTAATCATATCATGTGCCATGGTATAATCAGGGATGCCATAGCCCAGTTGATTATTCGGATTGGAAGCAAGCGAGCCGCTCATTTGAATCGCTTCCATGATTTCTGTATTTCTTTTGTCAGGGTGTGCCTGCCACAAACATGTCACCATTCCGGCGGTGATAGGTGAAGAAAATGAGGTGCCGCTTCCGGATGAAACCTCACCCGACCAGGCGCTTATTATAGTAGAACTTTGACCCTGAGCCACAACATTTGGCTTTAACCTGCCATCGGCAGTAGGTCCAGTAGAACTGAAAGAAGCATAATTACCACTTGCGTCAACAGCACCAATTGAAAATACACTGTCGCCGTCAGCAGGCGCGCCAATGTATTGCCAGGAGCTGCCACCAGAATTACCAGCACTATTAACCACGATCATCCCTTTACTTACCGCTTTATCGGCACCGATGGTTATAGGAGCAGTATTTCCGTCCATATCCGCGTAAGTATGATCCATTGAAGGGTCATCAAAGGTAGTATAACCAAGCGAGGAATTAATTACATCAGCTCCTACAGAATCAGCAAACTCTGCAGCCGAAACCCAGTTCAATTCTTCAATCAGGTACTCAGTATCACCGTCTTCTGAACGCAGCAAATAAAAAGAAGCCTCCGGAGCAGTTCCTACCATTTGTCCGGGTAGGTTGGCACCAATGGTCGACAATACGCTAGTTCCATGAGAATGAGAACCGAAGATATCAGGATCGTAGGGGCTTACAAAGTCTTTCGTTCCCAAAATCCTGTCGTTATCCCACAAATAATCAAAAGCGGCAATTGTATTTGCATTTAAAAATCCGGCATCCTGAATGGCAATGATCATTCCAGTTCCATTATACCCCATATCGTGCAGCGGTATTCCGTTAAGCATGTTAATTTGATTATACGCCTGACCGTAGTCATAACTCTGGCCGGAACTAGTTCCCTTAAGATATCCCGTTTCAGGAATTTGCGCATAAGATTCATTAGCAAAAAATGGCTTTTCAGAATAGCTATTTGCAATGCTATTTCCACCTGAACTTTTTTCAACACCCATAACAAATGGAAGTTGATTTATTGCATCCACAACAGCAGGATTCGTAGTGAAAATCGTTACTGAATTAAACCATTTTGAAGCATTGAGAACGGTAGCACCTTCTGCAGCTACTGCATTAATATAAGTTTGATTAACCGGCAAATCACTTTCGTCGATGGGAATATTGTAAGCCGTTCTTCTATCAATAGCTCTTTGAGAAAGAAATTCTCCGGGGTTATCAATTGAAAAGGGAGAATTGTCTTTATCCGTAAATTTCACCCAATATTTATTAGGTGCAACCTGGGCAATAATTGAATAGCTTACTAACAAGCTAAAAAAGATAGTAAAAAGTTTTTTCATCATTTATTTATTTGATTCTATTACAAAGTTATATGCTTTTTCATTGGAAGCCATATAAAATCTATTCATTCAACAGTTGGGTTCATCAAAAGTTCAGTTAGCTTTTCATTTGCTCATTTGCTAACATCATGGATAATTGCCATTTTATTTGCCTCCACATTTAATGCGTTAATATTTAGACCGGTTACGGTTCAATTAGTTGCTTTGTTCCGAAATAATTAATTTTGTGCCAAACGAAAATGATGCGTTTAGATATACTTACCATATTCCCTGAAATGTTTGCCGGGCCCTTTAACTATTCCATAATCAAAAGGGCACAGGATAAAGGGCTGGCCGAGATAAACCTTGTTAACATCAGGGATTTTGCATTGGATAAACACAAACGGGTTGATGATTATCCTTATGGAGGTGGCGCCGGCATGGTGATGATGATAGAACCCATTTCGAGGTGTATTGATCATTTAAGGTTAGAAAGGAATTATGAAGAAATCATTTATATGAGTCCGGATGGCGAAAATTTTACACAAAAAACAGCAAATCAACTTTCGGGCTGTAAAAACATTATGGTCTTGTGCGGTCATTATAAAGGCATTGATGAACGGATCAGGCAAACATATATTACCCGCGAAATTTCTGTTGGAGATTATGTGCTTTCGGGCGGGGAACTGGCTGCAGCGGTTGTTGCAGATGCAGTTATCAGGTTGCTTCCGGGAGTGCTTAACGATGAAACAAGTGCACTTTCCGATTCCTTTCAGGATAACATTTTATCGCCTCCGGTTTATACCCGGCCTGCGGAGTTCAAGGGGATGAAAGTACCGGAAATTTTACTTTCAGGAAATGACAAAGCCATTGCACAATGGCGTCATGATCAATCAATTGAGCGAACCCGCGAACGTCGTCCGGGCTTACTCGAAAGTGATGAATAAAAAAATACACAATTCATTTGTTTCCTAAAGAAAAAAGACCGTATATTTGCACCCATTTTAGAAAACTCTATAAATCAAAGCGAGATGAGCAAGAATGCATTACTTCAGTATGTTGATGAGCAATCAGAAGTTAAACAATATCCTGATTTTCAGGCCGGAGATACAGTTACCGTTAAATACAAAATCAAAGAGGGAAACAAAGAACGTATCCAGAACTTTCAGGGTGTAGTTTTACAAAGAAAGGGAACAGGTCCAACTGAAACCTTCACAGTAAGAAAAATTTCAGGCAACGTTGGTGTTGAAAGGATATTCCCGTTAACCTCACCATTTATTGAAGAAATTGATGTAAATAAAAAAGGTGTTGTTCGCAGAGCCAGGATCTTTTATTTACGTGGTCTGCGAGGCAAGAAAGCCCGTATCAAAGAAAAAAGATTTTAATCAACCCTTATATAAAGCTGCTTTCGGGCAGCTTTTTTTTTAAACAAAGGTCTTTGTTTGTGGTTACTTGATTTTAGCTAATTTTAATTCATACTTTTTTATCAAGTAATCTTTCGCAACTATGGAATTTGAAATTTTAAAAGATGTTATCATCATTTTCTCCCTTTCTATTTTGGTGATTTACCTTTTTAATCGTTTCAAACTTCACTCAATAATAGGTTTTTTAATTACGGGTATCATCACAGGTCCTCATGGACTCGCCCTCATAAAAAACATCCACGATGTTGAAATACTGGCAGAGATCGGTATTGTGTTGCTTCTATTTACCATTGGCATTGAATTTTCAGTAAAAAGTTTATTAAAAGCAAAAAAGGCAGTACTGGTTGGCGGTTTACTTCAGGTGAGTTTGGTAATCGCCTTTACTGCATTCATTGCCCATTTATCAGGTGCAGCGCTCAATGAATCTGTATTTATTGGATTTTTGATTGCACTCAGTTCAACTGCTATTGTGCTGCGGATCATTCAAAACCGGGGTGAGTTAGGCACATGGCACGGTCAAACTACCATGTCGATCCTCATCTTTCAGGATATCATAATTGTACCTATGATCCTGTTCACCCCCCTGCTGGCCGGTGAATCTGATTTTACAGGTCAATCTATTTTAATGATAGCTGCCAAAGGGGTTGGGTTTATTGTATTCACGATAATTGCAGCAAAATACATTGTTCCAAAAATCCTTCATTTAATTGCCCGAACCCAGAACCGTGAATTGTTTTTACTCACTGTTATTGTTATAGGATTTGCAGCTGCGTGGTTTAGTCATACCATTGGAATGTCGCTGGCATTAGGCGCCTTTATCGCCGGGTTGATCATTTCCGAATCCGAATACAGTGAACAGGCTTTCGGTAATATCATTCCATTCCGGGATTTGTTTATCAGCTTCTTTTTTGTGTCGGTTGGAATGCTCCTTAACATCAATTTTGTAATTGAACATCCCATCCTTGTAATTGTAGCGGCATTGGGGATTATGTTGCTCAAAGCTTTCATTACCGGATTTGTTGCTTTTATTCTGGGATACCCTTTTAAATCCACCTTAATTGTTGGGTTGGCCCTGAGCCAGGTAGGTGAGTTTTCATTCGTCCTTTCGGAAGTAGGCGTTAAATATGGACTGCTAACCGATTTTAATAATCAGCTTTTTTTAGCATCTGCAGTTATTAGCCTTTCTTTAACACCCTTCATTATTAACATAGCGCCAAAACTGGCTGAATTTTTACTTAAATTCCCGCTACCTGAGAAAGTCAGATGTGGCTTAAGTAATTTGCCAGAGGTAAAGGATGTTTCCATGAAGGATCACCTGATCATTGTGGGATTTGGTATTAACGGACGAAATGTTGCCCGTGGGGCCAAATATGCAAAAATCCCGCACGTAATCATTGAAATGAATCCTGACACGGTAAAGGAAGAAAATGCAAGGGGAGAGATCATATATTACGGCGATGCTTCCCAGGAATCCATTTTGCAACATGCTGGGATCAAACAGGCCGGAATCCTGGTGGTTACCATTCCGAACCCTGCTGATGCACGTCTTATAACGCAAAGAGCAAGAGTACTTAACCCTCACATTTACATTATCATTCGCACTCGTTTTTTAGCAGATATGCAAATATTACATGAATTAGGAGCCAATGAAGTGATTCCTGAGGAATTTGAAACTTCTGTGGAAATTTTCTCAAGGGTTTTACATAAATACCTGATACCTAAGGAAGAGATTGAAAGGTTGATCAGTGAAATCAGGACTGATGAATATAAAATGTTTAGATCACTTTCAATTGGAGAAATTAAGCAGAAAAGTGAAGCTGATATTCAAAAATTACCCGACATGCACGCTGTTGCAGTTTCAAAATACAGTCATCTGGTGGGAAAATCATTAAATGCTTGCCCTTTTGAAAATCATGAATTGGCACTGGTTGCCGTTAACCGTGATAAGCACTTACTTGTTAAACCCGAAAAAGACTTGAAATTCAGGGAAGATGACACCTTGTTATTTCTTGGATCAACTGAGAATTTTGAAAAATTCCTCAACGATTTAGCTTAATTGATAAAGCCCTTATTTTACGCTATCTTTGTCATTAAACAAATTCATTCATGGAAAATAAAGCCGGACATAATCAAAACAGATCCACCATTGGTAAGCGGATTGCAAGTTTTGGTTTTGCCGTTAATGGAATTATTCAGGCGGTAAAATCCCAGCCCAATTTCAGGATTCATCTTTTAATCATGGCACTGGTAGTTTTTGCTGGATTCTATTTGAATATTTCATTGAGGGAATGGACTTGTGTAATTTTTGCGATAGGCCTGGTATTGGTGGCTGAGCTATTTAACACTGCAATCGAAACACTTACCGATCTGGTTTCGCCGGATTATCATGAAAAAGCCGGTAAAACCAAAGATTATGCAGCAGGGGCTGTACTTGTAGCTGCAATTACAGCAGCCGTAATTGGTCTGGTCATTTTTATACCCAAGCTTTTATAAGTTGTCACCTTCGTCGCGATGGATTGCTTCTTCCCGGACTTCGGGAGGAAGATTTACGCGCATTCTTACCAAACAACCTGATAAGACTTGTATCGTGAAAAAACTTATACACAATTCCAACAGCCAAATAGTTATAATAATCGCTATTGTTATTATTGGCAACATTATCCAGCTTATCCGTGTTAACTCTGCTTGAAGTTGTTGAAAAGCTGAAGGCCACTGATTTTGAAGCATGATACATTATCCTGAGCCCAAATGGTATCACCATTTCGGTAGTTGCTTTCTCGTCATAACCATGTGTACTTATCAGGCTATCGTTAACACCACTATAAACCTTTGTTTTAAAATCGATCAATCCGATACCTATTTTCCCGTAAATAGCCACAGGAATTTTATTAGTTGCAGTAAAAAATCCAAGCAGGTTTATTGAAGCATCAAAAGTGTATTCAGTAAATTTTGTTTTAAAATACCTGTTAGATAACAATACAGAAGAGCTCATATTTTTATGCCCGCTAATATTGCCAATTGAAACTCTTCCGGTAAGCTCAAATAGGGAGTTGAAATTTTTAAGTACCTGGAATTGCCAGGCAAGGTTATTACTCCAGGGATCATCTTTGGCGGCGCTTTCGTCAAGATCACCAAAAAAGGAAGTAACTCCGAATTCACCACTAATACCAAAATAGTTGGAATAAGCAGAAGGTTGTTGTCTGCGAAACTGAGCTGAAAGCAGAACCGGCAACATTAAAAAAAATATGATCCACGGAATCGTACCCCGCATTGATAATTATTTCTCGCGTCAAATATACGTTTATGAACTGTGTTTATTGCAAATTCAGGATTGGCGGGTCATTTTTTTGCTCAATTAAGTTCAAATTTCTTCATGCGGCGATCCAGTGACTGCCAGGAAATATTTAACAATTCTGCGGCCTTCGATTTATTGTTGTTGGATTTATCCAAAGCTCTTTGAATTAATTTTCTCTCAGCTACTTCCAAATCCCATGTATCTTCAGATGGCATCGAAGATGTCACAATTGTTTCCGTACTTGAAGATCTGCCTGGTTGGAAATCACTCCATTTTAATATGCTATTTTCACTGATAATAATTGCCCGTTCAATCATATTCCTTAATTCGCGAATATTGCCGGGGAATGAATACTGTGAAAGTTCTGCTTCAATCTGCGGATCTACCTTATTGATGGTTTTACCCAGCGAGTTGGTATAATAATCAATGAAATATTTTAACAAAAGCGGAAGGTCTTCTCTGCGCTCACGCAGCGGCGGAAGATGAATCACAAAAGACCCGATACGATGATACAGGTCGAGTCTGAAGTTTTTATCTTCACTCATTTTCAGTAACTCCTGGTTGGAAGCAGCTATCACCCGTACATCCACATTTATTTTATCGTGGCTACCCACCCGGGATACTTTACGTTCTTCAAGCACCCGTAATAACTTGGCCTGCTGGCTTAACGGCATATCCCCGATTTCATCCAGGAAAAGGGTTCCCTTATTAGCTATTTCAAACCAACCTGCTTTATTTTCAACGGCACCTGTAAATGATCCTTTTTTATGTCCGAAAAACTCGCTTTCAAAAAGAGTTTCGGGAATGGCAGAGCAGTTAACACTATGGAAATATTGTTTGTTCCGATTACTCAGATAATGAATTCCCCGGGCAACAAGCTCTTTGCCTGTTCCACTTTCGCCAGTAATCAAAACAGTGGTATTTTCCACGCCGGCCACTTTCGACATCATGCTGATCACCTTCTTCATGGCCGCACTTTTTCCGATCAATTGGTGACCGATGCTTTTTTGAATTTCACTTGAAATAAGAGAGTAATTTTTTTCAAGTTCCTTGTATTTACTGCTAAGTTGTAAAAACCTTGTGGTTCGTTTGATGGCAAGATTGATATCCATTAACCTGAATGGTTTTGGGAAAAAATCAGCAGCATCTTTTCGCATGGCTTCAATCACGCTGTTCATATCGCCATGGCCTGATATCATAATTACTTCCACATCAGGATAATCATTTTTAATGATCTCAAGCGCTGAAAGTCCATCCATTTCTGGCAATCTGATATCCAGAATAACAATGTGAATATCGTTTTTCTTGAGAATACTAAAAGCCTCCGATGGCATGGCTGCCTTGTATACTATATAATCGTTCTGCACGAGGAACTCTGCAATTTCCTCCCTTACCCTTGACTCATCATCTACAACTAAAATTTTAACTTTCTCCATAATTTTTTTTAATCATTTGCCTTTTCTGCCGGCAAAAAAACACTCAATTTCGTAAACTCATTTTCCTTACTATCAACGGTTATGTTCCCTTTCATTTCTTTGATAATTCCGTATGAAATTGACAGGCCCAATCCCGTTCCGTTTTCGACGTCTTTTGTTGTAAAAAAAGGATCAAAAATATTTCCGATATGTTTCTCGGGAATTCCGATGCCGTTATCGATGATATCCGTAACTATAAAATTATCTTCACGATAACTTAATATTTCTATCTTCTTCGAATAACCGGTCATTAAGATATTTAATTTTTGATCTACCGCATACTTGGCATTCGACAGCAGGTTAAGGAAAACCTGCTCAATCCTGTATTTATTTCCGATGGCAAAGCATGCATTTTCGCAAAGGTTTAACGAAATTTCTATATTATGGTTTTGATATTGTCGGCTAATTAATGATAAGGCATCGTGTATCACGCTATTGATATCAACGCGCTCATCCACAAGGTTCTTCTGATCTCTTGAAAAAACTCGAACATGATTGATTATTTGCCTTATCCGGTCAATGTCCTGAAACAAAGCGTCAATTTTGGTGCGGATATATTCTTCAGAAACCTTACCCATAGAAAGCTTAAAGAGGATATTATCCAACCCCATCGAAATTCCACCAAGGGGCTGATTAATTTCATGAGCAATACCGGCTGCCAGTTCACCCATGGATTCGAGTTTCGATTTTTGGATGAGCAACTGCTGTTGACGCTCACGTTTTTTTAACTCTTCCTTAACCCGCTTCTCCAATGTAAGATTCAATTCTTTGAGTTCATTCTCGGCCTGAATACGCTCTTTAATCTCATGCTGCAAATCAATGGTACGCTCCTCTACCCGTTTTTCCAGTTCCTGGTTGAGCTTTCTTAAATTCTCTTCGGCCTGCTTACGCTGACGCTCCTGCTCTTTTACCTTTCGTTCAAGTAAAATCCCATTGGCAAGTTCATGAACAAGTGAGGTTAGTTTTTTTGTTTCTACAGGTTTGAGCAAAAAGCTATTAACACCAATCTTGATGGCATCCATAAAATATTCTGCTTCGCCATAAGCTGAAAGGATCACAAGCCGCACATCATCATCCACCTGGCGAATATTCTGAACCATTTCCAAACCATCCATCACAGGCATCATGATGTCGGTAATAATTAAATCGGGGTGGTAGGTATTATAGGCATCAAGTCCCTCCTTACCATTTGGTGCAATATATAGTTTTGATACAAGCTTGTTCAGTATACGCTCGTAGATCGCCCGAAGTAGTTCTTCGTCTTCAACAAACAATACGGAAATGTCGAGTTTTTCGTCTTCTTTTTTTACCTGAGCTTCAAGTTGCTCATTCATAATACCTCTTTTTAAATCGTTTCAATATTAATGATTTAACAAAAGTACAAAGATTGATTCAGATTGCGTTATACACCTTTTAATGTTAATAATTCCGAAACGGGTTCGACGCTTAAATTACTAATATTGCAAATCAATCATGCACCTATGAAATCGACCTTGTTGATACAACTTGTTTTATTTTTTTTAGTTACAGGATTTGGATATTCCCAGTCAAAATATCCGGATGATGCTTTCATATCTCCTCTTGATATTTCGCTCAAGCTTAGTGGCACTTTTGGTGAACTCCGGTCAAATCATTTTCATTCGGGAATTGATATAAAAACCAATGAACAAACAGGGCTCAATGTTTATGCTGTTGCAGATGGTTATGTTTCACGAATTAAAATCCAATCGGGCGGTTACGGTAAAGCTCTTTACATCACTCATCCCAATGGATTTGTATCCGTTTACGGCCACCTCAGCAAATACAATGATGAAATTAATAAATGGGTAAAGCAGAACCAGTATAGCAAACAATCATATGAAGTAGATTTATACCCTGAGCCAGGAAAATTCGCCGTGAAGCAGGGAGATATTGTTGCTTACTCCGGTAATTCTGGCCGGTCAGGGGGGCCTCACCTCCACTTTGAACTTCGCAGCGCAGCTGACCAAAAGCCGGTGAATCCATTACTCTTTGGCTATCCGGTTTATGATAAAACTGCCCCAACAATTAATCTGTTCAAAATTTATCCATTTGGGATTTATTCGGAAGTTAATGGCAATGATGAGGCTGTTGATTTTTACCCATCTCTTACAAATGGTAAATATGTTTTTAAAAATGACAAAACCGTTGAGGCAGCCGGACAGGTATATTTTGGAATAAACACCGTGGATTTATTCAATGGAGGAATGAACAGAAACGGTGTTTATGAAATTGAAGTTTTAGTTGATTCAAAACCATTTTACAAACATAAATTGGAAACTTTCTCCTTTGACGAAACAAGGTATATCAACAGTTTAATCGACTATAAAGAGTACAAAACCAAAAACAGACAGGTTCAGAAAACATTCGTTGAGCCAAATAACAAGCTCAGCATTTATCAAGGTGTTGAAAACAGTGGAATTCTAAAAGTGATGTCAGGCCGCAATTATTTAGTTGAAGTTCGGGTATATGATGCGGTTGGAAATTTCTCCACACTTGAATTTACAATCAAAGGAACCGAAATTAAAGAAAATCAAAAATCCGGGCTTGAAAATAAAAAGCAAGTATTTAGTTACAAAGGAAATAACAATTTTAAAAATGAATGGATAAACCTGGAGATTCCGGGAATCGCTCTGTATGACACATTGCATTTCAATTACAGGGTTTTACCAAAAACACTTAACCGCTATTCTGCAATTCACCAGATTGGAAATCCATACACACCGCTTCATACCTGGTGCAGCCTGATGATCCGGGGTGATTCTGTCCCCAAACGTTTGCAGGATAAAGCCATCATTGCAGAAGTTACCGACGATGGAATTGAGTCAGCCGGAGGTACATGGACGAACGGATTTGTTAGTACAAAAATCCGGAATTTTGGCAAATTCTGCATTGTAGTTGATACGATTGCTCCGGTAATTACTGCGCTTAATATAAAAAACCAGAAATCGGTTGCAAGCCAAAAATCCATCAAGTTGAAAATCGAAGATGAGTTATCGGGGATTAGTAATTATAAGCCTACGCTTAACGGAGCCTGGATTTTAATGGAATATGATGTCAAAAATGATTTGCTCACTTATTATTTTGATGAACACTTACTCAAAGGTAAAAACGAGTTTAAACTCGAAGTTTGGGATGCAAAGAATAACTATTCGGTTTATGAAGCCACGCTTAATAATTAACTTCCTGAACTTCTTAATCTGTTAGTTTTATTTACTTTAAAAGTATAATTGAAAACATATTTGTAAGGCAGCGTATCACAATAATCAACCATTTTAAAATATACCGAATCGGATAAAATCGTTCGACTTATCTCTCCAATAAATTCATCTACAGAAACGTAAACTTCACATTCATGATTTACCGTATCAACATAAATTTGTGAAGCTGACGAAAACGCTGACCTCAATGCATGCTCCACTTGTTCTTTTTCATTCACTATCTATAATTTGCGTCGAATTTAAGTTGATTCTCTTTCACTAATCTTAAGCTAAAATGAACCTTTCCTTAGCAATTTTTCAGCTTAAAAAATGAATACTGTTCAAAACAGAAAAAGTCGTAATATTGTATGAATGAGCAAATCCGCTGAAATACTGCTTAAATACTGGGGTTATAATTCATTCAGGCCGGCTCAGGAAGAGATTATTAACTCTATTCTTGAAGGTAAGGACACTCTGGCCCTGCTACCAACCGGAGGCGGTAAAAGCATTTGTTTTCAGGTTCCGGTTATGGCCACAGAAGGGATTGGAATAGTGGTAACACCATTGATAGCACTTATGAAAGATCAGGTGGAAAACCTGAGGGCAAGAGGGATCACTGCATCGGCAATTTATTCGGGAATGATGCAAACGGAAATAGAAGTTGCCCTGAATAATGCAGTACATAAAAAACTCAAGTTTTTATATGTTTCTCCCGAACGGCTGCAAACAGATCAGTTTCAAATGGCCCTCCAGAAAATGAGGGTAAATATTCTGGTAGTTGATGAGGCACATTGTATCTCGCAATGGGGATACGATTTCAGGCCTTCATATTTAAAAATTGCTGAGATAAAATCACTTCTGCCTGAAGTTCCGGTAATGGCACTCACAGCCACAGCCACCCCAGAGGTGGTGGATGACATACAGGGCAAACTTAACTTTTCAAAACCAAATGTTTTTCAGCAAAGTTTTGAGCGGAAAAACCTCACCTATGTTGTTTTACATGAAGAAGATAAACTAAACAGGTTGCTCAGGGTTACCAGGAATATCCCGGGAACCGGGATTGTTTATATGCGTAACCGGCGTAAAACCGTTGAAATAGCAGAATTTTTGAGGTTTAATAAAGTTAGCGCCGACTTTTATCATGCAGGCCTCAGTTCGAAAGAGAGATCGTCCAGGCAGGACGCATGGAAAAAAGGCCAAATCCGGGTAATGGTTTCAACCAATGCATTTGGTATGGGCATCGACAAACCTGACGTACGATTTGTTGTCCACCTTGATCTGCCCGACAGTATTGAAGCCTATTTCCAGGAAGCCGGCCGCGGGGGAAGGGACGGAAGACAATCCTATGCCGTTTTAATGTACCATGAAAGTGATATTCCGGAAATCGAAAAGTTCCTCGAAATTCAGTATCCTCTAATTGAAAACATCCGGCAGGTTTATCATGCTCTGGGCAATTATTACCAACTCGCCATTGGAAGCGGCAGGGATGTAAATTTTGAGTTTAGTCTCCCTGATTTTGCCGCCAGTTATAATTTCCAGCCCATTGTGGTTGCTGCAGCACTTAAGTTGCTTGAAAAGGATGGATACCTTAAATTACAGGATATTTCAGATAATGACAGTTTGCTTTTTGTAAGGATAGGCAAAGAGGATCTGTACAAGTTCCAGGTTCAAAATGCGCGCTATGACAAATTCGTAAAAACTTTGCTTCGCTCTTACAGTGGTCTATTTACTGAATTCACTAAAATAAATGAAGACGAAATTGCAAAAAGGCTGGAAATACCTGTTGAGGAAGTGGTAAAAACCCTGAAATACCTGATGAAGCTTGAAGTTTTAATTTACAAACAGCAAACGGGCAATCCGCAAATCACTTTTTTAACGGAGCGTTTGGACGGCAAAGACATAAGCATTTCCAATGAAAACTATAAAGATCGTAAAGCCAATGCCCGGAAAAGACTGGATGCTGTGCTCAACTACGTGAGTAGTTCCACCCGCTGCCGCAGTTCCTTATTATTGGAGTACTTTGGTGAAATACAATCGCATCGGTGCGGGAAATGTGATGTTTGTGTTGAGCGCAATAAAATTGAAATGAGTGAGCTTGAATTTAACAATGTTTTAAACCAGGTAAAACCATTGATATTAAACGAACCGCTTTCCATTAAGGAAATATCAGAACAGATCAGAGGTGCCTCAGAAAATCAGGTAATCAAAGTTATTCAATGGCTGCTCGACAATAATAAAATTGAATATGACGCGGCCCGAAAACTGTCCTGGAAAAAATAATAAATCCTTATTCCTGAACCGGCTTAAACTTAATTTTCGATAAAAAGGGTTTCCTGTTTTTCAATGTATAACTCCTTCCTAAAAATAACATGCGGGTAAGTGGAATTGGATCAAGGATTTTTTCGATAAGAACCGGAAGTAATAAGCCTAAAAGCAACGACACGATAAAAACAGAAAACGTATTGCTGATACCGGCTGCTTTGATTAATATCCTGCCTCCTGACGTCCCGAAGGAGTGAAAAAGGTAGATGGTGTAAGCATAACTGCCAAACCAAATCAACCAATTGACCCGCCATTTGATTTTAAAGAAAAGGATGGTTCCGGTAATCCCAATTAATAGCCCGATTCCATTTCGTTTGCTGAGTTCATAATCGATTACATCAAACCACGAAAGCTGTTGTATCAATAAGCTAAATGCTAAAATTGCAAGGAGTGAAAAATTGAGATACCTGTTTGCGAAAATATCTTTGAATCGCTTTAAACCAACCCCTATTATAAAAAACGGAAGCAAGTAAACAGCACCTTTGAAGCTAAAATAATTGGGCACAGCTTCGGGAATGAACTGATCGCGCACGATTAAAAAAATCACTGCTGCAAGTAAAATATATGCCCATTGTATTTTAGTTTCGATCGCTTTCAAAGCATCCAATCCTGAAATTAGTAAAAACACAATAAACAGTGAAGGCAGGTACCAATATAAGGTGTAGGGAAAAACTACTATTTGCCATATATCCTGCAAAGGTGATTTTGCATTAGTTCCGGGGGTAAAATATTGTAAAAGATAATAAGTTGCCCCCACAAAAATCATTGGATAAATTATCCTTCTCACTTTCTTCATGGTAAAGCTTTTGAAATTTAATTTACTGGCAGGACGCAATGCATAAACCCAACCTGAAATCACAGTAAATAAAGGCATTCTTAAATATTCAAATGTGTAATAAATATAGCGGAGAAAGGAATCGTCGCTTACGCGCATTCCACCACCTGAGTCGCTGCCTATAACATGGCCCAGTACAACTAAAATAATGGCAAAACCACGAAGTGTCTCAACGGAGGCATCCTTTTTTGGGGAAAGGGTTTCTGTTTTCATAATCGATGTGAGGTTTGAATTTTAAAGGCAATTATACGCAACACTTAATCATTTGTTGCTGAGCCTCATTGGCTGGAGTTCATTAGAAATAAACAAAGAAAAATTCTACCGGACTTAGCGTTCTGATAATTTTTGAACGGTCTGCTTATAAATACTCAACCAGTTATCGTTCCACTCCCAGGTATTGAAACTGCTGTTGTGCCAAATAAGCACAAATTCTCCGCGGTACTTTTTAACCACATCAATGAAATGGTTCATATTTTCAAGGAAATCACCCGGATGATTATACTTTTTTCGCAATGCAACTTCCATCACAGTTACCGGTTTTTCCAATAGCTGCAGTTGTTTTCGTTTTACCAGGTCAAAAATGGGGAATGAAAAACAGGTCCCAGCCCTGAAACCAGCGTCAAATGCAAACCCCAGGGTACTGTCGTACTTCAATCCTTCTTTTTCCCAGTATCTGAATGTGTCAGGGATTTTCAATCGCAAATAATGCTGGCGCCCTCCTTTTATCTCACTGCAAATTTGTTTTATCCTATCAACCTCCTGCGAAAACTTTTTAAAATCATCATACGAATCATAGGAGGTATGAATTCCCACTTCATGGCCCCGCTTGACGATTTCATGGATTACATCATTTACCCTCGAATGGTGGATATTATAACGAACATCTGTTTCGCCAATCTCACCGGGAATAAAATAGAACCGGGATTTCAGATGATGCTCTTCAGAAAGTTGCATAAGTAATTGAAATGTATCGTAATTATCAGGCTTTTTCTGAAAGTGGATTTGCATGAAATCTTTGATTGTTGCAAAAAGTGACGTTAAACTTTTCCGCTGAATTAAATCACCTGCCATCGCCCTTAAAAACCGGCTGATTGTTGCATAACGCCACATTTCATCAATATCATGGGTAATAATGGGTTCAAATACATGAGGCTTACGATTCCCCTCAAAACCCAGATAGCACAGCGCATTCCAAATGAATTCAACATATTCATTAACAATGGGACGATGATAAAACCCAAATTTAACAGCGAGCGCTTCCTCATCAGGAAAACGATCATGCTTATCCTTTTTCACCGAAATCATTTCCTCCCATCGGGTTAGCATAAAAAAAGCAGATGAAACCAGATCAAAACCACAGGTTATATTTTTGTCTTTATTAAATTCATCCGAGCCATAAAGCGCAACCAGATCGGACTCAGGAGCAAATTCATTTTTAATTAAGTGAACCTCCTCAGGCAGGTTTTTCAACTGATACAGTGAATCAACATCTTTTGAAAATGTAAAAAAAAGATCAGGGAAAACCAATTTTCGGCCATTGTCCAAAATGATTGAAAAATTCGCTGATTCTGAAAGCCGAATTTGGAATTCCAATCCAAGATAATGGTTAAAAAGCACCCCAAGAATATATTTCTTTTCAGGTAAAAAATTATTTTGGATTTCAATGATCATGCGCGTTTCATCAATACCAGGTACAGGTTTTTAAATCGACTGAAGGAGAGGCTGCCAGCATTTTTCCGCAGCCAGGCCCAACCAAATGCAAGGTAGTTTTTTGATGAATGGTCCCAGCTGATCCGGCATGAATAGCAAGCAGGATCGTCGCAAAAGAAAAATCGTGGATCCTCTTTCAGTTTTTCTTTTTCAATAGCTAGTGTCCTTTTCATTGAAGTTAATACCGATTCGGCATCTCCTATTTTTCCTTCAGCCAGCATTCCACCCTTTTCGCGATACAGCGGATAAAATTTAGGAAAACCACGGCCACATCCGCCATTCCAATTCATTTTCGCCAGTTTTACCTCCCCATCCATATTTCGGTATAATGCCCCGGTGTTCATTTCTTTTCTTTTAAACCCAAGTTGATCGATGGCTACATGGGTGGTTCCCACACCTACCACATCAGGACCAATGGTTAGATTTTTTGCATCCATCATGGCCATTTCATCAAGCAGATCATATCCTCCCGAGCCCGGAACATGCCTTTCGCAGAGTTCCTTTGCCAGCCTGCCAATGGCCGCAAATTTTTGAATCGGGTGTTTACTGCGCTCCATACGGGGATGATTGATCATTGCATTTGCGAAAGCACCTGCATATGATCGGGTATGATCATCGGCAATGATCTTTTTCTTTTCGTCAGAAAGCGGCAAAGGATATACGTTTACAAAGGCATCCGAAACGATGGTTCCATCATCACCCACCGATTCAAGAATGGCATCCAGCAATTCATTGGCACCACCATTCAGCTTTCCCACCGAACGCATGGATATTTTGAGGTGCAACAGATCTCCTTTTTTAACACCAATGGCTTTCAAGTCTTTAACCAGGGAATCTTTATTTATTTCGGCAACACTCATTTGCTTTTTACAAAATCGAGATAGGTATTTATATTATTGCTTCGCTCAAATAGCTTTCGGGCGGCCTTGAGTGTGGGTGGTGAAACAAATATTCCATCATGAATAATAATTCCACGATCGTTTTTCGCAGCCTCATCGGCAAGCCGGATTATTTCTGCTGCTTTTGTTACCTCGGCTTCATCGGGTGTGTAACGGCTATGGATAATTTCAAGTTCGCGTGGCGACATCACCAACATACCTTCATATCCCATATCCCGTGCCTGTTCGATGTGTGATTTTAATCCTTCAAAATCCCCAACCTGAACATAAGGAGAGTCGATTGCCATGATATTATTGGCTTTAGCGGCTATTGCCACCATATGTCTCGGTGTTTCCATTCCACGTGCCTCTTTGCCATGCCGGCCCTCCTGCTCAGCCAGGAAATCTTCGCTACCAAAAAGCAAACCTACCAAACGCCTTGAAGCCGTTGCTATCTCCCGAAGATTAAGAATTCCCCGGGGTGTTTCAATCAAAGCAATTACATCAAAATAATATGCCGGCAGGCCAAGTTGTTTTTCTTTTAGAGATAATTGTGCATCAAATGCGATCAGGTCCTCACGGGTATTGGTCATGGGGTAAACAAATCCATTCAGATTTGGGCAGGCAGTAGCATCTATATCCATCATGGTCAAACCTGTTTCAAGAGGATTAATCCTAACATAAACCGGACGGTTGTCGGGTAGCGGATTGCTCAAATACTCCCTTAAAATTTCACGTGCATCTTTCTTCCATTTTTCAGGTACCGCATCTTCCAGGTCGTAAACTATTGCATCAGCAGCCGTTTGGAATGATTTATCAAGATATTTCCTGTTATGACCGGCAGTAAATAACAGGCTTCGGTGAATTAGTTTACCGTCATATTTTTTCTTCATTTGAAATCAGTTTAAACATTTAAAACCGGAACCAGTACATCCCTCGAAAATGAAAGTACTTCCTCATCATTTTGATTATAGGCAATCGTTTTTACCGATACTATTCCCCTGTCAGGTTTTGATAAGGACCGGCGAATATCCAATACTTCCGTTTTTGCATGCAGGGTGTCTCCGATAAAAACCGGACCGCAATGGACTATTTCGCGATAGCCCAGATTCGCAATCGCTTTTCCGCTTACATCGGCTACCGTTATCCCCACCACCAACGAAAAAACCAGGGTGCCTACCACCAGTACTTTCCCGTGCTGATGTTCTTTTACATATTCCTGATCAAGATGCACAGGGTGGTGATTCATGGTAAGTAGTGAAAACAAATTATTGTCGGATTCGGTAATGGTTTTACGCAGGTCATGCGCATAAACATCCCCTAATGTAAATTCTTCAAAATATCTTCCGTACTGAACTGCTTTATTAATACTCATGATGACTTTCCTTTAACTGTTTTGAACAAAATTAATAGAAAAAACAAATAATAAACCGATAGTACTACCACATAAACAAGCAAAAAAGTCTCAAATAGCAACGTAAATTTCCAGGCAAATAAAAACACAAGCAATGTAACTATTAACATCCCAACCTGCAAAAAGAGAGATAAATGTTGTTTTTCAAAAATACTGAGACTTACTGATACCGGGCTCACCACAAACCGGATAAAAAGCAGTGGGATCAGGTATCGCGAATAGGTGCCGGCAACGCGCCATTCGGGACCGAAGACAAATGCAAAAACAGGTTCAGCAAATATAAAAATTAGTGAAAAAACAGGGAGCCCAATTAAAATAAGCTTTTTCAAAACAGAACGAAAAACTATGACAGCCTTGCCTGAGCGCTCCTTTTCATTGGCCGCTTCCTGCATATATAATTGGCCCACACTGGTACCAATAAACGAACTCGGAAAACCGAGCATCCGCATTCCAAGGGAATAAAAGCCCAGGGTAGTAACATTAAATACCAGTGATATCAATATATTCACAAGGTCAGTGGCCATTTTATTTGCTAAGGTGGCCGGGAAAGTATATATCGGGAATCTTTTATATCGCTGTGCCACCCGCTTCAATTCGGATTTACGAAATGTGACGTTCATATTTCGTTTTCGAATGAAATTTTTGAGCAGCCGAATATTGCCAAAAACGTTTGCGACAGAATATCCAAGAATCAATCCTCCGTAAGCCATTTTCCCCCAGCCGGCTACTAACTGAACCAGCACCATAGCAATGGATTTGGCCACTTTTGAATAAGCAATATCCTTATACTTTTTTAGCCGGGTGTTGTAGTAATTGAGCATTCCATATAACCCTACCAGAAATACAACCGGTGGAACCAGATATAACCAACCTGAAAGCCGCTGATCTCCCAAAATGAGTAAAATCGTATCTTGAAAAAAGAAAATAATAATCAATAAAAACAAGCTAAAAGCAAGGGATATTAATATTCCCAACAAAACTATGATTTCCGCATCCATTTCTTTTTCAGGTAATAACACAGCCAGTTCATATTTCAGGTTTGCAACAATTCCTAAAATTACTGCCATCGACATAAAAATGGAAAGAATACCAAAATCCTCAGGGGAATAAATACGTGTTAAAATTGGTGAAACCACCACTGGCAATGCCTGAGCAAGTGTTGTTCCCGAAATCAGTGTCACCAGGTTTTTTGTAAAAGCCGAACGATCCCTTAAATTAAAAAGACTTTTCAATCGTTTTGAATTATTTGAAGGCAAAAGTAATGATTACAATTCAAAGCAATTTGCAATGATAAAATTAAAAAGCCGGTAAATATTTTACATTTACCGGCCATCGAAACAACCTAAATTTATAATAGTTCTAATAACCTCTTTTTGGTCCCGATTATTCAGCATAACTTGTTGGGAAACCAACGGCGGTCATGCATTCTGAAAACGTTCCGTTTAGAATTTCATCAAATTCTTCCTGCGAAATGTATTGTGGAGTATATTGAGCATTGTGAAAATTCAAATGATTGGTAAAGGCTTTCAGGTGATTGGTTGACCCACAACGAAGATGCCCGAAGATCAATTGAATTGCTTCATTTTCTGTTTCCCCGATGTGTTGATTAAGGTCTGAAATATCGAGGTCCTCAATGGTAGCACCTACCGTGAGGGCATCAACCAGTGAAGCGCTGCCCTGTTCAACAAGCGCGTTATAGAGCGCTTCCAGATCAGGATTTGAGAACTCACCAATACCTGGTAATGCAGGATCCGGAATATTATAATAATTCAGCAAATACAATACTCGGTCCATATGAATTTGCTCACTTTTGCTGATATTATTGAAAACCGGTACATTGAACTGGCCATATAATGTTACATATACATCATGTGCAAGTTTCTCCTCTTCACGCATGAATTGGAGCATTTCTATTTCAAAGGGATAAATTGTATCTGCAGGGTTACAAATGCAATCCTGTAAAAAAGATTCATCTTCAATAGCTACCTGGCTTGATTTAAGATAGGAAGTTTGGTCGTCGGTAGTACTTTTGGAGCAACTGCTGAAAAGTAAAGAAGTGCCGATCATCACAAGTGCAAACGCCAATAAAACTTTTTTAACTCTTTTCATTTTCTGAGATTTTTAATATGAGAATTTATGTTAATTATCTGAATGTTTTCTGCATTCAAAAACTGTTACGCGGACGGTTCTGCTTTCTTTCACTTTCAATGATTTTTTTTTCAGAAATAAGCAAAACAAGTTAAAAACATCCTATAAGTCGCTGATAAAAAACACGATAAAAGAATACTAAAGAGGGAAGTAGAAATGATATTAGTAGACTAATATCCTAATCTTTATTTTTTTTGTTTCCGTTCCTGCCGTTATAAAAGCGTTGGTTACCGCCCCAGGGTTTTAATTCACTGGCCTTAAACTCTGTTTTAGATATCATCTGCCCAAACAATTTAATCTCACTACCCTCTTCCATGTCAAGCACTGCAGGTATTTTTGCATCCTTAAAATCAATTACCCATCGTTTGTTTGAAAAGTCGCGAAGAATTAAACTATTATCAGTAATACTTTCAATGGTTCCGGATAAATAGCCCTTTTCGGGCATCGACCACATATTCACTTTTTTCTCCCGAACACTTTCGTAGGATGAAACATTTACATCAAATACATGCTCAAACCATTGAGCACCACCGGAAATAAAAAACAATACCCCAAACAAAATGCTAAATGAAGTATTATATGCAAGCAACCTGGCAGGTGATAATTTATAACCTTTCCTTGAGTTTTTAATACTCACCATGCCAAGAACGAGAAAAATAATAAGGAGTATGATCCAAATAAACGGAAGCAATCCCAACAGGAATTCAACGGTGGAGTGTGTCATGTGCGTGATCAGGTCGAAACCCAATTGTTGAATGGAGAACAAGATAATGGAGAAAGCCAGTCCGCCAATACCAATGGAAATTATGATGGCTAAACCGATAAGAAACCTATTAAGTGTGAAACGCCATTTGGGAATCGGTTTTATGTTTTGCTCTTTCATCGTATTGAGTAATTTTTCTGCGTTTTTCATGATATTAAATTTAGCCGATGAATGATATATTTTGTTTGTCTGCCAGTTTTATAAAAACTTTTTTTGCCCGGTTGATGCGGATTGCCACAGTTCCTTCGGGAATTTTGAGTACATCTGAAATTTCATCGTAGCTCATTTTTTCCAGAAACTTTAATATTAAAACCTCCCGGTATTTCAGTTCTAACTGATCAAGTACCTGGTGCGTGAGAAAGTATTTTTCTTCCGGATCAATTTCGTCGGGTTGCTCCTCAGCCAAATTGATAAGATTTGAATTGTCAATCTCCACCACATTAGATTTTCCGTAGGATCTTTTTTTCCTGCAAAAAGAAATGGTTTCATTATGTACAATCCGGTACAGCCAGCTGCTCAGTTTTAATCCATCATCATAATTATTCAGATTTTTCCAGATTTTAATAAATGCATCCTGCAAAATATCATTTGCTTCTTCCCTGCTGCAAACCGAAATCTTTTGAATATAACGCTGAAAACGCGGCTCATATCTATCATAAAGACATGCGAAGTATTCGACCTGTTCAAGCGACTTTGAAATGATCTCTTTATCGGTCAGCGATTCACATATGCCTTTACTAACTGCCATTGGTAATTATGCTGTGGATTGGCTGGGCTAAAATTAAAAATTTAAGTTTAATTAATTGGGTCAGCAAATATTTCTTTCGTTTTTTCATGAATTAATTCAAAATCCAACTGAGTTATTCTCATATTTAATATTTTTACGCTAAAAAAATGCGTACCTCCCTTTTGCTTGTATTACTGGCATTTTTCAATCTAACATCAATCTCACAAAACCCGGATGAAACGGTTGTCCGCCAAATCTTTGATAATGCACTTCTGAACCAGGATGCATATAATAATCTTACCTACCTCTGCAAGGAAACACCCGGAAGATTGCTGGGGACCGAGGCCTCAATGCAAGCCATACAATATTTCGAAGATTACTTTCACAAGCTTGGTGCAGATACCGTATTCAGGCAGGAATTTAAAACCAAAGCCTGGAAACATATTTCCACCACGGTTTCTATCGTTGATGGGGAAAAAGAAATTCCATTGAGGGCAGTGGCATTGGGCCCTTCACCTTCAACTCCTGAGTTTGGTATAGCGGCAGAAATATTGGAGGTAATGGGTTTGGATCAACTGAAAGCAATTGACCCTGAATTAGTAAAAGGTAAAATTGTGTTTTTCAATCGACCGGTGGATCTAACAAATATAAATACCTTCCGGGCCTATGGAGGAGCCGTTGGTCAACGGGCACGTGGACCAGCCCTTGCCGCCAGCCTGGGAGCGGCGGGTGTTTTGGTGCGGTCAGTAACAACAAAATTTGACACCGTGCCTCATTCCGGCTCAACCCGATTCGATAGTTTGCGCGTTCCTTGTGCAGCCATTAGTTTTGTGGATGCCGATCTGCTTACTCAAAAATTGAGTCTGGATAAAAATCTGAAAGTGCGCATGAATATTCAGGCCGAAGATCTTGAAGAAATTACCTCCTGCAACCTCATCGCCGACTTACGGGGTAATGTTTATCCTGATGAATACATAGTAGTTGGTGGCCATATTGATGCCTGGTACAATACACCCGGAGCACATGATGACGGTGCAGGATGTGCACAATCAGCAGATGTGATGCGGATTTTTAAGGAACTTGCAATCAGTAATAAGAGAACAATAAGGGTAGTGCTTTTCATGGATGAAGAGTTGTTTCAATCGGGGAGCCGGGCATTTGCGCAATATTGTGCAGACAATAACATAAGCAATTTTCTCGCTATGGAAACCGATGCAGGCGGTTTTACACCCGTCGGTTTTATGGTGGATGCCGATGACCCAATTGTTGAAAATTTTGCAGCCTACCAGGAATTGCTTGAGCCCTACGGAATTTACTACATCCAAAAAGGGGGCAGTGGCGTTGACATTGATCCCCTGAAGAAACAGGGTGTTCCACTGATCGGCTACCGTACCGATTCGCAACGTTATATGGACATACATCACTCGGCCTCGGATACGATGGATAAAATTAATATTCGGGAGCTTCAGCTGGGTTCAGGCTGTATGGCTGCACTTATTTATTTGATTGATAATTACGGTTATTAAAATACAAAAAGGTTTTTTAAAAGACATTTAATTCAAGTCATATGCTCTGGGCGCTACTTTTTACCTTGATATTCTCCGGTCCTGAAAGTGGAATGATCAATGCAAAATTTAAAAAGCATGTAAAAAAATACGTTGTTGAAAAGGAACGTAAAGATCAGATTTTAATACTGGTAAAGTTTTTTGAAAAGGAATCAAAAGCACTTAGGAAAAAGGAAAAAAAGAGCATGACACAACTAGCAGAATTAAATACTAGCAGAACTACAACCACCGAACAATTCCAGGAATTCTTTAATCAGGTAATGATCGACCGGACAAAGATGAATGATATTAAATTGGAAACCCGGATGAAGGTTCAGCAATTGATAGAACCGTCGGAATGGGACCAAATTGTAACAGCTTCAAAAGCTTACTGGAACAAAAACGAAAAAAAGCGCGCTAAGCAAATTTCTAAACTTAAGAAGTCCTTTTTAAAGACAGAGTTAAAAATTGAGAAAACAATCACCGATCCTCACCGCCAGCAAAAAGCATTAGCCATCGTGCGTCAATTCAAGGATGAAGTCGTTAGGATTGAAAAGGCAATTGATGATGTAAATATTAACAATAAAACCGCAATGGGGAATTTGAATGCAACTGAATCCGAGATTGCGGAGATGATCAAACAAATATATGACCTGCAATGGCAGTTGTTTGAGAATTATAAGACCAATCACCTGCAACTCGTAGAAATTACTACAGATCAGGAGTGGGATAAAATTGTAAAATCGCTGAACAAAATCTTCTAAATTTAAGCCTCCTAATCCAAATATTTAAAAGAAGATACAGTTTATTTCTTCCCTTCAAAATGCAATTATTCCCGTTCGCTAATCGCTAATCCCCATTTGAACTTTTTAATTTCCATTACGAAGATAATTCACTGACATTTGTGATAACCAGACAAAAACAAACTGGTTCTATTATCATATAATCTATTATGTACTAATTAAATACTTACAACTATGAAAAAGCATAATTTATTAAAAGCAGTAATTTTTATTTCTATAGCAGTGCTGATCGTATCTTGTTCAAATTCGAAAGATGATGACATTAATCCGGCGAATGGGAATACCAATATACCCGAAGGCTCCTGGAAGGTAAGCCAATACATTGATTCAGGAAAGGATGAAACGCACAAATTTAATGGGTATACTTTTGTATTTGAGAATGACGGCACCCTTACCTCAACAAATGGCAGCAACACAGCTACAGGCACCTGGTCGATGGGTTCAGATGACAGTCAAACCAAACTGATTATTTCGTTTAGCACATCACAACCTCATGACGATCTTTCGGAAGACTGGACGATACTTGAAAAAAATTCAGGCATTATCCGTTTGCAGGATGTTAGCGGTGGCAATGGCGGCATAGATCAACTGAGTTTTATCAAAAAATGATTTTGGGTTTGATTCATTATCCCGGGGCATGGGTCAATTGAATTTGCTTTGCGCATCTTCTGCGATCCATGCCTTTTTTAGGAACATTAGTTAATTTGTGTTCAAGATCCGCAAGCCTAATAAACAAGCCACTTCAACGAATTTAGTTGTATTACATTTTGGGCATGAACTAACCAGGGAAAGGATTAACGAAAATTAATGAAAGAAGCTGTTTATAACCAGACTGGCAAACAGATTTATTATCTCCAGGTTTTACATTTCCTGTCAGATTTTTTGTATTGTTTATTTACCCTGAAGTGATCCTTTTCTTTGGCGTGATCCACATAAATATTGTTGTCCTTGCCCGACCTGCAGGAAACACCAATAAAAGCCAACAGCGAAAAAATGAGAATAAGTTTTTTCATGATGCAAATCTCTTTTTACCTAATTCAGGAGAGGGTGTAGTAAGCACAAAAGTACAATTTTTTTCCAATCCCAACCATCTATTCTCCAATCACAAACTTTTTAACCCACCTTCATCATCGATTTAACCAACAAATTAAACTACTTATTTTTCAATGACTTAAACCCAAAAGTTCATTTTGGCAAAACAATTGTATTAAAACCAGTATCTCGAGACAAAATAAATTGGTCAACCCTGTATTGAAAATTGCAAGCGGTAAATACGGGCAAAATTGATCTTAGGTATTAACTTTAAAAGAACATATCATGAAACGCAAGATAATCAGTTTGTATGTCCTACTCTTCGCAGCGTTTGGATATGCAGCAGCCCAGGAAACAATAACAGTAACCGCAAACAACCTTGAAATTAGTGACAACCTCGATTTAGAAGCAGTGGCCTCCATCTTTGGCGATTCCGAAGATCTGGAAGATTTTGAAAATCGATTGAACGACCCAAATATGCAAATATCCAACCTCGACCTGAACCGGGACGGATATGTGGATTACCTGAGAGTAGTGGAACTATCAGAAAACTATACGCACCTGATCGCAATTCAGGCAGTAATTGGAAATGACCTTTACCAGGATGTTGCCACTATCGAAGTTGAGCGTGATGTTCATGGAGTAACCACCATTCAGGTAGTTGGTGATTCATATATTTACGGACCTGACTATATCATTGAACCGGTTTATGTTTATCGTCCATTGATCGTGGTTTGGTTTTGGGGTCCTTATTACAGGCCCTGGTATTCACCTTACTATTGGGGATATTATCCATACTATTACAGGTCATGGCATCCTTATCATCCTCATTACTACAGAACCAATGTGCATGTACATATTAATGTTCACAATGCTTACCACTATACCAATGTAAGAAGATGCGGAACCGCAGTTAACATGCACCATCAAGTAGCCAGAAATGACTATGGAAGCAGGCATCCTGAAAATTCATTTACAAAAAGAAACCAGGGTATTACTAACAGGAGTGGGCTTAACCAACACAGAAGTTCAGCCGCCACGAATAATAGTAATAATGCTCGTCCGGCCCTTTCTGACAAAAGAAATGATTTCAAAAGTGGTGAAGTAAAAAAAGTGGATTATGATCGCAAAGATAAGGCCAGTACAAAACAAAATACCGGAACAACCAGACCGACGCCGGCAAAACAGACTCGTGCTGCAACAACTTACAAATCTGATCAACGAGAGCAAAAAAGTAACGTTGTAAAACGAGATGTAAAAAGTAAATCAACACCGAAACAGAGGGAGCAGGCGACAAGAACAAACAATAAAAGCAGCGAGCAAAAGGCTAAAAACAGTTCTCAGCCAAAAAGCACAAAACAAGCATCGAACGGTTCGGCAGCCCGTGCAAGCAGCAAGACAAAACAAACAAATAGTTCATCTGCAAAAAGTGATAAAGCAAGCCCGCAAAAACAAAGCAAGCCGGTAAAAAAAGCGGGAAATACAAAAACAGACTCAGCGCGGAAATAATTAATTGTTCATGTTAAACACAAACTTAAGGGCACTAAAATTTAGTGTCCTTTTTTATGCCCCTAAATATTATTGGCATATTTATTTGCATACAGAACTACAATTTTACCTTGAGTCAACCAACAAATTGTCTTAATTTTTATGATCAAAATTGTATTACGTGCGAGCAATCCTCACAATTATAACACAAGTCTTTTGTTTCTTGGTCATTATGTTTTATGTGACTGGAAATATTAACCCTGGAAAGTGACTATGAAATTGACTTTTTTTCTATATTTACTCAGGGTTTTCAATAACATAAAACCGGCAATCATTATCACTTGAAACATCACTAATTTCAATAATACTAAATGATGAAAAAATCTGCCTGGAAGCTTTTATTTGTTTTCGTTTTTTTTATTGCATCACCTGCCATACTTTTTTCGCAAACGACGCTAAAATCAAGCATTATTTTTAGCACTCAGAATCAGGTTGACCATTTTGCAGAAAATTATCCGGGTGTTACTAATATTGATGGTGATCTATTTATTTATGGATTGAGCAGTATTACCAACTTAGATGGGTTAAATACCATCACGTCCATATCCGGCGATTTATGGATCGGTGGAAAAGAGGACCTACATGCCAACCTTTTGCTAACGGATATAACCGGTTTAAGCAATCTCAATTTTATTGGAAATGACCTGAATATTTTCAAAAATTATGCACTTTCAAATCTGGATGGTCTAAATAGTCTGACCCAAATCAACGGAAATCTCTGGATCAATACAAGCAGTTTAACATCGCTTTCCGGGCTTGACAATGTGGTTTCAGTTGCCGGTGACCTCATGATCTATTTTTGCTCCTCCCTGCAGGCTTTAAATGGCCTTACTTCAATAACAATGATTGAAGGCAACCTGGAAATATATGAAAATGCAGTTGCCAATCTCAACGGATTAAATGCATTAACGACAGTTGGTGGTGATCTTTGGATTGATTATAATGCCAACCTGATCAGTTTAAAGGGATTAAATTTACTTACAAGTATTGGTGGCGATTGTATGATCGGTCAGCATCAGTTGCTTCCCAACCTGGAGGGCTTAAACGCTGTTGTCGTCATTGGAGGCAATCTTGAAATTTATAATAATGCAGCACTAAATAGTCTTTCAGGGTTTAATTCTTTAACTGAAATAAACGGATCAATAGATATCCAGCAGAATCCTGCATTGCAAAACCTGAACGGGCTAAATCAGCTCACTTTAATTGGAATTGATTTGAGTTTAGGTTTTAATCAGTCATTAACCGATATTGAAGCATTGAGTGCTTTAGGCTCAATTGGTGAAGAAATTTATATTTATAACAACACAGCGTTACAATCTCTGGAAGGTCTCAATAGTATAAAAACCATAAATGGTTCGCTGAGAATTACCGGACAGCCATTTATTGTCAACCTTCAGGGGTTGAATGGACTGAAATTTATTGGTGGAAATCTATCCGTATGGACCAATCCCGGATTGAGGAACTTTGAAGGATTAAACAACTTGCAGTGTATGCAAGGTCATTTAAATATATGGGACAATAAGTCGTTGCGGAACATTAGCGGGCTAACCAATTTAACCTCCACTGGGGGATTTATTAAAATTTACCGAAATGCAATCTTAAGCAGCCTTTCGGGGCTGGATAACATTGAGCCGAAACAAATTCACTATTTAAACATTTCGGAAAACGACTCCCTCTCCTTTTGCGAGATTGAAAGTATTTGCGACTATTTTGCCGAACCTTTTGGTACATTTATTATTGCAGCCAATAAAAAAGGTTGTAATACCTACAAAGAAATACAGGAATCCTGTGAGGGGCTTTACCCTGATCCTCCCTCCTTTCACGGAAATTATTTGATTTATCCAAATCCCGCTGATTCCTGGTTTAATGTAATAGTAAACGAAGATTATGTTTTGGAAAAGGTGAGGCTGTTCAATCTTTCGGGTCAAAAAGTACTTGAAATTGAATCACCCAATGCTATCTGGAATGCCGGATTTCTTTCCACTGGATTGTATATTATTGAGTTAACTATAAATGGCGAACAGTTTAAGGACAAAATTGTGGTAAAAAAATAAAACCTGTTTCGCTTTGATTTTCAAAATTCCAAGCTGGTTTTAACCCGGGGATTCAAAACTTAATAACTTTTCTGTTTTTATCAAAACTACCTGCAATGATAATTTGTTAGTCTTATTATCATTTAAAAGCATTATAATTAAAAAATCAAATATGAAATTAGTAAAACTTGGATCACAAGGATTACAGGTGCCGGCAGTAGGCTTAGGCTGCATGGGAATGTCTGATTTTTATGGTTCATCATCTGAATCAGAAAACCTCAAAGTACTTGACCGGGCGCTTGAAATTGGTTGTAATTTTTGGGACACGGCTGATATGTATGGCCCTTTTACAAATGAAATCTTATTGTCGAAGGCATTGGCAGGGCGACGCGATAAAATCACACTGGCAACAAAGTTTGGAGTTTCGCGTGGCGAAGATGGCAGTTGGCTCGGAATTAAAGGAAACGCTGCTTATGTAAAATCAAGCTGTGATGCTTCACTGAAGCGGCTTGGCACCGATTACATCGACCTCTATTACCAACACCGGGTTGATCCAAACACCCCGATAGAAGAAACCGTAGGTGCCATGGCGGAGCTTGTTAAAGCAGGAAAAGTTCGTTATATCGGCCTTTCAGAAGCCGATCCGGATATCATTGAACGGGCTCATAAAATCCACCCGATAAGTGCCCTGCAAACGGAATATTCCCTGTGGACGAGGGAAGTGGAAGACAGTATATTGCCAACTGTGAGGAAACTGAACATTGGATTTGTAGCTTATAGTCCGTTGGGAAGAGGATTCCTGTCAGGTAAGATCCGTTCACGTGCCGACCTGGAACCCGGAGATTTCCGCCTGAATAACCCCCGTTTTAGCGAGGAAGCAATAAAACATAACAGCCAACTGGCCGATCAGGTAATTGAAATTGCACAAGAGATCAATGTAACTCCCGCGCAGGTAGCCCTGGCCTGGTTGCTTTCGAGGGATGTGAACCTTGCCACAATTCCGGGTACCCGAAAGATTGAAAGGTTGGAACAAAACTGGGCTTCGCAGGATTTAAAATTATCTGAAGAACAATTATTCCGGCTTAATTTACTTATTAATAAAGGTGTTGAAGGTGAACGATATTAATACAAAATACATGTCCTGATTTACTCAGGCAGCTCAACCTCCCCCATAACACCCTTACTTACTGCATATTAATCAAAAATACATGCTATAATTTGATGAATCCAACATACGAAGTTTTCTTCCCATCTGTTAATAATGCATCTTATTGAAAACTGCTCATTAATTGAAGAATTTCCGTAATTGGTTGAAAATAATATTTTAAAAATCTTTGAGATTTTAGTTTCGCGCCTTAAACTCAATATCAGACAACGATTAAAAGGTTGGATTAATGTTAAGGTACGGATCAATTACGTTATTATTTATTTTATTTGCACTACAAGGAAACTCACAAGAAAGGACATACAGTTTTGGAAAACCGGGTAACAGATGCCATTATAAATATATCGTTTATTCCCCCAATGGTGATTACCTGGAAATTAAACGCCCGTTTTTATTCATTCTTGGAGCTGAAGGCGAAGCTGCAACTGATGTTTTTGCAAAAGACACCTTGAATAAGTTAAGCAGATTCAACAATTATAAATTTGTTTATATCCCTAACTTTTCAAACGATCCTTCTGAAAAGTTAAATTGCATTGATGCGCTTTCAAGTTTGCTTACATTTCACAACTATTATGGAAATAAGAATATCTTTTTAAGTATCAATGATTCTACAATAACCCAAAAAAATGTGGACGATGCAAATCTGCCAAAACTTTTTGGGAACATTCGGCTTTACCAACCCGATACAGCCCAAAGCAACAAAACTGAACCAGGCGTCTACGAAGATTTTAAAGAAGATATATTAGCATACAGAGATGGGGCAAACTCTGAACAGGATGACTATAATGCCTATTATATCGCCCCTGATGAATCACAGTTTATCGATCAGGAGGAAGATGCAAAAGCTGCAAGGACATACTTTGGCGAACCATTATCATATAAATTTACATTTACCGGAACAGTTAAAGACAAGCTATCTGGTGAAGCATTGCCATATGCAACAGTATTGGTTAGAGGAACTAGTATTGGAGCAACAACAAACGCTGATGGATTTTTCACCTTGCTTAATGTTCCAACTGATACCAACACATTACTTGTAAGGTATATTGGATACAAACCAAAAGAAATTTACTTAACCCCATTTACGCCAATAAAAAACTTTGTGATTGAAATGAGCACAGCAAGCCAAAGCTTATCCGGGGTAACAATTTCGGCAAATAAGGATGATGTTGTGTTAATGGGAAAAAATGAGGTGAGCACCTACCGAATGTCGCCCAAAAAACTGGCCAACCTACCCAGCCTGGGCGAAAAAGATGCAATGCGGTCGCTGCAATTAATGCCAGGAATAAGTGCCTCAAATGAGTCATCATCAGGATTGTATGTGCGCGGAGGAACTCCCGATCAAAACCTCATTTTATATGATGGATTTACGGTTTACCATGTTGATCACCTTTACGGTTTTTACAGCGCATTCAATTCAAATGCCCTGAAAGATATACGGCTATACAAAGGTGGTTTTGAATCAAAATATGGTGGCCGCATTTCGAGTGTAACTGAAATAACCGGCAAAGATGGCAATCAGAAGGTTTTTAACATGGGAGCTGATTTGAGTTTATTGAGTATAAATGGCTTTGTTGAAATACCCGTGGGAACTAAATTCACCTCTCTGATTGCTTATCGCCGGTCGTATAAAGGCCTTTTGTACAACTCTATTTTTGAGAAATTTAATGGAACCGACGAGCCCGAAGAATCTGAGGGAGCAGAAGGCAGACCTGGTATGGATTCTCAAACGAGTACAGTAACCAATTACTTTTATGACTTAAACGGAAAATTCACCTACCGGCCGAATTCGAAAAATATTTTTGCATTCAGTATTTTTAATGGTACCGACAAACTGGACAACAGCTCTGACAGGGAAGCGTCATCATTTGGTGGCGGTGGTGGAGGATTTGGAATGAATACTACGGACCTTACACGGTATGGTAATATTGGTAGCAGTATGAAGTGGTCGAAAAAATGGACCGACAAACTTTTTGGAACCAGTATCATAAGTTATTCAAATTATTATAGCAAGCGCGACCGTACTTCAGAACGGACAATTTTTGATGATGATGGCAACAGTAGTACTTCTACCACTGGAGTTCTGGAAAATAATAATCTTAAAGATTATAGTTTAAAGTCGGATTACCAACTCGATATGCTTAAAAATGCAACATTAAATTTTGGTCTTTTCGGATCGTGGTATGATATCATTTACGATTATTCCGACAATGACACCGCGAAAATTATTGATAAACATAATGAAGCATTGCTTGCAGGTGTTTATCTCCAATCAAAATTAACTGCATTCAATGAAAAACTAAGTTTTACTCCTGGAATCCGGGCCAATTATTTTCAATCAACCAATGAACTATATTTTGAACCCCGGGCGTCAGCTTCTTATAAATTAAACAGTATGTTTACCCTTAAAGGGGCTGTGGGCAAGTATTATCAGTTTGTTAATAAAGTAACCCGGGAAGATATTTTATCTGGCAGTAAAGATTTTTGGCTATTGTCGAATGAAAACTCAATACCCGTAAGTTCAGCCATTCATTACGACCTGGGATTGTCATGGGATAATCTTGAGTACTTATTTGGAGTGGAAGCTTACTACAAAAAAATTGAAAACCTAACTGAGTATTCACTGCGCTTTAACATGAGTCCGCTGGGTGTAGATTATGATGAGAACTTTTTCAGTGGGCATGGATTTGCCCAAGGATTAGAATTTTTAGCACAAAAAAACTCCGGAAAAATTAATGGCTGGATTAGCTATACCATTGGTACTGCCCAAAATCAATTTGACATTTACGGCAGCGATTATTTCCCGGCCAATCAGGATGTAACCCATGAATTTAAAATAGTAGGGTTGTATAAATATCGCAGGTGGGATTTTTCAGCTACGTGGATTTATGCAACAGGAAGGCCATACACGGCTCCTTCAGGCGCTTACACTGTTACCTTACTTGATGGAACCGAACAGGAGTACTTTACAGTAACATCAAAAAATGGGCTTCGCTTACCAGCGTATCATCGGGCTGATATCTCTGCTAATTTTAAAATATTGATGGGAACGAAAACCGACCGGAAGCGACGTGAATTAGGCTATATTGGCATCTCAATCTTCAATGTTTACGACCGCCAAAATGTTTGGTACAAGGAATTTACTATTGAAGATGGTGAAATCCTGGAAACCAATGTGAGTTACCTGGGATTCACACCCAATCTTACATTATCCATAAAACTCAGATAAACCATATGAACTCAAATAGATTAATACCCTTCGCAATCAACACGTATAAAGCATTACGCTTTGTAACTACCGGCCTCATTGCATTGGCTCTATTTTTAACAGGATGTGAAAATGAAGAAAACTACACTTTTGAAGACACCCCTATAATTGCTGCATATTTACATGAAGGAGATACCTTTGAAGTTCAAATCCAACACCAGGTTCCCTTTTTATCTGAAGCTGAATTTATTGAAAAAGACCTGGATGACTTATTGGTTTATGTATCAAAAAATGGGGTTCAATATCAGCTCACCGCTACCGGAAATGGAGTTTATACGAGCAATTCATTTGAAGTGAGCGCTGGGGATGATTATACCTTGACTTTAAATTACAATCAAAAGGAAGTTTCGGCTTATACTTACATACCCTCAAAACCAAGTGGATTAACTCAATCGGCCACAATAATCTATGTAGAACGCAGAGACAGCACCTCAGTCCCTTCCATGGGTTCCATGCCCGACCCCATTGAAATTACGTGGGAGAATGATGATGACTCCTATTATTTAGTTGTAATTGAAAATATAGAATCTGAACTGGATCCGATTCAGGATTTTGGTGATGATGATGCTCCCGAACGTCAGTTCAGAAATGCACCAACAAATACTTCAGCAGTTGAAATCCGACCATTCGACTTTCAATATTTTGGACATCACCAGGTAATCATTTATCATGTGCTTCCTGACTATGCCTCCCTTTATGAAATGTCGGAAAATAGCTCACAAAATATTACAAATCCATCCACCAGCATCGAAAATGGATACGGGATCTTTACAGGCTTAAATTCCGACACGCTGTACGTTAATGTGAAAGAGGATTAAATACCTCATAAGTAAAATCCGGTCCATCAAGCAGATTTAGCCTGGGATTTTATTATGTACCAGACACCAATTGATTTTGATTTATTTTTGGTTCATGAAATCAAAGAAAGAACTCAAAAACGACTACAAACAAATGAAGTTCCCGATGGGAGTTTTTCAAGTCATTAATCTGGTTAATAATAAAATATTGATTGGCAGCAGCAACGACCTGAACGCCATTTGGAACCGCATCCGCACGCAACTCAGGTTTGGCAATTTCATGATTGATGATCTTCAAAACGACTGGAAAAAATATGGAGAAGGGAACTTTAAATATGAGATCCTGAGCGAACTCAAGCAGGATGATCCTGATAAAACCGACTATAGCAAAGACATTAAAGCTCTTGAAGAATTGTACCTGGAGGAGTTGCAGCCTTATGATGAACGGGGGTATAACAGACGAAAGAAGTGAGGTAATATTTCCAGCATTTTACGAAGTATTGCTAAAAAATATTGGAAGTTCTCGGGAAGAATAAAATTGAAAAATGTGGGGTCACGTAGTGGCCAAATGTTGGCAGAAATAGCATAATACAGACGGATTTGCGCCGTAAGTGCGAAATATCATTAAGATATTTTATTATTGCGTACCTATGGCACGCTTATATTTTCCGTAATCTATTTTTCTACCAATATTTGGCTCCTACGGAGCCTGGGATTTACCATATTGAATTTACCCCCTCTCCCAGCATAGCCTCACTTTGTCCACCGAAACAAAGTGAAGGTGCATGACTTCGCCGCCAGACGTCCAAATCTCCGATTTGCTCCATCACCCCCCAAGTCTCACCCCTCAATTTCCTCAACCCCTTGCCCTTTGCTCTCCGCCCTTCGCCCTTCGCTCTCCGCTCTATGCCATCTGCCCTCAGCCCTCTGCCCTTTGCCCTTCGCTCTTCGCCATCAGCTCCCCGCTCCTTTACACCCCCCACGTCTCCCGATCCAAACTCCGGTACTGAATCGCCTCCGCCAGATGCTCGGGTTTAATGTTTTCACTGGCATCCAGGTCGGCGATGGTGCGGGCCACTTTTAGGATGCGGTCGTAGGCACGCGCCGAGAGACTCAGCTTCTCCATAGCGTTTTTCAGCAGGGTGGCTCCTGTTTCATCCAGCTTGCAGATCTGACGCAACTGCTTGCTGCTCATCTGGGCATTGCTGTACACTCCTTTCGATTCGGCGAAACGTTTTTCCTGTATTTTCCTGGCAGCGATCACCCTCTCCCTGACTGAATCGCTCTTCTCCCCTGCCCTTTCTTCGGACAACTCCCTGAAGGGCACCGGCACCACCTCCACATGAATGTCGATGCGGTCGAGTAAGGGGCCGGAAATTTTATTTAAATACCGCTGTACAATTCCCGGCGCACAACTGCACTCTTTTTCAGGGTGGTTGTAATAGCCGCAGGGACAGGGATTCATCGAGGCGATCAGCATAAAGCTGGCCGGGAATTCCACGGTGAGCTTGGCCCGCGAGATGGTCACGATCCGGTCTTCCATGGGCTGCCGCATCACCTCCAGTACGGTGCGTTTGAATTCGGGCAATTCGTCGAGGAATAAAACCCCGTTGTGCGCCAATGAAATCTCACCGGGATTGGGATAGGTACCTCCTCCAACAAGCCCGGCATCGCTTATGGTATGGTGCGGCGAGCGAAAGGGCCTCACCGACACCAGCGAGGTATCCTTGCTCAGCTTGCCGGCAACGGAATGTATCTTGGTGGTTTCGAGTGCTTCATGCAGGTTGAGGGGTGGCAATATGGAAGGCAGCCGTTTGGCCAGCATGGTCTTTCCGGCACCCGGCGGACCTATCAAAATTGCGTTGTGCCCCCCTGAGGCTGCGATCTCCAGCGCCCTTTTGATATTCTCCTGACCTTTTACATCGGCAAAGTCGAATTCATAATCGTTCACGTTGGCGAAAAATTCTTCGCGGGTGTTGACCTGCTCAGGCTGGAAAGCGCTGTGATCTTCAAAAAAACGGATCACCTCTTTGATGTTTTCCATTCCGTACACTTCCAGATCGTTGACAATGGCGGCCTCACGGGCGTTTTGTTTGGGCAGGATAAACCCTTTATATCCTTTTTTACGGGCTTCGATGGCGATGGGCAGGGCACCGTTCATTGGTTGCAGGCTGCCATCCAGCGAAAGCTCACCCATGATGAGGTAATCGGCCAGGTCGTCGGCGATGATCTGCTCAGAGGCGGCCAGCACGCCCATGGCAATGGTAAGGTCGTAGGCCGAGCCCTCCTTTTTGATATCGGCCGGAGCCATGTTCACGGTAATGCGGAAACCGGGCCAGCGGTAACCTGAGTTTTTAAAGGCCGCCACAATGCGGTGCTGACTCTCTTTCACGGCGTTATCAGGCAAACCCACCAGGTAAAAGGCGGATCCCTGTCCGGCATTCACCTCCACCGTCACGATGATCGCATCGATCCCCAGTAAAGTGCTGCCATAGGTTTTAACTAGCATGCTTTATCTTTTGGTTTACAGCTCAGGTTTATAGGCTGAGGCTTTTAATATTTTCTGAGCATTCTCCTCCCGGATCAATTGCCCGAGGCTAATATCGGAATTTTTTTGCATATACGCATCCACGATCTGGTAACCGGCAAACCAACCCAGTCGGGGCGGTGAATCTTTGCCAAAAAAAGAGGTGAAAGGGGCTTCGCCCAGAAATTTCTGGACGGTAGTAGATTCGGCGGAGTAGAGCATCTGATTTTCGATCATAAAGGCCCATACCAGTCCTTCATTGTTGCCGGCCCAGGCCAGTCCTTCGGGCATGTAATCTAGCAAAATCCGCTCTTCAAGATTGGGGATCATCGCTTTTACAAACCAGAGCAATTTCCCCTGGTAGATCATTTGCGAAAGCAAGTCCTGCTGATTAAAATCTGGTTGGATCATGGAGGATGCAATTTCAAACATACAATCCCGAACAATGTAATCACTGCTGAAACGGGGCAATACATACAACGGGATACCAAGTTGCTTGTAGCGCCAATAATCGCCGCCCAGGTACATATCCAGCGCGATCAGTAAATTGTTTTCGTATAGCTGCACCGGATGTTCATAATCAAAACCTGAAATGTAAGTGTAAGCGTTGAGATCGGGCGCCTCGGGGAAATAATACTTTAAATGACGAACGGCATCGTTCAATTGGGAAGTAAGAAGATCCAGGTCGGGATAGGTTTGCGCCACATCCTTGTAAACACTGATCAGCAGGGTATCCTGAACGAAATTCAGGATGCGGTTTAAACTTACCGGGTTATTCAAATCGCCTTCCAGGAAAACCGGGAATTGGGGCTGTAGGCGTTTTAGCTCCGGCAACAGTTGGGTAGTATCGATGTTAAAAAGGGCCTCTCCGTATCGTTTAATTTTAATATTGGGATCGGCCACATCACTTACATCCACCTCCAGCCGGTTGTTATTTGATTGACAAGCAAAAACAAACAGCAGCAGCAGAAAGATATAACTCCGGTTTTTGATCATAAAGTTGAAAAATTAAAAAAAGTGCCGGCCATAAAACCAGCACTTCCACGATTGATTAAATATCTTTTACATGAATTTCCAGCCAACGCTCACAAAAAACAAGTTGTTTTTTAACGAACCCAGGTCCGTGTCAACCGCATCCTCAGGTTTGTCATAAATATTGCTTAACCCGAGTTCGTAGCGCAGGTCGACGGTGAGAAACAGGAAATCGACTCCGGCACCGAACTGCAGGCCCCAATTGAGGTCTTTGTAATTATCGGGAAATTCATCCGGTGTATCGATGGCTTGTTTGTCAACCATCAAATCAAATTTCTTGGAAGTAACAATGCTTGCAACAGGTCCGGCCTGCAAGCGCACATTGAGGGTTGGCGGATCGATGATCTTATATCCGATTAATACAGGAATATCCAGAGAATTCAGGGTGATCTCCTGGTTGATATTACTCACCGAACCGGTACCATAATCAACATCATAAGTGAGTTCACCTCTTTTAGCTGTGAAATAAGCCTCAGGCTGCAGGTGCCACTTATCACCAATCCGGACAAAGGCGCCGGCAAGGAATCCGGCTTTGGCTGCCTTTTCATAATCGTTCAGGTCAGTTGAAAGTGTGTTCATATTTACACCGCCTTTAATCCCCAGGCTCAATTGACCGAAAGTGATGGAAGCAAAAAGGAAGGCCATAGCAAAAACAATCATTTTCTTCATAGGTCTAAATTTTAATGTGATTAACAAAAATAAGCTTTTCTTGCGTTTCTGAAAATAATTCCAATTCAATTTGAGGCTTTGCTGATTTAACTATTTTTGTGTGATAATAAAACAAAGTGTATGAAACGAAATATTCTCCTTGCTATTATTTTAGTTTTTGGAATGAATTCGCTGTTCAGCCAGGTTAAACCTTTCAGGTTTGGTGTAAAGGTAGCTCCCGATTTTTCATGGATCTCCCCCGACACCAAAGATTATGAAAATGATGGTATGGTGCCGGGCTTTTCGTGGGGATTCCTGGCCGATATTACCCTTACCGACAACTATTTTGTAAAAACCGGTTTCAGTGTGGATTACGTGGGCGGAAAACTCACTTATCCCCATTCGATGCTGCTGGATGAATCCCAATCGGCGCTCACAGCCGGAACTTTAAAACGCAAGTACAGCCTCCGCTATCTTGAAATTCCGGCAACCATTAAAATGCGGACCAACCAGTTCAACAACATGGCATTTTATGGCGAGATAGGATTTGGAGGGTATTTTAACCTCAAGGCCAAAGGCAAGGATGAATTTACCCCCGATGGATCATCCACCGTGGTTTCTGATGATGGCGACATCAAGGATGAGATCAGCTTTATGCGGGCTTCGATGATCGTGGGTGCGGGCATGGAATATTTCATTGATGAATCCACCTCGCTGATATTTTCCGTTGATTTCAACAACGGCCTCACCAATGTGCTGAACGGGAAAAACAACATCGACGCAAGCCTGAATGAAAGAGCGCAGCTTTATTATTTCCAGTTGAATGTGGGTGTAATGTTTTAAACTCCGTATCATGAAAATCGCGCTGGCACAACTCAATTATCACATCGGCAACTTTGAATCGAATGAGAACAAGGTCCGGGAAGCCATTGAAAAGGCAAAGGCTTTGGGAGCCGACCTGGTGGTTTTTGCTGAGCTGGCGGTGTCGGGCTATCCGCCCCGTGATTTTCTGGAATTTGATGATTTCATAAAACGTTGTATGCAATCGGTGGAAAAGGCGGCAAAGTCTTGTCGTGGGATTGCAGCCATCATCGGCGGGCCTTTGGTAAATCCGGAGGTTAAAGGCAAGGATCTTTTCAATACCGCATTTTTCCTGGAAGAGGGTAAAATCAAAGCACAGGTGAATAAAACCCTGCTGCCCAACTACGATATTTTTGATGAGTACCGCTATTTTGAGCCCAACAACGAATACAAGATCATTGAATTTAAAGAGAAAAAAATTGCGCTCACCATTTGCGAAGACCTCTGGAACATCGGTGATGACCTGCTTTACCGGGGTAATCCGATGGACGACCTGTTGCCTTTCAAGCCCGATCTGATGATCAACATTGCAGCCTCGCCTTTTCACTATGAGCAAGCCATTGACCGCAAGGCCGTTTTAAAAGCGAATGTTGAAAAATACAAACTCCCGCTGTTTTATGTGAACCATGTTGGTGCTCAAACAGAATTGCTTTTCGACGGGGGTTCGCTCGCCTTTAATAAAAAGGGAGAGATCGTAGGCGAACTTGCCTATTTTGACGAAGACCTTCAGATTTTTAATGTGGACGAAATGCATCAATTGCCCGAAATCAATCAGCAACAATTGCCCGGCAAAATTGAACTCATCCACGATGCACTGGTGATGGGAATCAAAAACTACTTTGGGAAATTGAACCTAAAAAAAGCGATACTCGGGCTTTCCGGCGGAATTGATTCTGCTGTTACCCTTGTATTAGCTGAACGTGCTCTTGGCAAAGAAAATGTCAGGGCCATTTTAATGCCTTCCAAATTCAGTTCTGATCATTCCATTAAGGATGCGGAGGACCTGGCTAAAAATCTGCATATTCAATACGATATCATTCCCATTGAGCCGGGAACAGCGCAGGTAAATGAAATGCTGAAGACTCATTTTGAAAACCTCCCTTTTGGCATTGCCGAAGAAAACATTCAGGCACGCATGCGTGGGCTGATCCTCATGGCTTTGTCGAATAAATTCGGCTATATCCTGCTGAACACCTCCAATAAAAGTGAAGCGGCAGTGGGTTATGGCACCTTGTATGGCGACATGAACGGCGGGCTTTCTGTTTTGGGTGATGTTTACAAAACCGAGGTTTTTGAACTTGCCCGTTTTATAAATAAAGATGCGGAAGTGATACCGGAAAACACCATTATCAAACCACCATCTGCCGAACTTCGTCCTGATCAAAAAGATTCCGATTCATTGCCCGATTATGCCATCCTTGATAAGGTTTTGTATGAATACATCGAAAACAGGCAGGGACCGAAAGAACTTATCGAAATGGGTTTTGATGGGGCGGTGGTGAACCATACACTGCATTTGGTCAATACCAATGAATACAAACGCTATCAAACCCCTCCTATCCTGCGTGTTTCGCGCAAAGCATTTGGCATGGGCCGAAGAATGCCCATCGTTGCCAAATACCTTGCAAGAGACTGATGTATGAAAAGACCTGAATTTTTATCTTACCACAACTTTTTGAGTCAGTTGGGATCCATCCCTAAATTGAAGCAGCAAAAAATAGACGCCGTTTGAATGATTATCGGCATTCCAAATGAGGTTGGATTTTGGCTTTGCTGATTCAACCAGGTTACCGGTAATATCAAAAACAGTAATTTCGGATAAATCTTCTCCAACCCTTTGGTTAAGATAAAATGCCTTACCAACTGACGGAATAACGAGCCCTGTTTTCAGCCTGTTTTCAGGAACTTTTACAGCAGGCACTTCGCGAATTACAACCGCATTGGGAGTGATCAATCCTCCCAGCCCGGAAGCAACAATATCTTCAAGGAAATTGCCATTTGAATCAAACATTTTAACGGCATGGGTTCCGCCGTTTCCGATGAGGATATTCCCATTATCAAGATAGGCAACTCCTTCAGGATAAAATAAACCGGTAATAAACTGTCCCTGATATTCGCCATCGGAGTTAAATCGTTTGACGGAAGCACCCAGGTAATCATTTACAAGCAGATCGCCGTTTTCATCAAACCAAATGTTGGTCGGGCCGGAAAGATTAGTGTTGATAAATGCGCCAAGGTCGTTTCCATCGGTATCAAATTTCTGAACATACTTTCCATAGTAAGTTGACACATACAGGTTCCCGGCTGCATCCCAGTCGAGGCCAATACTTGAGGGCACCCCGATGCTTGTAAATTCATCCACAAAAGTGCCGTCAAGCTGGTAGCGAAGCACCTTATTATTTCCATTGTACCACTGAAGCACATACAACAAGTTATCCGGTCCGATCTTCATCCGGGTGGGGCCATTGATCCCTTCGGCAAAATTGCCGAGATATTCGCCGGTTTCGATATCATGTTTTGAAATATACCCGTTCCCGGTCAGGTTTGAAATCAGCACAATTCCATCCTCCTCCAAAAACAGGATATCCTGAGGCCAAACGATCAGCGTATCAATAAAAGCCACCGGGTTTTCGCCATTCATGTCGTATTTCACTATTTGCCAGGGAGGATTATTGTAATTACCGGCATCGCTCACATAAATCTCATAATCCTGAGCGATTAAATTCACACTAAAAAAACAGAGGCAACAGATAAACAAGTAATTCATAGTTTTCATGGTATAAAATTTTATGGTTTAAATTGAAAATGAAAAATCAGGACAAAATTAAAGGGAGCGGTTCCCAAAAAATTGTAAAAAACGCTTATTCTGATTTATTGATTAAACCGACCGGGGGAAACTCCGGTCACCGATTTAAAATCATTGATAAAATGGGCCTGATCAAAGTAACCTAACTGGTACGTTAATTCTGTTAGATGCACAGCAGTCGACTGGGAAAGAATACCTGAGATATAATTTATCCTTACGATTTTACTGTATTCTTTCGGGCTCATCCCTACTTCCTCATTAAATCGCTTACGCAAATGCGAAGGACTTAAGTAAGATTTTTGTGCCAACTGATCAATGTTAACAAAACCATGTTTCTGATAAATATCCCCAACAGCTATATCAATGGGTGACATTGGTTTTTCGCGATAAACAGAGATCAGAAAAGACTCAATCTTCCGAATGACTTCCAACATCTTCAATTGACTAAATCCTTCATGAAACCGGGAAAGAAACCTGGTTTTGAAAACCGACTCGAGATCTTCAATTTTGTTTTTAAACAAGTTTAAACGATCAGGGATAAAAAACCTGGCGCAATTAGGTCGGAATTGAATGCTAAGCAACTTAGCTCCGGCTTTATCAGGTTTTACCATAAAAGACCGGCTATGCAGGCCACCCACAAAAAAATCAGGCCGGATTTGCCATGAATCCTGGAGAACAACACTTTGAACGAAAGATCCCTCCAATTGAAAAATCAGTTCAAAGTAGCCTCCGGGGTTAAGCATTACAGGCGAATCATCAGTAAATTGGTATAAAGTAATACCAGCGATGTAATTGCCCAGCTTCAAAGGGCTGTAATTGTAGGTTTTGTATGTCTTTATTTGATCCGGCAATAGCACAATTGTGATGATAATATAACAGCAAACACAGTGTATTGTTGAATGTGGTCCGGGCGACTTAAACCTTTGCATCAATATATGAATGTATCAGGCAAATCGGACAAATTGAGGTATTTTGCATATGATTAAATAGCATAAAAATTGCCGGGAAATTAAAACCAGCGATGGCACTTTCCGTATAACCACTTTTTTAACCCTAAAAGAACGAATATGACATCGCCGGAAATCCTTGCAAAGGCTGAACAGCTTCTGCATTCCCTTGATAACGTGCGTAAAAAAAACAGCTCCATTGGCAATGAGTTACTAGAGCAGCTAAATGATTTAAGTATAACTATTTCGGAGCTTTTTCCCTCAAACGATAATGGTTCATCACACAAAGACGAAGATGTGTCCAGGTTTTTGAACTGGATTCAGGCGGGTATAATGATCGTTGATTTTGAAAGCCGTAAAATTGAATACCTGAATGATGCTGCCCTGTCATTAATAGGAAATGAACGCAAAAATACGATTGGAAGGGTTTGTCACAAATTTGTGTGTCCTTCCGATTCTGGCAAATGCCCTATCTGCGATCTGGGAGTTAAAGTCGACAAATCCGAAAAAATAATTCTTAATAAAAACGGCCAGAAAGTTGACATTTTAAAAACGGTGAACCTTGTTGAGATCAATGGGAAGAAAAAATTACTCGAATCGTTTTTTGAAATTACCGAATTAAAACAAGCCCAGGCAACAATTGGCGAAAGTGAGGCCAAATTCCGGGAACTTTTCAATAACCTGAAAAGTGGTGTAATTGTATTCAGATATGATGATTCGAAAAACACTTATGTAGTTTCTGATATAAATAAAACTGGTGAAAAAATAATCCACAGGTCCAAACCGTCCTTGCTGAATAAGCCTGTTACTGATACTTTCAGGGGTTTTAACAGAGAACGGCTGATTGAAACATTCGCAGAAATTGGAGAATCGGGCGAACCGATCGACATCCCACTCATCCGGTACGAAGACAATAAAATCAGGGGCTGGCAAAGTCTTTACCTGTATAAGATCCCGGCTGGAGAAATAGTCTGCATTTTTAATGATATCACCGATCGTGTGAATAATGAATCCGGTTTGCAGAAATTATCACAAGCAATTGAGCAAAGCCCTGTTTCAGTGGTCATAACTGATATTGATGGTCGAATAGAATATGTGAATCCGTTTTTTACAAAAGTAACCGGCTACACTACCGAAGAGGCTATTGGGAATTATCCGAACGTGCTGAAATCTGGTGAGCAAAATCATAAATTTTATGCTGACTTATGGACGAATATTTCAAATGGTAAAGTTTGGGAAGGCGAATTTGTAAACAAAAATAAAAAAGGTGAAGTCTTTTGCGAAAAGGCAGTAATTGCTCCAATCTTTAACACAAATGGCAAAATAACGAATTATATAGCCCTTAAGCAGGATGTAACCTCAAACCGCAGAACTGAAATTGAACTACAAAAAGTTAGAAGTGAAACTGAGCAGTTTTTGGGAGCAGCTGCCGACGGACTTCGGCTGGTATCAAAAGATGGAACCATTCTGAAGGTTAATAAAACCTTTCTTGAAATGACCAAACTTTCGGAAGAGGAGGTGCTGGGTAAAAAATGCTATGAGGTAATAAGGGACGAGGATTGTGGAACAAAAAACTGCACCATAAACCAGATAATGAGTGGTGTAGACAAGATTGAACATGATGTGGAACTGAAAATTTGCAACGGAGAAGTTATACATGTGATTTCCACCATAAAACCATTCTTTGATCTGGACGGAAATCGTGTAGGCTATGTTCAAAATCTGAAGGATATTTCACAAAGAATAGCCGATAAGAAAAAACTCGAGGATCAGTATCATTTTATGCAAACCCTTTTGAATACAATTCCTAATCCAATATATTATAAAAACAACGAGGGGAAATATTTGGGTTGCAATACCGCATTTGAAAAGTATTTCAACACAACGGCAGCCAATTTAATCGGCAAAACGGTTTTTGATCTGCATCCCCTTGAATTTGCCAAAAAATATGACAAACGCGATAATGATCTGCTGGCAAAAGGGGGTAAACAGGAAATTGAAAGCACGGTAATGCATGGTAGCGGAAAAGTAAGGGATGTGATTTTTACCAAAGCTACATTTGGCAACGTTAATGGTAAGGCTGAAGGATTAATTGGTGTAATTTCCGACATCACCCAGCGTAAAAAGATGGAAGAAGATTTAAGGGCAAGCCAGGAAGAATATGCCGTATTGATTGAAAACATGGGTGAAGGAATAGCCATTACTTCCAACGACGAGGTATTTTTATTTGCCAATCCTGCCGCTGAAAAAATCTTTGGTGTAAGAAAAGGTGAACTGATCGGGAAATCAATTTCGGAGTTTGTGGATTCAGCAGAATTTGAGCGTATGCAAAGTGAAACACAAATCAGAAAACGCGGAACCAGCTCAAAATATGAAGCTCAAATTATACAACCCGGCGGCGACGTACGGACCATCCTGGTAACTGCAACACCTAAGTACAATAGCAGAAACGAACAAATCGGAACATTTGGGATATTCAGAGATATATCGCAAAGAAAGGAGCAGGAAAAGGCTTTGCAGGAAAGCGAAGAAAGGTTTAGTAAAATAGGGGAAGCTTCGCTGGATGCTGTTATCATGATCAATAATCATGGAAATGTGGAATATTGGAATCCGGCAGCAGCCAGAATGTTCGGCTATGAAGATGACGAAATAAAAGGGAAAAATGTGCATCAATTGCTGATGCCTAAAAAATACAAATCACTTCATGATCGTGGTTGGGAAAAATTTGTAAAAACGGGTGAAGGTAATGCTATTGGCAAGGTATACGAGCTGACAGCACTCAGAAAAAACGGAGAAGAATTTCCGGTGGAGATTGCACTTACATCCATGAAAATTAAAAACAATCACTGGGGATTAGCCAATATCAGAGATATCACCGAAAGGAAAAATGCTGAAAAAAACATCATTGAAAGTGAAGCAAAATACAGGTCCATCATCGAAAATATGCAGGATGTATATTACCGGAGCGATCTGGAAGGCAACCTAATAATGGTAAGCCCTTCAGGTACAAAACTACTTGCATACGATTCAATAGAAGAATTATTGGGCAAAAATATTATCAAGGATCTATTTTACAGGCCCGAACACAGTAAGAAATTCATTGAGAAACTGCGTGAATTGCGGTCACTCACCAATTATGAAATAATGCTTAAGACCAAAAAAGGCAAACCTGTAACAGTGCTTACAAGCAGTGGCTTTTTTACCGATAGCAAAGGGGTAATACTTGGCGTGGAAGGAATTCTGACAGATATTAATGAACGTAAAAAGCATGAGCGTGAGCTTCGAAAATCGAAAGAGGAGGCAGAACGTGCCAATCGTTCAAAAAGTGAATTCCTTGCAAATATGAGTCATGAAATCAGGACCCCAATGAATGCAATCCTTGGTTTTACCGAGGCACTTGCAGTGCAAATCGAAAGTCCTGAGCAACAAAAAATGCTGGATTCGGTACTTAGTAGTGGCAATCTATTACTTGCACTGATCAACGATATACTTGACCTTTCGAAAATTGAGGCCGGTAAAATGGTAATATCCCCCCAACCTACCGATCTCGCCCAGGTTGTTGAAGAAATTAAATTGCTTTTTAATGATAAGGTTAGTCAAAAAGGACTCAATCTCAATCTGGAAATTCCTATCGGATTCCCTGAATCACTCAAACTGGATGAAATCAGAATTAGACAAATACTTTTTAACCTTGTGGGCAATGCGGTAAAATTTACTCATCAGGGATTTATCTCCATTGAAATAGATTATAAACAAACAACTCAAAATGCAGGAGATCTTTTCCTTGCTGTGCGTGATTCAGGTAAAGGTATCCCGGCATCGCAGCACAAGTTGATTTTCGAAACATTTCAGCAACAGGAAGGGCAAATCGACAGACATTATAAAGGTGTTGGATTGGGGCTCGCTATCTCGTTAAAACTTGCGCGTAAAATGAACGGAACCATCACTGTGGAAAGTGAGGAAGGTAAGGGCTCAATTTTTACCGTTCACCTTAAAAATGTGGAATTAACTCCGGTAGCACCAAGAATAAGACAAGCAGATACCGGATACTCACAATATATTTTCAAACAAGGAAATGTGCTTGTAGTGGATGATGTGGAGTCAAATATTGAAGTGGTCCGCAGTTTAATTGCTGATACAAATCTCTCCATGCACGAGGCTGATTCGGGTGAAATGTGCCTGGAATTGCTGGAATATAACAAACCTGATCTGATCCTTCTTGACATCAGGATGCCCGGAATTGGCGGATATGAAACTGCCAGACGGATCAAGAGCAATTCAAAAACCAGCCACATACCGGTAATCGCTTACACTGCTTCGGTAATGAGTCTGGATAAAATTAAAGAGTCAGGATTTTTTAATGGTGAACTTATAAAACCTGCAACACAATCCGAATTATTTGAGGCATTTGCTAAATTTTTACCTTCAACAAAGAGAAAAGCCAAATCAGCAAATGACAATAAAAATTCAAAAGCTGATATCGACAAAGATAATATTGGCGAAGTATCAGAAAAAGTGGTAAAAATGCTTGAACAAAAACTTTTGCCTGAATGGGAACAGATCAAAGACAAACTTCTGATTTTTAAAATAGAACAATTTGCTGAAAATGTGACGGCAGTTGCTGAAGAATTTAAATCGGAATACCTGGCAAAATATGGAACCAAACTCCAGAGTGAAATTGCAAGTATGGATTTTGACGAAATACGTGTTACTATTGCTTCATTCCCCAAAATAGTTAAGAATTTACTGGAAAAGAAAAACAAATAAAATTATGAAAGCAGAAAACATCAGACTAATTGAAGAGTTGTCAGTTGATACTCTAAGTAAAAATATTGACCTGCTGATCGGTGAAACCAAACCTGAAGGATTAATCATTTTAGCATGCGATGAAAACCAATATAATTTGGAACAAACCAATGAATTGCTAAGAAATCTTTCAGTACCTGTTTTTGGCGGAACTTTCCCCGGAATTATTTTCGGTGGAAAAGAATATACCAAAGGAACCATAATCATGGGATTGGAAGAGAAGCCGCAAGTGCATATTATTAAAAATCTAAGCAATCTCGACAAGGATGAATATCCATCATCATTTCAGAATTTTGAGCAGGAAGCAAACTGCAAAACTGTTTTTGTATTTGTGGATGGATTTAGCCAAAATAACTCAAAACTGATCGAAATGTTATTTATATCCTTTGGATTGGAATATAACTTCATTGGAGCTGGGTGTGGCTCGTTGAGCATGAACCCCACTCCCTGCATTATGACTAATGAAGGTTTGTTATCTGATGCGGCTGTAATTGCCGGGAGTAAGCTGAATGGTGCCATCGGCATGAAACATGGCTGGCAAAGTATTGCAGGCCCTATCAGGGTTACTGGCTCCGAAAAAAACACACTGATTAGTCTTGATTTCAACCCGGCTTATGAAGTTTATAAAAAGATTATTGAAGAGCATTCCGGGAAAAAGGTTAACAGGGAAAATTTTACGCAGTTGGCTCCACTTTATCCTGTAGGCATCACCAAATTAGGTACCGATAAAATAATCAGGGATCCTGTAAAAATTGACGAGCAGGGCAACATTGTTTTTTTAGGCGACATCCCGGAAGGAACCTTTATTCATATCATGGCTACTACTCCAGATGATTTGATCAATGCAGCAAAAGAAGCTATGGAAACAGGTACCAATTGCAAATCAAAAAAATCGGAAGATCGGTTCATATTATTTATCGATTGCATTTCGCGGTTATTTCTTCTTGAAGAGCGCTTCAGAGAGGAGTTAGCAGTAATTAACCCGGAAGGATTGCCAGTAGCCGGAACATTATCACTTGGCGAAATAGCAAATAACAAAAAGGAATACCTTGAACTCTACAATATGACGGCAGTGGTGGGGTGCTTTCAATAAAAAATTGTAAAAATGTACAGAAAAACCGGACCCGAAGAGCTACAGGTTTATTTTGAGATTTCGATGGAAATCGGAGTGGATAATGAACTCACCCCGATGCTAACAAGAAGCCTTATCGCCTACTTAAGGAAATTAAACATGGCTGCTGGGGCTGTGTATAGGATTGTATCGAGATCGAGAAATAAGTTTGGATTTTCCGAAGTTTGCTCGGTACCTTTAAATGCCCGAAAAAACACCAAATTTAATGAAGCCATTGAGCTTATCCCGGAAAATGTGTCTGAGGCCGACCTAAATCAATTCCTTAAAAGCATTCCACTCATTCATAAATTTGATCGTGGAGCGTATACAATTATGCCTTTACCCGGTTTTGGTATTATGGTCTTGCTTACCAATTCACCACTCGAAATTCACTATATCGTTCCATCACTAAAACAGCTTAATCAAAAACTTGCGAATGCTGCTCTTTCGGCAGTTCAGAAAAAAGAATTGAGGGATAGCCGGCGAAAATATCGTGACTTGATTGAACTTCTTCCAGAAATGATCTGCGAAATTGATGTGAACGGTATAATTACCTATGCCAACCAGTATTCGATGGAGAAATTTGGGTATCTGCCGGTGGACATGGAATCAGGTTTTCATACTTCCAGGTTGTTTGCACCGGAGGAGATTCCTAAGTTAATGGAGAATTTTGTAATTGCGCTGCACGGGAATAAGGACAAACCGAGTGAATATATGGCCATTAAAAAAGATGGAACGCGTTTCCCGGTTATTGTATACACCAACCCCATTTTTCAGAATGAACAAATAGTAGGGCTTCGGGGTGTAATGATGGATATTTCCGAGCGAAAACTACAGGAACGCGAACTTCATCACGCCAAGGAAAGGGTAGAGATGGCGCTTTATAGCAGTGAGGCCGGACTTTGGGACTGGGATATCAAGAAAAACTATATTTACAGAAGTCCTCGTTGGGCTGAAATGCTTGGATTTAACGAGAAGGAGATCGCTAATAATTTTGAATCCGTAAAGGAATTGATCCATCCTGATGACCTGAAAATGGCATTAACAAAATTAAATGATCACCTGGAAGGAAAATCTGACATTTACCAGGCGGAATATCGCATGCGATCAAAACACAAAGGATGGTTATGGGTACTGGACACCGGCAAAGTTACGGCGGTTGACAAAGAAATGAAACCCATCAGGGCTGTGGGTACCCATATTGATATCACCAACCGTAAAAGGTCGGAGCAAAAGCTTAAAAACCAGCAAAAAGCGTTGGAAAAATCGCTGCAGCACCAGGAGGTAATTTCCCAGGTTTCCCTGTTTTTTAATTCACCCAATGAATTTTCAGAGCAGGTTGATACCACCTTAACATTTATTGGCCAGTTTACGAAAGTTAGCCGTGTTTATATTTTTAAAGATGGCAATGAAGGCACAAAAACAAGCAAAACTTACGAGTGGTGCAACAAGGATATTATTCCTCAAAAAGATGAACTTCAAAATGTACCCTATGAAAATATACCTTCCTGGAAAAAAATGCTCGAAAAAGATGGTCGAATCTATTCCAACAACATTTATAAGCTGCCAGATGACATTGTACAAATACTTGAACCACAAGGCATAAAGTCAGTTATTGTACATCCATTATTTGTTAAAAGCAAGTTTTTTGGTTTTATCGGTTTTGATGAATGTGTAAGAAAACGGAAATGGACAAAATCCGACCTGGAACTATTGAGAAGTATTTCAGGTATTGTATCCAATGCATTCGAGCGCGAGATTGCAACGCAGTCGCTCAAGGAAAGTGAGGCTAAAAATACAGCCATACTTGAGTCGATGCCGGATATTATTACCCATCTGGATTATAAAGGCAATTTACTGGGTTACAAAAGCTCACTTGAATCGCACCCATTGCCAATTAATTCAAGCCTTTTATATAAAAACCTGGATGAAATATTAAATAAAAAGACAGCTGATCTCTTTAAAAATGAGATTCGGAAATGCCTCATTAAAGGAGATAATCAATTTGAATTTTATTACAAGTCGGAGAAAAATGAAAGCACATTTGAGGTTCGTATGTCGGCGATGAACATTAAGGAAGTTATTGCAGTGATTGTTGATGTAACTGACCGCAAGGCGTATGAAATGAACCTCAACCGTGAAAAAGAAAAAGCCGAGCGGGCAAATAAGGCGAAAAGTGAGTTTCTGGCAAACATGAGTCATGAGATCAGAACGCCGATGAATGCAATCCTTGGTTTCAGTGAATCGCTTTACCATAAAATTGAAAATGATCAGCACAAAAATTTACTCAAATCAATTTTAACAAGCGGCAAGGTATTGCTTAGCCTTATCAACGATATTCTGGATATGTCGAAAATTGAGGCCGGTAAAATGAAAATTGATTACCACCCTGTCAACCTCAATTACCAATTGATGGAAATCCAGGAAATTTTTAAAGACAAGATTGCAAAGAAAAATCTGCTGTTTGAGGTTATTATTGGCCCTGATGTACCTGCATACCTGATGCTGGATGAAATTCATGTTCGGCAAATTCTTGTGAACCTGGTGGGCAATGCTGTAAAATTCACCGAAAATGGAAGCGTAACCCTGGAAGCCAATTTCAGACATAAAAATGAAAAAAGCGGTGATCTGATCATTTCTGTCAGGGATACGGGGATTGGAATTGAGAAGGAAGCGCAAACACGCATATTTGAAGCCTTTAACCAAAATACACTTACCATAACTAAAAAATACGAGGGAACAGGCCTTGGTTTGGCTATCGTTAAAAAGCTGTTAGAACACATGAATGGGTCAATTGAACTTGAAAGTGAATTGGACAAAGGCTCTGATTTTATAATTACCATTGGTGATATTAATATTTCGGAATATTACAGCAACAATTCCGATGATCAATTTGAAATTGTTAAGGATTTAGAAGAGGTGGTATTTGAAGATAAAGTGGTAATGATCATTGATGATGTAAAAAACAATATTGATGCTATCAAAGAGCTTGCTGACTCATCGGGCATTTCATTTATGGAGGCATTAAATGGTGAAATTGCCCTTGAAATTCTTAATTATTCCACGCCCGACATTATTCTTCTTGATTTAAGAATGCCAGGTATGGATGGTTTTGAAGTGGCAGAAAGAATCCGCAAAAACGAAAGATTAAAAAATATCCCTATTGTGGCATTTACTGCTTCAGCATTTGTAAACGAAAATAACAGGATCAATGAGTCGGGTTTGTTTGATGCAGTGCTTTATAAACCTGTAAACAAATTTAAGCTGTGCAGTACGGTTCGAAACTTTATTGCTCATAAAATAGTGGATTCAGATAAGGATGGTGAACTAATGCTGACCGGTGATAAAATCAGTCAGGAAACCCTTATCCGGTTACCTGAATTACTTCAGAAACTAAATACATATTATAAATTGAACTGGCTTAAGATCAAGGACAAATTGGTAATAAATAATATAGAAGCATTTACTGATGGCCTGCTTTCAGAAGGCAAAGAATATCAATTTAGTCTTTTACTCGATTTTGCCGCAAAAATTAAATCCAACCTCGACTCATTTGATCTGGATGCTGTGGAAATTCAGCTACAAAAATTTCCTGATATCATTAACCAGGTGGAAGAAATTATTGAAAAAGAAGAAGCTGTAAATGTGAAATAACACTAAATAAAAATATCTGATAAACCCAAATATTCGGAGATATGGACGAACAGCTCAATTCTATTTTAATTGTTGACGACAACAAGGAAAATATCAAGGTATTAGGGCTTGCCCTAAAAGAAAAAGAGTACAACTTAACGGTAGCTTTCAGCGGTCCTGATGCACTCGAAATTCTGGATGCCACCAATATCGACCTGGTATTGCTGGACGTAATGATGCCCGGTATGGACGGGTTTGAAGTTTGTCGAAGAATGAAGGAAAATGAAAATACCCGGGAAATCCCCGTCATTTTTATCACAGCCCTTACTGAAACCAATAGTATTGTTAAGGGATTTGAAGTAGGCGGCGTGGACTATTTGACAAAACCTTTCAAAAAAAGAGAATTATTTGCCAGGGTAGATACTCAGCTCAAAATCAAAAACCAAAAGTTAAAACTTGAGGAACAAAAACAGGAACTGGAATCCACCATTAAATCGAGGGATACGCTTTATTCAATAATAGCTCACGATATCCGGTCACCATTGGCAAATATTAAAAGTGTGTTATCAGCGCTCCATAATGATATGATTGATCAGGACAGTTTCCAACAGTTGGTAGCCATGTTACAAATTACCACAAGTGAAACATATGACCTGCTTGAAAACTTATTATTGTGGACAAAAAGTAAAATCACCGCTTTGAAACCCTCAATTAAAATGGTGGAGGCAAAAGAATTGATCGAGAAAACAGTGATGGTTCTCCAACCATCGGCTGAGAAAAAGGGAATTAGCCTCACTACTGAGCTTAGTAAAGCCGGCTCAATAACCGCTGACAGCAACATGATCAGTACAGCAGTTAGGAATCTGGTTTCAAATGCCATTAAATTTACCCAGGCCGGTGGTGAAATAAAAGTTATTTGTAGTACAAGTAGTGAAGAAACAGTAATTGAGGTACACGATAACGGCGTAGGTATTAGTGAAGAAAATATCAGGAAATTACTTGATGCTGAAGAACATTTTACTACCTATGGAACTGATCATGAAAAAGGTAGCGGCCTTGGTTCAAAATTAGTTCTCGGGTTTATAAGAAGCCACGGCGGACAGCTTAGCATTGAAAGCAAACCGGGCAAAGGTTCTGTTTTCAGGATTAGTATTCCATTTATAACAATTGAAGAACTGGTTGAAATAGAAGAATAAACTTTGTTTTCATTGATTTTTGGAACCAAGAATCATTCAATGCGTAAAAAACAGCACGAACGAATTATGACAACTGGAGCTGAGCAATCGGCCCGTAATTACAAATCCGGAAGAATGAAACGAATTGGCATTTACTTTCCATTTTTAGTTCTCATTGTATTCGCCTGTATTAAGGATGACTTTGAGAATTCAATTCCCGAAGAGCAAGATCCCAGCGATTTCTTGTATGAAACAACACACAGCACCTACATGGATTTGAAATTTGCAAACTATGAAGGAAGCTCAATCCCAAATGTATACTTTGAAGTTTACAGTGAAAATCCATTTACCGATGGAAACAATCAATTTTCCACTTTAGTTAGCTCAAATAAGATGCTTTTTAAAGGGAACTGTAATAACCAGGGAGATATCACACTTGGAATAAATATGCCTGATTATATTGACTCCATATATATTTGCCCGCGATACATCGGATTACAGCAAATATATGCCTTTTCCATGTCATCAGACGATATGGAATTGATTATCGATCCCAACCCTGGTCCCACTAAATCAGCAGATAATTCATCCACTTCGCAACACAATTATTATAAAAGCTCAAACGATGAGGTTTACACTTTTATCGGCACATATGACAACTCCGGCTTTCCCAATTACCTTGAACCCGAGGGTGATATTATTTCCAATGAGTTGCTTCTGGATATCAATGCCACACTACCCGAAAGCTCTCCCCTACCCCAATCGCACCCGCAATACCTCGAAGATGAGCTCGAATCAAACTTAATTATTGAAGAAGATTGTGAGGTGTGGGTAACTTTTGTCCATGAAGGTGCCGGATGGCGAAATGTTTTAGGATACTATATTTATGATCAGCAAAATCCACCCGCTTCGAGGTTTGAAATAAATCATAAGGTTATTATTTTCCCAAACTGCTCCTATGCAGGATCAGGAGGATCGCTCCACTCAGGCGACAAAGTAAAATTAAAATATGTGGATCCGGAAACCGGTGACCAAACTGATGTATTTCCGGCAGGTTCTGCAATTGGCTGGTTTATAGTGGCAGATGGATGGAGAAACTTCCAGGTTACTGATGGAAACTATTTACATTACTCACAAAAGGAATTTAACATTGAAACGAATCCTGATCTTCAAAAACACAATGTATTGTTGTATGATTCCGAACGGGATTTGATTTTACTGGGGTTTGAGGATATACGAAGGGATGGTTCAAGTGATCAGGATTTCAATGATGCTGTATTTTATGCCACTTCTAATCCGATCACGGCAGTGCAAACGGGTAACCTGCAGGTGCTTGATGATCCGCTTGATACGGATGGCGATGGGGTAAGTAATGTATTTGATGAGTATCCTGATGACCCTTTACGAGCTTATAACAATTATTATCCGACCCAGGGCGATTATGGAACTTTTGTTTTCGAAGATTTGTGGCCTTTTAAAGGCGACTATGATTTTAATGATATGGTTGTGGATTACAAATACAACCTGGTGACAAATTCAGATAATGAAGTAGTGGAGATTAAACCAAAGTTTGTACTTAGGGCCATTGGCGGCAGTTTCAGAAATGGATTTGGAATATCACTTGATGAAATAGCTCCGGCTATGATTTCTTCAATAACCGGGCAGCACATTGAAAGCAATAGTTACACCCTGAATGCAAATGGTACCGAGGCAGGTCAATCAAATGCTGTTGTTATCGTATTTGATGACGCATATGATTTGCTATCAATTCCGTCGGGAGGTGTGTATGTGAATACACGCCCTGATGATCCCTGGGTGGAACCCGATACATTAAGCCTGACCATATCCCTTTCGAATCCGATGACCTTTGCCAATCTGGGTCTACCTCCTTACAATCCGTTTATTGTGGTAAATAAAAACAGGAGCGTGGAGGTACATATGCCGGGTAGCAAACCCACCGACCTTGTTGACTATAGTCTTTTTGGAACAGGCAATGATCAATCGGATCCTGAAACCGGAAGGTACTATTTTTCAGCCTATGATTATCCATGGGCTGCCAACATCCCGCTCAGGTTTAATTATCCGGTTGAAAAAGTTAGTATTTCAAATGCGCACCTGATGTTTGACAATTGGGCAGAAAGCAGCGGCTATAACTATATGGATTGGTTTATGGATGCTGCAGGTTACAGAAACACATCAAACCTTTATAACGAAAATAATAAATAACCCTTATAACACACCGAATATGAAAAAAACCGTACTTATCGTGGACGACAAACATGAGATCAGAAATTTACTTCACATGTTCCTTTCGAAAGACTATAATATTGTAGCATTCGAAAATGGCAAATCCGCGTTTGACTGGCTTCAACTGGGTAACCTGCCGGATGGAATTATCTCCGATATTGAAATGCCCGAAATCGACGGAAGGAAATTTCTTGGTTTGCTAAAATCTTCAGGAATTTTCGGACAAATTCCAATTATTATGCTTTCGAGTATCCACAATTCAGATGAACGCATCAGGCTGCTCGACATGGGTGCCGATGATTACCTCGTAAAGCCTTTTAATCCTGCAGAGCTTAAACTCAGGTTATCGAAACTTATGAAAAACTAAAAGTGACTTGACATGGAACCGAAAATTGGCGCATACATTGGAAATAATGAGGAACTTTCAACGTCGCTTAACAATGGAATTGCCTGGCTTGACCTTCATTTCTTTCCAAACAGCACAGAAAACATTGATTTTTTTATCAGTAAAAAGCCAGCTGTAATTTTCCTGGAAACCGATAGTTGCTCTTTTAATGTGGACTCATACCTGGAGTGGCTTTCTGCAGCTATTGATCCTTTGGAAACCATCATTATCCTTTTTAAGGATGTAAATGATCAGTGCGATTACAAGCTACTCCTCACTAAGGGGATTAACGATATTTATAACAGTCCCGTTAAGGCAAATGAAGTAATAGAGCGGGTAAACATACTGAATGAGTATATTAAGAAACAGGATCCTGTTCCGCTGGCGCTTGAATCGTTTGAGTATAAAATACCAGTAATCAAAAGACTATTTGATATTTTGGTGGCAGGAACCGCCTTATTGCTGCTTTCACCTGTATTGTTAATGGTATCATTGCTAATTAAACTCGAATCAAGAGGCCCGGTTTTTTATGCCTCAAAACGGGTTGGTACCGGATATAAAATTTTTGATTTCTACAAATTCCGATCAATGGATGTAAATGCAGACAAGAAGATCAAGGAAATGAAAGCAATGAATCAGTATGCTAAAAAGGAAGAAGACCAGGAACTGGCTTATAATCCTGACTTTACTTATACTGAAAACGAGCAAACCCTCTTTGATGACAAGGGAAAAGTAGCAGAAGCTGATTACCTCAAAAAGCAACAAGAAGAAACTGAAGTATCATTCGTAAAGGTGAAAGATGATCCGCGTATTACCAAGGTCGGCCGTTTTATCAGAAACTCCAGTATCGACGAATTACCACAATTGGTAAATGTGCTTAAAGGTGATATGTCAATCGTAGGAAATCGTCCGATCCCCTTGTACGAGGCTGAATTATTAACTACCGACGACTGGATTCAAAGGTTTATTGCACCGGCCGGATTAACAGGTTTGTGGCAGGTTGAGAAACGTGCCCAAAGCACAGAAATGTCGCCCGAAGAGCGAAAAATGCTGGATAATGAATATGCCCGGAATTACACATTCTGGAAAGATATCCGAATTATTATCCGAACCTTCAGGGCCGTATTCCAGTCCGAATCGGTTTAAGTGCAACAAGGGTGATCAAATAATCGCCAGAACCATCTCTTTTTTGATCATCAAATACTTACGAATGAAATCAGGGAGGTATAAATATATCCTGCTTTTGTTGCTTGCAATAAAAGTTTTTTCCAATACAGGTCTTTCTCAGGAAAACGATACCGTTTTGGTGAAGGCTAAAAAGGTGTTTACCTTGCCCCCGTTGGATACATTAATTCAAGCTGCTCTCGAAAATTCCGGTAATTATACCTTTTATCAGGAAGCCCTTTTAATAAAACAACAGGAACTAAGGTTGCAACATAAAGATTGGTTTGATTATATCTTGCTCAATGGCGATGTTGGATACGGAACCTATGACCAGATATGGAAAAATCAGTTTTCATATGACTACAGGTATAATTTACTTACCAGCAGCAAGCAGGTGAGTTACGGTGCATCTGTGACTGCAAGATTCCCGCTGTCAGTGCTGATAAACAGGAATAATAACATGCAAATTGCCAAACATGAAGTAAATAAAGCCGAACACGAAGTTGAGAAAGCACATGAATATGTATCAGGCACGGTCATCGACTTGTACTTCCAGTGTTTAAATGATTTCACAACGCAACTCATCAGGGAAGAACAACTTGAGTCGTCCAAATTTGAGTTGCAAAAGGCTGAAAAAGATTTTGTGGATGGAATTATGACCTTCAGCGTATATTCAGTTACCACCCGAAATTATTACAAGGCTCAAATTGAATATGAAACGTCAAAAAATGAATTTTATAAAAGCCTTGCAAAACTCGAACTATTAACAGGAGTGAAACTTTTAAAGCCAGCGTTATGAATCTTGTAGATATATTAAAAATAGTACGTTCGCATATTGTATCAATACTTCTGGTACCTGTTTTGCTTGGCGCGGTGGTTACATTTCTTACCTCCGACAGCCCAATGAATTATACCACCAAAACCAAAATCTACACCGGGTTGGCCTCCGGATATTCAATTGAATCACAACAAAATTCCTCCTTTAACTTTTTTGCTATCAACAATGCTTTTGATAATCTCATAAACCTGATAACTGCGAGAAGCACCATTGAGGAAACGGGGCTCAGGCTATATGCTTTGCATTTGATACAGGAAAAACCAGAATTACCAATAATGACCATGCGATCAATGCAGGAAGTAAAGCAAATTACTCCGCCGGATGTTATGGAACTGGTGGATAAAAATTCGCTGGAAAAAACCTATCAAAACCTGCTTGAATATAAAAATAAAGATGAAGCCAATTTTGTGTACAAACTCATTAACCTTAACCATCCCCATTACAGTTTTAAAGCAATTTCGGGCATTAAAGCCCGCCGTATTGCCAGCAGCGATATGATCGAAATAACTTTCGATTCAGATGATCCGGCAATATGTTATCAAACCGTAAATATTCTCGTGCATACTTTCATTAAAAGTTTTGCATCACTCAAGGAAAATCAAACCGATGCCGTGGTTAAATATTTTGAAAAACAACTCGAAATAGCACATGAAAAGTTGCAGGGTGCTGAACGAAAACTTTTGAATTTTAATCAGGATAATAAAATCATCAATTATTACGAGCAAACTAAACACATCGCTTCTGAAAAGGAAAAATTTGAACTGGAACGCCAAACCGTGATGCTCAATTATGCTGCTGCCGAGTCAGTTATTACCAACCTGGAAAGCAATATGGGTGCACGTGTAAAATTAAAATTGCAAGGAAACAACATCGTTGATCTCCGTAAAAAGCTGAGTGAGGTGAATGAAAAAATCGCACTACGCAAATTCAACAGCGAATCGCTCGACTCTACAGATACAGAGACCACCGAAAGCTTACAACTACAGGCAGAGATTCTAAAATCTCAAATGCAGCAAACCATTGATTCATTGCATTTTTATGAAAATACGAAAGAAGGGCTCCGCGTGGACGACATAATTAACAACTGGCTCCAAAACGTTATTGCCTTTGAAGAAGCAAAGGCCAAATTAACTGCCCTGGAAATACGCCGGGGCGAGCTGGAAGAAACCATTAAGCATTTTGCACCACTGGGGGCTAACCTTAAAAAAATTGAACGCGAAATTGATGTTTTTGAGCGGGAATATTTATCATTGTTACATAGCCTTGGACTCGCAAAACTTAAACAGCAAGACATTGAGCTTTCTTCAAATATTAAAATAGTAGATCCACCGGTTCTACCCATTTCGCCGCAACCGAGCAAACGAAAATTTCTGATCGTTGCAGCAGTATTTGCTGGTTTCATTCTTACACTTGGAATCGTTTTGCTACTCCATTTTTTCGATACCACTTTACAAAACACATTCAGAACAGAAAAAACCACAGGATTACAAAGTTTAGGGAATTACCCCCGAATATCGGACCACAGTAAAAAAGGTGCAGCACAGGAACGTATGAAAGATATTGCAACAGCGAGCATTATCAACAATATTTTTAAGTTCAGTTGCATGTCGGAAAATGATCAGTATAAAATTGGGATCATAAGCAATTTTAAAGAAGAAGGTAAATCACTAATTGCGGAGGCAATTAAAACCAGGCTTGATTTAAGTAAAGGAGAAAAAACAGATAATTCAAAAAACAAAACATTCATAATTATTGAATATCCTTCACTAATTGGAAATCCCTTACCCAAAGGATTGGAGTGTCATCACGACTTGTTGTGTATTGTAGTGAGAGCTGACCGTGGTTGGGAAGAAGCTGACAGAAGAATGCTTGAAATTATTCAAAAAGTCAGCAATGAAACACCCATCGGTTTCATTTTAAATTATGTAAAATCAGATTACATGAATGATTTCATTGGACCGGTTCCAGCAGAAAGAAGTGCAATACGCAGGTTTGTAAAACGAATTGCATTATTAAGATTCTTCCAAAAATTTGAACTTAAACAAAACTAATGAAAGCCGCACTGAGCAATATTTTAAAAGAAAAAAACATTCAGTCGCTTTCGACGAATGTTTTTACTGCTGCCATCAATTTGGCCACTTTCCTGTTTTTGGTTCGTTCTCTTGGTCAGGAATCATTTGGATTATGGGTAATTTTTACCACGGCTGGAACATTGGCTGCGCTCATCCGTTTTGGAGTTACCCGAAGAGCCATCATTCATTTTGCAAGTGGGTCAGATGAAGAAATCTTTAAAAAAATTAGTGGAAGCGGATTGTTGCTCGACCTGATCATCATGGCCATTGCAGCCTTGTTAAGTTTCGCAGTTTATTTGATTGGGGGGCAATCACTTGGAATGTACTTTCTTTTTTTCAAGTATTATCCCCTGGTTGCGATTGTATGTTTGTTGTGGAATAGTGCACTTACCATACAATCTGCCAAACAGCGATTTGACAGGATACTCTTACTTCGCCTGATCATTGCAACTCCGTTTTTTATTTTCGTTTTTTTAAATCTCATTTTATTCCATTACGGTCTGGAAACTGTGATCCATGCTTACATTGCATCACATGGAATTGCCAGTATAATCATGCTGTTGCTGGGATGGACCAGTTTAAGTGATCTCTTTAACAGTAGAAAAACCGAAATAAATAAAATATTGAACTACGGGAAATATACGGTGCTCACCAGTACAGGAAGCAGTTTACTGAGGAGCGCTGACGCTCTCATGATTGGCATGTCACCGGTTTTGGGAGCCTCCGGGGTTGCTTTGTATGCCATTCCATTTAAATTGGTTGATTTAATTTCCATACCTCTCAATGCCTTTGTGGCAACAGCCAGTCCTAAAATGTCAAAAGCATACATTAGTGGTCAAATTCAAAATTTCAAACGAATTTTATTCACATACACTGGCGCCGTTAGTTTTCTGTTTGTACCAGTTGTTATTGGATCAGCTATTTTTTCACGGCCGTTTTTAACCTTTTTAGCAGGTACCGGTTACGAAAATGAATTTGCCACCATGACAGGAATTTTGTACACCATCCTGATTTATGGTTTGATTTTGCCATTCGACCGATTTACCGGCATTGCTCTTGATTCATCCGAAATGCCTAATATAAATGCTCTGAAGGTGTATGTTATGCTTTCGCTCAACATTGCCGGAAATGCCATAGCTATATTTGTATATAATTCGCTGGTTATGGTGGCTGCAGTTTCTGTGTTATTCACTGTTGCAGGCATGTGGATTGGATGGTATTATCTAAAAAAATCCTTTTCGTTAAACCCAATGGGCATCTATTACGAAGGAATCAGTTTTTATAAAAAACTATTTATTTCTATCAGGTCATTCAATATTTCACATTGATCAAGAAATGAATTACCAGGTATTAAATATCAATAAAGTTTTTCAAGGAGTATTTGTCGGCGCTCTTGTATTATTATTTGGGAGCTTTATCGCGTCAAAGGGCATGATGATGGCCATGATCGGGATTATCATTCCGTTTGTATTGTTCTTTCTTTTTTCACTTTTCAAAAATCCCGAAATCGGATATTGGACCATGTTTACCATCAACTATTTTGCACTTGGTATAACGCGGTATTTCCCGGCACCCTTAGGCCTGTCCATCGATTCATTGCTGGTTTTAACCCACCTGGCCATTTTTGCCAAATATTTTCAGGAGCGTATTTTTTATCGCAAAGCCAAGAGCGATTTGGTTTTTTTAGCATTCATCTGGTTTCTTTACGCACTGTTACAAATGGTCAACCCCGAGGCCGTCAGCCGTGAAGCCTGGTTTTATGCAATGCGGGGTGTGGCGTTGTATATGATGCTTGTTATTCCTCTTGTATTTCTCATTTTAGATAAAGAAAGCGCATTGAACCGGTTTTTTAAACTTTGGATGATTTTTTCACTATTGGCGGTTCTGAAAGGATTAATGCAAAAATTCATGGGCCCCGATCCCTGGGAGCAAGCCTGGCTTGATGGAGGCGGATCGCTCACCCATGTATTGTTCGGGAAACTCAGAATATTTTCATTTTTTAGTGACGCCGGGCAGTTTGGTGCTTCCATGGGCCACTCGGGAGTTGTTTTTGCAATTTTAGCGATGAATGCTCCTGCAAAAAAACAAAAACGGATTTTTGGAATAGCCTCGGCATTGTTTTTTTATGGAATGTTGATTTCAGGTACACGGGGTGCCATGGCGGTACCCATAGCAGGATTTACCTTATACATTATTCTCCAGAAAAATATTAGAATGATGGTGATTGGTGGTTCAATCGGGCTCATTTTCTACATTTTCATTTTCCAAACCAGTATCGGGCAAAGCAATTACGATATTGCCCGGTTGCGAACGGCATTTGATAAAAATAATCCATCCTTACAGGTTCGACTGGAAAACCAAAAGAAACTTAAAGTGTACATGGCATCCCGCCCGATAGGCGGAGGTATTGGATCTTCAGGAAACTGGGGACAACGATTTTCGCCCAATACATTCTTAGCCAACACACCCACAGATAGCTGGTACGTTATGATTTGGGCCGAACAGGGAGTTCTTGGGCTATACCTGCATTTATTTATATTGTTTTATATCATTATCAAATCAGGTTACAAAATCATGTTTAAAATAAAAGACCCGTGGCTGAGTGCCAGGCTTCAGGCACTTGCTGCAGGGATGTTTGGCGTTATGGGAGCCGCATATGGAAATGGCGTATTAGGGCAGATGCCAACCGGAATAATAATCTATTCATCCATGGCATATTTGTTCCTGGGTGAGAGGATTGATAAGCAAATAGCTGAAAAAAAAGCAATTGATCGCAAACAAAATGATTAAAAATAAGTACAAACAAATTATTGAAACACCGAAAGTAATCTTCATTAAAACCCGAATCGAATGAGATACTTTCCTTATACTTTTTAGCTTAAAATTTTTTTAAATTAATAACCCTTTAAATCGAAAAAAATGAATATTGCTATTGTAGGAACCGGCTATGTCGGTTTAGTTACAGGAACTTGTCTTGCAGAAACTGGTGCTACAGTTCATTGCGTCGACATCGATGAAAAAAAGATCGAAAATCTCAAAAACGGTAAAATCCCGATTTACGAACCGGGCCTTGAACCCCTCGTTGAAAAAAACGTTCAGAAAGAACGCCTCTTTTTCCATACCCGGTTAAAAGATGTATTAAATGAATGCGAAATCGTATTTATTGCTGTTGGAACTCCTCCTGATGAGGATGGCAGCGCCGACTTATCGTATGTGTTGGCGGTAGCTTCGGAAGTAGGTAAGCACATGCAGGACTACGTTACAGTTGTAACCAAAAGTACCGTTCCAATCGGAACAGCTCAAAAGGTGAAAGCAGCCATTAAAAAGGAATTGGAAACCCGAAACGTGGATATTGAATTTGATGTGGCCTCAAACCCTGAATTTTTGAAAGAAGGAGATGCAGTTAACGATTTCCTGAAACCAGACAGGATCGTAATCGGAACCGAATCAGAAAGGGCTGAAAAAACATTGCGCCGCCTTTACAAACCATTCCTTCTGAATGGTCATCCTTTAATTTTTATGAACATTCCATCTGCAGAGTTAACCAAATATGCAGCCAATGCCATGCTGGCAACTAAAATCAGCTTTATCAATGATATTGCTAATTTGAGTGAAATCGTTGGTGCCGATATAAATATGGTTCGAAAAGGCATTGGTAGCGATAGCCGCATCGGCAACAAGTTTATCTACCCGGGTGTTGGTTATGGAGGTTCTTGTTTTCCGAAGGATGTAAAAGCGCTTGTAAGCACGGCTAAATCTAATAATTACCCCTTACGCATTCTTCAGGCAGTAGAGGATGTAAATCAGGACCAGAAAATGGTACTTTATAACAAACTCAAAAAGCACTTCAAAGGAGACCTGAAAGGTAAAAAAATCGGCATTTGGGGATTGGCCTTCAAACCAGGAACTGATGACATGCGCGAAGCGCCTTCACTGGTACTGATTGAGAACCTGATTCGCGATGGTGCCATAGTTAAAGCTTATGATCCGGTAGCAATAGAGGAAGCCAAAAGACGAATTGGAGATGTTATTGAATATGCTCCCGACATGTATGAGGCAACCCTCGATGCTGATGCACTGGTTCTTGTAACCGAATGGAATGAGTTCAGGATTCCGAATTATAAAATTTTGATGAAACTGATGGGTCAAAAGGTAATTTTCGACGGAAGAAATATTTACGACCCTGATGAAATGCGGGATTTTGGTTTTGAATATTATAGCATTGGCAGGGCCGAGATCATTCTTAATGGTGCCGAAAAAGTATTAGCCTGAGGCAATAAATCCCGGTACCATGAACAAGCGTCCTCTTGTTTCAATTGTAACGATCAATTATAATCAGGCAGAAGTAACCTGCGAAATGCTCGAATCATTTCGCAGGGTTACTTACCCTGCTTATGAAATTATTGTAGTTGACAATGATTCACCCACGGCACCTGACATAATTGAACAACGATATCCGGAAGTAAAGCTCATCCGCAGCAAGTCGAATCTTGGATTTGCTGGTGGGAATAACCTTGGAATTGATGCTGCCTCCGGAGAATATATCTTGTTTTTAAACAACGATACCGAAGTAGAGCCAGGATTCATTGAGCCCATTGTTGAATTGATGGAATCTGACAGATCCATTGGGATGGTAAGTCCGAAAATTAAATTCTTTTATCATCGCGATACAGTTCAGTATGCCGGTTATAGTAAATTCAACATTTTTACTATCAGCATGACAGGATATGGCTTCAAGCAAAAAGATGATGGCAGGTTTGATAAACTTTTAAAAACAAATTTTTGCCATGGTGCAGCCATGATGGTTCCAATGGAAGTGATCCGCAAAGTTGGCAAAATGCCTGATCTATATTTCCTCTATTACGAGGAACACGACTGGGCTATGCGGGTAAAAAATGCGGGATATTCCATTTACTATCTGCCTGATTCTACGGTATGGCATAAGGAATCGATATCCACGGGTAAACAAAGTGCATTAAAAACCTACTATTTCACCCGAAACAGGATTTTGTTCGGGCGGAGGAATATCAGTGGGATTGCCGCTTTGCTCTCGATGGCCTACATGGTTCTGGTTGCAATACCTAAAAACCTGGTAGTGTATTTACTGAAATTTGACATAAAACACATGCGTGCCTATGCCTTTGCAATTTGGTGGCATATCAAAAGGCTTCATAAAAGATTTTATGTAAATGACTTTAAAAAACACTCCAATCAGGCAATAAAATTCAACAAAGAATCAAAGCTTATTCAGCCACAGGTTAATCCTGAATAACAGCATTGCTGCCCTTAGCGGCATTCACAATTTCATTTTTAAATTTGGTCATTTAAACCTAATGCAATGGAAATAATCTCAACACTTTTTCAGATCCTATTTGCAGCTATATTTATTTATCTTACTTTTTCGGGAGGCTATTTCTTTATTTTCAGCATAGCCGGTCTTTTTTATAAAGATCCGAGGGGTAAGGGTGTAAAACAGCACCACATGGCGGTAATGATTCCCGGATATAAAGAGGACTCGGTAATTATTGATGTGGCCAAAGATGCTCTCCGGCAGGATTACCCACAGCAATGCTATGATGTAATTGTGATAGCTGATTCTTTTACTGAATCAACATTAAGCAAACTCCGTGAGCTTCCCATCAAAGTTCTGGAGGTTTCGTTTGAAAACAGTACAAAATCCAAATCCATCAATAAGGCATTTGAACAACTACCGGAAAACTATGACCTGGTGGTGATCCTTGATGCTGACAACCAGATGGAACGGACCTATTTATCACAAGTTAACCGGCAATTTGATGGAAAAACCAAAATTGTTCAAACGCATCGCATAGCCAAAAACCTGAATAATAATCTTGCGATCCTTGATGCTATAAGTGAAGAGATGAATAACCATGCCTTCAGGAAAGGACACCGGGTGCTTGGGTTATCAGCAGCTTTAATAGGTTCAGGGATGGCTTTTGAGTACAAATTTTTTAAAGATCATATGGCAAAAATCAAAGCGATTGGAGGCTTTGATAAAGAACTGGAGCTTAAATTTACCAGCGAAGGAGAGCAGATAAGTTACCTTAACAGCGCTCTTGTTTTTGATGAGAAAGTTCAGAAATCGCAGGTATTTACCGGCCAGCGCAGAAGATGGCTTTCGGCACAATTCCTATATTTTGCGAGGTCAATCGGGCCGGCATTTCTCGCCCTTTTAACCAAAGGCAATATCGATTATTTCAATAAATCCATCCAAATGGCGCTTATGCCAAGAGTCTTGCTCATTGGCTTAACATTTATATTGGCACTGCTGTCATTGTTGCTAAATATATTGCCGGTACCGGAATGGATAATGATGTGGATGTATCCCGGTATTTTATTTTGGCAGGCACTATTCGCTATGGTAGTAGTAGCAGTTATTGCTGCAATCCCGCGCAAATTTTACAATTTTAAAACCCTTCAGGCGGTTCTGAGCCTTCCCAAGGGATTCCTGCTTATGGCCCGCTCACTGATAAGTATTGGTGGGGCCAATAAAAAATTCATCCATACCCAACACGGACAAACTAATTAATACGCGAATTATGAAGTTTTTTGGAATTACTAAAGAGCAAATCATTGAGGATAAACTACTTTCGAAGTATGTTGACCTTAACAAATTATTTGTAAGCGAAAAGCCTGCCCATTTTAATGCGGGCGACCAACAGTTTTATCTTTTTGGCAATGTATATAAAGTTCCTGAAAAAGGACCTGTTGGCTCACAACATGAAGCATTGCAGATGCTGGCTGAGTATCTGAATGAAAAGCAGCTCAAAGCCCTAAACAAAGTGGATGGTGAATTTACACTCATTATAAACAAAGGAGAAGAAATCACTATCTATCGTGATTTTAAAGGAACAGGACCGCAAATATTTTACAATTCAGAAATTTTTTCCAACGATTTAAAATTGCTTTTGGATATTCGCAAAGATGCACCTGAGCCTGATTATCAAGCCCTTTCATTTTTCCTGATGCTTGGATTTACGCCACCTGACCTTACGGGTTTGAAAGACATCAAGAGACTTCCCGGAGGACATGTTTTGCAATATTCATCACAGGGAATGCTTGTAAAAAAACTTGAAGATACTATTTCGGCAAATAACCTGAATGGTCATGGATCAGTGGATGATTACTCAAAAACCTTTTTTAACATTCATACCGATGCTATCCGAAACAGGATCAATGGTAAAAATAATATTGGCCTATTGTTAAGTGGAGGATATGATTCAGGGGGAAACCTGGCGGGTATCCGCAATTTTTATGACGGACCACTTAAAAGCTATACGGTTAGTTTTAAAAATAATCCGCATAGCGAACTGGAATTCGTTAAACTGATGGCCAAAACTTTTAAGGCTGATCTGGTTAATTACGAAATAGATGGCAGTGAAATCTGCTTTCTGCCTGAAATTGTAAAACACACTGGAATACCATTCCAGGAAAGCGGATTGATGATCAATTACCTGGTAATGAAAACAGCAGGGAAGGATAATCTGGATATAGTATTGGGTGGGGATGGCAATGATCAGCTTTTTGGCACAGCCAACAAGGAGCTTGCAATGAAGCTATTTTCATTAAACTCCGGAATATCAATGCTTCAAAAGGTGTTGAGTTCGATGATTGGTAAAAATGAAAACAGCACTTTTACACAGAAACTCAATCTTTATAATGACAAAATACAGAATGTGGTTTTTCCTGATCATTGGGGATTTAACGCAAATCAGCTCACAAACACAATTGACATAAGGAAAATCATCAACCTGGATAAAGTTTACACCACGTCGTATGAAAAAATTTACGAAAACAGGCGTAAAAATATCGATATCGTAATTACCGCCTTTAACGTGATTTTGTTTAAAGCTGCCCGAATGGCTGAGCTATTCAATGTTCCGCTCTCCTTTCCATATTTATCCCGTGAAGTTTATGAGTTTGTAAATACCCTGCCCATGGAAATGAAAATACACGGAACATTCAGAGAATTATTAAAAGGAAAAGGCGTCTCGAAATATATCCACAAATACACCTATAAGCCACTTATTCCGCAACAGGTTACCGGTCGGAAAAAGCAAGGTGGATTTGTTCCGCTGGCCATGTTTTTTACAAACGATGAACGGAACAAGGATTTTTTCCATCTGATCGAAAAGTCAGAATTACTGAATAGTTTATTAAAGGACCACAAACAAGAGATCGAAGTTTTGAGGAAAACAGTGAACAATCCCGAAACCTGGTTTTGGTATCAGCAAGTGTATTACTCCCGCATGTTTAATATGATGGTACTCGCAATTTGGGAAAAGTTATACCTGCAAAAAGAAAATGTAGAAATTATTTGAAGCAATGAAAATTAAGCTGGTACAACAACGAATATGCTATCGGTTAACGCCACTTGGATGGGCCCTGATTTTGGGTGCCAATCTAATTTTAGTATTTGTCATTGTTCGTACCATAGCTGTTTTTCTGGTGGTAAATAAACCGCTGGAAACCGAGATTTTAATTGTGGACGGGATGATGCCCGGATATGCTTATGATAGCATTGTTGCCCTCGCTGTGAAAAACAACTATCATTATTTAATAACTGCCGGTGTAAACATGGATTACACTTTTAATTCTTCAGAAAAATTCAATACTGCCGAGTTTTCATATAAAGTTTTATCTACTAAAAAACTTGACAAATGCGAGCTCTTCAAAGCACCGGCAAGCAGTGTTGATCGCGACCGGACCTTTACCTCCGCCATGAAGGTGCGTGACTGGTTTATCAGCAACAAACTGTTTCCGTCGAAAGTGAATGTTATAAGTTTCAGTTGTCATTCGCGCCGAACGTGGATACTTTACCGCAAAGCATTTCATGATTTTGCAGAGGTGGGCATTATTGCCATTAACGACAATAGTTACGATTACAATAAATGGTACCGAACCAGTAAAGGTGTTCGCATGATTTTAAGCGAAACCATCGGTTACCTGTATACAAAAATATTTTTTCACCCTAAAGTAAATTCGCTATGAGAATTGCTATAGAAGGTCAAAGGTTATTCAGACATAAAAAACACGGAATGGATTTCGTTGCGCTGGAGCTGATAAAGAACCTTCAAAAAATCGATAAGAAAAATGAATACTTTGTATTTGTTAAACCTGATGAAGATAAATGTCTGGAGAATACTGACAATTTCAACATCATAGAACTTCCGGGTAAGTCATATCCATATTGGGAGCAAAAGGCACTACCGCAGGCGGTTCGAGATAATAAGTGCGATTTATTACATTGCACAAGTAATACAGCCCCTGTCTCCAATGGTTTTCCCCTGATTGTAACGGTGCATGATATCATTTACATGGAGAGTTTGAGCATTCTTAAAAAAGGAGGCACCCTTTATCAAAAGTTCGGGAATATGTATCGCAGGTGGAATGTACCAAAAGTGATGAAATCAGCTGAAAAGGTGATCACTGTTTCCGAATTTGAAAAAGGGACTATTACCAAAAGATTTCCAAAATATGAAGATAAGATCATCGCTATTTACAATGGTGTGAGCGAACATTTTAAACCTGTTAATGATAAAGAGGTACTTGAAAAAACAAGATTAAAGTACGGGCTTCCTGAAAAATTCATTTTTTATCTGGGCAACACTGATCCCAAAAAAAATACGCCCAATACGCTGAAAGCATATGCCACTTATCGCAGGAAAACCAACAATCCCTTGCCACTTGTAATGATTGATTTTGGATTGGATAAGTTGAACCAGATTTTAAGAGATATTGAAGAACCCCGGCTTATTGAACACATCGTATTGTCAGGCTATATCAATAACCTTGATCTGCCGGCCATTTACAGCATGAGCAGTTTATTTCTTTATCCATCATTGCGCGAAAGCTTTGGAATTCCGGTGCTTGAAGCCATGCGCTGCGGAACACCGGTAGTTACCAGCAATACCTCCTCTATGCCTGAAGTTTCGGGAGATGGGGCCTTGTTTGTTGATCCGGCAAGGCCGCAGGAAATAGCGGAAGCAATTGCAAAAATGATGACTGATGAAAACCTGAGGAATGAATATGTAAAAAAAGGATTTGATCGCTCAGCAAAATTCTCATGGGAAAACATGGCCAAAGAGGTATTAAATCTTTACGAAAACATTTAAGAACCACTGCTATGATAAAAGATAAAGACATCATCGTCATTGGGATTCAGCCCTGGGATATTAAAATAGGAAGTAACTGTAAAAATATTGCCGAAATTTTCGCCAAAGATAACCGGGTGCTATACGTGAATGCCCCGCTCGACCGGGGTACATTTTTCAGGGAAAAGGATTCTGAAAAAGTACAAAAACGGATTCGGGTTATTCGCAAAGAGGAAGAAGGACTGGAGAAAATTTCAGACAATCTTTGGAACCTGTATCCTGATGTTTTAATAGAATCATCAAACTGGCTCCCCAGGGGCAAGTTTTTTGAACTATCAAACAAGCGTAACAACCGCCGTTTTGCCCAATCCATAAAAGACGCAGCCGACAAACTCAATTTTAAGAATTATCTCCTCTTTAACGATCAGCACATGTTTTTGGGATATTATATGAAGGAATACCTGCAGCCCAAAATGTATATCTATTATATGCGTGATAACCTTATTAAAAATCCATACTGGAAAAAACATGGAATAAAAGCTGAATCGGGATTGATCGCAAAAGCCGATGTTGTTACCAACAACTCCCTATTGTATACCGAATATGGCCAGAAATACAATTCACACTCGTACATGGTAGGCCAGGGTTGCGATGTTACACTGTTCGACGACAGAAACAACCGGATAAAAGTGGCTGATGATTTAAAAGATATCCCCAAACCCTTGATTGGTTATGTAGGATTTTTAACCAGCAGGCGGCTTGATATCGCACTGCTCGAATACCTTGCCGACGAAAAACCGGAATGGAGCTTTGTTTATGTTGGGCCTGAGGATGACCTGTTCGCGGCATCATCATTACATGATAAAACGAATGTTTGGTTTCTCGGCCCCAGAAAACCAGAAGAGCTCCCCTCCTACGTGAAAGGCTTTGATGTGGCCATGAATCCCCAGCTGGTAAACGATGCCACCATCGGTAATTATCCCCGCAAAATAGATGAATACCTGGCCATGGGCAAACCTACCATAGGCACACTCACCAAAGCAATGGAATATTTTAAGGAAGTATGCTACCTGGCATCCTCTAAGGAGGAATACATCCATTTAATAGAAAAAGCCCTTGAAGAAGATTCACAGATTTTGGCAACACAAAGGATGAGAACAGGATTGGATCATAGTTGGGAAAACAGTGTTAACGAAATTTATTCGGCCATCGAACGGGTTGCCAAAGAAAAACAAATAATGCTTTAGACAATGGGAATTGTTAGCAAAATAAAATCAAGCAGCAAGCTGAAACAGCTCACTATCCGGCTTATTACCCCGGCCCGTAATCCACGACCCCGCTGGTACATCAGGTTAATCGTAAATCCAATTGTACATAAAAAAGGCAAAGGGGCCAAAATCAGGAGAAGATCAAGAGTAGATGTATTTCCATGGAACCGTTTTGAAATAGGTAAACTCACTACCATCGAAGATTTTTGTACCGTAAATAACGGATCGGGGGCAGTCATTCTGGGAGACCGCGTGCGGGTGGGAATAGGCTCAGTGATTATTGGGCCGGTTACCATGGGCAGCGGGTCTGGGCTGGGCCAGCACGTATTTGTGGCCGGGTTTAATCATGGCTATGGCGACGGATCAAAAAACTCAAGTGTTCAACCCCTTGACATAAGGCCTACGGTAATTGAGGAAGAGGCTCACGTGGGAGCCAATTCGGTGGTGGTGGCAGGTATAACCATTGGCAAACGATCGCAGGTAGGAGCAGGAAGTGTGGTAACCAAAGACATTCCACCATATTCGGTGGCAGTAGGAAATCCGGCTAAAGTTATAAAACGATTTAACCAGGAAAAAGGCCTTTGGGAAAAGGTGTAATTAGCCAAACATAAGATGTAAGGTAATATAATGGTGACTTATTTAAATAAAGAAATAAAACTTTCGGCATCGCGTCAACTTTGGGCGATCACCCGTTCTGTGCTTGAGATCAATATGTACAAAACAAAAAAGAACGGGAAAAAAACCAAAAGCCATTGGGACGAATTTGAGGCCTTGCTAAAAATTGTAAAATTTATTTTAAAATCACTATCACTTTACGACAAAGGCACAGAAAGGGCCAGACAAATTATTCCAAAAAAGGTTTCACTCGAATTTGACAACCTTCCTGAAGGGTTTTCAGGATATAAAATTTTACATCTCAGCGATTTGCACATCGATGCCCTTCCAAATTTTGAGGACGATGTGATCAGGCAGATTGGTGATCTGCAGTATGACATCTGCATCATGACCGGAGATTACAGAAAGGAAATTGAGGGTGGATTCGGCCAAATAATTGAACCTATGAAAAAGATCACAAGCGCAATTAAATGTTCCGATGGAACCTTTGCAGTGCTTGGAAATCATGATACCTACCTGATGCACACTTTGGAAAATAAAATGGATATTCAGTTTCTGATCAATGAAAGCATTAAAGTTTCGCGAAATGGAAGTTCCATTTTAATCACCGGCACCGATGACCCATACTCCTACTACACTGTGGAAGCAGCCCATTCGCTTCAGGCAGATTTTGATGGTTTTAAGATAGCCGCAGTGCACACCCCGGAGCTGAAAAACATCGCCTCCGAAAACGATTATAAACTGTATTTGTGTGGTCATACTCATGGTGGCCAGATTTGCCTGCCAAACGGCAAACCACTCATCACGCACCAAAAAGAAGGCAGCCAGTATGCAAGCGGTATTTGGCACGAAAACGGAATGATTGGCTATACACATAACGGTTGCGGAGTTTCAGGAATTCCGGTTAGATATAATAGTAATGGTGAGGTAACTATAATTGAATTACTTAAAAAAAATCGATATGAAAACAATTGAGATACTCTTCTGGCTCGGGCTATTCGTCATCTTTTATGCCTATGTAGGTTATGGAATTTTACTTTATTTACTGGTGAGAATAAAAAGGCTTTTACCCAAAAAAACGCAGGAAATGATTCCTGATTATGAACCTGAAGTAACACTGCTTATTGCAGCCTTTAACGAGAAAGACTATGTAGCTCAAAAAGTTGACAACACACTTTCACTTGATTACCCACAGGCAAAATTAAAACAGGTATGGGTTACCGATGGTTCGGATGACGGAACACCGGATTTATTGAAAAACTACCCTGGTATAACAGTTTATCACAAACCCGAAAGGAACGGAAAAATAGCAGCCATGAACCGGGGCGTGAAATTGGTGGATACCCCTGTTGTAATATTTTCAGATGCCAATACCATTCTTGGCACAAAATCTATTCGGGAGATCGTTAACCTGTTTGCCAATCCGAAAGTAGGTTGTGTGTCGGGTGAAAAACGAATTTACAGTAATGAAACAGATGCAGCAGCCGGAGCGGGTGAAGGGCTTTACTGGAAATATGAATCAACGCTGAAAAAATGGGATGCCGAACTGTACTCAGTTGTGGGCGCTGCCGGTGAGTTGTTTGCAATCCGCACGGAGTTGTTCCAGGATGTTGAACCCGACACATTGCTCGACGACTTTATCATATCCCTTCGTACAGCCATGAAAGGGTATGTAATCCAGTACAATCCTGAAGCTTATGCCATAGAAACAGCATCTGCCAATGTAAAAGAAGAATTGAAACGCAAAATCAGGATCAGTGCCGGAGGTATACAGTCGGTGATCAGGCTAAAAGAGTTATTGAATATCTTCAAATATGGAATATTATCGTTTCAGTATATTTCGCACAGGGTACTTCGCTGGACCCTGGCACCTTTATTTCTTTTGCTCATTCTGATCTTTAATTTTATATTGTTCTTTGCCACCGATAATACTTTCATCAATCCGCTAACATACAAGATATTATTGTATGGGCAAGTGCTATTTTATGTAGCAGCACTTACCGGGTGGTTTCTCGAAAACCGCAAACTAAAGGTGAAAGCATTATTCGTTCCCTATTATTTCTTTATTATGAATCTTTCCGTTTACCTTGGCTTTAAGCGCTATATGAAAGGGCAGCAGAGTGTGAACTGGGAGCGCGCCAAACGCGGATGATCATGATAGAGAGCCAATGTAGGTTTTTTCGGTGTCAAGTCCGGCGTGGATTCTTTCCACGCCGGTTTTTTTATCCCCTGTTGCATAAACCTTTGAAAAGACAATAGCCACAAACCTTGATGTCATCCGTTTGTAAAAAAGGCTTTTCAACATCAAAAATACCGGCAATAAGATGATCCAATATTTCTTTGAATGAGCCAAATTCATCATCTTCACCTGCAGGCTCTTCGGCCTTCATAAACCCGGTACTAAGATTGCGCAGCGAAATAATACCACTATCGGGATTTTGGATTTCGGGATTTTCCTTTTCAAATAAATATTTGTAAAAAAGTAATTGGAAGCTTTTATCAAGATTTGGCCGTTCCAATAATAAATGCCACGACTTAAATTTCAAATCCAGCGGTGCCACACGACCGGTTTTATAATCGATGATTCGTGTAACTCCGTTAAGATTATCTATGCGATCAAAAAAACCTTTCAGCTTTATTTCAATATTTTTTGTTTCTTCCAATCCCTTGTATTCCGTTTCAAATCTTTTTTCAAGCCCCTTGATACGCAGCGAGGTTTTTTCTGCATTGATTTGTTTTAATTCATGGTTTAGAAAATTTTGGACATATGACTCTGCAACCTTTAATATCAGCAGGTTTTTACCATGATCTATATCACCACCTGGGTAGTTTTTTTCAAATGATCTGCGTATGAAGTTGATTGCATTTTTCTTCATGTTTTGAAGGGCATTCACGGAGATTTCCAACTCCAGGTAGGGTTTGTACATATCATTCAAAACTTCATGAATAACGGTTCCAAGTGTATTCACTTCGATGGTTTCTTCCGGCTCTTCCATTTCCTGAATACCCTCCACATGCTGAAAATAGAATTGCAGGGAACATCTCCGGTACGAATTTAAGGAGCTTGCTGAAAATCCTCTTTTGGCCAAAGATTTCAGTTTTTCATAAACCTGTTCATTTTTCACAACCGTTATAGCATCATCTGTGATATCCATCCCTGAAGAAAGGTCGATAATGCGTTCCATAATTTTACTTTCAGGACTTTTTACCGGCAATTCATGCAGCAATTGCATTAAAAAACGGCTTTTATCTCCCCCACCCATATCATCGGGTTCAGTATTATAAAGCAGGTAAACCTTTTTGGCTCTTTGAAGCAAACGGTAAAAATGGTAAGCAATAACGGCATTATGTTCTTCATATACCGGTATTCCAAACTCCCTTTTAATATCCACCGGGATAAATGAATTGCCCGTTTTACCAGCAGGCAGATGCCCTTCATTTACGGCCAAAAGGATTAAGTTTTCAAAATCAAGTGTGCGGGATTCGAGCATTCCCATCACCTGAATACCTTGTAAAGGCTCACCGTAAAATGGCAATCGCACCGATTTTATTACCTGCTTATAAACCAACCTGAGTGTTTTTATATCCTGAATAAATTCATGCTGATGGATCATTCCTTCAAGCGTGTTTATAACCTTTGAGAGATGAAATAAATATTCCAGATTGAGTTTATTGTCTGAATTGGAATCTGATGATACACTAAAAAGCTCCTTCAACTTTTTGAGCAGGATTTTAAAGGCAAATACCGCTCTGACAGGTTGATTTTGCCAGTCGGAAAACAACAAACTTAAATTTGCACTCCCCTGGTTAAATAAATCTGTTTGCCGGGAAATCAGTAATTCTCCTTCCTGTATAAATACCGAATTGCTTTTGCGAATTTCATCTACGGGCCTGGCAAGCTGAACATCGCTCACATCAAATAATTGCTGAAAAAAAGGATTTTCAATCACAGCCAAAACGTCTTTGTAATAAAAACGTATGGGATCAGCTTCCTTTCTTCGAAACTTAATAGCATTTTCATGCATATCCATAACCTTGTTCAATAACCTGGCGATGGGAGTTTGATCCAGCGGCAAACCCATGGTTATATTAAAATTACCAATCGCCTCAGGCAGTGAATTCAAAAAAGGAACGGCAAGGCTCTCATCATTAAGAATTACAGCGGTATTTGTGGATAACCCTTTCCCGGGATCAAGTTTTTTTAAAATTCCGCCGGCAATCCTCGCCTGACCGATCCGCTGAGGTACGCCAATAATTTGAATCTCTTTGGGAATACGATTAAAATGATCATGTTCAGCTATTCCATTAAAATCTTTAAAAATCTTTTTATTTCGACGAATGAAAGACCCGGCTTCCTGGTTGGCATCATCCACATAATAATTATCCCAATCCCAAAAGAAAAGGCCCTTCCCTTCAATTTCCAGCTGAACAAAAATTTTTTCTTCGGCTGCAGTTAGGGCACTAAATCCGGCCAGCACAACCTTTTCCCAGGGCATAGATACGCCTTCATGTTGCCATTTTTCGGCCAGGAAACGATATGCAAGTCCTTGATATGGCTGCCGCTTTTCGAGCAATCTTTTTCGTAATTCATCATAAAGATCACCCAACGAATTGTAAAACTGCAGGTAGTTTAATTGAAATGGAGTAAGAGGAGTTCCATCAGGATTCCACAGCGAAATGGCTTTGGTTTCGCTTAGATAATTAAACAGTTGCTCATGATCTGCCATTGCAAGATCCAGTTCATTAAACTCCTTTAAAACAACATCGCCCCATTGAATAAAATCTGCAAATGATTGAGCCTTTGGTCCCGCAAGTTTTCGGTAAACATCATAAAGTTCAAATTGGAGATAAACCGTATCAATTGATTGAAAGCCTGACAATTCCGAAATAAAGTCTTCGATAGAAAGCACTCGGGGCATTATGATGGGCTTATCAATTAGCTTGCTTAAACTTTTTCTTAAATACAATCCCGCCCTGCGACTTGGGAACACAACAGCAGTTTCCAGAAATTGTCCGCTAAAATGTTGGTAGAGGTAGCTGGCGATATGATCAATAAACGAAATCATAAATCAGCAATGTATTGATTATAAAGATCTGAAGCTGTCTGTAAATGTTCGGGTTTACCCAAATCCATCCAAAAATCGTCATTGTGAATATATCCCATAATTTTGCTGGAGACTGCCAGGTCAAGATATTTTGTAATAACGGAATAGGGACCAGTATCGTGGAGATGTGTAAAGATATCGGGGCTTACAAAATGAATACCACTAAAAGCAAGGTTTATAAGTGGCACTGTTGGAACCGGCAATTTTACTTCATGGGTTAATGTATTTTCCCATCCGCAAAGTTGATTATCTTCATCAAATAATAAATATCTGCTGCTTCGGCGATTCCTCACAGCAACTGTAGCAAGTGCATTTTGCTGCAAATGATATTCTTCCATTTTTGAATAATCCAAATTGGTAAGGATATCTACGTTGTGTAAAAGAATGGGTGATTTGCCAGCAAGGAAAAGCCTGGCTTTTTGCAATCCTCCTCCGGTATCAAGCAGAAGGTCAGATTCATCACTGATCATGATATTCACCCCAAAATTATTTTTCTGACGGATAAACTGAACTACCTGATCTGAAAAATGGTGCACATTGACTACGATATCATGAAAACCAAATTGAATGAGTCGCCGGATAATAATTTCCAGAAGTGGAATGTGATTTATTTCGGCTAACGCTTTCGGTTTATTATTGGTAATAGGTTTAAGGCGGGTACCCAGTCCTGCTGCAAAAACCATGGCTTTTTTTGAATCCTTCAAATTTTTACCGGCTTGCATACACCTTTCTTAGTATCAGCTTTACCATCACACTTTTTACATTTAAATCGTGCTTCTTTTGAATCTGTTTTATTTTTCTTTTTGCAATAAGTTTTTGACATTACAAGCTGAATATTTGCTCAAAAATACAATATAAAACTGAAAGGTGTAAGCTTAAAGCAGCCACATTCAATAAACAAGGAAGGTAAGTTTGTGTTCAAGAAAGGCAATAATTCATGAACTAAAGTGCATCGGCATCATTATCATCAAAAAACATGTTAACATGCATTACATGCTCAATTTGACGCAATTCACGAATCAATTCATTACTTTTTTCCTTTTGTTTGTAACGAACCTGGTAAAATGCTTCTACATTTTCGTCGCCCAGGTTCTTTAGGTTAACAAGATTGAATTTTTTGCAATGTTGTTTTAGTATATCATTAATTATCAGATCGCTTTCGGTACTGGAGGCATATGATATTTGGATTAAATATTCCAATTTTCGGGGAGCACCAAAATTGAACGTTACTAATACTATGGCGACTAAACTAATCACAACAGTGCTCGCAATGGCTATTAAATGCAAACCAACACCTGCAGCCATACCAACAGAAAGTGCGAAGAACAGGTAAACGATATCCTGAACATCCCTTACTGCTGTTCGGAATCGAATGATGGACATGGCCCCAACCAAGCCAAAAGCCCGGGCAAGGTTATTACCAATTACCAAAATAACCACTGATGTAATAAGCGTTAGCAATACAAGTGAATTTACATAAGTAACAGAATAACTTGATCCTTTATAAATAAATCGATAAACAACAGCTATTATTAAACCACAAACCAGTGCAACTACTAAATTCGTAATTACATCAAAAAAGTTTACAGGAAACAAATCCAAACTCTGAAATTGCTCAAACATATGCTACTGTATTAATGGTCCCATTTGGAACGAGTGTAAATAGTTGATTTTGTGACTTTGTTAACTACCCTGCAGGTATCCATTGTAATTGTATATTTGGATGCTGAACACCTTTTTAAACTATATTTTGAAAGGATTGGAGAAAGCCATAACGGAAAATGTTTGTTAAATTTCACTTCTAAAATGAAGTTATTCTTCATTGCCACGGTGAGTTCCTTTTCATTATACAGATCATTTAACGAAGGATAAGCCATCCCACGCAACTGTTTATCAAATGTTATTCGAACTGTATCATCAAATTTACTTAAATATGCCTCTCTTTCATACACGATCAATACTACCGGTCGCAGGTTTTTTGAATATAGCTGGTAAAAAAATCGGGTGGCATTCTCTGCGCTATTGCTTATACCAAATTCATTTAAAGCAAATCCATTGATATGCTTTTCCTTGAACATTTCCAGTGCGTCATTAAATCGAACCGGTGCCCGATATTTTAAGATTGGAATCTCGTATTTGCGCTTTATTTCAAGGAATACTACATCATCAGCCGCTCCTTCATCGTAACCCCGCAAGCGTACTTTTTTCCGGTTCTTAATTCCCTCAACTTTTTCAAAATAAAAATCGTAGCTTGCATTATCAAAATATATTGACCTGACTGTGTAATGATTTCGCCCTTTATCATCGTCAGTATTTTCATCCATATTGACAAATGGCAAAATCATCTGGCGCAACGGCTCCAGGTAGTTATTATTGACAATATATTTAAATTCGTAGCGCATTTATTTTTATAAACTCAATTGTACGCCTCTTTTCAGATACTGATACAAAGTAATTCTGTCGCAGACTACTTTACATTGAACTGCCATTCCGGGATAAATATTTTGATGCCCCCCCGGAATTAATGCTTTGGCAATGGCCATTTGTTGATTCGCCATCAAGCTCACATTTTCTTCAATATCCAGAAAGGTAGCTACCACCTCTTCATCGTATCCGGGTATCTTTAACTGAATTGAACTTATGCTATTTAAAAACTGGATATTATTTACCTTTACGGGAATTCTGAGAATATAGCTTGAAGTATCGCTCAATGAAATAATACCATTTACTACCTTACTATAATTTACTATACCATCAATTGGAGGCACAATAAAAAACTGGTCTTTCAATTGCTCAAGGGTTTGAATCTCCCTCTCATAAGAATCAATTTTTTGGCGTATGTAATTTAATTCTTCAGATTTCTTTCCCGACTTTAAAATCTCGAGTTCATTGCTTTCGATTTCCACTTCAATTTGGGCAAGTTTATAAGCATTTTCAACAGCTTCAAAATCTGCCATTGAGATAATACTATCAGCGAAAAGCAAACTTTTACGCTCATAGTTTTTCTTTTCAAGTTGAAGTTGCTGCTGGGCAAAATCATATTCTCGCTGTGCCTGCAGGATAATGGATTCTTTTTCGCCGGCAGAATTCATGATCAGGGATTCACTTTCTACTGCCTTGAGATTTTGCAGTTTTGTAATCTCATTATCAATATAAAATGAATGAATTGTGGCAATAGTATCCTGAAATTTAACATAGGTACCGGCTTCAAGGTCTTCTCGAAGATTTACCTCGGCAACATCACCTCTTTCAAATTTATAATTTTTGAGATGACTGATAGCATTGGTTTTATTATTAACCAATTCACTCACATAGCTATCATCCTGACCTCGCTTAAGATGCCATTCCTGGTAGGGATAAACCAACGCCGTCGATTCAAAGCTATAATTAACTTTGATCGGCATAAACAAAATTAATATGCTAATAATAAGTATTAGCATTAATACCTGCCTCCTTGAAATCTTCATATTTATAATACCACTGTTTAAAACTCCAAAATTAGCAAAACCAATTAAATAATGTTGCAGATCAACAACAACATTTTACACTATGAAATAATTTTTGGGATTATGGTTGCTTGGTACGACAAAATTAACCTAAAGTTTGACATTATCAAAGATTTGGTATAATTCTGAATAATTTTTTTGCACAATCAAAAAAATACTATTTTTGCAGCGCTTTGGAGAGATGGCAGAGCGGTCGAATGCGGCGGTCTTGAAAACCGTTGAGGGTAACACCTCCGGGGGTTCGAATCCCTCTCTCTCCGCAAAAAAGCCCCTTTATTCGGGGCTTTTTTTTACGAATCCACCTTGGATTTTATTAGCCACGGGTAAACACCCAATTATCTCCTTCAGAAAGATTATCATTAAAATAATACCCGTCTTCATCAAATAATTTCATTTCATCAGGATTGGTGATCTGTTTCTGGATTATATAACGGGCCATCAACCCCCTAGCCTTTTTGCCATAAGCCGTCATAAATAGATATGCTCCATTGTGATATTCTTTAAATATTGGAGTTATCATTCTGCATTGAAGGCGGGATGTATTAATAACATCAAAATATTCACGGGATGCCAGATTTACCAACAAGGGGTTCTCCGTATGTTCAATCTCACCTTTAACATTATCAGTAATTTTTTGATCCCAAAATTTTGACAAACTTTTCCATTTCCGGGTATTCCATTTGACGCCCATCTCCAGTCTGTAGGGTTGAATTAAATCAAGAGGGCGTAATATTCCATATAATCCCGATAATATTCTTAACACCTTTTGAGAATAATTCAATTCAGCCCCTGAAAATGTTTCAGCCTGCAATCCATTATAAACCTCACCCTTGAACATTAATAGCGACTCCTGTGCATTTTTATCTGAAAAGGGCAAGTGCCACTCCTGAAAGCGCTCATAATTCAATTGGGCCAGCTTGGGGTTGATCTTCATCATTTGGGCGATTTGCCTAGCACTTTTTTTCTTTAATAGCTTAACAAGCTCTTCACTTTCCGGTAAAAACTGTGGCAAAGTATAATCTTTAGTAATAGCTTTACCTTTAAAATCAAGCGTTTTTGCTGGTGATATCAATATTAGCATAAGATCCGTTAAAATTTTTTACAATTAAACAATATTAAAAATATTATCAAGTTAATACTACTGTGTTTCTTTAACACAGAACAGCGAAGCGAGGTGGTAAAATCCAGGATTTTACCACCTTTAATTTTTTGGGCCTTCCAGTATAAGTTGATACATTCCTTATTTCGAAATCAGAAATATCGTTGGCCGCTTATTCAAGTCCGGAGTTGTTTTTGCCCAATCATGAATTTTTTTCGACCTGATAAATTCAGTATGGTCAGTAATATCAGCCGCAATAGCGAGCATGGTAGTTGGTTTCAGAGATTTTACAAGTGTATCAAAAAGCTGATTATTCCTGTACGGTGTCTCCATAAATATTTGAGTTTGCCCCGATATTTCAGCATGCTGTTCTAATTCTTTGAGTTTTTTTACCCGATCGCTTTGTGACAAGGGGAGATAACCATGAAAAGCAAAGTTTTGCCCGTTGAAGCCGGAGGCAATGAGAGCCATTATTATTGAAGAGCCACCTGCAAGCGGCACCACTTTGATTCCTTGCTCGTGAGCAAGCATAACGATATGTGCTCCGGGATCCGCAATGCATGGCATTCCTGCTTCAGAAATCAATCCCATATTCTGACCTTCATTTACAGGATTTAAAAATTGATAGGTATCTAGTAATTCGGTATGCTTATTTAATTCAGTAAAAAAAACCTCCTCAAAATTTACATTAAATCCAATTGCACGCAAAAACCTTCGGGCAGTTCTGATATTTTCCACAATAAAATACCGGATTTTATAAATTATTTGTTTGTTAGCATTTGACACAAAATCAGCATCATTTTGTGGACTGAGAAAGGATGGAATCAGGTATAAATTTCCTTGAGATTTTTGCATAGTAAAAACTGATTTATTTCCATGGAAGCTTTGTTAAATCAACGTTACCTCCCGAAATAATAATTCCTGTTTTTTTCCTGGCAAATATACCACGATTATCCAGAATTGCAGCAAATGGAACCGCTGAAGAGGGCTCAATAATAATTTTCATTCTCTCCCAAATTAACTGCATAGCTTTTATAATGCTATCCTCTGAAACCGTTATGATTTTTGAAACATGATTTTGTATAATCGGAAAAGTAACCGAACCCAAAGAAGTTAGAAGCCCATCAGCTATGGTTTTGGGATTCACCGAGGGGACAAACTCGCCTGAATAAAAGGATTTGTAGGCATCATCAGCTCCTGATGGTTCTCCGGCAATTACCTGAGCACCATTCCCAAAATAATGGCTTGCCAGCGCTGTTCCGCTTAACAAACCTCCGCCTCCAACCGGCGCCATAATAATATCAAAAGGTCCGGCTTGATCAATAAGCTCCATCGTAGCTGTAGCCTGTCCGGCAATAATCCGAATATCATTATAGGGATGAATTTCCATGGCACCGGTCTTGCTAATAACCTCACGCAAAGTTTCCTCTCGTGCCTGAAGTGTCGGTTCACAAAAAGTTATTGATCCTCCATACTGCTTAACTGCTTCTATTTTCACCTTTGATGAATTTTTGGGCATTACAATGAAGGCTTCACAATTTCTTAACCGAGCGGCCCTGCTCAGCGCAGCGGCATGATTACCTGATGAATGTGTGCAAACGCCATTCATTATTTGTTGGGATGAAAGCGAAAATACAGCATTGGTCGCTCCACGGGATTTAAATGCACCTGCTTTTTGAAAATTTTCACATTTAAATAAAATCTCACCACCAACTAAACGGTTTAGTAAATCACATTTTAATACGGGTGTTTTATGAATATAGGGAGATATACGTTTTGCAGCTTGAATGATATCTTCTTTGCTGATCAAATTCAAATTCTTCACACAACAACTTCTAATTTAACTGTTCTTTTGTAATTGACTCGGCAATTTTTTCACAAGCTTCATGTAGCAGCATGTAGGTTTGGTCGTAATCATCTTCACTTTGTGCATGAGGAACAGGAACGGGTTCATTTTTCCCGGGATTGACGACGTTCATTAAAAAATCTACTTTGGCTTTGTCCTTATCATTGCGGGCAAACTCAATCGCATTTCGGTAGGCGAGGGTGTCCATTACATAAATTCTGTCAAATTTATCAAAATCAGTCTGACTGAATAATCTAACCCTTTTTGTGGAAATATCAATTCCTTGATTTTGAGCTTTTCGAATGGTGTGCTCATAGGGTGTTTCGTTAATATGATAGGCCTCAAAGCCTGCAGAGTCAACAAACCCATCAATATTTTTTTCTTTAAAAATCAATTTTAATAATCCCTCGGCCAATGGGGAACGGCACATATTTGCATTACATAAAAATAGTACTTTCATAATTCAGGAAGGTATTTTTGTAATGTGCAAACACAATGCAACATCACAAGATTTCTATCGTGGAAAGGTACAAAAAGTAATAGAAATAACCAAATGTAAAAGTGAAGAATTATAAAGTTATTTTCTTGTCCAGTTCTTCAACGTAATTCCTGAATTGTTTATCGGTTTCAATGAGGTTATTTACCGTTCGGCAGGCATGCAGAACAGTGGCATGATCCTTATTACCACAATGTAATCCAATGGTAGCCAGCGAAGCTTTGGTTAATTTTTTTGAAAAATACATCGCAAGCTGTCGAGCCTGAACGATTTCACGCTTTCTTGTTTTGGAATGAATTGCCTCAAGTGGAAGCCCAAAATAGTCACTTACCACTTTTTGGATATAATCAATGGAAATTTCACGTGAGGTATTTTTCACGAATTTATCGATCATCTTCTTGGCCAGTTCCAGATTGATGGCCTTTTTATTAAGTGAAGATTGTGCTAAGATACTGATCAAGGCCCCTTCAAGTTCCCTTACATTTGAGGTGATACTGTAGGCCAGATACTCAATCACATCTTTTGGCATTTCAACACCATCCTTATACAATTTTTTTTCTATAATTGCAATCCGGGTTTCAAGATCAGGAACCTGCAAGTCGGCGGATAAGCCCCATTTGAACCTCGACAGCAACCTTGCATTCATTCCTTCCATTTCAACTGGCGGCTTATCGGAAGTGATGATCAATTGTTTGTTGTTTTGGTGCAAATGATTAAAAATGTGGAAATAAATTTCCTGGGTTTTTTCCTTTTTCACCAGGAATTGAATATCATCTACAATCAAAACATCAATCATTTGGTAAAAATGAATAAAGTCGTTTTGATTGTTATTTTTTACCGCTTCGATATACTGATTAGTAAACTGTTCTGAGGTAACGTAAAGAACTGTTTTTTCGGGGAAATTAACTTTCACCTCTAATCCAATGGCATGTGCAAGATGTGTTTTACCCAAACCAACATTGCTGTATATTAATAGAGGATTGAAGGCGGTTTTTCCCGGGTTACTGGCTACAGCAAAACCAGCTGACCGGGCAAGCCTGTTGCAATCCCCTTCAATAAAATTATCGAATGAATAATTTTCATTCAGCTGACTATTGACCTTGATCTTCTTTAGACCGGGAATTATAAAAGGATTTGGAATTTCTTTGGATGACCCCTTGTTAAGATCAATAGGCATATTTACAGCCGGATTTGAAGTAGCTGTTTTGTTTGAAGTAGGGAATTTAACAGTATATGGAGGATTCGAACCTGAAAGGTTATTATCCATAATAATACTGTATTCCAACCGACCTTCAGGCCCCAGTTCCTTCTTTATTGTCTTTTTTAACAGAGATATATAGTGTTCTTCAAGCCATTCATAAAAAAACTGGCTTGGTACCATAATAGTTAGGATATTGTCATCAAGCTTCACGGGCTTGATAGGCTCAAACCAGGTTTTAAAACTCTGATGACTAATATTGTCTTTAATTACCTTCAGACAGTTATCCCAGACTGCTTTACAATTTTTCTTCATTTATTTAATTGTTTTAAGCAATTAAATGTTAAGTGGTTAACGTTTCAATACTACGATGTGATTTACAACCCCTGATCCAGTTAGTTTTCAATCGGAAATTGCGAACAAAATTGAAATAAAAAAAGTTTAAAAAAAAACATAATCACCCTTGATTTTTTAAAAAAAAATCCGTATCAAATCAAATGTACTCCAATCACATATAAAATTCATGTAGTGGCTAAATAGTTAATCTTAAGGTTATTGATTTTGGTAAACTTTTCATACACAGATGAAGCATTAGATTTTCGCACCTCAAATTCAATTTTACAGGCCAAATCAAATTTTTGGTTCCTCATGATAAGGTCCTCGTCCTTTACAATCTTCATTACATCGTTCATCAAAGGGTATTCAAAATCCACTGTATAAATTTCCTTAACAGTTTGAGTAATAATAGTAGCGTTTTCGAGGGCATCAGCAGTTGCGGTTTTATAGGCATCAATCAGGCCTCTAACACCTAATTTGGTGCCGCCAAAATACCTAACCACAACCACCAATATATTTGTCAGGTCATTCGAACTGATTTGACCAAATATTGGTCTGCCTGCCGTACCCGACGGTTCACCATCGTCATTAAACCGGTGGGCATCTTTACCTGCCCCAAGCACATATGCATAGCAGTGATGCCTGGCGTCGTGGTATGCAGACCGAATTTCAGATAGCTGCTGTTTCACTTCATCTTCCGATATAACAGGTAAAGCAATTGCAATAAATTTACTTCCCCGATCTTTATAAACTCCTTCACTTTGCGCACCAATTGTTTTATAAGTATCGTCAAACAGCATCTGCATCAATATATTAAACCAAAGAGCTATTTAAAAATTTGAACCGATAAATATAGGAATTATTAATGGAAAGAGAAGCCTTCTTTCAGAATAATAACAAAAATTTAATGTTTTAACTGGTATGAAACGACTAATTGATTCTCTTTCAATTTTAAATGGCATAAAAAACGGCCACTTTTACTAAGTGACCGTCATACCTTTAATACATTAAGTTATCTGCAGCCTTCGCCTTTGGCTCTTTTTTCAACACATTGTGCATCCATTACTGCTATCATAACCATATTTACAATTTCAGAAACAGAGGCTCCGATTGGCAAAACATGAACTGATTTACTGAGTCCGTTGATAACAGGCCCAATCACCTCAAACTTACTCATGGTTTGCAAGAGTTTATAAGCTATATTGCCCGCTGTAAGGTAGGGAAATATAAGTGTATTGGCTTTACCACCTGCCAACTTACTAAAGGGGAAAGTTTCATTGATGATCTCTTCACTCAAGGCAACATTAACCTGCATTTCACCATCAACAACCAAATCTGGGTAATCGCGGTGCAAAATACCAACTGCTTCTCTTTGCTTTTGCGGTATATTGCCATCATTTGATCCAAAGTTTGAATAAGACACAAAAGCTATTCTGGGTTTTATTTTAAATTGTTCAATTGCAAACGCTGTTTGAAGTGTGATTTCAACCATTTCATCCACAGTTGGATTTTTATTCACAGTACAATCCGCTAAAAAGTACGGTCCCTCCTTGGTATTAATAATGTACATTCCTGATACAATTTTGGCTTCCTCTTTTTTACCAACTACTTCCAATGCCGGCTTAAGAACATCTGCATAATGCCGCACCAGCCCGGATATCATGGCATCCGCATGGCCGGCTTCCACCATCATGGGACTGAAATAATTCCGATGCAACATCATTTCTTGTGCCGAATGAAATGTAACTCCTTTTCGCTGTCTGGATCGCCATAATATTTTAGCAAATTCATCGCGTCTGGTTTTTTCTGAATCTTCACGAGGATCAACAATTTTCACCCCTTTTAGTTCCAGATCGTTGGTTTCGATGATTTCCTCTATCACATCACGATTTCCGAGTAAAATAGGCACTGCCAGTTGTTCATTATACACAATTTCAGCAGCTTTAAGCATTTTATAATTTTCTGCTTCGGCAAATACAACCCGCTTTGGATCCCGTTTTGCTGACATTTTTATTTGCCTGATCAATGGGTTGCTAATCCCCAGCCGCTTTCTTAATTCTTCCTTATATTTTGCCCAATCTTCAATAGGTCGACGGGCAACCCCACTATCCATCGCAGCTTTAGCAACTGCCGGAGCCACATGTTCAATTAGCCTTGGATCTGTTGGTTTGGGAATAATATAATCGTGTCCGAATTTTAAATTAGTCGTTTGAAAAGCAATATTTACTTCTTCAGGAACCGGAAGTTTGGCAAGTTCAGCCAGGGCAACCGAAGCAGCAAGCTTCATCTCATCATTGATTGCAGTGGCTTTAACATCCATGGCTCCCCTGAAAATGAACGGAAAACCAAGTACGTTATTGATCTGATTGTTATAATCGGAACGGCCAGTCGCCATAATAATATCATCTCTGACCGATTCTGCCTCTTCCGGTAAAATTTCAGGAACCGGGTTGGCTAGAGCAAAAACGATTGGATTGGGGGCCATTTTTTTAAGCCATTCCTTTTTAAGGGCACCCGCAGCCGAAAGACCTAAAAACATGTCAGCACCATCAAGTGCCTCCTCAAGGGTGCGTGCCGGAGAATCTGTAATAAATTGTTTTTTTGTTTCATTTAAGTCAGTTCTGTCCTTGTGAATCACACCCTTGCTATCAAGCATGATTATATTTTCACGACGCACACCTGATTTAATATACAGCCGGCTACATGAAATGGCCGAAGCCCCGGCTCCATTTACAACAATTTTAATTTCATCTATTTTCTTTCCATTGATCTCAAGAGCATTTAACAAGCCTGCACTTGTAATGATTGCCGTACCGTGCTGGTCATCATGCATCACAGGAATATCAAGGGCTGCTTTTACCCTGTCCTCCACCTCAAAACACTCTGGAGCTTTAATATCCTCCAGGTTAATTCCACCAAAAGTAGGAGCGATTGCGATAATGGCTTCCACCAGCTTATCTACATTTTTCTCTTTAATCTCAATATCAAAAACGTCGATGTCGGCAAATACTTTAAAAAGTAAACCCTTGCCTTCCATAACGGGCTTACTGGCTTCGGGGCCGATATCACCAAGGCCTAAAACAGCCGTGCCGTTTGATATTACAGCTACCAGATTACCTTTGGCCGTGTACTTATAAACGTCATCCGTATTGTCTTTGATAGCTAAACATGGCTCAGCTACACCCGGCGTATAAGCCAGCGATAAGTCACGTTTCGTTGAATAGGGTTTCGTGGGGATTACCTCAAGTTTACCCGGTCTTCCTTGTGCATGGTAATTAAATGCATCTTTTCTAAACAGGTTGTCCATGGAATATTTGGAATTATTGTGAATGAATTAACAAAAACGCAAATCTAAGAAATTTGATACCTCCTGAAATATTTTTTTTAAAGATATTTATCAAATTATAATGTTTACAAATAATTTTAAGATCAAGTCTTTACTAAATTATAATTTCTATTTTAGCGCAGTCTTTGAAAGACGATATTTTTCAATCAATTTATTGACTCACTGACTTATGTATTCCTATATTGAGGGAACCATTTCTGAATTAAATCCGGCATATGTGGTTATTGACTGCCAGGGAATAGGATATGAAATTAATATTTCACTGAACACCTTCAGTCATATCAAAGGACAAAGCAAATGCAGATTGTTCACCCACCTTGCAATAAAAAACGAGGCTACCACACCTGTTGGGTTTGTTCTTTACGGTTTTGCTGATCCCAGTGAGCGCAGCCTTTTCAGGATGTTGATTTCGGTAAGCGGCATTGGCAGCAGCACAGCAATTTTGATGCTTTCATCACTATCTCCTGATAAATTGTACAATGCCATCAGGGATAATAATGCAGTGCTACTTCAATCGGTGAAGGGAATAGGCGCAAAATCGGCACAGCGGATCATCATTGATTTGAAAGATAAATTAGACAAAGGAAAAATGAGTCCTGATTTTATATCGGCATCATACAATACAAATAAAGATGAAGCGTTATCAGGTCTGACAGTTTTAGGATTCAATAAAGCAAGTGCTGAAAAAGCACTTGACAAGATCATTCAAAAACTGGGTCCGGACGTTGCTATTGAAGATTTGATCAAGGAAGCATTAAAAATATTATAACAAGCATGGGGGTTAATTTACTTTGAATTTTTATCTGGTTTGCTGTTCAGATGAATTTCAAAGTTTTTTGATTTAAGAAACGACTTTTTATTTGGAGCGGATTGTAAGATACAAGAACTATTTGTTGTTTATTCTGTTATTGACTGTTTCCGCAATGGCGGCCAGAGCAGGGAAGTATGTTGATAACCAGGATAACAATCATTATATTAACAAATTTCTTTTCCCTCCTGATTCAACCGAAACAGCTGATACTAACAAAAGCCTCAAAACCCCCTACCCTTTCGAACAAGAACAATTTCCATATACCGGCCAGGAAAACACCAATCCGCTTTATCTAAAAGTACCCGAAAGTATTAAGTCGGAAGTGGAATACGATCCGGAAACGGGGATGTATATCCTCAGGCATAAAATGGGTGATCTTGATTACCGTCCACCCACCTACATGACCCTGGAGGAATATCGTGAATATGAACTTCAAAATTCAGTTGACAGTTATTGGAATGAGCGGGCACAGGCATCCGGTTCTGGTAACAGAAATGGCATCATCCCTTCGGTTTACATTGGAGGCAAAGCATTCGATAAAATATTTGGCGGGCATACCATCGATATCCGGCCTTCAGGTAATGTGGAATTAATTTTCCAGGTTTTGGGCAACAGCCGCGACGACCCAACCCTTGACGTAAAACAGCGACGCCAGGTTAATTTTGATTTCCAGGAACGAATTCAAATGAATGTTGTGGCCAAAATTGGTGATAAAATTGAGTTTAAAACCAATTACAATACCGAAGCAACTTTTGAATTTGAAAATAAGCTAAACCTTCGTTATGAGGGTGATGAAGATGAAATTCTTCAGTTACTTGAAGCTGGCGATGTGAGCCTCCCACTTAACAGCACCTTGATCACCGGAAGCCAGAGTTTGTTCGGGATCAAATCGAAACTGCGGTTTGGTAAAACTACGGTAACCACTATTTTTTCAGAGCAGGAAAGCGAAACGTCGACCATTACTGTTCAGGGAGGAGCACAAACCAATGATTTTCTGATTAAAGCAGATGAATACGAGGAAAACAAGCACTTTTTCCTGGCGCATTATTTCAGAGAAAACTATGAAAATGGATTAAAGGACCTGCCGATTATTAATTCGCAGATTAACATCACTAAAATTGAAGTTTGGGTTACCAATATCGGTGCTGCTGTTACCCAAAACAGGAATATCGTTGCTTTCACAGATTTGGGTGAAACAGAACGGATCAACAACCCACAGGTTCAACAAACTACAAACCTGTTGCTTCCTGACAATTATTCAAACGACCTGCTTAACAAAAGTAAGAATGTGGATACGAGCCAAATCCGCAACATCAATAATATTAACGATTATCTGCTTGGATTGGATTTTGTACCTGGTGAAGATTTTGAAAAAATTGAACTTGCCAGAAAGTTGCAACCGACTGAGTACAACTTCAACAGGAAACTTGGATTTATCTCCCTCAACTCTGCGTTAAATTCCGATCAAACACTTGCTGTTGCATTCCAATACCAGGTTATCGGAGGAGGCAGTGATTCAACGGTTTTCCAGGTGGGTGAATTTTCGGATGAAGGGATTACCGGGCAAAACACCCTTATTGTTAAACTCCTCAAAAGTACTTATATTAATATCAGGAATCCCATTTGGGACCTGATGATGAAAAACGTTTATTCACTCAACGCCTACCAGGTAAATAAAGAAGATTTTACACTTGATATTTTATTCTCGGGAAATGAATCAGGTGTACCCACCGGGTATCTTGAATCGGGCCCAGAAGACATCAAAGGAACACCCCTTATTCAGGTTTTAAACCTTGACAACCTTGATCAGCAGCTGAATCCATATAGTGATGGAGTTTTTGATTTCATTGATCAGGCAGCCACCAACGGAGGGACAATTAATTCCGCAAATGGCCGTGTTTATTTTCCGGTTTTAGAGCCCTTTGGGTCATATTTACGTGAACAACTTGGACCAGATTATACTGATCTTGCCGATCAGATATGCTATGATTCATTGTATACATTAACCAAAACCGGAGCGGAGCAATACGCCGAAAAGAACAAATTCCTGATCAGCGGATACTATAAATCGCAATCGGGTTCTGAAATTTCGTTGAATGCGTTGAATGTGCCCCAGGGTTCGGTAACCGTGACTGCCGGTGGTGTTCCGCTTACCGAAAATGTGGATTACACCGTTGATTATACCCTTGGTCGCGTGCGCATTATCAATGAAGGAATCCTTAACTCAGGCACACCGATCAACATCAAGATGGAAAGCAACTCGCTTTTCAGTATTCAAACCAAAAGATTAATGGGAGCACATGTGGATTATGACGTGAGCCGCAACTTTCACCTTGGCGGTACCATTTTAAATCTGCATGAACGTCCGCTAACACAAAAAGTGAATTACGGCGACGACCCTATTTCAAATACCATCTGGGGTTTAGACGGGAGTTATCAAACAGAATCAAGATTTATTACAAAACTTGTTGATAAACTTCCTTTCATAAGTACTTCAGCTGCTTCCAATGTGTCGGTGGATGGAGAGTTCGCTCATTTTATCCCCGGTCACTCACGAGCTGTGGGTAAAGAGGGAGTTTCGTACATTGATGATTTTGAAGGAACCAAATCGACAATCGATCTGCGAAATTTCACTACCTGGTATATTGCAAGTACTCCCCAATTTCAAGCAGATCTATTTCCTGAGGGTGAATATTACAATGACGTAACCAACGGATTCAACCGTGCGCGAATGGCCTGGTACGTGATCGACCCTTCAGTATTTTATGACCGTTCCAGCAATATCCGTCCACCCAACATCACCAATGATGAATTAAGTAATCATTATGTTCGACAGGTGCTCGAAACGGAAGTATTCCCCAACAAGGACATACCGAATGGAACACCAACAAATATCGGCGTTTTGAACGTAGCATTTTATCCAACCGAGAGAGGTCCGTACAACTTTGATGCTGGTGGATTAAGCGGAGTATCGCAGGGATTGAATGCTGACGGATCGCTGAAAGGGCCTGATAGCAGATGGGGAGGTATGATGCGTAAAATTGAAACAACCGATTTTGAATCAGCCAATATCGAATACATTGAATTCTGGATGATGGATCCTTTTGCCGAAGGTTCTTTAAACAATGGCTCAGGCGGTGATCTATATATCAACCTGGGTGATATTTCTGAAGATATTTTGAACGATGGCCGCAAAAGTTACGAGCATGGCTTACCCATTGCGGCCACCTATCCTGAAACCGATGTGGTTTCAACTCCCTGGGGACGAACACCCAACAAACTGGATCTTGTTCAATCTTTTTCAAACGAAGCAGGTGCCCGTGAATTTCAGGATGTGGGTTATGATGGTTTACGTGATGTGGATGAACAATATTTTTTCTCCGACCAAAACACCGAAATCGATCAGAACAAAGTGTATGATTACTTTGGCGAATTGGCTAACTTTTTAGGCACCAACTCACAGGCTTATGCCAATGCAGTTGCCGACCCGTCAGGGGATAACTATCACAATTACCGGGGCGATGATTACGATAACAGCAACGAATATTCAAGTGTATTAAATCGCTACAAGGAATACAATGGTCCTGATGGCAACTCTCCTGAAAACACTTCCGGTGGTGTTTATGACGGAAACACAAGGCAACCCAATGTGGAGGATTTGAATGATGACAATACATTAAGCGAAGGTGAACGATACTACCAATACCGCATACAACTCAAACCCAACAAAATGGAGGTGGGTGAGAATTATATTACAGATGTATACGAAGCTGTTGGCATTCCTCTGGCAAATGGTGAAAAAGCGAATGTTAAATGGTATCAGTTTAAGGTTCCGGTTAGGAATCCTGACAAAGTTATAGGTAGTATTTCTGATTTTAAATCCATCCGATTCATGCGTATGTTTATGCGCAGCTTTAATCAACCGGTGGTGCTGCGTTTTGCAACACTCGACCTGGTAAGAGGTGAGTGGAGAAGATACCCAAACAGTGAAGATCTGCTCACACCTGGTGAATACATTGCCTCCAGTTCGGCCAATGTGACTACGTTTGATATATCGGCAGTAAATATTGAAGAAAACGGAACAAGGTCTCCAATACCATATGTTATTCCTCCCGGTATTGAAAGGGAAGTAAATATTGGAACAACAAACCTCACCAGGTTAAATGAGCAATCAATGGTAATGAATGTTTGCGATTTGGTGGATGGCGATGTAGCTGCTGCATACAAAACCGCCGACTTTGACTTCAGGCAATTCAAACGCCTCAAAATGTTTGTTCATGCTGAAAAATCAAGGGACTACGATGTACTCAAATATGGTGATCTTTCAATCTTCATAAGGATTGGTTCCGATTTTACAGAGAACTATTATGAATACGAAGTACCACTTACTTTTACCAATTGGTATACAAATGATGCCAACGCTATTTGGCCCGAGAGCAATGAACTGAATATAGACCTTGAACGGCTTGCCCAATTTAAACAACAACGAAACGAAGCCATGCGTCAGGAAAACTCAGGCGTTCAACTCAGTTTTCCTTATATAGCATATGATGGCAAAAACAGGGTAACGGTCATTGGGTCACCAAGCATCAGTGATGTACAGGCCATATTAATAGGTATCAGAAACCCAAAGAAAACATCAGCTACACCTGATGATGATGGCGAACCCAAATGTGCAGAAATCTGGATCAATGAATTGCGGTTAACCGAATTCAACAAACAAAGTGGATGGGCCACCACCGGCAGGATATCGATGAATCTTGCCGACCTGGGTAACCTTGCATTAAGCGGAACCTACACCTCGCCCTGGTTTGCTTCCATTGATAAAAAAATTACAGAAGTGCCTTTAGAAGGAGTTTCAACTTTTGATGTTGCCACCAACCTGGAGCTCGGAAAGTTCTTCCCTGAAAAAACAGGGATCAAAATTCCCATGCATTTCGATTATGGAGAAACCCATATTAAACCCAAATACAATCCCCTGGATCCCGACCTGCAATTACAGGATGTATTGGATAGTTACGAAAATAAACAGCAGGTCGATAGTATTAAAGCATTAACCATCGATTTTACCAAGCGAAGGAATATCTCTTTTATCAATGTAAGAAAAGATAAAGTTGGAGCTCAATCCAAATCCCGGATCTATGATATAGAAAACTTTGATATTTCCTACAGCTACCAGGAAACCTACCAGCGAAATATAGATATTGAATCAAGCATGGAGAAAATCTACATGGGGGGGCTGGGATACAATTTTACCAATAATCCAAAAAATGTAAAACCATTTGAAAATATTGGTTTTGTAAGTAAAACCAAAGCACTTCAACTGGTAAAAGATTTTAACTTTTATTTTCTGCCAAAAATGTTCTCGTTCCGAACCAACATGAACCGGATGTACCACCAGAAGAAGCTAAGGAACAAAAATCCATTTGGAGATGTACCTACAACGCCAAGGTTTAACAAAACCTGGGATTGGGATCGTTTGTATGATTTGAAATTTGACCTGGCAACCTCATTAACCCTAAATTATAATGCCAATGCCACAAGCTATATTAATGAGCTTCCGGGCAATCCAAATGACTTCTGGAAAGGTGATGTTGATGGAGCTACTACCACCTACACTGTTGACGAAAAGAAAGAAAGGGTAAAAAGTGAAATTTTGAAAGGTGGTACTAAAAGCAGGTTTAATCAATCACTTGCCCTAAATTATAATATCCCGATTAATAAGTTTCCTTTGCTCGACTGGGTTACAGCTACGGCTGGCTTTAATGTGGCTTACTCATGGACGGCTTCACCCATATCCATTCAGGATGAGCTTGGGAATACCATTGCCAATAACCAGAACTGGAATTTTAATGGAAATGCGGATTTGAACAAACTTTACAATAAAATTGGATTTCTCAAAAAAATAAATCAACCTGCGCGCAAAAACCCGCAGCAAAAAGGCAGGAATGGAAATAAAAAGGAGGAACAAACACCACAAGACTCTACCCAAACAAAACCGAAAGTGAATTATGGGAAAATTGCTTACGAGTCCATTTTGCGATTGATGATGAGCATTAAAAAAGTTTCATTCCAGTACTCCGTTAACAATGGAACCACTCTGCCAGGATTTATGCCCGAACCCGATTTGGTTGGAAATAACTGGGGAAGCAATGCACCGGGTCTTCAGTTTATTTTGGGATACCAACCCGATAACCCAAGTTATTTTAACAGGGATGGCTGGCTATCAACAAGCCAAAGTTTAAATACCGCTTTTACTCAATTGTACAACACCAACCTCAACGTAAAGGTAACAATTGAACCTTTCAAAGACTTTAAGATAGATCTTAATGCAATGCGTACTTATTCGGAGAATATCCAATCATATTATACATATAGTGAAAGTAGTAATACATTTTCAGAAAGCAGCAGGATGCAGGCAGGAAGCTTCTCTATCTCATACATTGCATGGGGAACAGCATTTGGTGGTTCACTTGATAATGAAAAATCACAGTATTTTGAAAACCTGAGGGATTACCGGCTGGATATTGCCAACCGCATAGCTGATGAAGATCCAAGAAATATTCCAATAAATGATACCACCGGATATCCTGAAGGTTATGGCCCGACTTCACAATATGTGTTATTACCGGCATTTTTGGCTGCTTATACAGGCAAAGACCCAAATAACGTTAATACCGACCCATTCCCAAAAATCCCGCTTCCGAACTGGCGTGTCTCCTATTCCGGACTTTCGAAGATACCTGCTCTGAAGAATATTTTCAAAAACGTTACCGTTAATCATGCTTATATCAGCACCTATAATGTTGGCTCATACACAACCAATGTTAAATTTATCGGGGATACGATTAACGGAACTATTTACCCGTCATTGGTTGAAACCAACAAGAATGCAAATGGAGATTATTACCCGATTTATGAATTTGGAATGGTTTCGATCAATGAGCAATTCAACCCATTGATCAATTTTGACATGACTCTCCAAAATAGCTTGCTGGCAAAACTTGAAATGAAAAAGTCAAGAACACTTACACTGAGTTTTGCCAATAATCAGCTTACTGAAATTAGCTCAGAAGAGTTCATTATCGGAAGTGGTTATCGGTTTAAAGATGTTCCGTTAACCTTTGGAAGCATGGGTGGCGGAGGAAAACGAACATTTAAAAGCGACCTGAACATTAAGGCCGACTTTGGAATTAAAAACACCAAAACTGTTCTCCGAAGCATTGATACCGAATTAAATCAAATTTCGTCAGGACAAAAGGTAGTTTCAATTAACACATCGGTGGATTATGCTTTTAGCCAATCACTAACTATTCAGTTCTTCTTCCGGAAAACCATCAATAATCCTTATCTCCCTTCACAATACAGAAATTCAAATACCGAGGGCGGATTCAGCCTCAGGTTTTCACTAGCACAGTAATTAGGAGCCCGAATTCTTAATAAATTCATGGATAAATTTTGATGTAAAGTATGGATTTTACAGTTTATAATTTATTACTTTTGAGCTGAATTATTAATAAACAGGACACATGAATATTCCGGAAAATTTTAAGTACACAAAAGACCACGAATGGTTAAAAATTGATGGCGATACCGCCTGGGTTGGAATAACAGATTTTGCACAAAAAGAACTGGGCGACATTGTTTTTGTGGAAGTTGATACCGTGGATGAAACACTTGACAAAGAGGAAATCTTTGGAACAATTGAAGCAGTAAAAACAGTTTCTGATCTTTTTATGCCGGTTAGCGGCGAAATACTTGAATTCAACGAAACACTGGAATCAGCTCCCGAAACCATTAACTCAGATCCTTACGGCGAAGGCTGGATAGTTAAAATAAAAATGAGTAATCCTGCTGAAGCTGATGAGCTTTACGATGCCAAAGGGTATAATGAATTGACCGGAGCTTAGTTTAATGTCATTGCCACACATACTGAATAGATTAAAATATTTATAGCTGTTAATCGTTAAGTGAACAAAGGTTTGACAGTTTCATTGAATATTTTATTATTTTAGCAAACTGAAAAATTCAATTGTCAGAAATATCCATCTAAATCATGAGAGATAGTAAAAAATCAAAAAAAGCTGACCTCGAAAGCAAAAAAATGATCTTCATCGAAATAGGGCTCATTATAGCTCTTGCCGGTGTATTGCTGGCTTTTGAGTGGAAAAGCTACGAAAAGCAAGAGCTGGATTTGGGTCAACTTGTTGTTGATGATACTCCGGAAGAAATGGTAGAGATCACACAACAGGAGAAACCACCTCCACCACCTCCACCACAACAACAAACAACAGTTATCGAAATCGTTGAAGATGACATGGAAATCGAAGACGAAATTGAAATTGATGTGGAAGCTGATCAGGAAACAGTAGTGGAAGAATATATTCCGGTTGAAGATGATGATGAGGAGGAAGAAGAAGCTCAAATCTTCACGGTTGTTGAATCAATGCCCGGCTTTCCGGGAGGTGAAACGGCGATGAAAAGATACTTGGCTGAAAATATTCAGTACCCACAAATGGCCCGTGAAAGTGGAATCCAGGGAAGGGTATTTGTTACCTTTGTTGTTGAAAAAGACGGAAATGTCACCGATGTTCGTGTCTTGAGGGGTATCGGAGGAGGCTGCGATGAAGAAGCCATCAGGGTTATCAAAAATATGCCCAGATGGGATCCCGGTAAACAACGTGGTAAACCTGTACGGGTTCAGTTTAATATGCCTATCATGTTCAAATTGAATTAACAAATAAAAAGAAAAGCGGCTGAAGAGCCGCTTTTCTTTTTATAGTTTTTTGCCATTATCAAAATTCTCCTCGGCAATTAATTTTCCCCCTTCATCCCATTCCTTAAATACACCATCCTTTTTCCCGTCAACCCAATTTCCCTCAAGCATTTTTTGTCCGTTGGCATAATACTTTACAACGCTGCCATGCGCAAGCCCGTCTTTCCAATGTTCAATTGATTCTGAGGAACCATCTTCAAAATACCATTTCCACTCACCTACTTGCTCTCCTTTTGCAAACTGACCTTCACTTCTCAGTTCTCCATTCGCATAATACTTTTTCTCCCAACCTTCCTGCACTCCCAAACTCCATGAAACTTCCGATTGAAGTGTACCATCATTGTACCAGCTTCGCCAAATTCCTTCTTGTTTATCATGAGTCCAGTCGCCTTTAAATTGCAAAGTATCATTATCATACCAGTAAGTCCAGGGTCCGTTCTTTTGGCCATTTTCGAAGGCACCCTCCAAGGCAATCTTTCCATTTTCATGATACCTTTTCCAAACTCCCGTTCGTTTACCCA
>JAGQVE010000080.1 GCA_020438105.1 Bacteroidales bacterium
GGTACAAGCTTGATAAAGAATCTGCAGTAAAAATAAATGTTTTTAATTCGACAGGACAATTAGTATATTCTTTGGACGATGGAATGAAAACAAAGGGCTCACATTACACGGACTTTAATGCAACCGGACTGAAAAATGGAATTTATTTCTATTCAATCTGCATAAATGGACAGATAACTGATTCTAAAAAAATGACAATCATGAAATAGAATCAGAAAATTGAAGCCAGCACTTCGCAGCTATACACATCCCGCCTTCCCAAAGGCTCACGCTAAACCCTGCCTGCACTATCGTTTCGGCAGGCAGGCAAAAAGGCGGGATAAGTATGCTATTTCCAGCGCACAGACAGAAAGAAAAGAAGAAAGTACGTTGGGTAACAGCATGTAATAGCCCAAAGCCGGAATAGGGTCATTAAGAAAAGGAATTGTAAATTTGAGCATACAGTACATTCATAAACAATAGAGTAAAGAAACGGCTACGGGCCATACATGCGGAACGTTAAACAAAACAAACATAAAATACATGAAAAATTTATTTACAATTATTTTAGTGACATTGATTTTAAATGGTTTTGCTCAAACTGCCCAGGATTATTTGAACCTGGGAATTGAAAAACACAATAATCAGGATTACAAAGGAGCCTTGAGAGAATATAACAAAGCAATTGTGAAGGATAAAAAACTAACAGTTGCCTATTATAACCGGGGTGTTGTTAAAATTCAGATCAATAATTATGAAGGAGCGCTTGAGGATTTAACTGAGGTGATCAAACTTGATGAAAATTATGTTGATGCTTATTACAACAGGGCCTTTGCCTACGTAAAATTAGAGGAGTATAAAAAAGCCAAAAAAGATCTTGACAAAGTAATTGATCTGGACAATACCTTTCCGAATGCACTTACATTGAGAGGGCAACTGTTTATTATGCAGGGTGATGCCGAAAACGGGTGCCGCGATTTTCAAAATGCCAAACAAAATGGAGATGCAGAAGCTGATCAACTTATTAAACAATACTGTAATGATCTGGAGTTGGGGGGCGAAATGATGATGCTGGACTGGCCCGACAGTGAAGACTGGAAGCTTGCCAATTCGCAGGAGACGGACCAAATGATGATGGTAGAACTATTAAGGAATAATGAAACTTTTGAGAATTGGACTGAAATTGGAACCATGCAATCAATAAAGGGTGCTACAAATATCCCAATGGAAAAAGCGATGAAATTAATGGTTGATCAGGCCAAAGAAACATGCCCGGATGCTGAAATCAATTTCATAGAAAAAGATGAAACAACGGAATATCCATGGATACTTTTTGAAATTAATTGTATATCGTACAGCGATACCAAGGAGCCTGAATCACAACTTTATTACCTTGTTCAGGGAAAATCATCCTTGTATGTTAATTTCAGAGCCATAAAAGAACCCATGATTGACGATGCAACTAAAACAAAATGGATTGAATTTTTCAAATCAGGAAAAGTATTGAATCAATAAGATTAATAGGTAATGAAATTCAAACCCAGTAAAGATAAATATTTGACTTTGCGATTAACCTTACCGGTGCCAAATTACCTGACGACCTAAAAAATAAATACTTCACCATTTCGTCCTGTATTACCTGGCATTTATAGCGGCCAAAGCACAGGAGATATTAAATATAATGGGCTATCTTTATACACTCTTATGAACGATTACCTCACATTTGCCTTGTCCGTGTTCACCGGCTTTTTCGCCATTATGAACCCCATTGCCAATACACCCATTTTCCTGGGACTGGTGGAGGCCGAAAGTGAAATCAGCAAACGCAAAACAGCCAAAACAGCAAGCATAACAGCATTTATTATCGTAGCTGCCTTTGTGGTCCTGGGAAAATACATCTTCGAGTTGTTCAGCATCACCATCCCGGCATTCAAGATCACCGGCGGCATCCTCATCTTTTATGTGGGCTTTGAGATGCTGATGTCAAAAAAATCGAAAGTCCACGATAGTGAAAACAAAGAAGACGACAATGCCATTGCCATCTCACCGCTGGCCATCCCCATTTTGGCAGGACCCGGCACCATCGTAACGGCCATGAATTTTGTAACGGGCGTCAGTTATGTGCACATCGCCATTGTGATCATCATATTTGCTGTGATGCTGCTCCTCACCTACCTCGCCTTCACCCTGAGCGAAGTGATCGTTGAAAAGATCGGCCGCAACCTCATCGCCGTCATCGGTAAGATCATGGGACTGATCCTCGCTATTATCGGAACGGGAATGGTAGTGGAAGGGATTAAACTTTCTTTTAACTTTTAATGTTTAATCATTTTCAAAATACAACAAATGAACCCCGTCGACGAATACATCAGCACCTTTCCCGAAACAACCCAGCAACTACTTCAACAACTCAGAACGGTCATTTTAGAAAACGCTCCCGGCGCCACCGAAGAATTTGCCTATAAAATGCCGGCCTACAAACTGCATGGCAAGCGGCTGGTTTATTTTGCAGGTTATAAAAACCACATCGGGTTTTATGGGTTTCCATCATCCCATGAAGTATTTGCAAAAGCGCTATCTAAATACAAGGGAGGAAAAGGATCAGTGCAATTCCCGCTCGACCGGCCGCTACCACTCAACCTGATTGCACAAATGGTTCAGTTCAGGGTGCAGGAAAATGAAACTAAATTGAAAAAATAAACATTAAGTCGAGGCCTTCCCCACCCTCTTATTCCTGAACCACCGGAAGAGGCCAATGAGCCTCACTCCCACCCAGACTAACAATTTAAAAATAAAAGCACCCGCTTGTTTCCGGTAAATAATCATTAAAATAGTGAAGGCAAGCCAGATGGCTGTTAAAATGACCGACTGCCAATCAACGGGCAGCGAAAAGAGCCTGCGTAAACTTTGCAATTTATCGATTATATAAAAAACAGAAACCAGCACATTGATCAACCATGAAATTAACGCCGGAATGATTGCCAGGCTTTGGAATTTACGTTTGAGAATAGCATTTGCTTTTTGATAATTTTCATGAAAACCCAAATCGTTCCTGATGGCTTCCATCATTTGAGCATAACTCAGGCTGATTCCCGGCCGGGCCGGTTCCAGAATATTGATGATATCCCCGGTAACCCTTACCCGGATGAGTAAGCGCACTTCCTGCCCCTTTGCAAATCCCTGCAAATAGCCATGGTAAAACAGCTCACGAACCGAGGCAAATATCAAATTCAGATTAGCCATAAATTAAGATTTGCCACCAATAACACGCAAAAGTTGTTTCCCGAAATCAACTACTATATTCACCAGGTTATTCCAGAATTCAACGGAGGTAGACGTTGCATTTTGATGCATATCAAGCACAAAGGGTACGGGGTCGTTTACAAATGATTGCGAAATACGGGTGGTTACGTCGCCATCCAAACCGATGATGGTTTGCAATACAACCCTTTCGGTTCCCACGTCATTTGCTTTTTGTATCACCATCATTTGCCGCAGGTCCAGATCAAGATCGTATTTTTCGGCCTCACGGGCGGTCATGGTCCTGAATTTTTTTACATTGTCGTAAATATCGAAGTCAAGCTCACCCGGAGGGGCCGGTCTGGGTGGCTTCTCATCCCCTCTTTTAAGCCTTTGTTTTTCTTTGGTTTGAAGAATATTCCGTAAGTCTTTTGAAATGGTAATGATCCGCTCCAGCATTTTTATGTCGGCGTTTACTTCATCCTCACCTAGATTTACCGACTGGCTTTTATGCTCCCTGATTGTAGTGATCGCCGACTTTGCCCGCTCAATCAGTTCAATAAAGGAAAGGTAGCTGCAACCACCATACACCACCTCCCCCCGGAAATAATTGATTTCATTATCCAAACTTACTTTACCTTCGATTTCCTCCTGGTATTTATTTCCATAATCCTTGAGCTTTTTGTGGAACTTAGCCGCAATGGAATTTAGCAGTAGCCATGCGTTATCAGGGGCTTTGGAGGCATTCATCTCATCCTTGACTATCGTATTTATTTCAAGGTGAGTAAGGTCATAAATGGTGGTCCGCACAAGCTCATTTGCCCGCTGCAGCGACCGCTCAATTGCACCCTGTCTTTCGTTTTCCTGTGCCATGGATTAAGGATTATTGCTTGGTTTTGGAATTTGATTTTTATCCAATGATTCCTTTTTATGTGAAAGATCGATCAGCACATTTACAATCTCTTTTAGGGTTTTAATATTTTGATCGATGATTTTGTGTCCCTGGTTTTCACGGATCTGATGATACTCGCGCAAATCCTTGTAATCCGTTGCAAACTTTTGGGTCATTGCAGTGGTGATGTCCCCAGTGATCAGGTTGATCTGTGTGCACATCCTTTCATTGGTGCTGTCCTGCTTAATGGTCGTCGGGATATTTTTCACCTTGTTGAACTCATATTCACCAACCAGTGTATTCACCTCCAGTCGGGTCAGGTTTGAAAGGTGCGCGATTGCTTTGTCTACAAAGTCTTTAAACGTTGATGTTTGTTCCGCATTTTTGTTGTCGTCAGTTGCCATAATAATTAGTTTTTAGGTGTTTATCAATTTATATTTTTCAATTACTTTTTTAAACGAATAAACCATTTTCAAAATGAACAATGGCCATGCAATGGGCACAGGTGCCAGTACTGCCGATTTGAGTGAAGTGAATAAAAACACGATAAATTGCAGGCTGAATTGCATACTTCCCACCGTTTGGTTAACCCGCCGGATATGCTCCATGATCAATCCTTCATCAGCCCGAAGAGCAATATTCACAGCATCTTTATCAATATCAAACTGGGTAAATAATCCCTGCTGCCTGTTTTTAATGCTGTTAACCGGGAGTTTTCCCAGCAGGAATTTCACGCCGTTGATAAAATGAATGACAGCTTCTTTTAAAAAGCTGTAAATCATTCGTACCACGTTTCTCACGAATTGAATCGCTTTCTGAGCTTGCTCCACAATCCATTTGAAAAGCTTTTTGGCCAATCGGAACAGTTTTTTAAAGAAGGTTTTAACTCCAGTGAAAAGTCTGGGCAAAAACCCGTTCCGGCTTTCCGGGATACTGCTTTCTCCGCTATTGATCAGCGCCACCTCGCTTTGAAAGTTTTGCTCAAACAGTTGCTGGTCGTCAGGGTTTGCTCCACTTACACTTTCCGAAAGGACTTGAAGCGTATCGAGGGTGCGGTCTGCCGACAGGTTTTCGTGGCTGTAGCTAATTAAAAAATGCACCGCATTAAAAAGGTACATATTTCCGGCAATGCGCACCAGCAGCTTATCAGTTTTCACATGTTCCCGGTCTTCATCGTTATAATGGCTGATCACATCCAGCAGGCTTTCGAGGGTAACGGCTCCGTATTCACCATCCAAAACGCCATCATAAACCCCGGCCATCCATTGGTGAACCTGTATCAGCCGCAGTAGAAACCGGTTGGTTTCACTTTGTTTCAAGGTATAAAGGTAACTCATGTTCACCTTTTTATCACGTCTGAAAAACAGGGTATCATCCAGCGCGTCAAACACATTTTTATGCTTTTCGAGGTTTTGCTTTAAGTGCCGTTTGAAAGCTCCGGTGTATTCAGGAATTTTATCGTGGGGATCGCTTTCAAAAACTAACAGGGGGTTTTTGTAACCTGTCTTTTTCAGCACTGCGGCAGTATAAGCTTCCAGGTCAGCCAAAAGGTTCATGGTTCGCTGTTTTAACTGCCCGGCAAAAATAGCAGCTTTTTCAAGGGCGGTATACGACAAAGCCGACCACGCGGCGGCCACCCTTCCATCATAAAGTCCGAGCAGGTTCAGGCGGTAATGAAGAATCCGTGTTTGCAGGTTTTGATCCCCAAAGGCAGGCACATTGCCAAACTGCAACCCCTCATCTACATCCACCATTTTCTCAAGCAATTTTGCATTGGCCCCGGTGCCATAAACTTTTTCATAGGCTGAAATATCAGCTTTACTCAAAATGATTTCCCCGTCCAGATCTATTCGGAATTCAATCATAGCTGAATGTACCTGGCTTTCCGAAACAGCATTCATCAAAAATGCTTTTTCAAGATAACCCAGATCAATGAGCATTTGCGCTTTCAATCGCAGGTTATCCCCCGAATCATTCAGATAACTGACCTCGGCTTTTTGAATAATATGATCCAGTTCGCTTATCAAAACTTCAGGTTAAGAAGATCTTTGGCAAAAGCAAACATTGCTCGCCGCGATTCCTGCGCAGCCAGCACCATTTCCTTGTGCACTTCTATGAGCATGCGTTCTTCTTCGGTAAGGTTGTGTTTGACAATGTTTGAGGCATCGGCATCTATCTCAAACCTTGAATATGCCACCAGGTGTAATTTTGCATTCAGATCGGCTTCTTTGGCCTCAAGCAGGGATTTAATTTTAAAAGCATTTTCATCCTTTTCTTTTACGTCGGCAAAGGTTAAATCAAAATCACCTGAGTAGGTGGTAACTTCGAGTGAAGCAAGATCCTTAATCGCAGTTGCTACTGCATCTTTCAGGTTTTGAAATCCGGTTTTAATATTTTCGTCAGCCATAATTATGAAGTTTATTTGATTAATGATTTACAATTTAGCAGCCTGCACATGCATCCAGTCGAAATTGCGCTGCCGGCCCAGGCTCAGCCAGCCTTCCGCTTCCCATATTTCCCACCATTTAACATATTCGGGTTTGGCAAATACGGCACGGTCTCTTCCCCAATCCAGCTTGTTTCTGCCCTGATCAAAATCGAGGGCAATGCCCCAGCTATGCATCGACCATTTGGTTCCACCACGAACCTGCCGCTTGTTAAAACATCCGCTGAATTTATCGAGGCCAAGTTCGCCAATGGCATCGAGGCCGTAAGTATCCAGCACCTTCACCAGGATACGCTCCAGACTCTCCTTTACTTTAGGATGGCAACTGGTACGGGTCACTTTTTGGTATGGAGGCCAGGTAAGCTTCATGGCATAAGGAAAAGTTATGGTAACGAGGTTTTCACCAGGAGCGCCGTAAAATGCATCAAACTCAGGGCTGTATTGCCTAGGCCAGTTGTTTGGGTTAACATCTTCAATATCTTCAGGCCGCCAGGGTTTGGGCATCGACCCGGTATCCATCAAATGGCTGAGCTGATTGAATGCATCCTCGGTATCGGGACGCCACCAACCGTCGATGGGACCGATCTCCAAACCGTTTTTCTTTGCAAAATACTGGATGGCTCCGTTCACCTTTCGGTTATCCGACCAGGAAGCATCAATTTCATTGATCGCAGCAAATGCTTTGCGTGAATTTTTACCGATTATTCCGTCGATGGAATCATTATACAAGCCAGCTTGCTTAAGCAGTTTCTGTACCAGGATTATTCGTTTTTTCATTACACATTTTTTTAGAGGGTTAAGCTTATGATAGTTTGAAATGAAAAAACCTCGAGTTTTTAAGAGTAATTTTGGTGTGGCTAAGTTACGCAAAATTTCAGATCGGATTGTATAAGTTTTTATCACTACAAAACATTTACACTTTAAATTGTTACCTTTAATGCAATCTGTTTTTTTTATATTCTCGTGATACTTTCGTGATAATTCAATTTTAATTTCGCAAAAAAATTTAATATGAAACAAGTGCTGGTTGTTGAGGATGATCCTGATATAGTTGACCTGTTAACCATTCATTTGCATGACCTGGATTGCAATGTGGATGTTGCCCGCGACGGTCAAACCGGAGAGGATAAAGCCATGAATGGCAATTTTGATTTAATTATTCTGGACATCATGCTTCCCAAAAAGGATGGCATCGCGATTGCCCAAAAACTGAGGGCTTTTGAAATATTCACTCCCATTTTAATGCTCACTGCCAAAACCGAAGAAGTGGATAAAGTTCTGGGGCTTGAGTCGGGGGCAGATGACTACCTCACCAAACCATTTGGTATCAGGGAGTTTATTGCCAGGGTTAAAGCCATTTTAAGAAGGCAGGAACAAATGGGAAGATCTGGGAAACCTACCGATATTAAAAAACTGGAATTGGGTAACCTGGAGATCAATGTTGAAAAAAGAAAGGTGATGCTGAATGGTGACAGAATTGAACTTACACCCAAGGAATTCGATCTGCTGGTGTTGCTGGCTTCCAATCCCGGTAAAAGCTACAGCCGCGACCAGTTGCTGAATGATGTATGGGGATATGAGTTCAGCGGATACGAACATACTGTAAATTCACATATCAACCGGCTCAGGGCCAAACTGGAACCCAATGTGGCCAATCCCGAATTTATTTTAACCACCTGGGGAATCGGTTATCGCTTTAACGACGAAATCTGAATACAATGAATATTAAACAAATAGGGAAAAGCCTTTACTGGCGGATAAGTATTTCATTTTTGCTGATCCTCCTCATCGTGGGTTTGGCTTATGTACTGATAACGGCCATTGCCGCCGATCGTTATTTTAAGGAAACAACCCAAAGGTTAAACGCACATGTGGCCGAAAGCATGTTGCAGGAGGTTACACCTTTCATTGACGGGCAGGTTAACGAAGATGCAGTTGGAAAGATCATGCATTCCATGATGGCCGTTAATCCTTCACTGGAAGTTTACCTCGTTTCGCCCGGAGGGGAAATATTGAAATACGTGGTATTTTCGAAGGATGTAAAGCTCAATCAAATCGACCTGGGGCCGGTGCATGAGTTCCTGGATGCGGGAGGTAAAAATTATGTGCTGGGCGATGATCCGCGTAATCCCGGTAAAAAAACGATATTCTCTGCCACCCGCGTTGAACAGGATGGCAAGCTGATGGGCTATGTGTATATGGTACTCGCCAGCCAGCAATACACCAATGTTACGGAAACACTAGTAAGCAGTTACTGGCTGCGTGTGGGAACCAATTCATTCATTCTTACCTTGCTGGCCGCCATGACCATCGGATTGATACTTATATGGGTGTTGACGCGTAATTTAAGGATCATCATCAGTACTTTCAAACGTTTTGAAGAGGGCGATATGACGGCAAGGATCCCCCAGGAGAAAATGAAGGGCGAACTGGCTAATCTTTCGCGCACCTTTAATAAGATGGCCGATACCATT
>JAGQVE010000081.1 GCA_020438105.1 Bacteroidales bacterium
TTGCCGCTGTAAATTTTTGAATAGTATGATTCAATACCAACCTCCTTTAAAATCGTCATCATATAATTTGTTAGGGCCTTGCAATCACCATACTTGTTTATTGCAACATACGAAGCAGGATAGGGCTTTAATCCTCCCACATCAATACTTACATTGATATAGCGGGTATTGTCCTGCAAATAGTGATAAAGCGTTTTTGCTTTATCTAAATCATTTTCAATTGTATCGGTGAGTTGATGTATGATTGAAATTTCCTGGTCGGTTAAATGGTCGAGTCCCTCCAGCATTCGGTATTGCCAGTTTCCATAGATTTGCCAGCTCGTGAATTCACCTGCCAAACCGTAATTAAACTTTTCCGGAACAATGACCAGATGAGGATATAGATCTTGTTTGTCGGGTGCCAGTTTTTCGTTTTCAAATGGCGATAGGTAGGATGATTCCCATGAATACATTATTTTATCTTCAGTATTTGTGATTTCAGGAGCAGGAATATCAAAACTCTTTATGGATATCTTGTAGTCATTTGGAACTGTTAGTTTGAGTTTTGAGAAGTAGGAAGGAATATAAATGTACAAACCAGGGCTCCAGTGGGCGATATAGAGAAACTTTTCATACTGATGTGTATACTCAATGTGAAGTTTATAGGGGTACTCGCCATGGGTGAGTGAAAAATATTTTATAAAATTATCACTGTGAAAAGTTGTATAATCAAAACGGTTTCTGTCTTTTACATCCTTTGGATTTAACTTTTTAATCTCCTGATTGTCGGAATCCGCAATCCAGGCTTTAAGGTTTTTTATTTTATCTCCTTCGGTGTAATTAATATTGAAATTATGGTAATCTTCACCTTCCCTGTTATTTATTTGAATGATGATGCGAACCCGCTCTTCTAGCTTGCCGTTTTCAATAACAAGTTCAGTATTATACAGCAGAACAGCTGCATTTTGTGCATTTGCTAAAAAACAAATATTTAATAAAACAATTAAAAAGGATATTGTTAAAATCCCCTTCATGCATGGCAGTATGGCTTTAGTCATCAGCTTCAAAATCATTTGAAGCAAATATAATATACAAAAAGGATAGAATTATTCTAAATTTCGGTACATGCCATTTTAAGGCGCGTTAATGTTTAGTAAATCAATAGCTACAAATAAATCAATCACCAGCAGGAATAACAAACGGCGGGTATCCGCTCCGGATATCAGCTTTATTTCGGGAACGCGTATCCTGAGGAAAAAATAACTCAGTAAGGTGCCTAAAATGGAGATCATGCCCATTTGGTTCATCAGCATTGAACCACTATAATGACTGAAGTAAAAAAGTGTTCCTAAAGCGCTGACTGCAAAAGATATGTACATTATTTTCCTGATAAAAACGGCATACGGTGAAGGTGGTTTTCCCAAACCGACCTTTGAAAAGGCCATGAAATAGTACATCAAAGAAAGCGTAGTTATGCAAACGGTAACCAAAAAATGTAAATTTATCGAAGTTGTTAAAATTAGCAATATTGAAATCAGGCTCACTATCGCCAATGGAATCTCGTATTGATAAGCACTTTTAATGAGATAGTCGCCAGGGCGAAACTCCTTATTAAACAGGTATGCTGCTTTTTTCATTTATTTTATTTAATTTCAAAAACAGCGGTTACTTCAAACCGAAGTGGAATTTTTCTGAAAGTATCCTCATTGTTACTGTTTCCGGAGGAGCCCATAAACGTGTTGCTAATCATTGAAACGTTATTGGATGAACCCGGCCATTGCGATCCCAATGACTCATAGTTATTTTCATTGATGGAGATCACTTTGCCGGGGCGTTCATCAATGGCTTTGAGTAAGGCGGAGGCTTTACCCAGCGCTGCCCTGATGGCCTGGGCTTTTACCTGTGCCCGGTATTCGGTTAAATTTTTGTTTCTAACTTCACTTATCCGGATGTTTGATACGCCGTATTCATCCATTGCGGCAATCAGTGAATCGGCTTTGTCAAAAGTGGCAACAATAATTCTGTAACTTTTATACAAGTTGCTTTTGCCTTTGTATTGCCATCTTCTGCCTGTCTGATCAAGGATAATGCTATCCTGTGGAATTTCTAAATCCGCCAACGTCTTAAAAAAGCCGGCTTCAATTTTTTTCATGGAAACTTTGTTGTTATAATCTTTTGGGTCAACATTGCTGGTAAACTGAGCAGGCCAGTATTCCTCCAATGTAACGGAAATAACAATTTCATCAGGGATCACAGTCATAGCAGCGCTCCCGGTAACTGTGATGGTTCGGTTTTTAGGATGATTTTCATCAGTATCACAATCACAAGAAAAAAGTAACAGAGAAATGGAGATAATGAAAAGCAGATTCAATTTTTTCATGACATATTATTTTTGTTAAACATTAAAAGAATATCCAATTAAATGCCCAAATAACGGCAATTGTAGAGATAGCAAGAATGATCAGCCATTTGATCAATTGAATCTTTTGTTCTTTCACCAATTGATCATGCAGTTTTTTTAACTGGGCCGGATTTGACTTTTTAAAACGGAGGGTGTCTTCGTGGTTTTGTTCGAACCTGGATACATTTTTACGAAAGTATCTTTTTCTTCTGAGCATCGACATATTGGCCTTGTAGCGTGCCACCATATCTGCAATATGTCCTGCTCCACCTCCCAGCATTATGCTTCGTTATAAATTAAAATGCTAACATAATCCACCACTTCGCTGGAGGGCATGACCTCTCCCGAATGGCCAATCTTCAGTATCCGTGCCTGCGGATTTTCGCTTACGAGTTTTGCATATTCCATAAGCGTCATTATTGGCCCGAAACCACAAACGGAAATATCTCTATCCTTAACCTCTTTATAAACTCCCGCCGGATTCATCTTTAGAATTTCATTAATCACAAACCGGTCGAGCTCCCGGCCTTCACCCGGATGAACAAAATGAGAGAAGTCGGAAGATGCGATCAAGCATATTTTTTTCTTCAACAAAGCATTTGCCTTGAAAATATTTTGTGCGATGAATCTGGCGTTGTCGGTTGTTTGCCTCGACATGGTGATGGGGACGATCCGGAATGGGTAGTCAAGATGATTCTGGAGCAAGGGAAGAATCACCTCTCCGGCATGTTCAAATTTATGGGCTGATGCCGACTCTGCGAAATCGAGCAGGTCGTAATAATCGTAATCGATATCCACCCGTCCGAAAGGTGTTTCCCAGCTATCGTTTTCATCCAGGCTGATCTCGGACCCGTACCCTGTATGGTTGGGATTGATAATAAAAAAAGTGTCGAATTGCTGGTTGGTGTTTTTGAGGATTTCAAAAAAATGGATGGCCTGGTAGCCCGAAAACATATAGCCGGCATGCGGAACCACTGCCCCGATGATCTCCTTTTGTGACAACGAAATATCAATAAACTGCCTTTCCTTGTTTAGGATTTCGGAAAGCTGTTTTTTGATCTCAGGTGCCGTCGCGGGATAAAAACGGCCTGCCACTGCCGGTCGTCGGGTTTTCATTAAAATGATTTTTCCCAAATTTACAAATTCTGACCGATAGTCGGAAAGAAATTAATAATTTAGCGATCCTTCAATATTTAAATGAATAAAAACGATACAATATGTTTGATGCAAGTGTTTATACCGATCGCCGCAACCGGCTCCGCAATGAAGTGAAATCCGGGATAATTCTGCTTCCCGGTAATCCCGAAGCTGCTTATAATTACCCTGCAAATACCTACCATTTCAGGCAGGACAGTAATTTTCTCTATTTCTTCGGACTGGCTCACCCCGATCTGGCCGGAGTGATCGATATCGATAACAACAAGGATTATATTTTTGGAAATGACGTTGATCTTGATGATATCATCTGGATGGGGCCCCAACCGCTGATGGCTGATCGTGCGGCAAAGGCTGGCGTTACCAATACCGCTCCCTATAAAGATTTGTTTGATTTTGTGCAGGAGGCTAAGTCAAAAGGCCGCAAGGTTCATTTTGTACCTCCCTATCGGGGTGAAACTTATATGCTGCTCGAAGAACTTACCGGCATTCCGTTTAAAGATGTTAAACAAAATGCATCACTCGAACTGATCAGGGGAATTATTAAACTGCGGTCAATAAAAGACAAATACGAAATTGCCGAAATTGAAAAGGCGGTAGGTATAGCTTATGAAATGCACACCACCGCGATGCGCATGGCCATGCCCGGCAGGGTTGAGAGAGAAATTTCGGGCAGAATGGAAGGCATTTCACTGGCGCTCGGAAACCCGGTGTCATTCCCGATAATTTTAAGTATCCATGGCGAAACATTGCACAACCATTATCACGGAAATACCCTGGTGGAGGGCCGCATGATGGTTGCCGATGCCGGTGCCGAAACGGAAATGCATTATGCTTCGGATATTACCCGTACGATGCCCGTGGGAGGTAAATTTAATCAACGCCAAAAAGATATTTACGAAATTGTATTGGAAGCGAATATGAAATCCATCGAAGCTACCAAACCCGGAATTCCGAATCGTGATTTGCATATGCTTGCTGCACGTGTTATTGTGGACGGACTTAAAAACATCGGCCTGATGAAAGGCAATACCGAGGATGCTGTAAGGGAAGGTGCACATGCCATGTTCTTCCCGCACGGACTGGGTCATATGATGGGACTGGATGTTCACGACCTGGAAGGCCTGGGTGAGAATTATGTGGGTTATGATGAAGAAATCAAACGGAGTACCCAATTCGGAACGGCATTTTTGCGATTGGGCAAACGGCATCAACCGGGGTATGTATTCACCATTGAGCCCGGTATTTATTTTATTCCTGCACTGATTGATCAATGGCGCAGCGAAAATAAATTTATGGATTTCATCAATTACGAAAAAGTGGAACGCTTCAAAGATTTTGGTGGAATCAGAATTGAAGATGACATCCTGGTGACCGATACAGGCTATCGTGTTTTAGGTAAACCGATCCCAAAAACAGTAGCAGAGGTTGAAGCGGTGATGTCGGATCCGCTATAAACCGGTATTCCTCTGGAAATCATACAAGGACAGGATGTTTTTCAGATTATTTGTTTAGGACCATTGAAAGTTCCGCACATTCAGCGCGGTTTTTCTCCGTTTGGATATTATTTTTACCAATATTCGGCACCTACGGCGCCGGTATTATGGATGGCCTATAAATGCAATTAGCTATCCGCTATAACCAATTTGTAATGTACAATAATGGAAATATTAAAAATTATGTTTTTTTGATCTGCGAGATAAGATCTTTAATTTCCTGTTCAATTTGCAATCGAGAGCGGATCTCTTTTTTAAGCGATTCCATCGCCTCCGATTTTTGGCCTTGCTCCTGGTTAAGCTCCTGCTTCAACTGATCATTTTCTTCGGCAAGGTTGTTCACCTGGTCCGATAACAAACTCAATTCGTCTTTCTGCAACCTGGTCATTTTCGATCCGTCCTTATCGGCCCATAATCTTTCCAGTTCAAGCTTAGCAGATCTGAAGCGTGTTTGCCGGTCGATAAAAAGTACAAACATAATAATTAGCAACGCAGAAAGTCCGGTAATAATATACAGGAGGGTATTGGCAAAATTATGCCTTTCAGCAAGCATATTCTCCTGCATTTGAGTTTCTTTATTCAGCAGGGCAACTTCCTGGTTCAGATGTTCCAGCTCAACGGTTAGTTCCTGGTTAAGGCTTATTTCCTGAAGAAGGTATTGTTTCAGAATATGATTATCTGTTTCGATGAGTGCCGATGCTTTGTCGCCCAGCTCAACCAGTTTTATCCACGGTCGTTCCTTCAGGTCTGATTTAAATTTATTGTATTGATTGTACTGAGTGTCCCTTTCTTTTAACAGGGAGTCCAATCTTTGTTGGGCTTTTGAGTTAGCTGATAGCAATACAAGGGCTGCCATGACAGCAGTCAGTTTGATAATTATTTTCATGTTCACAGTCAGTTAATCAATGCGAAAATAGGAAATAATAATACATCGTCAACCGATTGTGAAATTTGGATTAATTCTTAATTAACTTTGGGTAAAGCATACATGAAATAGGGTAGTGGTCTGACAGATCGAGCTTATGACGTTCAAAACCGGCAGATTCAAAACGAGGGTCATGAAAAATATAATCGATCCGGAAGGCCGGAAAATTTTTACCGGCATAAGTGGTTCCCAGTCCGCTTCCGCTTTCCACAAAAGCATCACGCATCGATCTGCCCAGCCTGTGATAGGTGTATGAGTTGGGTGAATCGTTAAAGTCGCCGCAGAGGATCACCGGATAAGTACAGCCAGCCATTGCATTTTCCAGTATATCTACCTGGAGGGCACGTTTTTTATAAGCCACTTCCATTTTTTCAATGATCTGCAATGTGCCGGTTTTGATTTCAGCTTGCTCCTGCTGGGTTGATAACTCCGAAATGAAATCATAATCCTCCTTGCGGAAATGAATGGAGGCCAGGTGCAAATTATACAACCGAACGGTATCATTTTTAATGATGATATCCGTAAAGATGCCATACGATTTACCATCATATACAAAATGGCCTTTGTTGATAATGGGGTATCTGGTAAAGATCGCAATGGCGTCAAGCTTTCCTTTCGACGATTGATAATAATTTTCGTGGTATGAATTGGGGCAATGGATCAGTTTCCCGAGTTGATTTGCAAAGGTTTGGTAATGATCCCTGTCGTACAACATTTCCTGCAGACAAACAATATCAGCGGATTGTTCGGCGAGCCAATTGGTAATGCGGTCCTGGTTTCCAAAGTCACTCACATATTTGGTAGTGGAAGTGTTGTATTTGATAAAATTCTGAATATTGTAGGAAACCACTTTAATCCCCTCTTCCTGTTTTGTTGGTTTTCCGCTCCATTGAAACAAGCGGCCCGTATGATTCCAGCCAAGCAGGATAAATGCCAGGGGAATGACTGAAAGCCTTATTTTTTTGGCAATCCAGAAAACCACGAATAAAATATTGACCAGCAAAATATAAGGGTAAGCCAATCCGACAAAAGCAATATAAGGGATAGCGGCCGGTGAAACATGGAAAGCAAGGTACGAAATCAGTAAAACCAGGATGGCTATACCGGTTAAAATCAGCATAAGCACTGTAAAAAATGAAAATCCTTTGGTTACTGATTTTTGGTGCACATGAAAAATGTTAATGTTTATTACTCGATCGGAAAAGAATCTCTTTTTCTTCCCTGGTAAGGCTTTCGTATCCCGATTTTGAAATTTTATCTAAGATCTTGTCAATTTTAGCCTGGTTCTGTTTTTTCTCCATGTTGTAATCCTCGTCACTCTTGGGGCGTTCATTGGTATAAACGTTTTTAAACTTCGTTTTTTTAGCCTTTTTGCCTTTACCGGAAAAATTAAACCTTGGTATCTTATTAAAAATTGTACTGAAGTCATGGCCGTTTTTCAACATATATATATACAGAAATCCCCACATAGCACCACCCAGGTGAGCGAGGTGGCCACCTGAATTGTCCGAATCAATGGCAAGCACATCTAAAAGGATGGAACCCATTGCAATATATAATATACGGACAGGACCTAAAAAAAGCAGATTGATCCGGTAATTGGGAACATAAAATGAAATTGCCATTACAATGGCTGTAACCGATGCAGAGGCACCCAGGGCCAATGATTTGATATAATCATCCTGGAACCTGGGAAATAAATTATAGGAAGCGATGTAAACAATGGCACCTGCAAGTCCGCCGATGAGATAAGTGGAAAGAAGCTGACGTTCATTTAAAAATTCCAAAAAGATGCGCCCAAACCAATACAACCAGAGCATATTAAACAGGATATGCCAAAAACTTTCATGTAAAAACATGTATGTGAGCAAGGTCCATGGATGAGTGATCAGATTATTTATATGGGCGGGCACCGCCAACCAGTAAAGGAGATCGCTGGTAATTTCAACATTAAATAATCCGGCAAATACAATTACAATCCTTAACACAAGCCACACAACCACATTAATAATGATCAGTTTGGCCAGCATGTTGCTTTTGAACAAACGTTTGATCTCCTCCCAGGGGTTTTGCGAAAATGCATTATTCCCGAAGTTTGATCCGCCAAATCCGGTTCTGCCAAAGTTATTTGATCTGAAGTTATTCATCCTGATTAGCTATCGTCGTCGTTTCCAGTACATCAATACAAAATAACCGAATATCATTCCGCCAAGATGGGCAAAATGCGCCACATTGCTTCCGGTGTCGTAAATACCGCTGAACAGTTCAAGGGCACCATAAAGAATAACGAAATATTTCGCTTTTATTGGAATTGCAAAATAAAGATATATCACCGAATTGGGGAACATCATTCCAAAAGCAAGCAATATGCCGAATACAGCACCTGAGGCTCCCACTACCACCGGAGCATTCAGAAATGCTGTGCGGTAATTAACAATAAATTCTGTTGCAAGCTGCATGGCTTTGCCCGGATCGGTTTTTACAAGGGCATTGTATTGGGGCAGAAAATCATTCACAAGGTTATTGATCTCATCGTGGCCCCGTGATAAATTTACATATCCATTATTAAAAAGCGATTGCAATGCTGCGTTGTTCGGGTTATTTAAAAAACCATCGAGGGCATGGATCACCGGAGAAATCTGGAAATAGAACACAACATAATGCACGATTGCCGCACCGATACCCGTTATCAGGTAATAAATCAGAAATCGTTTAGGTCCCCAAACGTTTTCAAGCGCATTGCCAAACATCCACAAAGCGAACATGTTAAAAAAGATATGCATAGGTCCGCCGTGCATAAACATGTATGTAATAAACTGGTAAGGACTGAATTTATCGGCTGCAAAATAATGCAGCCCAAGGGTATCAATCAGGTCTATCCCAAAACTTGATCCGGCGGCATAGGTTGCCAAAAAAAACAGCCCGTTGATTATGAGAAGGTTTTTTACCACCGGGGGAAGTATGCTAAAGCCGCCTGGTCTGTATTGATCCATTAATCTAAATTAAAATTTATCTTCTATTTCACTCAGGTTTATGATCCTAACAACAGCCTT
>JAGQVE010000082.1:0-5190 GCA_020438105.1 Bacteroidales bacterium
GATCTCCTATTACCGTTGAGTTAAGGTTGCCATACCGATCAATTTGAGCGCCGCCCAAAAAGCCAAATTCAATAAAACCACGCTGTGAGGTTTCCATGATATCACAAATTCCCGAAGCGGTTATACCTTTATTATAAGTGCGCATGTCGCCAACGGCTAAAGGTAGTTTTTCAAGGATTGCTCCGGTTCCACCAAACTCAAAAACCGGAACCAGGTTAGGGGCATGCATGGCTTGTGCCAGACTGGCGGCCAGCATGGGGATTCCCGTCCCGATAAAGGCTGTGCTACCGTCTTCCATGACGCGTGAAGCCAGACATATCAATAATTCCGAAGGTGAATATTCTTGTGTCATCATTAGTCCTCCTTCAGTGTTAGTTCCTGTAATTTTTCTTTCCCGATTTTATCCAGCAGCGCATTATGATCCGGCAGATCATATACCCATTCTTTCATGTAGGCACCCATTCCTTCCTGGGTTTTCTGCTGCTGTACGTACATTTTATAATGATCATCATCCCGTTCGTGCAAACCACTCATTTCGCCCGGCCAGGAGGCATAAGGCGCATGAACCACCGCATCCACGAGGTAATAAGGAATAATGGTTTTATCGGGATGTTTGCGGATCTCATCGGTTTCCACAATCTCTTCGGCGCTGATGATGAGGTTTTTGCATGCTCTTGACATTTCAAAAGCAAATCCGCTGATGCCATCTATCTGGCAATTGCCGTGTTTATCGGCACGGTGCACATGGATAAACCCGGTATCAACGATCAATGCCGGTAACAGCGCAACACGATCTCCGGTAAACGGACATTCAACTGCGATGGCAGATGATTTTTTAAACGTGTCGGTGCCAAGCATGCTTCTGCTTGGTATGAAAGGAATGCCCATGCTCGCTGCTTTAAAACGCCAGGTAAGCGCTGCATTCGACCACTCCACGATTCGTTTTACGGAACCATCCTCAACGCGCCGGCGCATATTTCCGGAGATGCCGAAAACTTCAAGTCCGATATAGGTAAAATCAATTTCGCGAACGAGGTCGGCAGCAAACAGCAGATCAAGTTCATGAACACCCTGGCCCACAATCCTGAAATCTTTTTTACCGGAACGAACCAGCGCCCGTGTGAGGCTCATGGGGCATCTTACGGTTCCATACAATTCAAAACCGATGTAATCCCCATCGTTTACAAATTTAGAAATGGCCTCTTCTTCGGTCATCGTTTTATCGATAAGGGCTTTGGACTTTTTCCTGTTATGATCCCGGAAAGCATCCAGGTCGACGGGTTGGATCAGCGGAGCTTCGCCTTCGGCTACCACTGGAATCCACTTTTTATTTTCCGACATAGGTATGTGTTTGATGAATGTTTCAGGACTGTTCGAAAGAGTTTCAAAAGTTAACTTGAAGATCAGGTAGTTGATAAATCTGCTGAGTAAGGATCTTTCTGTATCAAAACTAAGAAATTCCGTTAAGTTAAAGGCAAATTGCAATCAGATTTTGCTAATTTATAATGAGTTTAAGTTGGAAGTTCGAAGTTTGAAGTCCGCCTTCATCATGCAGGAAGGCTATAAACTATTAAACCTTTTTGTAGCAGCGTACCCAGTCAATCTCCATGCTGGCGGGGAGGCCGGCATCGTTGGGTTTGCCCGTAATACCACAACTGAAGGTGATGAAAAGCGGCTCCTGAGGAACACCTTTGGTTTGCTCATTCACAACCACATCATTGATCTTCCAGGTGAGCTTGTCTTTGGTCCACTCAAGCGTATAGATGAAAAAATCCTGATCCAGATCCAGGCCTGAAAATTCAGCTTTGGTATGTTGTGCATCTTTTGCATTCCCGTAATGGTGTGATAGCTCAGCTTTTGATTTTTTTTGTTGAAGTTTTAATATGTCGATATGCGGCAGCATTTTATCAGAGGCCATCCAAAAATTATAGTTAACCGCTTTGGCATAATTGATCTTGATCTTGGCTTCCACCTTACCGTAGAGCTGACGGTGCGATTTGCCAGAATTGATCATGCCTGTGGAATAATCGAAAGTTTGTGGAACAAAACCGAAAGGTAGTTTCCAGATTGTGCCTTCCACCTTTTCTCTTTTTGTTACAATTTTGAGGGTGTTTCCGGTTTCCAGGTTTTTACCGTCTGTTGGGAAAGCTTTGTCGTGCTCCAGAGCATAAGGGCCATTAAATAGTTTATCGCCCCAGAAATAGCGGGTAAGCCATTTTTCCTGATCAAGTTTACCATTGAAATCGTCTTCAAAAACAACTTCCCAGCTTTTTAACTGATCAAATTTATTACTGTTCTGTAATTCAGTAAACCACTTGTATTTTTTGCTGTTTTTGAACTCCTCAAATTTTTTCTTTTTGTCGTTTTCGGCCAGTAATTTATCGTTCGACTCCTTCAATAATTCAGTATGCTCAGGTGATTTCAGATATTCACCAAGCTTAAAATGATCAGCCAGTTCTTTAGAGTCTTCAAATGTTTTGTATTCCTTGTATTTTGGATTGTTTTCAAATTTCAGAAAACGTTTGATACCTCCTGATTTTTCCAGGTTACTCAATTCCTTCTGGAGATTTTCATCACTTTTAAGTGCTTTCGAGTTTTTTAGTTCAATGTAGCGCTGATAATCTTTGGAATCGGCAAAGGTCAGATGCTCTTTGAGCTTGGCCGAGGATTTAAATTTGAAATGATTTTTGAATTTTTTTGATTTGACTTGCGAAGCATAATTGTTAATCCGGCCTTCTTCGGCTTTCTTTTGATCCTGCAGTTTATTAACTGCATGAATGTACTCTTTTGATTCAAGATATACACCTAACTCTTTAAAATCATTTAGTTCCGACGACTCACCAAACGCCATGAAATCATCATATTCCTTTTGCAGGTTTGCCCTGTCTTGTTCAATTTTTGAGGTTTTGGGGATGGAACTGAATTTTGAAAAGATGAAGTACTTGCTTCCGAATGCAATGTTAGCCATTATGTTTTATTTTTCTATACGTTGAAAATTGAGAGACAATAATACAAAAGTAATAGTTTCAGGCAAATAAAAGTTTTGAAAATTATCCTGCCGAAATCAACTATTGAAACTACCGTAATTTGTTGAAATGGTTACGTTTTGAGTTATTCTGATTTTTCAATACGAATTCTTGCATCCACAGCTACCACCTTATTATGGGTAGCAAGCAGCGGATTTAAATCCATTTCGGCAATGCTCCCGGCAGCAGAAACCAGCATGGAAGTACGAACGATCATTTCCGCAAATTTTTTCTTGTCAATCCCTTCCTGACCACGAACGCCATTCAGTATCTTAACTCCCTTCAGGCGGTTAATCATATCTTTGGCTTCGCGCATGGAGATTGGCACCAGGCCCGATTGAACATCTTTGAGTACTTCAATGTAAATGCCACCGAGTCCGCAAAGGATCATATGTCCGAAATTGGGTTCAAACTTTGCCCCAACGAACAACTCAATACCTTTAAGCATGGGTTGCATTAATATACCGGTAGTATCCTTGATTTTTATCATCCTTTCAAATTCGGCAAGCATATTGGCATCGTCAGCAATGTTAAGGACAACACCGCCCACATCCGATTTATGAACCGGCCCAACTACTTTCATCACCAATGGATATTCAATTTCTTCGGCGGCTGCAAGTGCTTCTTCACGTGTACCCACCACAAATTCTTTAGCACGTGTAATTCCGGCAGCATCAAGTAGTCCCTGGATCTCAACGGGTGTGATGTATCCAGCCCTGGTTTTATCCATGATTGTCCGGATGGCGTCGGTATCAATTTTATACTCCATCGATTCGCTCAGCGAGGGTGGTGGATTGGTGTAAACCTTGGCAAGCGCTTTCCCAAGGATCACCTCATCCGGAAAATTGATTCGCCCTTTTTCCAGGAAGGCTTCCACCTCTTCATTTGCCGTGAGCGTGGATGGCAGCACCGGGAAGATAGGTTTGGGTGAGTTTTTCATTTTTTTATGCAGTACATCATACACGTCATGGATCTTGAAGAGTCCGGGTGTGCCGAATATTACCACAATTCCGTTGATGTTGTGAAACTCATTATTTACGGTATCGATAATGGTTCCGAGTTGTTCGGCGGTACCTGTTGCCAAAAAATCAATGGGATTACCAACCGAGCTACCGGGGTGTAATTTTTCCAGCAGGGCTGAGGCTGTTTTACCGGAAATATGGGGCACTTTAAGTCCGCCGTTCGAAAGCGCATCGGTGAGCATAACCGCCGGACCTCCCGCATGTGTGATGATAGCCATGTTTTTACCATCGAGTTTGGGGTGCATAAACACCGAAGCCACTGCAATAAGCTCTTCACGATGATCGCAGCGGATGATTCCGGCCTTGCGAAACAATGCATTTACGGCCTCATCAGAACTTGCCAGTGCACCTGTATGCGAGGAGGCTGCCCGGCTTCCGGCTTCGGAGCTGCCAGCTTTTATGGCTGCAATTTTACATCCTTTCCTGATGAGCGAGGCGGCATGTTTTAACAACATGCGCGGCTTTTTAATATTTTCGATGTAGAGTAACTTGATCTTTGGCTTGTTTTCGTCGAAGGTTTCATCCATGAACCTGACCATCTCTTCTACGCCCATCTGGGCAGAGTTTCCGAGGGAGATCACGCGGGCAAAGGATAGTCCTTTTTGCAATCCCGATTCCATAATATAACAGGCAGTTGCACCCGAGGCTGATATCAGGTCGCATCCATTTTTATCGAGTTTTGGAATGGGCTCGGTAAAAACACCCTGGTATTCCGGTGTACACATCCCGATGCAATTAGGGCCAATAAGGGCTGCGCTGTGTTTGTTGATCTGGTTGAGCACCAGTCTTTCATACTCCTTGCCTTCTTCACTTACTTCACTGAACCCTGCAGAAAGGATGAGGAAGGCTCGGGTATTTTTATCTTCGGTGAGCACTCTCACGGCATCAAAGGTGTACCTGGCTGCAATGGCGATGATGGCCAGCTCTACTTCTGGCAGGTCGTTGATGTCTTTATAGCTTTTGATTCCCTGAACCTCGTCTTCTTTGATGTTGGTAACATAAAGTTTTCCGGCATATTTACCGTCGAGCAGGTTTTTAAGGACTTTACCACCGGGTTTGGTAATGTCGTTTGATCCACCCACTACCACGATGCTTTGAGGATTGGTTAACTGCCTGTTGATCATAGCGCTGTATCTGATTAA
>JAGQVE010000082.1:5290-8966 GCA_020438105.1 Bacteroidales bacterium
ATTGACGTTTTGCCGTGCTAAAAATATAAAAAGCAAATTATATGGAGAAGGATAACTATGTTTTTTTGTTAATTAAATAACAATAGTTTTTTAAAGAACCACAGCTCCTTCTGTTGACGGATAGGTTTACACGGATTTCGTAGGTGTTTGGCAATGGTTGAAGCTATGGAGGGATGGGGTTATGCGGGGAAATGATCGTATTCAGTGGCTTGCACGAATTTATTCTTGTGGATAAGTAATGAATTTTGGAGTGGAATTAAGTGCATGTAGTTTTACCTTAAATAATAGAAGGACAAAATAGGCTCCCGTGTTCAAATCAGGAATCCTGGATTTCCTGTTGGTTCCGGCTTAGCCCTGTCTATTGATCGAGCCAGTTTTTAAAAGCTGATGTTTTGCTCCGGCTGACGGTTGCCGGATTGTCAGCATATCCATCCAGGTCGAGGTTTATTCTTCCTGTTGAAAGGTTTGTAATTTTTTTGATACTGTTAATTTGGATAAACAAACTCCTGTTGATCCTGAAGAACATACGTGGATCGACCAGTGATTCAAGCGTTTCGAGGGTATAGTTTACCACAAATCTGCGCCCTGTTGTATTTACAAGTATCACTGATTTGTCTTCGTGAATAAAATAGGCTATTTCGGTTACAGGAATGGAAAATGAATGTTTATTGAGACTCACAAAAAATCGGTTTTTATAATTGGGAATAAACTGCCCGCTCAGGGCTTGTATCCCTTCCAGGTAGTTGACTATGTGCGACTTTTCTCTGCTTGCAAAAAAACGGGTAAATTTTTGAATGGCCTTATCAATATCATCTGGTTGAAAAGGTTTTAAAATATAAGCTATACTGTTTACTTTGAATGCCTCAATGGCAAACTGATCAAAAGCGGTAATAAAAATCACCGGGATCGCAATTTCTACGTGCTTGAATATCTCGAAAGACAAACCATCAGCCAGTTGAATATCCATAAAGATAAGATCAGGATGCGGGTTGTTTCTGAGCCATTGAACCGAATCGGCCACAGATTCGATGGTTGCCAAAACGTTTACAGAGGGATGATGTGCGGTTAAAATGCTGGTTAACCGGTCGGTTGCTTTTTGCTCATCTTCGATTATGATTACTCGCATTGGCTAAATTTTGAAACCTATTTGATCAGTTTATTAGTCCAGAAAGTTTTTTGTTTGTATATATTTTGGGCAAAAGTACCCTAAACAATTCATTGCTCTCTTCCACAATAACATCTTGCTGCGACAGGAGTTTATAACGATTCATAATATTGTCGATCCCAACTCCCGACGAATATCCCACCATTGATTTAGGCCTTACATTGTTTTGCACAAAAAATGAATCACCGTTAATATCTATTGAAATAGTGAGTGGATGTTTGGTAGATATCTCATTGTGTTTTATTGCATTTTCGATAAGTAATTGCAAGGTTATGGGAGCCACGTAAAACCCGGCAAGTGAATTTTTATTGATCAGAAAATTAATGTTTTCACCATGCCTGATCTTTACCAGGAAAATGTATGCTTCAATAAATTCAAGCTCCGTTTCGATGGGAACCAGGTTTTCTTCTTTTTGCTCCAGCAAATACCTGTAAACTTCCGAAAACCGGCCTATAAACTGTTCAGCAAGTTCGGTATTTTCATAAATGAGTTGTGATAAAACATTGAGGTTGTTAAATAAAAAGTGTGGATTGGTCTGGTTTTTCAAAGCCAGCAATTGGTACTCAATATGCTTTTTTTCAATTTCACGGTTTACCTCAAACGATTTATGAAGGGCTTTGTAAAACTGAAGACTGTTAAAGAAAAGCAAAATGATGAGTGCCGTTAGTGCATTGTGCCTGTTTAATAAAAATAAATGCCAGAAGTTGAACACTTCGGGATCACCTATAAATACCAGTTTTACATAAATGAGGTTTAGCGGCAAAAAGATGAACAGGTAAAACTGCAGGTTCTGAAAAAGCTTCTTGCGGGGCTTATCTACCCAGTTTACCTTTACGTTGAGTTTGTTAACGAAAAACGACATCAGCTCCCAAATAAGGATAAAAGATGCACTATAATACAGTAACACTCTTAAATTATCCTGTGCGGGATCGAAAAAGCAAACCGGGCAGTATAAAAAAGAGGTGACAACACCAAATACCAATCCCCTCAGTAATTTGATGGCATATTTCTTAAAAATTCCTGATGCCCTTTTTTGACTCAATTTGTTTTTCAATTTTAGTAAACTTTGAATTGCAAGAAGGTAGCAAATATAGCCAAAACAAGTTCAGGCAAAATAAACAGCTGTGAAACGGTTTTCCTAAAAACTGATTTTATAAGTGCTAACCGTGTTACCTGCTTTTAAAACCAAAAGGGCTGTTTTTCCGGCATTTGTTGTATCCATATTAATATAGTGCGATCCGCATGAATAATTTGCCCGGGTTACCTGCTGAATAAGTTTACCATCCATACTGAAAAGTGAAATTTCAACCCAGGCATTTTCCTCCAGGTTTAAAATCAGTCCATTATTTTTATATGGATTTGAAAAAATCAGTGAGGCGGGTGAGTTTTGTGTTACTTCAATATTACCTGTGATCACAGGATTCGGAACGGCATTGGGGCCTCCGTACGCTCCCATGTCATTCAAAATGGTTCCCAGTGCAGGCCATTGAGCCATGCCCGGTGCCATTGGATCTTCGGGATCATTAAATTCTGAAAGTGGACTACCGGCATCGATACACGGAGATGTAGTTTGAAGCATATATTCAAGGGTGTCTGCAAATTCGGGGATGGTATCAATATTGGCCCAACCTGTCCAGGCCTCAATATTTGAATAGGTAACATTGGCTGTTCCTCCATATCGAAGATAAATATCTGGTGATTGTGAATCGACGGTGTTTCCGTAAAATATGCAGTTTTTAACTGTGGCCAAAGTTCCGGTTACTATTATTCCGCCACCATCATCCCCCGAATGATTGTAAACAATCGTGTTATTGATGATGCTTATTGGTTGCCAGTCGATATACAAACCGCCGCCGCCATTAAAATCTCCAATTGCTGTATTGTGGGCAATTACATTATTATTTAGCACCATTCCTGAACAAAATGCGATCATCATTCCGCCGGCATAGCGCCCGGTATTATAAGAAATAATATTGTTACGAATAACCGGGTTCCCATTACCAACACGGATGCCGCCTCCACCAGCTCCGGATACCTCTTCCGTATTTACAGATTCATTATTGGTAATAATATTGTAAACAATGGTAGGCGAGGCGGCGCTGATAGCAATTCCTCCTCCGGTTCGGAAATAAAGATTTTCATTTGGGTTATAGGTCCTGGTGCCGGTTCCGCCGGTTATTTTAAAACCTTTTAATACCGACGCTTCGGTTTCGCCATTAAAGAAAAGAACCACGCTTCCGGTGTCGGGATAAAGGGGTGTACTACCATTGATGATGGTGTTATTAATGTCCTCGCGATCTTCTGAGTAGTGGAACATGCTGGTCAGAAAAATAGCTTTACCCCTGAAGTTGATATTTTCAAAATATTCGCCTGGGGCTACAATAATTGTATCAGAGTCGGCAGAAGCCTCAATTGCATCCTGAATTAAATTATAGTCAGCCGGTACATGGATGGTTTGTTGTGCAAAAGCAGTTGTAAAAATTGCCATTAAGCTTAAAGTAAAAAGTGTTT
>JAGQVE010000083.1 GCA_020438105.1 Bacteroidales bacterium
GGCGTATAAAAACAGGATATCGCCGGCCCACAGCAATACGATGTGCAGCACCCCGAAAAGGGCCAGTCCGCTCATGCGCCTTGTAAAAAAAGGAGGGAAGTTTTGCCCCCGCTTTTGAAAGCGATGGTACTGGATAAAAATGCCATAACCATAAAGAAAGCTGAAGAGGAAAATAAATTTGTCGGCGGTGAGACTGATGTAGATGTTGTAAAAATGCTGCTGGGTTTCATCGGGAAGATTGTTGTAATAGCCACCAAAATCGAAAAAGGTAGCGTTAAATCCCAGGATGTTCACCAGCACAATTCCCAGCAAAGCAAATCCACGGAGGATATCAATGGAGGAGATGCGATCGCCGGATCTGACTGCCCGAACCCGTTTACCCATTTTACAGCTTTTTAGTTGAAACTGTAAATGTAGGATTTAAATTGGAAAACAGGGATTGGTTATTTGCCAGACTCAGGTATTTTTGTAATGCCGATGTTCAGTTTACGAACCTTAAATCCATCGGTATTGTGCGAGGCGCATTCGCCAGGCGCGAGTTTGTCGCGTAATTCACATCCCGAACATCCCGCGCAGGGCGAGGCTTTTTTGCCGGTAACACTTTTTATCAATGCGTAAACCGTAATAGCGGCAGCCAGAAAAACGATTGATATTGCAATGATGTTTTGAGTCATATACTATTGTGTTTTATACAAACAAACTTCCTATCTGAAATGTTGCAAAAGCGGCCAGCCATGCAATGGCAGTGGTGTAAAACATGGTAAACACGGCCCACCTCCAGTTCGATTCTTTGCGGATGGCTGCAATTACAGCTACGCAGGGGAAATAGATCAAAATAAACAACATAAACCCGAAGGCAACCAGGGGCGTAAAAACTTTCTGCCCTTCAAGTTTTCCTTTAGTATGAACCTGTTGCTGTAATTTATCTATCAGTGTCCCTGAAGCTTCATCAGCATCCGCATCTGCCTGGTAAAGTATTCCCATCGAACTCACCACGATCTCTTTGGCAGCAAGTCCTGTGATGATACTGATCCCGATTTTCCAGTCGAAACCAAGGGGCTGGATGGCCGGCTCGATGAATTTGCCCAGCCTCCCGATGTAGGATTGTTCCTGGTGTTCAGATGCCTTTGCCAGTTCGAGTTCGCTCATCAGGTTTTGTTTTTCTGCTTGCGGAACAAATCCGGCAGTTTGCACTTCGTTGATCAAACCGTCATAATCCTGGCTGAATTCCACATTGCGCGGGTAATAACTGAGGCCCCATATGAGAATGGATGCAAGTAAAATAAAGGTCCCCATCTTTCTTAAATATTGCGAACCCTTATACCACATGTGCTGGGTGGTGTTTTTGAGGGTAGGAAACCGGTAGGGCGGGAGTTCCATAACAAAGGGCACATCCTGTCCGGCGAAAACTGTTTTTTTCATGATCAGCGCAACAACCACCGCCAGGGCAATACCGATCAGGTAAATCGAAAACAACACCAATCCCTGGTTTTTAGGGAAAAAGGCGGAAATGATAAGCACATAAACCGGTAACCTTGCACTGCACGACATAAAAGGAGCGATGAGCATGGTCATGATCCGGTCTTTGCGGTTTTCGAGGGTACGGGTGGCCATTACTGCCGGCACATTACATCCAAAGCCCATCAACAGAGGTATAAATGATTTTCCGTGCAGCCCTATTTTATGCATCAAACGGTCCATGATAAAAGAAACCCGGGCCATGTATCCCGTATCTTCCATCAACGAAATGAAAAAGAACAGGATCAGGATATTGGGCAGGAAAATGATCACGCCACCAACTCCGCCGATGATCCCATCCACGATCAGGTCGTGCAGGGGGCCATCCGGTAAAATAGAACTTACAAATGATGACAAACTTCCAACCCCCATATCGATCCATTCCATAGGGTAGGAACCAAGGGTAAACGTAGCCTGGAACATCAGCCACATGAAAAAGATAAACACCGGGAATCCCCAGATCTTATGGGTGAGCAGATCGTCAATATTGCGGTTGGAGGCCAGGGCTTTTTCCTGGTATCCGCTGCATGTTTCGCGGAGGGCGCCGGCTATAAAACCGTACCTGGCATCAGTTAAAATGGTTTCGGATATTTCACTAAACTCATCCTCCAGGATTTCAACCTCTTTTTTTACAACTTCTGCAATCTCCGTTTTGTTTTTTGCTGATTTTTCAGCCAGTTCTTTAATGGCATGATCTTCCTCAAGCAGTTTAATGGCCAAATATCGGGGTGGGTAAGTTGATGCTAACAATTGATCCTGCTCAACTACCTGCTTTACTTTTCTGATCGATTTTTCGATGGTTTGCCCAAAATTGATATTTACCGTCCGAACCACCGGATCTTCATCTTTATAAACTTCAATTACCTTGTCGATCAGTTCCTGAATGCCCTTTCCTTTAATAGCAATGGTAGGAATAATAGGTATCCCAAGCATTTTCGAAAGGGAATCACGATCGAGCTTTACTCCTTTATGTTCCAGTTCATCATACATGTTCAGGGCGATGATCACCTTGAGCCCCATGTCGATCAGTTGTGTGGTAAGAAACATGTTGCGCTCCAGGTTTGAAGCATCAATCACATTGATCACCACATCCGGTTTTTTACGGATCAGATGATCCCTGACATACAATTCCTCGGGGGTGTATTCTGATAATGAGTAAGTCCCCGGAAGATCCACCATTTTGAGTTTAAATGAATTTTTGGTGATCCTCGCTTCTTTGGCATCCACTGTAACTCCCGAATAATTCCCAACCCGCTCGTGCCTGCCGGAAGCCTGGTTGAACAGCGTGGTTTTACCGCTATTGGGGTTACCCACCAGCGCTACATTTATTTTGAGGCCGGTTTCTTTAATTATTCGGGTGGCAAGCTCATCTAAATAAGTACCTTCAAAAGCTGTTTCCGGAGCAATAAAATCATCATCCACCCTTAACAGTTCAATCATTTCGGCTTCCGAACGGCGCAATGAAATTTCGTAACCCATAATGGAATATTCAATGGGATCGAGGAGGGGTGCATTTTTAATCACTTTAACAACCTTGCCTCTGATAAAGCCCATTTCCGTCAGCCTTTTACGAAAGGCTCCTTCGCCGCTAACCCTTATGATGAGACCATTTTCTCCGTTCTGGAGACTGGCAAGTGTTTGTGTTGTGATGTTCTCTTTTCTCATTTTATTAAAGCTCCACTCCCAACCGTAAACCACAGATTAAAGCATTGTTAAGTGTTAAACCGGTTCCTGCAGGATTAATAATGTATTGAATATCGGGCTGAATAAAAATGTTTGTATTTAGCTGGTAATAGTAGGTCATTTCAACGGCTGTTTCGGCGGTTAAGGCAAATGAAAAATGTTCATGTGCAAAAGCGATTCCGAAGGTGTCATTACCTGATTTACTCAACAAACCATTAAAGTTTATTCCTCCACCCAGGTAAAAATCGGATGTGCTTGCATCAGAAGGGCTGAAACCCGCCTGACTGAAGCATGAAAGTTTTTGATTTCCACGGCTCCATATTTCGCGGTCGAAGTAGCCATAAATACCCATGGTAGCGGTGTTCAATGATTCGCCGGTATTTTCTGAAATTTCGTTTTCCAGTTTGTGGTAGTGCGAAAATATCCCAATTTTAATGGTTTGGTTTCGGCCCTCAGCCTGTTTAAACTGAACTTCGGAGATACCAACAATTCCATCCACTGCACTGATATTCCACCGAAGGTTATAGGGATTATGGTTAAATCCTGTGGGACATCCGTCATAAAAAGCATTTAACCAGTTTATATTTTCTGATAATTCAAATTTTGCTGTGATACCGAGGGCAGTAAGCGGAAATATTGGTGCATCAATATTGTGCGAAATTGTTGGGATCATTCCGAATGAACTGTTTAAAAATAATGCAGCGTGATCCGAAGCAGCAAACTCAACATTCATATCCTGTAAGCCGGCAATTATCTCAAAATGATTCCACTGATGGCGATAATACAATTCCTGTAAAAAAGTGTGATCGCCTGCCTCAATATTGGAAACTACCTGCATATCACCAATAAAATCAGCCGATGGTGTTGAGCCATGAGTATTGGCACCATTTACCCTGAAATAACCACCTTTCCATAGTCCTAGGTTTTTAGTGTTGAATTCGATGATAAGATTGGCTAATCCAAGGTACCCGCCACCACTATTGATACCGCCATGAAGGTTGGTAATAAAATCTCCCTGGTAGGCAGCACCCAACTGAAATGCTTGGGTAGTATCTGAATTTGATACCTGGCAATATATATTGGTATTAAAAAAACCTGCCATGAATAAAATCAATCCCGAAACTTTGTAGTGCCTTTTCATTTGTTTAGTGTCACTTTTCTCAAATATCCGAAGCAAAGAAACGGTTTTGTTAACTGGCGAACAATCCCTAAATGTTGGGAATTATAAAAATAAATATGGGTTTGCTAATTCACCGGGATAATCTTGTTTAACCATGGAGATTAGAAATTATATGATTGAGCATTAATGGTTTATTAAATTACATATTTAATGGGCATATTTAAATATGGAATTATGTTAATAACTTTAACCTTACTTTTTGGGCGATTCCGTTTCTATCTTGTAGTTTGCACCAGATTGCAGTAGCAATTTCGTTCATTAGGTTTGCAAATTTTAATTTCCCGAGCGAACCCTAGAAAGCACCGGAATACTGTTTCCGAGAGTTTTCAAAATTTCATAAAATCTATCTGGTGGTTGATAAAGAAAACCTGGGATCAATTTCTCAGGTGATTTACTTTTTGTCAAACTAAAATTGCTGAAAATGAAAAATTGGAGCGTTATTATTATCATGCTGGTAGGTTTTTTTACGGGTGCTGTTACCAAAGCACAAAATCCGCAAATTTTGTGGGTTTCTGATACACTGAATATTAATCATATCGGGCCATCTCCTGGTGTTGTTCAATTAATTTACCTGGGAAAGATTGAGGCTTCTGATCCTGATGGAGATGAACTTACATACGAGATTTTGCCTTCTCCTGAGCGACGTTTTTTTTCGGTGAATAAAAAACAGGGTCACCTTTATACCAGGCCGAAGTATCTGGAGGAATTGCAAAAATTAGGGAAAATTGAGATTGAGATCCGTGTTTCAGATGGAGACTTAATAGTCACAAAAAAAATCCTGCTGATCTTCAATGTTTCCTGACACTAAATTTTAACCGGCAGGGAGGTTTTAAAATTATTGTAATTTCGCCCGCTTATGGCGGAACACCTGGCTGAATACCTTTCTGTTTTCCTGATGGGATTGCTCGGTATATGGAAAGCAATCCCATTGGGATTTGCCTTTGGATTAAATCCGGTTTTAATTTATTTGGCTACAACCCTTGGGGCATTTGTTTCGGCTTTGGTGATCTACTTTTTTGGTGATTGGGTGCGTAAAATTCTGAAGCAGAAAGCCAAAAATAAACCCGGCAAAAAAAGTGGAAAAGCTGAAAACCTCTTTCAAAAATACGGGGCTCCCGGACTTGGTTTCCTGGGAACATTGTTAATAGGACCCAATGCAACTTTACTGGTCGGGCTTTTAATCGTAAAGTCAGCAAAGCATTTGTTGATCTGGACTTTGATAGGAATTACAGTTTGGAGTGCAGTACTAACAGCAACTGCCGCGTCGGGTATCGAATTGTTTAAATTTCTTTGGAATTAGGAGCTATGTTATAGCGGTTTTCCCACAATATACATATCAATTTCACCTTTGTTTTTGGCAGCAATTTTACCGCGATGTTTGCATTCAAAAGCATGTTTTACCAATTCATAGGTCGATCCTGAAATATTCACCTGCCCCGGAATGCCGCTTGATTCCATCCGGCTGGCTGTGTTTACAGCATCGCCCCATATGTCATAGGCAAATTTATTTTTTCCAACCACACCTGCTACCACCTGCCCCGTATGGATCCCAATCCGCAGCTCCCAGTATTTCTCCCCCTTGTTCTCCCTATGCTTTTTCAGGTTTTCCATATAATCCCTGATTTCCAAACCGGCTTTAACGGTGTCCATCGGATTTGTAGTGTTCGCCACCGGAATGCCACCAGCACACATATAGGCATCCCCGATGGTTTTGATTTTTTCGAGATTATATTTGTCGATGATGTGGTCGAAGGCAAGAAAGCACTGGTTCAATTCTTCTACCAATTCTTCCGGTGTAAGCTTTTCGGCAATGTTGGTAAACCCTTTAAAGTCGGTAAATAAAACCGAAACCTGCTGATACTGCCTAGGTGTGGCCGATCCTTTCTCCTTCAGTTCCTCTGCGGTTTCTTCAGGTAAAATGTTCAGCAATAATTTCTCACTTCTTTGCCTTTGATGTTCAATTTCATCCCGCTGTCGTTCAATTTCATTATTTTGTTTGATCAGGATTTTATTGGTCCGTTTTTGATACCTCAATCCACGATACACCAGGTAGAGGATCACGAGCGCCAACACTCCAAACCCAACTAAAAACTGGTTGCGTGTCCTAACCTTCCGAAGGTTTAATTCTTTGATCTGATTCTCCCGGTCGAGCAAATCTATGCGCGATTGCTGTTCCTTCTGAACCAGTTTTTGTTGTTCCAATTGTAATGCTTGAATTTTACCAACCTGCTGCAGCGAATCCACCTCCTTTTTCTTGCGGGCAGCATAAATCTGCTCTTCTTTCAGGAGTAGTGCCTGTTTGGCCCGGGCATTTTCCAGTCTTTGATTCTGAATGGTAATTTTTTGAATGGAATCTGATTGAAAAAGGATTTCCAATTGTTTTTGCCGGTTAGCCGAATCAAGCTTGAGCCGCTGAAGGTCGAGGTAGTTGATTTCTTCATCAGCCCATACATTTTGCGTTTCGTAGGAAATTCGCTCCACCCTGAATTCGAGTTGGGTAAGTTCCTGCTGGTGAACCCGGTTTTCAAAAGCCAGACTGTCGCGCAAAGCCAGGTATTTGCTGTAATCATCAAAGGCTCCTTCAAAATCATACAACGCTTTTTTGATTTCGCTGGCAAGCAAAAGCGCATCCCTTAAAATCACGAAGTTCTTTGATTCCTCTGCCTTTTCAATGGATTGCTCATTGTAAATGCCTGCATTGTAATTATCCTTCATGGTATAATAGACAAGTGCAGTTAGGTGCAGGTATTCAGCCAGTTTTTGAGGATCTTGCTCCGCCTTTGCTGCCTTCGATGCCTGGTTGATATAATCAAGCGCTTTTTGATCATCGCCGCGGTTTTGATAAATAATGGCCTGGTTTACCAGCGTGGAAGGATGAACATATCCGTTTGATTCCATCTCCAGTTTTGCCACAAGGAAATAAACCTTGAGAGCGCTGTCACTTTCACCCAGTTTTTGCTGCACATATCCCAGGTTATTCAGGCTTGTGATCCAGTTAATTGTATCGGCTTGTGTTTTATAGCCAAACAAAATCTCCATTGCTGTTGGTTTAGCCGCTAGCCAATGATTTGCACCCACCTGCGATTTAAAAACCAATTGGCGGGCATTTTGCTCCAGGTCTTTGTTATTTACTTTCTGAGCCTGGGTTAAAACGCTATTTGCCAATAAAGCAGCCTGATCAAATTGGTTCAGTTTGTATTCAACCTGAGCTATTTTTAAATTTAACTGGAGTAATGTATTGTCTGTGTGTTGTTTTCGAAAAAATTCGGCAGCATCAGCATAATAACTTTTTGCTTTTTGGTACATGCCATTTTTATAAAAAATGTCACCGATATTGGATTTCACAGCTGCAATGCGGGTGCTATCACTAATGGTTTCCAGCTCAAACAAAGCTGATAAATAATAGCGAAGGGCATCGGCAAATTTATTTTCCGATTCAAAGGATTTAGCCCTGATTACATCTTCGTTGGCTTTCTGTATCCGGTATTCATTGCTGCGCCCGCGGTATTGGGTGCTGTCCTGTCCTGATACATTTATGCGGATCAAAATGCAAATAGCCAATGCCCCTGAAATTTTGAAAATTAACCTTATGCCATTGATCTTTTTCATTTACTCAAGGATAAAGTTTAGCCCAAGCCTGAAATTTCGCCCATATTGCGGGTTATAATAAAGATCATAGCCATTGCCATATGCATCAATTCCACCAAATTTTGCATTAAATACATTGGTGATGATCAGAAAAGCCTGGAAATTCCGGTTGATGCCTACCCGGTTTATCCAATCCAGGGTGTAATAACCCTCCACAGTGGTGGGCCAGCCAATGGCTTCCAGGGCAGCGGGAGGTGCCGGGAAAAAGCGTTTGGCTGTTTTGCCGGACAAAACATTGTGGAATTCCATCTTCCATTTTTTGGTTGGATACAGGTCCATATTGAACTGCCCAAACCATTCCGGCACATTGCGATAGCGGTCGATGTTTCCATAATTGTTGGGCAGGATTTCCTTTCCTTTGCTGTATTTAATGAACAGGTCAGCGTTTAGTTTAGGCCTTAAAAGCACCTCCTTAAAGCGAAGCCTTGCCTCTCCCGAGTATAAAACTGCTTCCGAATTTTGGTCATTGATATAAGATAGTGCTACAAAATTGGAAGCCTCAGGATACAAATCATAATTGATGACTGAAAGTGTACTCGTTAAATTTTTTGAAAGCCGGTGGTAGGTGAACAACAGTTCAATATCAATTTTATCTGAAGCTTTCACTTCCAGGCCTGTTTCCAGCGATTGAAATTTTTCCGGATCAATATTTTCGTTTGGGATATATTCATATGTCTTTTCCCAGGTTTGATGGTAAGCAAATGAATAATAGCTGTAATATAAAGATGGTGAGCGGAGACCAACGCCGTAATTAACCTTAAAAGAAAATTTACATTT
>JAGQVE010000084.1 GCA_020438105.1 Bacteroidales bacterium
GATCCTATTGAAAATTATCTGATAAACCGAAAACACGAAATGTTAAAATGAAAAAAGTACTTAAAATATCACTGTGGATGGTCGGCCTTGCCGGAATTTCGGTACTGGTCGGTTTTATCGAAAAAGAACATCAGAAAATTACCTGCAAAAGCATTGAGGTGATCCTTGATTACAACGATTCGGACCCATTGATCGATGCGGACATGATCAAAGCCGATGTTTACAAAACCTACGACACACTTATCGGAAAGCGTATTTCGGAAATAAACCAGGTACAAATTGAAGACTTTGTCGCGCAAAACAATTATGTGAAAAATGCGGAAGTGTATTCCACATTGAATGGCCATCTAAAAATAAAAGTCACACAAAAAGAACCCCTGCTGAGGATCATGAATCAGAAAGGCGAAAATTACTACCTGGATATGAATGCTTCGTTGATGCCTGTTAAATCCGGTTATTCAACAAGGCTGCTGGTGGCTACAGGATATATAAAAACAGCGTATTCTGATACCGTTGGTTTAATAAATATTGAAAACTTTCCGGAATTACAAAATCTTTACCAATTAGCTTTGTACGTTAGGAGCAGCGAGTTCTTAAGCGCTCAAATAGAACAAATCTACGTTACTGAAAATGGTGAATATGAACTGGTTCCCAAAGTTGGGCGTCAACTGATTGAATTTGGTGACATTTCAGATATGGAACAGAAATTTGACAACCTAATTTCTTTTTACCAGAAAGGGATGAAAAAAGCCGGCTGGGACACTTACAAAACCATCAATCTGAAATACAGGAACCAGGTAGTTTGCACTAAAAAATAATAAAATTTTAATTTATGAAATCATCCGAAATAATAGTTGGACTTGATATTGGAACGACCAAGATCGCGGCGATTGTGGGACGCAGGAACGAGCATGGCAAGATTGAAATTTTGGGTCATGGCCGTACCGAATCGATAGGTGTGAAGCGGGGTGTTGTGTCGAACATTGAAAACACAGTGAACTCTATCCGGATAGCCATACAGGAGGCTTCGGAAAAAGCAGGCGTTGATATTAAATATGTAAATGTGGGAATTGCAGGTCAGCATATAAAAAGTCTGCAACATCGCGGAGGTATTATTAGAGAGAATTATGACAATGAAATCAGCAAGGCAGATGTGGATACTTTGCTGAACAACATGTACAACCTCAACATGAGCCCTGGTGAAGAGATCATTGATGTGATCGCACAGGATTATATTGTGGACAATGAACAGGGCATCAAGGAGCCGGTAGGTATGCTAGGTAACAGTCTCGAAGCGAATTTCCACATTATTATCGGCCAAACAACTGCCGCCAAAAACATTTACAAGTGCGTCACCAAAGGTGGTTTGGAAGTGGTTGATCTGATCCTGGAGCCCATTGCCTCCGCTGAAGCTGTTTTAAGTGAAGAAGAAAAAGAGGCAGGTGTGGTATTGGTTGACATTGGAGGTGGAACAACTGACATTGCCATTTTTCAGGATGGAATAATCAGGCATACCGCCGTAATTCCGTTTGGCGGCGATGTGATCACCGAAGACGTGAAAGAAGGCTGCACCATTATCCGCAAACATGCAGAAGAGCTGAAAGTAAAATTCGGTTCGGCACTGGCCAGCGAAAACAGGGATGATGAGATTGTTGCCATACCTGGTCTTCGCGGACGGCCACCAAAAGAGATCAGTCTGAAGAACCTCGCAAGTATTATTCAGGCCCGTGTGGAAGAAATTGTTGAACATGTTTATTATGAGATAAAAAACTCAGGCTATGAGAAAAAGTTGATTGCCGGTATCGTTTTAACAGGTGGAGGTGCCTTACTCAAACACCTTCCCCAGTTAACGGAATTTATTACCGGCATGGATACCCGAATTGGTTATCCGAACGAACACCTTGCCAATGATGTGAATGAGGAGATGGCCAGCCCGATGTATGCCACCGGGATCGGCCTTGTGATTGAAGGCATGGAGAGGTATTATAAAGAGATGAGTAACCAACCGAAAAAAGAAGAAAAACAAAAGAATCAGAAAGTGAAAAGTAAACCTGGCAAAAAAGTGGAACCTGAAGATGAAGAGGGACCTTCAAGTTTTCTCAAGAAAATTCAGGATTTCTTCGAAAAAGACGGTTTGCAATAGCCAGTAAAAATCATACCGCTCATGGAATGCATCCTCCGGGGTGCGTCCTGCGGATGAGGCTAAGTTACTGAACAAGAGAAGGTCAATTTATCTATATTTTAAGAATAAAAAAATTAACATAGATTTTGTTGATAAGTTACCGGCTATCGCCCTGATGGCAGCACTTATAAATTTAATTTTAAATAAAAAAAATGGAAGAGATGCTTAAATTCGATCTGCCTAAAAATCAATCATCTATCATAAAAGTCATCGGTGTCGGTGGCGGTGGAAGCAATGCAGTTTCGCACATGTATGAACTGGGAATTCAGGGTGTTGACTTCATGATATGCAATACCGACGCTCAGGCACTCGAATCGAGTTCCATTCCATCGAAAATCCAGTTGGGTTCAAAAGGGCTCGGTGCAGGATCTATTCCTGATGTGGGTCGCGAAGCTGCTGTTGAAAACATTGAGGATATCAAAAAGATCCTTGAAAAAAATACCAAGATGTTATTCATCACTGCCGGTATGGGTGGTGGAACCGGAACAGGAGCCGCTCCTATTATAGCACAGGCAGCCAAAGAACTCGATATCCTTACCGTAGGTATTGTTACCATTCCGTTTGCTTTTGAAGGCAGGAAAAGAAAATTACAGGCAGATGCAGGCATTGAGGAATTACGTAATAATGTAGATTCACTTTTAATCATTTGCAACGATAAACTGCGTGAGGTTCATGGCGATCTGAAATTGTCTGATGCATTCAACAAAGCCGATAATATTTTGGCGGTAGCCGCAAAAGGTATTGCTGAGATCATCACAGTTACCGGTTATATTAATGTTGATTTTGAGGATGTGAGAACCGTAATGAAAAACAGCGGAACTGCCATCATGGGCTCAGCCATTGCCGAAGGTGAGGATAGGGCGCTTAAAGCCGTTGAAGAAGCACTCTCTTCTCCCCTGCTCAACGATAACCATATTAAAGGAGCTGATAATATTCTGCTTTATCTTGCTTCGGGCGATGAAGAGCTCACCATGGATGAAGTTACTGAAATCACAGATTACATTCAGGAAGCAGCTGGTCAAAATGCGGAGATCATCTGGGGTAACGGAATAGATCAAACCCTTGGTAAAAACATCAGCATTACTTTGGTGGCTACGGGATTCCATTCTGATAAAGTATTCTTTGAACCGGAAATTAAAACCAGGAAGGTTCATGAATTAACCGTTGGTCCGAAAGAAGAAAAACCAAAAGTAAACCAGATCATCAATGAGCCAATCACAGAGATCAGGCTGGTGACACCACAAGATAAAAAAGTAACTGAAGTTCCTTCTGAAGAGAATAAAACAGAACTGGAAAATGAAGTTCACGAACAAGAAACCGACAATTCGGAAGAGGATTCAATTAACGAAATTCGTTTGATCCGCCGTGGCGAAAGGCAAAACGTGGAACCGATTGAAGAAAAGATCGAAAGAAAGACAGAAATAGAAGAAACTGCTCCTGTTTCGTACGAGATTGAAAAAGATGAAATCGAGAAAAAATCGAGGGAACGTATTCAAAGATTGAAAGATTTAAGTGTGAAGATCAGAACTCCGCAGGAAATTGATGCAATGGAAAGAACACCCGCTTATATCCGCCGGAATGTTGACCTTTCGGATGTAAAACACAGTTCTGAATCAAGTGTAAGCCGTTATACCCTGGGTGAAGGTGAAGATCATAAAGGTGAAATAAAATCGAACAATTCATTTTTACACGATAATGTAGACTAATGAGTCTCGAGCAAAAAATAAACGACGACATCAAGGCAGCCATGCTGGCCAAAGACAAAATGAAGCTGGAAGCGCTACGGGCGGTAAAATCGGCAATTTTACTTGCCAAGACTGATAAAGGAGCCGGTGGTGATATTGCTGAAGATGCGGAAATGAAGATCCTTCAGAAACTGGTAAAACAACGCCGTGACTCAGCGCAATTATATAATGAACAAGGCCGTGCCGATCTGGCCGAAGAGGAACAATTTCAACTGGAGATCATTGAAAAATACCTGCCCGCACAAATGAGTGAAGAAGATGTTACGGCGGTTGTTGTTTCAATCATCGAAGAAACGGGTGCTTCATCAATGAAAGACATGGGTCGGGTAATGGGTATGGCCTCGAAAAAGCTGGCAGGACAGGCTGATAATAAATTAATTTCTGAAATTGTAAAAAAGAAACTAAACGCATAATCCCCTTTCTTACCATTTACCTTACAGTTAGTTAAATCCTGCCTACAGGCAAGGATAAAAAAAAGGGTCGCAAAAGCGACCCTTTTTAATTTATTCCTCCAGTGACTTATGCACCAAGCATCAGTCGTTTGAATCCGGTAACTTTTAAATCACCATCTACTTCTTTCAGAAATTGAGCAACTGTTTTCTTCGAATCCCTTACAAAATCCTGGTTAAGTAAGGTATTTTCTTTAAAGAATTTGTTGAGTTTACCTTCTGCAATTTTATCAAGCATTGCTTCTGGTTTTCCTTCTTCACGAGCTTGCTCACGTCCAATTTCCAGTTCTTTGTCAATAACTTCCTGTGGAACATCGCCACGATCAACAGCTACAGGCGCCATAGCAGCAACCTGCATTGCCAGTTGATGACCGGCTTCGTCAACTCCGTTGGCTTTATTCAAACCCAAAACAGTTGCGAGTTTATTTCCCATGTGGTTATATGCGAAAACTTTTTCAGCCTCAATCACCTCAAAACCGCTCAGGTCCATTTTTTCTCCGGTTTTTCCAACCATCTCGGTAATGTTCTCTTCAACGGTGCGGTCATTCAGTTTGAGTGCTTTCAAATCCTCAACCGAAGCAGGTTTTTCTGAAAGTGCTTTTTCCATAATGCCGTTTGCAAAGTTTACAAACTCATCATTTTTAGCCACAAAATCGGTTTCACAGTTCAGCATAAAAACAACACCGTATTTATTATCAGTAGTTGTTTGAGCTAAAACAATACCTTCATTGGCTTCTTTATCAGCACGCTTACTTGCTACTTTCTGACCTTTTTTGCGGAGCAGGTCAATCGCTTTTTCAAAATCACCTTCTGTTTCAACCAGTGCTTTTTTACAGTCCATCATTCCGGCACCGGTCATTTTTCTCAATTTGTTAACTTCTGCTGCAGTTATGTTTGCCATTTTTTTTCTTTCTTTGAAAGATTAAACAATCAATTTATTTCTTTGCTCCCCCGCGTTTTACTGATTTAGCAACGGTTTTTTTAGGTTTACGATCCTCTGTATCATCTTCAGCGCCTTTTACTTTCACACCTTTGCCTTTGTGATGTTTCATCACTTCCTCATCAGCTTCTTCTTCAGCATCTTCGAGTGCTTTTGATTTTACCTGGATTGCATCATCATCCTCATCTTTTTCACCAGCTTTTTTATCACGATCCAGTTTACGTTCAACCAGCCCTTCTTCAATCGCTTTTACCATCACACCCACGATCAGGTCAATCGATTTTGAAGCATCGTCATTGGCCGGGATCGGGAAATCAACTTTGGTCGGGTCGGTGTTGGTATCCGTAATTGCAAAAGTGGGGATATTGAGTTTGCGGGCTTCAGCCACTGCAATGTGCTCTTTATTGATATCCACTACAAACAATGCACTTGGCAAACGGTTCAGATCGGCAATGGATCCGAGTTGTTTTTCAAGTTTTGCACGTTCACGCTGAATCTGCAAACGCTCACGTTTTGATAGTACTTCGTAGGTATCGGTGGTCATCATTTTATCAATGCTGGCCATTTTCCGAACTGCTTTACGAATAGTAGCGAAGTTGGTGAGCATTCCGCCCGGCCAGCGCTCCGTTACGTAAGGCATGCCTACCTTTTTAACGTGGTTTGCTACGATATCTTTCGCCTGCTTTTTAGTAGCTACGAATAAGATCTTTTTTCCTGATTTTGCAATTTGTTTGATTGCTGATGCTGCTTCTTCAGCTTTAGCAGCTGTTTTGTAAAGATCAATAATGTGGATCCCGTTTTTCTCCATAAAAATATATGGAGCCATGTTTGGATTCCACTTACGTTTCAGGTGACCAAAATGCACACCTGCTTCTAAAAGTTCATTAAAATTTGTTCTTGCCATGAGTGTTAATGTTTACATTCTGATTAAAAGCAATTACCAGGTAGTCCGGTTGGAGTCCTGGCAATTTAGATACTAAACATCGTTTAAATATCCTATCGCTTACTAAACTGGAATTTCTTCCTTGCTTTCTTCTGTCCGAATTTTTTCCTTTCCACCATACGGGGATCTCTTCTGAGCAAACCTTTGGCTTTAAGCGGTGATCTATGCTCAGGATCAATCTCAACAAGGGCTCTGGAAATGGCTAAGCGCAATGACTCTGCCTGACCGGTGATTCCACCGCCATCGAGGTTGGCTTTTACATCGTATTTACCAGCAGTGCCGGTTAATTCGAAAGCCTGGTTTACAACGTACTGCAGTGTTGGTACCGGGAAATACTCTTTATAATCTTTACCATTAATAGTAATCGATCCGTTTCCATCCTGAAGATAAACACGGGCAACAGCCTTTTTACGCCTTCCGATTTTGTTGATTACGTCCATAGTTATTATTTAATAGCTTTTAAATCGATCGCTTTTGGTTTTTGTGCTTCGTGCGGATGCTCCGGACCTTCATAAACATAAAGATTACGGAACAGCTGGCTTCCCAAACGGTTTTTCGGGAGCATGCCTTTAATTGCTTTTTCAACAACAGCAGTTGGCTTTTTAGCCAGCAATTCCTTTGCTGTAGCAATTCTTTGACCACCCGGATATCCGGTATGACGCACATATTCCTTGTCAGTCATTTTGTTACCGGTAAGCACGAATTTTTCGGCATTGATAACGATCACATTGTCGCCGCAATCCACATGTGGAGTGAAACTGGGTTTGTATTTACCACGCAGGAATTTGGCAGCAATAGTAGCCATTCTTCCGAGTACCTCTCCTTCGGCATCGATCAAAACCCACTCTTTATTCACGGTTTCTTTGTTGGCACTTACCGTTTTGTAACTCAAAGTATTCATTGATGATTCAATTTTTATTTCAATTATTTTCCTCTCGAAAATTGGGCTGCAAAAGTAGAACTTATTTTTTTATTAACCAAGTTTTGTAAATAAGTTTTTACAGGTAATTTTAAATGCGCTTTTTTGCAGCAATTTTCAGGGTATTAAACCGTTTTTTGAAAGCGCGGCAAAAGTATGGAAAACAATTCTAAAACCATCATCATTTTAATTATCTTCTCCATCGCCATGGGTTTTTTGGAATCGGCGGTGGTGGTGTATTTGCGTGAAATTTATTACCCCAACGGATTTACATTTCCACTCCAGCCCATCGACGGCCCCGTGGCGTTCACCGAAATATTACGTGAGGCAGCCACGCTCATCATGCTGATTACCATTGGCATGTTAACCGGAAGAACCAAAACCGAACGCTTTGGCTTTTTCATCATGGCTTTCGGCATCTGGGATATCTTTTATTATGTGTTCCTCTATTTATTGCTGGGCTGGCCTGAATCGCTTTTCACCTGGGACATCCTTTTCCTGATCCCAACCACATGGGTAGGACCAGTATTAGGCCCGGTGATCAATTCCCTATCAATGATTGCTCTGGCGCTGCTTATCAGTAAGTTTACCAATTATAGCCCGAAGGCTCATATTAATAGGAATGAATGGCTGCTACTCATCTCGGGTAGCCTGGTGGTGATCATTTCGTATGTGGAAGATTATATCAGTTATATGCTTGGCAAGTTCACCTTTTGGGAGATTTTCCATCCGGGCAGGGTGGACGAACTCATGGAATATGCACTGGATTATGTTCCGATTGATTTTTCATGGTGGATATTTATCGTTGGGCAACTGCTGATAACAGCAGGCATTGTTTTGTTTTACAGAAGGAATAGTTTGATTTTAAATGAACCCTCTACGTAACTCCGTGACGGCTTTGTGAAACTTTGCGTATTTATTTAATAATAGAAGGCAATTTTTCTATG
>JAGQVE010000085.1 GCA_020438105.1 Bacteroidales bacterium
GATAAAAAACTATCTTGGAAATTAAGATAAAAGAAAAAGAAGTTGAACTTTTGAAAATGATACTCAGAAATCTGGTAGTTAAGTCCAGAACCGTAGAAATGGGAATAATTCACGGATCTGATAGATTTGTAATGATGAATGCAATCTTGAAGAAATCGGATATTTATGAACTGGAAGAACTTTAAAAAAAATAGGGCTTTATGGTCCACTGAAAGTAAAATGAATAAAGATTAAAAACAAGCAATGATAAATAATCGGGCGCATAAAAGCACCCAATACGCTTTAAGTCCTCCGATTGAAGAAGATTTATAAAATGAGACTAAAAGCATTTAACGTACTCTTAATCCTCACCTCCCTGGTCGGTTACCTTGAGTGGGGGCAGGATCAGCACATGTTTTTGTTTGAGGGTGAGTGGGATGTGATCACCAAACTCTTCTCCGAACCCGGTTCGGTTATGCACCCTTTTATCCTTTTACCCATGCTGGGGCAAATATTATTGTTGATCACCCTTTTCCGCAAAAGTCCTTCCGGAAAGCTCACCATTGCCGGAATAACAGGAATTGGCGTTTTACTTGTTTTTATTTTGTTTGTTGGAATCCTCGCCATGAATATACGCATTGTGCTTTCGGTACTGCCGTTTATTTTGCTCAGTATTTTTGTATTGTTTAACCACCACCAAACCGCAAAACAATGAATACCTGGCAAAGCGATTTCAGGCTGGAGGTGAATGAATGGTTCTATAATGAAAATGACCTCATCCGGGAAATTATGGTCTATTAACACATTGAAGAGGTCGGGGAGGAACGAAAATTGAAATAAAAAAAATGCTAATCCGCTATGTTACCACTAAACAAAATTTCTCGCTAATCGCGCAGATTTGCAGAGAAGGGCAGTACCTATATCAGCGTTTTCTGCACAAATCTGCGAGAAAAATATCTTGAGAAGCTTTATCTGGTGCATAAGCGGATAATCAATTATAAAAATATCAACTATTGAAATCCAAATAATACCATAATGAAAAAATTACTGCTCCTCATTTTTACCCTGAATATCCTACATGCATCTGGTCAAATTGATATTGCTGATCATCATAAATCACTTGCCCTATATGAAAGTGCATTGAATGAGATGCAGCAAGGCCATTACGAACCGGCTATCGGGAAGCTCATTCAGGCAATTAATCTCGATTCGATGCAGCGTTCCTATTACATCAATTTGTATGAAGCCTGCCTTGCTTCTGAAAATTATATGCAGGTGATTTCATACCTGCAAAAAGCCACCCGGATTTTTCAGGAGGATGATGAACTCTTCTATTATATGGGTAATATCTTTCAAAAAACGGATAACACTGATCAGGCCATAATCTGCTACGATTCAGCAATTGTGTATAGTAAAATCAATGGTGAAGATTACCCAATTGTTTACGCGTATTACCTCAATCGTGGCAACTGCCTGATGAAAAAGAAAAAATTCAAAATGGCCACAGCCGACTACAATGAGGCTATCCGGTTGAATGATTCCGACGGTGCAAGCTATACTAATCGGGGAATAGCCCTTTATCAGCAAGGCAAAAAGGAAGATGCATGTGCCGATTGGGAGAAAGCTGTAACGTTTGGCCAATCCGTTGCATCGCAATACATTAATAAATATTGCAATAACAAATAAATTTCACCTCTTCAATTAGTAAAAAACAACCATTTTTATTAGATCTTTGTCAAAGGAGAAAGAAAGATGTTCAGTTTCTTTTTTTTTGACCCGGACCGGATCACTTTTAAATCTTATTCAAAATCATCTAAAACCTGATCACATGAAATCAACATTTATTTCAGTTTTTCTGTTTCTGGCAATTTCATTCGCCGGATTTACTCAATCCTTTTACCAGTATTTTGATGGCGCGGATACCCTGGCATGGAATTCCATTTTTATGCAGCTCGATACCAGCGCCAGCAATGTGTGGCAAATTGGATCGCCGCAAAAAACGATCTTCAGCAGTGCGGCCACCCTGCCTAATGCAATCGTTACCGACACGATGCATTTTTACCCCGTAAATGCAAACTCAAGCTTTCAGTTTGGAATTGATCCGCTATGGTTCGGATTTGGAATACTTGCCATTCAGTGGGTGCAAAAACTCGATTTTGATCCGGCCTCTGATGGCGGTATGATTGAGTACTCAACCGATACGGATCCTGAATGGCACAATGTGTTTAACAATCCATATGTATATAATTTTTACGGCTACGATACGCTGAACGTTGACACCATTTCGAATGGGCAGGTAGCCTTTACCGGCACTGATACCAACTGGAAAAATGTTTGGTTGTGTTTTGATGTTTCGTGGCTGTCGATTGGTGATACCCTGATGTTTCGCTACACCCTGATCTCCGACGATGCAGATAATTCGAAAGAGGGCTGGATGATGGATAATTTCATGGTTCATACAACCATTTTTCACACTGTGAATGAAAAAGATCAGCAGGAGTATTTGCTGGTTTCGCCGAATCCAACTACAGGAGATGTGCATATCACAGCCCGTAAAACCGACGGTTTTCACATCATCGAAAAGATGGAGCTTTCTGATATGTCGGGTAAGGTTGTGGAAAGGTTTGGTACAAGTCCTACCAAGTTTACCATCAATATCGGAAACCATCCGGATGGCATTTACCTGCTGAAAATTCAAACAAATCTTAAAACAGAAACTTTCAAGATTTCACTGAAACGATAAGGAAGATGGGTCTGCGCTTTTATATCGGTTTGATTTTTTCGGCCTTGCTTGTGATTTCCTTTTCCTGCCAAAAATCGCAGGAACTTACTCCCTGGGAAATGCCCAAACTGGAGTTTTTCCCTCCTATGCCCATAAGTGATAATACACCGACGACAGAGGGAGTTTCCCTTGGTCGTTACCTGTTTTATGATCCTGTTTTGAGCAAGGATTCCACCTTTTCATGCGCCAGTTGTCACAGGCAGGAAGTGGCTTTTACCGATTCGCCCAATCAGTTTAGTTTGGGTGCCAGCGGAGCCTTAATGACACGCAACACCCTTCCTTTGTTTAACCTCAACTGGTATCCGGCATATTTCTGGGATGGCCGGGCCGCAAGCCTCACCCAGCAGGTTTTTCATCCGGTGAGCCACCCCAACGAGATGAACCTCAACTGGAAGGAGGCAGAGAAACGGATCAACCGAAGCTCATTTTACCCCGCCAAATTTAAGGCTGCCTTTGGAAATGTCCCCATCGACAGTGTATTGATTACAAAAGCCATTGCACAATTTGAACAAACCCTTTTGTCGCACGATTCAAAATACGACAAGGTGCTCAGGGGTGAGGCTTTTTTTACTCCGGAGGAATATGATGGTTTTATGCTGGTAAACGATCAATCCAAAGCCGATTGCCTGCATTGCCACTCCACCGATGCCAATGCCCTGGGAACCATTGCACAGTTCAGCAATAATGGCCTTGACCCGGTTTTGGATATTTCCAATTACCCCGATCAGGGAAAAGGAGCTGTGAGCGGTAAGTCGGCTGACTTCGGGAAATTTAAAGTTCCTTCCTTGCGGAATGTGGCGGTAACAGCTCCATATATGCACGATGGCAGGTTTAAAACCCTGCATGAAGTGCTTGATTTTTATAGCCAAGGTGTGAATGAATGTGTAAACCTCGATCCGAGGATGCAAAACGCTCACCAGGGTGGAGTCCATTTATCGGAAGTTCAAAAAGAACATATCCTTGCGTTTTTAAGTGCTTTGACCGACAGCACATTTTTGAGCAATCCTGAATTTGGGAATCCGTTTTTGCAATAATCAAGCCGGACATAAAAAAAGCCCCAAATCGGGGCCTTTTGATTGTTAAATCTTGTTTTTTATTGAATCACAAACTTACGGGTAATTTGCTGTTCGCCGGAAGTAACGCTGAGATAATATACTCCGGCATCCAGATCCGATACATCAAAATTGAAAGGATGTGAGCCGGCCTCAAAAGCCTTACTGTTGAGCGACTGAACCTGCTGGCCCATCACATTCATAATGACTATGCTCACTTCACTGCTTCGATCCAGTTTAAGGTTAATACCAACCTGCCCGGATGATGGATTGGGATAAACCTGTGAAACTTCAAAATTTGAAACCTCAACATTGGGATTTACACCAACCAGTGAACTGGTGGGAATAGCCATGTGATGAATTCTGTTTTCAACAGGATCGTGATTTGCCAGCCATTGATTAATGCCCGGCTCATTGTCTTCCTGGTAAGTTACATGCACCATATCATCAATAAGGGGTGCCATCATCGGGAATACACATTCGCTGAAAACGAATAAAAGGTCGGTATTAAGGTCAATCTGACCTACCCAACTATTGCCACCATCGAAGGAACGATTCAAAATCACATGCCTGTAATCGAAGGTACCATTTGAGAAACCGGGAGCCAGCGAACAGTAAGCCACAAACATATTATCCTGAGCGTCGAGGCTGAATTGCGGGAAAGCACAGAGCGCATTGGCATAATTGGGCTGTCCGTCGGGGATCTCATAAGTTTCGTCACCAATTACCCAGCCCATTAAATAACCTCCTTCTTCCAGGTACTCCATGGTATTGGCGCTGATGGTGGTAGTATCCAGAACCGGCATATCCTCGTTCCAATAGATCATTCCATCAGTAAAGGGTTCATAATATACGCCGTCGGGCTGGAAATTTTTAACCATTCGCGAGAATGCCACATGTGCTTTGCCCTGCGAATCGAGTGCAATGGCTGAAGTTCCCACTCCGCATCCAAAACGATCGCTTGTTTCCGGTGGATCTATCCCAGAGAAAGGGCTGTCAAAAACCGGAATGATGGTCCAGGAGTCACCATTGTCAGTCGATTTGAAAATCCGACCTCCAAACTCATCAAATCCGTATGTAAATGCAATGGTGCTTCCAACCGGGTTGGCCCAGGCATAACTCAATGAATTGATATCGGCAAAATAATCCGGACCGAGTCCATCTATCACCTGCTCACTGATATCCCATGTTTGTCCGCCATCCGAAGAGCGGTAATAAAGCAGGGCATGCTCCTGTCCGTTGTAAGCAGCATCATAGGTGAGCGCCAGCAAATGGATATACTCAAAATTTTCGCCGCTGGTGATCATCGAGTGCCATACCAGCGAAACACCGTCGGGGGGCAGCAGTTCCAATTCTTCCCAGTCGCCTTCCCCTTTGGTTTCACGGATATAAAAATAAATTGGTCCTGCACCCACTGCATAACGATAAAGCGAGATGATCTCACCTTCAGGTCCATAGGGTGCATAGCTCGGTGATCCCATCCGGTCGTCGGGTCCCACATGCCAGTCAGGTTCACCCCAGTTATTACCGTCGTAATAGTTATAACCCGCACCCCTGTCAGGATCGTCGTTTTCGCCTGCACAAAGCCAGCTTGAACCAACGGTTCCGTCGGAATAGGCCCACATGCGTTGCATCACGTTACCGTAGTTGAGGGCTTGCAAATCGTTCCAGGTATAACCAATAATGTCGAAATCGTAGAGCTTTTGACCCGGAATCAAAGCTGACCCAACGAGCCCCTCTGCCGGATTAAGGGTAGTTTGTTTTACCTGAAGCCGTTTGTTAGGGCCGGTAAATTGTGTGTGTTGCGCGTAGCCGGCAAATGCGAAGGCCACAATTAAGAAGGAAAGTAAAACATTTTTCATAATGGCGGAATTAAATGAATATTAATACTGATGTTAAAATTTACTGTTATATCAACCTGCCGCAATCGAAACCAAATATACAAATTATTGAGCCCGGTGTAAGCAATAGATATTAAAAATGATTCCTGCGTAAAATCGACAAAGACTTTTATCCATTTTGTTAAGGAGTTTTTAACATGCCGCAATTGCAGCGATTTCGAAACTACATTAGCATGGAAAATGTAAACCTGGAACAATGGCTCCGGACTCCAAAATTAAAATCCCGTTTTCAACTATGTACAAATTGTACTGAATTTATAAAGTTTTAGCTGAGCATGCTTGTGCCTTTGTAAATGCGATTGACAGACAAGTGAACGTGGGGATTGGTAACGCGGCCATCGCCCGGTTGAGACTGTCGACAAGGGCAATGTGCATGTTGGCGTGATCGGTTCCGTTGGCCAGCAGCGTGGTGCTGTAGCAGGTGAGCATCACCGAAACAGGTTTGCCGTTTGCCACCTGACTCACATTGGCAAAGGCATTGCTTTGGTTATCATTACCGGGGTTTTGTTTTGCAGGTTGATTGCACTGGATCAGGAAAAGGAAGGCAGGCAACGACAGGAAAAGAAAAGATTTTTTGATCATTTTGAAATGTTTTAAGCGGATTGTCAAATTTAGTGAAAATAATGGGGAGCTAAGGGCCGAAAATTTATAAATTAGCTGGATCAATTTACTTTTCACAAATGACAAAACCGATTGATAATTTGGAAATCAGAAAAAGTAAAAAATTCACGTTAATATCCTTATTGGGGTTGTAAACGTGATAAAAGTTGGTGATATAAACTAGTTGGCAACAAGCTGAAAAAACAACAAGTATGAACAAAATATATGACACTTATCGCCCAGAAGGATTTGGAACAGTAAATGGATATTTATTCGCTGAAAATCCAAAAGAACTGATTGAATTTCTTAAAAAAGC
>JAGQVE010000086.1 GCA_020438105.1 Bacteroidales bacterium
CCCGATTATGAGCCCAGAAATGATGATCCCCAGTCCACTTTTTATGTTGATGGTATGTTTACAGAACTTCCTTTGCCTGCAAACGCTGGTAATATTTCAGGACCGGTCGGAGGGGTTGTTTGCCAGGGTGAAACAGGAGTGATTTTTTCTGTATTACCTATTGAAAATGCTGATAGTTATGTTTGGACGCTACCTGATGGTGCTTCAATTGACACCGGAGAAGGAACCCCTGAGATCAGCGTTTCATTTAATGAAATGGCAATAAGTGGAAGTGTTAATGTTTATGGAGTAAATGAATGTGGAATTGGAATCATCTCCCCTGATTTTTCAGTAACAGTTGAAGAATCTCCGGCCATTATCAATCAACCTATTTCCCCTGATACTGTTTACGCCGGTAATGGGATAGCTGATTTTACTGTAGAGGCAAGTGGTGCGGATCTTTCATTTCAATGGCAGGAATATACCGGTAGTTGGGCAGATATTAGTGAAGGGGGGTTTTATGCCGGGGTGCTTACATCAACTTTAACAGTTACTGATCCCATCATTTCAATGAATGGGAATAAGTATAGATGTGTAATTTCCGGTTTATGCGAACCGCTTGCAATAACAGACGGAACAGCCACCTTAACAGTAGTTATAAATACGGAAGTTGATACTTATGGCTTTAGCAGGTTTGATGCGAATAATCCTTTAAATTTCAAAGTGTTTCCCAATCCATTCTCAGATCAAATCTCATTTTCTTATACTACTCCTTCACCCGGAATAATAACAATAGCGATATATGACATACTTGGAATCCAGGTTGAATTTTATTCAAAAGAAATTGAATATGAAGGAGCATACGCTGACATTTTTGATTTGAAGCTTTTAAAACAAGGAATCTATAATGCAACAATAACTTTTATAAATGAAGAATCCAGAATAAGAAATAACCTGATAATCATTGCCCGATCCGATTGAGACTATAAATACCATGATGAATAAAATTAACCACCTAACCATATTATTTTTTAGCTTACTTGTTCAAGTAACACTTGGCCAGAATGCACCTGTAACAATGGTACCGGAAGTAACTTGCGGTATTGGGGAACAGATTAACATACCGGTTACGGTTATTGATTTTATAAATATTGGTGCCCTTTCATTAACACTTAATTTTGATGAAGCTGTATTAGATTATCAGTCTTTTTCAAATAATTCCAATTTTCCCGGGTTGCTTATTTTTGAGCAGCTCCCCGGTAAAATAGTGGTAAGTGGACTTAATCCTTATGGTAATCCTGGAATAACTTTGGATGACAATGCCGTATTATTTACATTAAACTTTTACTGTTTAGGAGGTGCAACATCGCTATGGTGGAATGATTTAGGCGGCACTTGCGAATATGCCGATGATCAGTATAACCCACTTAATGATTCTCCAACCTGCAGCTTTTATAAAAATGGTTCGGTAAATTACATAACTATTAATCTTGCTGTTAAAGCGTATCTGGAGGGCCCATTTACCGGAGGTCAAATGTCCTCGCAATTAAACGATTTAAATATCATTCCTACAAGTCAACCTTATGCAAGCGCGCCATGGTACTTCGGCTGTCCCTCAGGTGTTGCTGGCATTCCTGCCTCTGCAGTCGACTGGATATTGGTGGAGTTGAGATGTTCACCGGAAGGGCCTGCTTTTGCTACTTCTGATAAAAAAGTTGCGGAAAACCTTGGCTTCATAATGACTGATGGTACCATAAGGCAGACCGATGGATTACACAACCTGCAGTTTTCAGTACCAACAATTGATGATTTATACATTGTAATTTATCATCGAAATCATGTTAGTGTAATGGCATCCGTTTCGTTATCAGTGATTAGCGGGGTAGGGGCATACGATTTTTCCAATGATGAATTTAGTGTTTGGGGAGGGAATTCGGCGCATGTACAATTATCTCCCGGATTTTGGGGCATGGCAGCAGGTGATAGCAACGGCGATGGATATATCAACAGTTCTGACAAGAACGATATGATTGACTTAACAATTGGTTTAAAGGGCTATTTGCAAACCGACTTTAATTTTGATTCTCAGGTAAACAATATGGATAAAAATGATTTCTGGGCAAAAAATTTGGGATTCTACAGCAAGGTGCCTTAAAAATCGAAATAATGAAAAATCTTATAAGAAAGACAGTTATCCTGATATTGTTTTATGTGATTTTGGTGATAACATTCATAATAATGGTAGATGCAATAAATGATTTCTCAAACAAAGTTGAAAACCATGAATACTATACCCGATAACACTTTTAGAGTAGTTATCCAATTTGCGAAATCAGAAGTACGAACTGAAAAACTCAATTTTAATATATGATGGTAAATATTTAATTCAAATTTTATAACTAACTAAAATCTAAGGAAATGAGAAGAATTTTACTTTTATTGATGATTCCCCTTGCACTTATCCTTCAGGATACTTATGCACAGAATGCCCCTGTTACTACCGTTGGGACGGAGATTTCATATGGAACTACATCTGTTGTCCCTATAATGGTATCTAGTTTCACCGAAGTAGGTAGTTGTGAGTTTCTGATAAACTTTAATCCCGACATCCTTACGATTACCTCAGTCTCGCTGGGGCCGGGTGTGAGCAGTTACTATTTTTTAGAGGGTGAGGTTGCTCCGGGAGTATATAAAGTTACCTGGCTGTTCTTTCAATATGGTGTTCACGGGCTTACCCTCCCTGATAATTCGGTTTTCATGAATATCAATATGCAACGTGTTGATTATGGGTATTCACCAGTAAATTTCGACATTTCACTTCCACAAAATTGTTTTTACACCGATTGGCAGTTTAATAGTCTGGCAAGCGTTCCTCAATCATTCTACTTTTATAATGGTTCTGTTTCGTTTGCTTCGGGTGCTTCCCAATGGAATGGCAATTTTAACAATGACTGGTCAAATCCGCTAAATTGGGATGCAGGTGTGCCTGAATCCACAAGTATTGCCATCGTTGATAACGTTACCTCAAATCTTTTCCCGGCCACCGGTATAGCAGCACAATGCCTGGGTTTGAATGTTGAAGGTAGTGCATCGGTTCATATTTCGGCAAATAGCAGTCTTACCGTTTTCGGAAATGTTTTTAATAATGGACAATTTATAATTGAATCAAATCCTGCCGGTGATGGCTCATTTATTGGTATTGGAACCATTTCAGGAACAGGTATTTTTACCGCAGAAAGATACCTTACCTCCGAAAAATGGCATTATGTCTCATCTCCTATCTCCAATGGACTTTCAATTATCTTTACAGATATTTATTTAAAGAAGTATGCAGAATCCGCAGGGGAGTGGCAATACATTACAAGCTTAAATGAACCGTTAAACCCAATGCAGGGCTTTGCAAGCTGGCCAAGCGATAATTATACAGGCCCAACAACGGTTTTTTATACCGGCAACTTTAATACAGGTGTTCAGCAGTCAGCAGTTCTAACCAATACAGCCGGATTAGAATCTGCAGGATATAATTTAGTGGGTAATCCATATACTTCCTCCATTGATTGGGACTCCGAACCAGGCTGGACAAAAACGAACCTGGACAATGCCATATATATATATAACCCAAACATCGGGAATTATGGAAGCTATATCAATGGAAGTGCATTAAATGGAGTTACAAATCATATTCCCCGGGGCCAGGGATTTTTTGTTAAAGTATCAAGTGGTCATTCATCAGGTGCTTTATCAGTAAATGTAAACGCCAGGGAACACAGCTCGCAGCCTTTTCTTAAATCATCAAAAACAAATACCAATAATCAATTTTTGAGATTAAAAGCTTTTTCAACTTTAAATACATTTACTGACGAAACCATCATAACCATTAATCCTGATGCTACCCCGGATTTTGATCATCTTTATGATGCCTATAAACTTGAGGGCGCCGACGAAGCACCTCAGATATTTACAGTTTTATCAAATCAGGATCACTTATCAGTTAATAATATAAATAAGGAAGGCGATGTATTGATTGTTCCGCTCAATTTTAAAGCCGGAATTGCCGGATTATACACCATTGAAGCGTCTGAAATATTAAATTTCGAATCTTCGGCAGATATAATTTTGGAAGATATTTTTGATAATATAACCATTAATCTGAATGATCAACCGTCGTATTCTTTTTCTTTTGATTTGGATGATGATGCAGCCCGCTTCAGGATATATCTGCACTTTAATCCGTCTGGAATTGACCCATTCAATGAAAAATCAGATTTTCATATTTATAGTGATCATCATATGGCAATTCTTGAAGGATTGAACGGTAAGCTAATTTCTGGCAATATTGAGGTGTATACCCTTTTAGGACAAACGGTTTTTAGCCAGTATATTGACAATGAGAACAGATGGGCCCTTAACCTGGATCAACAGGGGATTTATCTGGTTACTTTCAATGATGTGAATAACCAAAAGCAGTATGTCCAAAAAATACAAATTAGATAGACCTAACTAAGTATTACCCAAGGTGACCAGGTATTAAATTTTACCTGGTCATTTTTTTGACTAATTTAAAGCTGATAATACACTTATAATATACAACCCCTCTGCTGTTCCCGATTTGCAAGCCCTAACCCAACTGCTTCAAGCGTCCCGCCAGTCTGCCCTGCCTTATGCCAGGCAAACGACAAGGCAGGCCTGAAGATCACCCATTGCGCAGATGTTTAAGAAAGCTTTAAGCCTTGTTCCCAATACCCTCTTTTTCCGAAGCCCCCGTGAGGTTGTCTCCGGCATTTATAAATGAGTCAGCCAACCCAATAAATGCGAAGCATCTACCTTCCGGCCTTAGATTTTTTCCGTAGCTTTTTCAATCCGAAGCACTGCAAGGATGGCCTTGTATAAGAAATCACAAAACCACTGCCGCCAACCCAATAAATGCGCAGCATTTACCGCGCGCAGGCCCGGCAAAACGCGAAGGCCACAAAGGCAGTGAATCGGCAACACTTAGAAATGCAATAAAGGCGCTTGCGTTTCCCACGTTATCCGTAGCGTTCTAGCTGCGGACATTAAGTAATCATAACCACTGCCGCCAACCCAATAGATGCGTAGCATCTACTTTCCGGCCTTAGAGTTTTTCCGTAGCTTTTTCAATCCGAAGCACTGTAATGATGGCCTCGTGTAAGAAACCCTTGGACCACTAAAAATCCAGATAAAGATTTAAACAATTCCTGTTACAAAGCCATCAAATTACCACACCCTATCAGGGCTTGGGTTTCGCAGCCAGTGGGAGGATTAGAAAAACAAGGAAAAAATCTGAAGCCTTGACTTTTTCGTTCTTTTTGGTCAAGCAAAAAGAACATAAATAGAACCCCCTGTTGTCCTTAGCGTCCCACGTTATCCGCAGCGTCATCAGCTACGGACATTAACCCACCGGCGCAAGTGTTACCACCTCGTTGTTAGTAGCGTCCTTAGCTACAGCCGTTAAGCTCCGCGTCCACCAAAGTATTGACGTAGGTGGTACAGCATCAACTATAAATAACTATTCCAAAAACATTTTTTCATACCTTAGCAAGGCAAAAAATAAACCTGTGCAACGTAACAACAACACCAAATTGCTAAACCCGTTTTACACATACTTACAAATGGGTGCCACATGCCTGATTGATTCATTTATAGAAATATATTCCGCCGTAAACGAATTAAAACCAGGCAGAACAATGGTTTACAAAGTAAAAATAATGACCATAAGGGTAGCGTTAGCAGGTAGTTGGCAATAATTAAGAAACACGTAGTCAAATGAAACTAATAGTCCACCATAAAATTTCGGACTTATATAAATCGCTGAATTTACCAATCGAGCAAGAAATGGACTTTACCATTCATTTTTTACCTGACATTCATTCCAAAACACCTTTTAAGTCGCCAGTTTTTAGAGCTGATTATTTTTCTTTTGTTTTTATAAAAGAAGGGTCGGGAAATTACACTATTGATGACAAAACATTCTCCTTTGCTTCACAAACCATATATTTTACAAATCCCGGACACATAAAATCTTTCGAAATAGAAAATTCCAAAGACG
>JAGQVE010000087.1 GCA_020438105.1 Bacteroidales bacterium
CGGTGAAAAACAGAGATTGGATTTTCGGATGTCGCGAAGCGCCAGATTACTGAACAGCTTCAATTTGCCGGCATACAGCCAAATGAGTACATGGGTATCGAGAAATATTAACTTTTCCATTCTGTCGACCAATCGATATGAATATACTCCTCCGGATCTTCATTCATAATATTCCGTTCCGGCATTTTTTCCAGTATATCGTTTTCAGAGGGCGGAATGATCTTTAAAATCTTCCCTTTCCGTTTTATTTCCAGCGGAACTCCCGTTTCCAGCACCTGGTCGAGCAGGCGATACAAGTTTTGTCTTAAAGCAGAAGTTGTAATTACCATTTTTCAGTTTTTTACAAATATACAAAATAACGTACGATTAGAATAATATTTCGTACGATCAAATTTTTGCTTGTACGACAGCTCTTTGTTTGTAATCGATTTAAATTGAGAAAATTCAACGGTAACTTCCAATCAGCGAAAGAGAATTTCTTATCTTTATTGGGTTAAAATATGAAGTCATGAAGAAATACCTGATTATTACTTTTCTTATCCTGTTCAACTTCACAGGTTTTAATTCAATTGCCCAATGGACGGCAATCTACGAGAATAGTGAATACTACTTTTTGGGTATTTATTTCAAAAATGATACAACCGGTTTCATGAGTGCATTTGATCAGGAGCAGTTTTCAGCACCGACTTTAATTTTAAGAACTGATGATGCGGGTGAAACCTGGACTGAGATTTTTACGGTTCCCGGCGGAAATGCAGGACCTTATACCTTTTATTTTGTGAACGATAGTGTTGGTTATGGTGGGGGACAGGATGGAGTATTCTATAAAACGGTTGATGGTGGTTACAACTGGTTCTTTGCGGGTAGTTTACAAGGGACCTGGGATGTATACAGGTGCGGTTTTTTCAATGAAAACACAGGAATCGCTATCCAGCAACGAACCACGGATGGCGGTGTAACCTGGAGCCAGATGGATATTTATACCAATGAAGTATATATCATCAATGACTCCTCCGCACTTGCAGCTTCTCCTGATGGTATTTTTTACACCTCTGATTTAGGCGAAACCTGGATACAAACCAATACACAAGGTAAGGATGACTTTTCTTCCATTTCGCTGATATCCGCTGAAATAGGATATGCCGGGAGTAAAACAGGCCTGATTTTCAAAACCAATGACGGTGGCAAGAATTGGAATTTAGTAGATTCTGTTCCTGAAGTCATCGACCGCATAATTTTTATTGATGAAGAAAGGGGATACCTTCATACCGGAAAATATAATAACCTGAGGGTTTTAAGAACCTATGACGGTGGCCAAAATTGGGACTATATTTTTTTTGAAAATAATTTTGCCAATGACTTTGCCCTGGCAGGTGATAAAATTATCCTTGTACCTACTAAAAATGGTCACCTTTATAGAACAACCAATGGAGGTGGAGCTGCCTTGTTGCCAGAGCGCCCGAATATAGAATGGTATAAAACTTTACAAGGTAGTGATCTTGATCCCTTTATCATACAAAGTTCTTGTATCGACACTAATTCCAATCTATATATTTCCGGTAAATTCAGAGATACTTTAAAGATAGAAGATCAGGATCCCAACGTCTCTGCCTTTCCTGAAATGATCAGCAGTGCATTAATCAAAATTACAGCCTCGGGTGAAATTGAGTTTCTGAAAATTTTTGAAGATGTTGAAAATGATATGTGGATATACACTTCAGCATGTGATGAAAACAACAATCTTTATATTTGGATATCTGCAGAAAATGAACAGAAAAATCAATTACAAAAATATTCTGAAGGAGGAGAATTGTTATGGTCAGTTCCATTAATTGCCAGCGCTTGGAATGAAGGTAGAAAAATCATTATCTCATCAGGTGGACAGGTTTGCCTTTCAGGAAATTTTAAAAATACTTTGCAAATAGCGGACGAATCCCTCACAACAGAATACAGTGCAACATTTTTCGCAAAGCTTGATCAGGATGGAAATCTGCTAAGCCTCGATAAATTAATTGACTATGGGTTTTACATTTCCAATAATATTTTCAATCTTGAATTGAATGAGATTGGCTACCTGGCTTTGATGGCACGAGCCTATGGAATATATTATAATGGCGATTCCCTGGCACTAGGACCAAATCATGTCGTAACATACGACGCTGATTATAATTTACTCTGGAATTCAAATGCATATAACCAGGGCAGATTGTATGATATCCAGTTTATGGAAAATGAAAACCTGGTTATTTACGGCAAAACAGATAATGATTCTGATACCCTGCCTACCCTTCGCGAAATAGATGTTTATGGCAATCTTGTCAATTCCACAGAAATCAAGGGCCTCCAGGCTGGAGATGGAAGAAATATTTATACCAAAAAATCTGGAATAATGGTTACCGGCACATACTTAGGTTTTGTTATCATTGGAAATGATTCTGTATTTGGATTTAACCCACCGGAAACTTTTATTTTCAATCTTGATCAAAACTTCAAGAATTCAGGGAAATTGCATATTGCCAGCGAGGGTTATAACACCAGACTGGCATTAAACAATCAAAGTACTTATTTCACCGTTCTTAACTGGCCCGGAGACAATGTACTATTCGCTAATGATACCATTCCAGCTTCTAATTTAAAGCGTGAGATCATTGCAAAGTTATATAATCCAAATACTTCAATTAATTACTCCGAATATACTGGAAGTTCTATTTACATTTACCCCAACCCCACCATCGGAAAAATCAACATTCAAATTCCATCATCTCAACAAAACCAACCCATACTAATCCAATGCTTCAACAACCAGGGCCAACTGGTAAATACAAAAACTTTTACAAAAACTGAATCTGAGATCAGTTTTGTTTTGGGTGATTTAAGTCCGGGAATATATTATTTACAGGTTCGGGTAGATGCGAAAGTTTATTTTGAGAAAGTTGTAGTTCACTAAAAAACCATCACCCTGGAGGATGATGGTTTTAAGAACCCGCTATTTACCTGCGGTTCGAATCGACTGTCTCTTAATTGTAGCTCACTTCCCAGGCATCTTCACGCTTTTTTGCTGCTGCATCCCACTGTGGCAATATGGTTTCCTGAAACTCCTTCTTCTCCTCCTTCAATTTATCCATTGGCAATCCAATAAACTCCTGTGCTTTCGCTTTGGTGGAAATGTCGGGATAAGGAACTTCACCTTCAAACCCGAGTTGAAGCAGCAACCGTGCAAGTTTGATCCTGCCTTCCTGGGCAATGGTAAGTCCGGTTCCGATTACCCTTCCGATTTCAACAGGCGAATGGAAAGAGCCTCCATGAGCAGCCGCAGCATAATCCCAGCGCCACTGTGCATGACGAATATCCTGCAATATCGCTTTCATTTGATCTTCGGTTGCACCAAGGTCCCAGGCTTTTTTAGCCTCCACATGAGCCCTTACCAAAAGTTCTTCAAGCTTGTCCCTGTTTTCAATGATCCGGTCCTGCCGTTCAAATACATCTTTCAGCAACTGTGTAGTTTCCTGGCGGTGACAAACCTGGCATGAATTGGCAACATTATTCAAAGGACTTTGAATGTGATGATCGGTGTATTTTTGCCCTCCTTCAGATTTATAAGGCATATGACAATCAGCGCAACTTACGCCTCGGGCAGCGTGTACGCCGGTCATGTATGTTTCGTATCCCGGGTGTTGCGCCTTTAGCATGGGTGCTTTACTCAGGGCATGGGTCCAGTCGGCAAATTCCATATTATCATAATATTCTTCCATATCCTCAGCAGTGTAACCGTTATCCCAGGGAAAAACGAGGTATGCAGCACCTTCAGCCACATTTTTGTTAAAATAATACTCAACATGACATTGCGCACAAACCAATGAGCGCATCTCCTGATGAGAAGCTTCGGTAATATCTTTACCCTGTCGCTCAAATGCCTCTACAAGTGCCGGACGGGTAATCATAAGGTTCATGGTTTCAGGATCATGACAATCGGCACAACCAATTGGATTAACGATCTCACCACCAAGCCTTGCCCATTTACCTTTATAAAACTCTGCAATTCCGGCCTGATTCATCGTACGTGGCACATCCGGTGATTTGCAGCTCCAGCAGGTGCTGGGCATGGGGCCACTGTTTTCATCCTTTGGACCTCCGGTTCGTAAACTATTTCGCAAATCCTCAACTGCATACACATGCCCGCGCCCCTGGTTGTAATCTTTCGAGAATCCATAACCCGCCCACAAAACCACCAGCCGAGGATCCACTTCAAGCATATCAATCATTGTATTACCGTTGTACTTACTTTTAAAATCGGTTTCTGCGGTTTGCATATATGACTGATATTCGCGGGGATAGTTTTTTCCCCAAACCTCATTGCGGGGTTCATAATCATTTATTTTCACCTGGGGTTTATAAACATAAGCTGTTTCGGCCCGACGCTCAATAATTGAGGAGGCAAGGATTCCCAGTAAAAATACCACAAGGATTGTAGCTGCTAATAAAAACCAGTTTTTTAATTTCATCTTTTCAAATTTTATTGATTATTTTTCTTTTTATTCATCATTTTTTTGAGCCATTCGGGAACCACACTTTGTAATTCCGGAATTTGGGCATGGGGTACCGAAGCCAGGCTATTCACCCTGCCGTGCGGTGTTTCACGATGGCACTCCACACATGAACGCTCCATTCTGAAATGCCTGGAAGTTTCGAAACGGGCTATGCCTGCATTATCCGTCACCAGTTTTTCATGACATCTGATACAATTTTGCTGAACCACTTCTTTGCCTTCATCTTTGATAAAAATAACCTGGGGCTCGGCTCTTAGGGTAAAAATCGTAGCATGCCGCAACCCATCTTTGGCCTTAAAAAAGTATTTGTTCACAACATTGTTATGTGGCACATGACAATCGTTACAATTGGCTACTTCACGGTGCGAACTGTGATTCCAGGTGGCATACTGCGGATTCATTACATGACAATTGATGCATGTTTCAGGATCATCAGAAAGGTATGAAGCAGCATTGGAAATTTTAAAAATGTATAATCCAAGACCTATGATAACCCCAATGAGTATGATAACCGGAACCTGCCAGGCGGGAGGCGGTAAATATTTTTCAATCCTTT
>JAGQVE010000088.1 GCA_020438105.1 Bacteroidales bacterium
CATATGCCTCATGAAATTGTTTATAACTTCAATAAATAACATTTGTATTAACCATAGAATACAGGCAGGCTCTGAACCCTTAAAAACCTCTACATCCGCTCAAATACCTTAAATAATTCTTCTCTTTTCCGCGAAGACACCGGAACAATGGAATCATCTGCAAGTACAAGGTGCCCTCCTTCGGTTTTATCGAAACGGGAAATATGGTCGAGATTAACGAGGTGGGATTGGTGGGTTCGGAAAAACCCGGCCGGTTCAAGCATTTCAGCAAATTCTTTGAGGGTGCGCGAAACAATGAGGCGCTCGCCATTATCAAGGTAAAAATTGGTGTAATTCACATCGGCTTCGCAGCGGATGATGTTTTTAACATGAATGATATGAATGCTTTCAGCCGTTTTTAACACGATCTTTTTGATCTTATCCAAATTGGCTAAAAGGGCGCTGATCTTTAATTCTGTTTCTTCCTGCTGGATCGCTTTCCCGGCTTTTTCAACGGCATTGAGCAGATCGGAGGCCACAACCGGTTTTAAGATATAATCCACCGCGCTGAATTTAAAAGCCTGAATGGCATATTCCTCGTGGGCTGTGATAAAGATCAGTTTGAATTGAAAACCGTTGAATTTTTTCAGCAAGTCGAAACCGGTTCCATCGGTAAGGTTTATATCAAGGAGAACTAAGTCGGGTTGGGTGCGGTTGATCAACTCAAAACCCGAGGCAACCGAATCGGCTTCCCCGGCAATGGTAAGAGAACTCCGGCTCAGGCCCAAAATATTAACAATGGTCTCCCTTGCTTTTGATTCATCATCAATAACGACGACTGAAAACATGTTGATTGTTTTTCCTTAATTGGTAATCTGATGACAAATATAACCAGAATCTAATTTCAGTAATTAATGATTTTATAAAACATTATCGCTTAATCTATACGGAACCTCCAAAACGACCCTTGTCCCAATAGCTACCCCGGATTCCGCCTTCAAATCCTCAATCTGCAATACAAACTTCTGCCGGAATTTTTTACCCAAATTGGCCAGGCGCTCCCGCGTAATACCGGTAGCCATGGATTGATGTTTACGATTAATTTCAAGTTCATGCGCTTTTTCACGACCTACACCATTATCTTCCACTATTATCCGGAGTAAAAACTTTTCCTTTTGAATTATAATCGTGAGATTTCCCTGTTCGGGTTTATGCCTGAGCCCATGTTCAATGGCATTTTCAATAAAGGGCTGCGCCATCATGGGTGGGATAAGCGTTTCCGCCGGATCAATGTTTTCATCCACATCAATCAAAAAATCAAACTTACCATCATATCGCAGCGATTGTAATTCAAGATAAGCCCTCAGCATCCGGAGCTCCTTTTCCAGCAATACAAACTCAACGCGTGAGTTTTCGAGGGTGATCCGCACCAGATCTGCAAATTTGGCCAGGAAATCTCCGGCTTTTACCGGGTCCTGTTTGTAAATATAACTTTGGATGGCTATGAGCGAATTAAAGGTAAAATGAGGGTTCATCTGCGATCGCATCAACTGCTGCTCAAGGGTGATCGCCCTTTGCCGGCTTCTCAACCTGAAGTTGCGGAATGTGATATAACCAATGATCAACAACAAACCAGCCACTCCAATGATGGTGTACATCATTCGGTTTCTGCGACTCAGGCGCAGGTTTTGTACTTCATTCTGTTCTTCGAGCAAGGCAAGCTGGGCCTCTTTTTTTTCAGTTTCATATTTCATCTCCATTTCCCGCACCGCCCTGTATTTTTCTGCACTGTAAATACTGTCCTTTAAAGCAATGAACTTTTGCTGCATATTAACTACCAACTTGTATTCTCCCAACTTATCATATATTTCCGACAGGTTCTTATATGCTTCTGCCTGCAATCCCAGATCACCAACCTGTATCGCCAATGCCAGCCCTTTTTCATTGGATCCAATTGCCAACGTGTATTCTTTTTGAAGTTTTTGAATTTCACCCAGCTTGATCAGCGCCTCTGCCTCTCTTGACATATCACCTTCTGAAGTAGATAAGCCGAGGGCTTTTTGATAAAAGTCCTGCGCCGTTTTCAGGTCCGATTCCGCACGATAGGTATCGCCGATCAAAAGATAACAATCGTCCTTTTCATGAGAGTATCCCGACTTCTCAAACAAATCCTTGGCCTGCTTATAAAACTCACGGGCCCTGTCGGTTTCGTTCAAACCGGCATACACATAACCAATATTCATGTAGCAAGTGGTTTCCCGCACAACATCATCGGTTTTTTTAGCCAGCACAAGCGCCCGGCTGTAATATTCAAGCGCCTTGTTATAATCATTTTGTTTGTGGTAAATATCGCCGATGTTCTGATAGCACGCTGCCACGCGCCGGTCGTGACCCATTGGTTCGAGGGTTGACAGGGCCTCAAGATAGTACTTCAGGGCAAGTGTCAGGTAACCCTGCTCTTTAAAAACATTGCCCAGGTTTACTTTATTGCTGGCGATCCAGGAGGTGTCCGTGGTTTGCTCAGCGAAAAAAAGCGATTGCTGATAATATTCAAGCGCCAGCTCATACTTCCCCTGGTTTTTGTAAACAATCCCAATTTCGCTCAGGCACTCCGAAAGCAATCCCGGATTCCCAATGTGTTTGGCAATTTCCAGGGCTTTTTTTTTAAAATCATATTCCAGGGCCTTTTCGTAATCGCTTCTGAAAAAATACTCTATCCCAAATTCGATTACCGCCCTAAGTTCTAATCTTTTATAAGTATCAAATTCTTCTCCCTCCTCAATTCCCGATTTACCCAGCCGATTGAGATTTGAATGGGTCATCTTCAGGGCTTTATCGTAATAATGGATCAGTGAATCGGAAGGGCCATTGATATAAAGGTTTCCAAGATGAAAAAGGGTTTTAACGCGGGTTGAATCAACTGTTGTTTGCTGAAGTGCCAACAACAGGCTGTCTTTGACCTGATCAGCGAAACAAAATTTTAGTAAAATAAGAAACCCTGCCGTAAGGATCAGTTTAAAAAAATATGTCGGGTTGGTTGCCATTTTGGAAAATCACAACCAAAAGTAAAAAATTAGAGGTTAAGATGAAAAAGTAAAAGCGGGCTTTTTACTAAATATTAAACATAAGAAAGCAGGTTGCCGAGCTTTTCAAATTTCTGTTGATAATCAGTAAGGGAGCGATGGATCACCTCATGGGCTTCATCTTTGCTAAAAACATGTGTAATCTCCACATCGCGCGGATTTCCGGGCAGATCTTTATAAGTCAGGAAGTAGTGTTTCAATCGGTCGACGACCAGGTCGGGCAAATCATTAATATCTTTTATTGACTGGTATACGGCATCATTATTCAGCACTGCCACAAGTTTATCATCCGATTCATTGCCGTCGATCATGCGGAAACCTCCAATGGGGCGAGCTCTTGCCAAAATATCGCCATGCGCAATGTCTTTTTCGGTGAGGATACAAATATCAATGGGGTCGCCATCGCCTTTTATGTCTTTTTTGCCTGACTTTTCCATGCAAAACTCGGCAACCAGGTCGCCGCTGTATGTTTGCGGAATGAAGCCGTACAAGGCGGGAACCACGTTTGAATATTTTTGCGGCCGGTCAATTTTGAGGTATCCGGTTTCTTTATCCACCTCGTATTTAACCGTATCAGTTGGAACCATTTCAATGAAACAAGTGATCACCTCAGGTGCGTCATTTCCGATATCCACACCGTGCCAGGGATGAGATTTATAGCGCAGGCCCATCAACTTACCGATGGGATCCATTAATTTATTCGATGACATATTTTTGCGTTTAGGGTATGCGTTGCAAAACTAATAATAAACTACTTTACAACCGGGAATCGTTGCCTTAAATCGGTCCACATCTTTTTGCGAAATCCGGGTGTTAAAGCATTCAACTGTTTTCAGTGACGAAATGTTCTCAATTTGCTTTAATCTTTTTACCTGTGTATTATTCAGGGCAAGAAATTCAAGATTGGAAAGGCCGGAAAGAGCTTTCAGGTTGTTTACCTGCGTGCCAGAAATATTTAGTGAACACAAGCTGGTCAATTTAGCTAGCGGACCCAGATCAGAAACGGGAGTGTTTTCAACATCTATAATCGAAAGGTTTCTAAGTGGGGTAAGCGGACTCAGATCGGCCACCGGGACCTGGTTAAAATGAATTTCGCGCAATTGCCTTAGTTCAGATAAGGGGCTTAAGCTTGAAACCTGTATTCCCTTAACGGCAAGCTTTTCTAGATTTTTCATTTTGGTGATCGGGAGCAATGAAATGATGTTCATCGATCCCGAAACATTAAGCTCAGTGGTGAAAGCAAGCGCATGCAACTGCTCTGTGGAAGGCGGTGCGTCAATTTTAAAAGTGGAAGTAAAATACTCTTTCCAGGCATCACTCAGCGAATTCCACCACTCCAGCATACCCGGTGTATCGTAAATTACAACGCAACCTTGATGATCCCGGGCAAACGCATAGGCAGTTTCTTCATTGATGCCACTGTTATCTGCAAATACAAATTTCAAATCCTCATTTTTAGTGAGCGGTTCAAGTGAACTCACCGCAGTATTTTCAATGTTGAGAACAGCCAATTTTTTGAGCCTTCCGGCAAAGTTCAAGTTCTTAACTGTTGATCCGGACAGGTTTACATCGGTCAATTCAAGCGCATCAGAAATAGGTGAATAATCTTCAACCTGAACACCTGAGGCATCCAGTTTATGAAGATTATACAAACGTTTCACCGGAGCCAATGTGGTTACAGGCTGATCTTTCAATGACAATTCCTCCACCTGCAACAGGCTGTGTAATTCTTCTTTGCTGGGATTTTCACTCAGCTGTGTGGCATTAATGATAAGATCTTTCCACGGTTTTTCAAGCTGCTGCCAGCTTTTAAGCAATTCTTCCGATTCGAAGATCACCAAAGTACCGGGATTCTTTTTCATAAATTCAATCGCCCGTTCACGTTTCATTTCCAAAACATCGGCAAAAACTTCCTCCGAGTCCCAGTAAATCCTTTTCAGGTTGGGCAGGCCATTTAAGGGGTAGAGGCTATCCACCAGGGTATAACTGATCCGAAGTACTTCCAGTGATTTTACTTCGGAAAGGGG
>JAGQVE010000089.1 GCA_020438105.1 Bacteroidales bacterium
CCGGTGACGTTTCGGCATATATCCCAACCAACGTAATTTCTATTACCGATGGTCAGATCTTCCTCGAAACCAACCTGTTTAACGCAGGTGTTCGCCCGGCGATCAATGTTGGTATTTCGGTGTCGCGTGTGGGTGGAAATGCACAGATCAAGGCGATGAAGAAAATTGCCGGTACGCTTAAACTTGATCAGGCGCAATACCGTGAGCTGGAAGCGTTTTCAAAATTCGGTTCCGACCTGGATGCCGCTACCATGGCAGTTTTGGATAAAGGAAAACGAAACGTGGAAATCCTCAAACAGCCGCAATATTCACCAATGACCGTTGAAAAACAGGTTGCCATTATTTTCTGTGGAACCAAGGGTTTGTTGATGAAAGTACCGGTTGATAAGATTCAGCAGTTTGAAGACGATTTTCTCGGACAACTGGAACTTAAACACAAAGATGTTTTAGAAACACTTCGATCAGGTCAATTGAACGATGATGTTTTGAATACACTTGAAACGCTGGCAAAGGAACTGGCCGGAAAGTATGTTAAATAATCGATAAACAGCAAAGATAAATGCCCAATTTAAAGGAAGTAAGGACCCGGATTACATCGGTTAAATCAACACAACAGATAACCAGTGCAATGAAGTTGGTGGCAGCTTCGAAATTGAAAAGAGCTCAAAATGCCATTCTTCAAATGCGTCCTTATGCTGCAAAATTGAAAGAGATCCTTCAAAACATGAGTGCATCACTTGATGCCGGTGATGAAAGCAGCGTTTATTCAGCACAACGCGAACCCAATAAGGTGTTGGTGATCGCAATAACTTCTAACAGGGGTTTATGCGGTGCTTTTAATGCAAACGTGATCAAAGCTGTAAACCGAACCATGAATGAAACTTACGCTAAGCAGCATGCTGCCGGAAATGTAAGTTTGATGACCATCGGTAAAAAGGTGAACGATCACTTCCGCCGCCGCAAAGCCAACATTTTGGAAGACCATCAGCATATTTTTGATGACCTTACTTTTGAAAATGTGAGCATGATTGCTGACAGGGTGATGAAAATGTTCGTCGATAAAAAGTACGACAGGGTTGTGATCATTTATAACCAGTTTAAAAATGCAGCAACGCAAAAACTGACCATTGAGCAGTTTCTGCCGGTGGAACCTGTTGAAATGGAAGCAGGAGTGAGCCAGTCGAAGGTGGATTATATTTTTGAGCCCAACAAAGAAGAGATTGTGCTCGACCTGATTCCCAAATCACTCAAGATTCAGTTTTACAAGGCATTGCTCGATTCATTTGCTTCGGAACATGGTGCCCGAATGACGGCCATGCACCAGGCTACCGACAATGCACAGGAGCTGTTACGTGATCTTAGTCTGGCTTATAATAAAGCCCGGCAGGCTGCCATTACCAAGGAGATACTGGAGATAGTTAGTGGTGCCGAGGCGCTTAAAGGATAAAAATGTTTATAGAATTAAAGAACCTGTTTGATCTTTCAAGCAGGTTTTTTTTTGATGTTCATGAACTTGCTTATTTAAATTTTTTCCAAATTACAATCGATATGAACATTCATCAAAATTTGTAGTTACTTTACTGACAGAATGGATTAACAGTCAAAAAATAAATAGGTTATGTTGAAAGAAAAAGTTGAAAAAGCATTGATCAAACAAATCCAGATCGAAGAACATTCATCCAGGATTTATATGGCTATGGCTTCATGGTGTGATTTTAAAGGGTTTTCAGGTGCTGCAAAATTCCTTTATCAACATTCCGATGAAGAACGGATGCATATGACCAAGTTGATCAAATATGTAAATGACAAGGGCGGACATGCTTTGTTACTTGAATTAAAATCTCCTGAAGCAAAATACGAAAGTTTGCTTGATGTTTTTGAGAAGATCCTCAAACATGAAGAGTTTGTCACGGAATCAATCAATGAGTTATACGAAGTTGCTTTTAACGAAAAAGACTTCACTACTGCTCAGTTCCTTCAGTGGTACATTGAAGAGCAGATTGAGGAGGAAAGCGTATTCAAAGGTATCCTGGATAAATTCAGGCTGGCTGGTAACGAAAGAGGTGGATTATTCCACCTGGATAAAGAACTTGGCGGTATGGGTAGCGGTGCTGCAGCCCCTGCTGCTCAATAAAATGAACTAGATCAATTGAAGCCTCTGCTTTGTCAGGGGCTTTTTCGCTTATGAAAAAACCCATTCATGTTTTTTGGTTTCGGCGCGACCTGAGACTTAATGATAATGCTGCTCTTTATCATGCTTTAAATAGTGGCAAACCTGTACTCCCGATCTTTATTTTCGATCCTGAAATTTTGAAGGAGTTACCTGAAAAGGATGCCCGGGTAACTTTTATTTATGCGCTTTTGAACCAAATAAATCAAAAGCAGGAAAAGCAGGGGAGTCAGTTATTGATTAAACAAGGAAAACCGCTTAGCGTATTTAAGGATTTGATTCAGGAATTCGAAATAGCAGCAGTTTATACAAACCGGGATTATGAACCTTATGCCATTCAACGGGATCAGGAAGTAAAGAATTTCCTTGAATCCAAACACATTATTTTTCACGAATTTAAGGATCAGGTGATCTTTGAAAAGTCGGAAGTGTCGAAGCAGGACGGAAGCCCATATACGGTTTACACCCCTTACAGTAAAATTTGGCTACAAAAATTCAAAGAGAAAAAAATTGAATCCTTTCCATCCGAAGATCATCTTGACAAACTCATAAAAGCTGAAACCGGGCCTAAGCTCAATTTAAAGGATCTTGGTTTTAAACAAAGTGAAATAACAGTACCTGGTTTTGATATTTCAAAAAATTTAATCGAAAATTACAGCAAAACCAGGGATGTCCCATCAACGGAGGGCACCAGTCACCTGGGTCCATATTTGCGGTTTGGCACAGTGAGTATTCGTGAGCTGGCTCGCAAAGCTGCCAATTTTGAAGAAACATTCCTCAAGGAGCTTATCTGGCGTGAGTTTTTTATGCAGATCCTTTATCATTTCCCCCATGTTGTGGATCAGAGCTTTAAACCGGCTTACGATAAAATTGAATGGCTAAACGATGAAACTCAATTTAAAAAATGGTGTGAAGGCAAAACCGGTTATCCCATGGTGGATGCTGGCATGCGCCAATTAAACCAAACCGGATATATGCACAACCGGGTGCGCATGGTGGTGGCCAGTTTTTTATGCAAGCACCTCCTGATCGACTGGCGCTGGGGTGAGGCATATTTTGCTGAAAAACTGCTTGATTTTGAGCTGTCGTCGAACAATGGCAACTGGCAATGGGCTGCCGGAACCGGTTGCGATGCAGCGCCCTATTTCAGGGTTTTTAACCCGGCATCACAGCAGGAGAAGTTTGACCCGGATTGGATATACATAAAAAAATGGGTACCTGAATTTGGCACCCATCAATATCCTGAACCGATTGTTGATCATAAATTTGCCCGCGAAAGGGCCATCAAAACCTACAAACAGGCGCTGTCTTAAGCATTTAATCTTTTACAAATTTCTGTGTTGAAATGCCTTTGTCGGTGATCATTTGCAGCACATATATGCCGGCTTCTAGTTCTGAAATATCAAACCTTACGACAGATGCTGATCCCTGCTGTTTCATTTCATGAATCAATTGACCGTTCATTGTCATCAGCCTGAAAACCGGATTTTGGATTTGCTCCTGCCAGGTCAAGTAAACTTCATTGCTGGCGGGATTTGGATAAACGGTCAATCCTTCAATTCGTGTTTGTTCGTTTACACCTAAAGTGTATTGAACGATCGGATGAATGGCCAGTGCATTATTCAATGCCCAGTTAGTGGGATCACTGAATTCAAGCCAGGTATTGTCGCTAAAGAGGGTCCATGCAGTTCCGGGATTCGTATCCCCATCCGAATTGCCCCAAACCACAAGTGTGTCGCCTGCAGCAGTTGGAAATACAAAGCCGGCAAAAAAGTTCTGACCCACACTTACCGGGGGATTAAAAGGCACATAGGTGAGTTGCTCGTTGGCAACATCATCTTTGATGGTGTTGAGCGGAACGGTTTTACTTGCAAGCTTGGCACCCGGAGCACCTTCTGAGTTGCTGTTATACAGGTTCACTTCAATATCAGGATTAGCACCCACTGCCACTGCAAAATCGTATAAAATCCCATTCAAATAACCATTTTCGCTAAGTGAAAATTTATTGGCTACAGCCTTATCTCCATATGAGTTATTCCCTGAAACATATCCACCACCATCGGTTAAAACATAAACGGTGTAGGATCCGGGGAGCGGGTAGTTGAGGGTATCGTTTCCTGCAATTACCTTTATATATTCACTGCGCATTTTGGTGTTTGTTTCTCCTTCTTTGGTAATGGTAAGGGAAACGTCATATAAGCCACTCTCACTGTAGGTTACAGTAGGGTTTTGTAAGTTCGAAGTTGCTGGATTTCCTCCTTCAAAAGTCCATTCCCAGGAATCGGGGCTCCCGAAAGAATTATCGCTGAACTGAACTGTTTCATCGGTGTTGATCGTTAATGGTGATGCTGAAAAATCAGCGACAAGGTAATCACCCGGTACAACAATGGGGAAAATGGCATG
>JAGQVE010000008.1:0-35150 GCA_020438105.1 Bacteroidales bacterium
GTACTGAAAAAGCAAGCAGGTCAGATGCAATTTTATTGGAAAGAAAGTTGAAAAACCTGTCAAGGGAAAAGACGATAGCCTTTATAAAGAAATACAGGGCAGGTTCGAGCCCTGATGCATTGCTTTTACTAAAGCAATGATCAGGATGCTGACCGGAGCGTCAGCATCTCGTCCAGACCGCAGAAAGCTCCTCAAAAGGGAGCTTTTTTCATTATGCCACATTACGTTTACATATTGTATTCTGCTGGTATTGATTCTTTTTATAAGGGTCAAACCAGTGATTTAAAATCCAGGATTGAACGTCATAACCAGGGAGGGGAAAAATATACCAAAAGAGGCATTCCATGGGTATTGGTCTGGAGTACTGAAAAAGCAAGCAGGTCAGATGCAATTTTATTGGAAAGAAAGTTGAAAAACCTGTCAAGGGAAAAGACGATAACCTTTATAAAGAAATACCGGGCGGGTTCGAGCCCTGATGCATTGCTTTTACTAAAGCAATGATCAGGATGCTGACCGGAGCGTCAGCATCTCGTCCAGACCGCAGAAAGCTCCTCAAAAGGGAGCTTTTTTCATTATGCCACATTACGTTTACATATTGTATTCAGCTGGTATCGATTCTTTTTATAAGGGTCAAACCAGTGATTTAAAATCCAGGATTGAACGTCATAACCAGGGAGGGGAAAAATATACCAAAAGAGGCATTCCATGGGTATTGGTCTGGAGTACTGAAAAAATTAATTGGGTTTAAAACATAAAAAAAAGGCCCAAGGCTTTCGCCCCGGGCCGGTCATCCATGGGATGGGGTTTAATTTTGTGGAGCATGCTCCAGTGTTGCCACCAGATACTCCCAAAATTTTCCTACAGTTTCAATATTTACTTTTTCGTCAGGAGAATGCGGGAAACGGATGGTCGGGCCAAATGAGATCATATCCCAGTTCGTATAAATTGCTCCAAGTATACCACATTCAAGTCCGGCATGTATTACTTTTACCTCCGGAACTTTACCAAAATGCTGATTGTAAACTTCCTTCATCGTGGCCAAAATAGGTGAATTTACATTTGGCTTCCAACCCGGATAAGCTCCATGATGTGCTGTTTGAGCGCCTTTATTCTTAAAAACATCCGCAATAGCTGCTGCTGCTTTATCTCTTTCAGCATCTGCAGCGCTTCTGGTTAAAATGGCTATTTCAATAGTATTATCCATTGATTTAATAATGGCCAGGTTGGAGGATGTCTCAACAACTTCAGGCATATTTTTATCAAATGCAATCACGCCATTCGGACAGGCAGCAACAGCATCATAAAAATTAGCTTCGGTAGTGGCATCAATTACAAAAGCTGGCATATTGCATTTAGAAGCTGATATTTTTAATGAAGGCTCCGTAGCCGAAAATTTTGCAGCAAATGAATTGTGTGATGATTTAATAAATTCCAGAAAATCGTCTTCATTATTTGCAGGTATCATAATATTTGCAAAGGCTTCACGCGGAATAGCATTTCGCAAACTACCTGCATCAATTGATGCCAGCCTGCTTTCAAATTTATTTTTTGAATCTTTCAGCACTTCATTCAGGATTAGGCATGCATTTCCTTTTCCAAGGTGAATGTCAAGGCCACTGTGCCCTCCTTTTAATCCGGTTACGCATACTTTAAAAGAAACCATTCCGGTGGGTACGTCTTCTTCCTGATAAGTAAATTTAACATTAGTATCCACACCGCCGGCGCATCCAATATATAATTCGCCTTCATCTTCCGAATCCATATTAAGAAGTATTTCTCCGTCTAATACTCCTGGTTGAAGATTTTCCGCTCCGGTCATTCCGGTTTCTTCATCAATGGTAAACAGCGCCTCTATGGGTCCATGCTTTAAATTATCCGATTCCAGCACCGCCATGGCTGCAGCCACGCCCATCCCATTATCCGAACCGAGGGTTGTTCCTTTGGCTGTTACCCAATCACCATCAACATAGGCATCAATGGGATCTTTTTCAAAATCATGGTTGGTATCGCTGTTTTTCTGCGGAACCATATCGAGGTGCCCCTGAAGAATGATCCCTTTGCGGTCCTCCATTCCTGCCGTGGCAGGTTTTTTAATAATAACATTACCAATGGCATCCACCATGGTTTCAAGTCCCAGGTCCTCACCAAATTTCTTAACAAAATCAATGATTTTACCCTCCTTTTTCGAAGGTCTTGGGATTTGGGTAAGACTATAAAAATGTTTCCAGATCAATTTTGGTTCAAGGTTCAGAATCTCCTGACTCATAATGTTTTTATTTTAAAAGTTTTTAATTCAGTTTTTAAAACGAACAATAAAATTACAATAAAATAACCTATTTAGAAAAAAATGGGCTGCCAATTGACAACCCAAAATATCTTTGGAAGGTTCAATTATTGCTCAATATTAGGCAACTCAAGGCCATAGCCTTTTTTACGATCTTCAATTTTAAGCATATAAGCAACTATTAAAGCCAGAATCGTGAGTCCAACAAAAATCAACCAGGTTGTTTCATAATTATAAATAGGATATTCACCGGCTTGCTTCATTGCAGCTACTTTTTCATCAATTTGCTCATTCGTCAGATTTTGTCCTTTAAGTGTTTCCATTACACCCTGAATGCTTTTTGCTACTCCCGGATTTGTTTTTTCGAGTATTATACCAATTAGGAGTGGAATGCCCCACAGACCAAAATTTTGAATCCAGAAGATAAATGCATAGGCTGAACCCAATTGTTTTTCAGGAATAATTTTAGGTACAGAAGGCCACATTGCTGAAGGAACCAGCGAAAATCCAATACCTAAGATAATGGCGTTGGCAAATGCCATATATACGCTTGTAATGGAAGGCAGATAATATATAAAATGAACCACGATGAGCATAAGAGCACCGAGAATCATAATGGAGGCACCCTTTCCCTTTTTATCATAAATGCCACCAAAGAGAGGGGTTAGGAAAATAGTTCCGAAGGGTACCAATGCAGGAATCAATCCTGACCAGCGATCTGAAACGCCAAATTTATTAACCATCAGGTCGGGGCCGTATTTATAAAATGGAAATACCGCGGAGTAAAATAAAACACAAAGTATGGCAATCAGCCAAAAGCCCTTGTTAGTTACTATTACCTTCAGATCGGAGAGTTTAAACTGTTCTTCTTCAGAGGTGCCGTCATCTGCATCACTGTCTTGTTTGTCAAGCTTTCTGTCCATGGCATTGTAAACCAGGAATCCGAAGAATCCGATTATCAGGAATAACAATCCGAACAAAACTGTGGTTGGTACACTGAGGGCCGTTGCGATAGCTGCTCCAAATGCAAGAGGAACAAAGGAACCCAGTCTTGCAATAGCAACCTGCATTCCCATTGCAAGTGCAATTTCTTTTCCTTTAAACCATTTAACTACGGATTTGGAGACGGTAATACCGGCATACTCAACACCTACCCCAAACAGCGCATATCCCAATGAAGCCAGTAAAAGTTGTGTATCGAACCCGAGGAAGGAAGCCCCACCAAAATCGCTGACAAAGGCAAAGTATTTTAACGCAGCACCCGCAATCATAGTAAGTACGGAAGCGATCGTGCTGAACCTGATTCCAAACTTATCCAATAAAATACCGACCAGGATCAATGCCAGAAAAAATACATTGAACCATCCATAGGCACTGAAAAACATTCCAAAGTCCGATCCATCCCAACCATAAACCCGCTCTATAATCGGTTTGAGAGGCGATATTATTTCAGTAAACAAATATCCCGCAAACATGGTAAAGGATAGAATACTCAAGGCAGTCCATCGGGCTGCTTTCGATTCTCTTAACGTTGTTTTGATCGCTTCTGTCATTTTTTATTTTGTTTTGTTAAGCCGACGAAGATAATAAAAAACCAAACGAGCAGTGGAATTTCAAAATGGATTGTGCAAAACAATTAACATCTGTCAATTATTACTTTGCAAACGGATTAATGTAAACTACTTTCTTCGTTTCAAAAAACGGCTCATCGAAAAATTTTGAAAGATGAAAAACCTGTACTTCACCTTTTACCGGAACAATTTCCTCGGCAATATCACCTCCTTTTAAATATAATACTCCATTGGGCAACGCATTAATTCCTGTTTTCTTAATTTTCCTGTTGACCCAGGTCATAAAGGTTGGAAGAGCAGTTACAGCGCGGCTTACGATAAAATCAAACTGCAGATTTACATCCTCGGCGCGACAGTGTTGAGTAGAAATATTGCTTAGTCCGATGCTTTCAGCAACACCATTAACTACCTTGATTTTTTTGCCAATACTATCGATGAGATGAAAATTGGCTTCCGGGAAAAGTATAGCCAGCGGAATACCAGGAAACCCTCCACCGGTACCTACATCTAAAACAGCAGTACCGGGTTTGAAAGAAATGACTTTTGCTACTCCCAGTGAATGAAGCACATGGCGCTCGTAAAGCTGATCGATGTCTTTTCGTGAAATAACATTAATTTTGCCATTCCAATCCTTGTATAATGCATCAAGTGCTTCAAATTGCTGGATTTGCTTTTGGGACAAATGCGGGAAATATTTGAGGATTCGCTCCATGCCATTGTAATTGCAATGGCAAAGATAGCTGAATTAAGCAGGAAGGAATGTGTGTGGACTATTTATATTTTGGTAAAGTGAAACGGAATACACTTCCTTTATCTTTTTCACTTTCCACCCAAATCTCGCCACCGTTTTTCTCAACAAAATCGCGACAAAGAATTAATCCCAGACCATTACCACCTTCTTTGCCCTTGCTGTCTATTGAGTAAACCTCATCCGAAAGAAAGATATTTTCGATCCCCTGGGGTGAAATGCCAATGCCGTTGTCCTGAATTACCACTTCATAAAAATCTTCAAACTCGTTGGTCGAAATCTCGATTTTGCCTTCAACTTCCGTAAACTTAATTGCATTATAAAGTAGATTCCTGATGATGGTATGAAGCATATATTCGTCGGCATAGGTGTACGTATATTCGGGAACATCATAAGCCAGTGTAATATCCTTGGTAGCTGCCAGGCTTTTAACTAAAAGTATGTTTTCGCGGATGATCAGATCCAGATCTACTTTTGAAGGATTGAAATAAACATCTTGTTTAATCATCCGGCTCCAGAAAAGAAAATCTTCAAGCAGTTCGTGAACATTATTGGCTGATTCTTTTACCCTGAACAATAAATCCTGTGATGATTCCTGATCCAGAAATTCAGGTTCATTTGTCAGAAAATCGAGCAATACCTTAATATTTCCAACAGGCTCTTTCAGATCATGAGCGAGGATGGAATACAGGCGGTCGCGGGTCAGACGATAATCAGCGTGTTTTTCCTCGGTAATTGAAATTGTTTCATCATCTTTTTCATCAATTTTAGTTTCCATTTCGGTTGTCATCATGATCATTCGCGTAACGTCGATTAACCTGTTACGGGCACTCTCAAATTCACTTAAGGCATCCTGATCTGCAAAATCCAATGGAACAGCGCCCTGCATGGCCGGCCTGATCAGGTTTTCCTTAAATGTGATATGACAATAATCGATGTTTAACTGATTGTGCACATAATCCACAAACACACTGTACGAACCGTTTACCTGAACATTGTCGTCAATCACCACCAGGATGGTATCCCTGTTTTGCTCAATAAGTTCTTGTGCTCTTTTCAAACTTTCGGCGTGCAAAACACTGATGCTCCGTCCTGTAAGAGAAAAATGTTCGAGCGTTCTGCTGAGTGTGGATTGAATACGTTCATTCCGGCTGATGATGATGATGTGAAAGATTCCTGAACTTTTTGGCTCTTTTGCTTTGGGCTGTGTGCCTTCCGGAATGTTAAAACCTCTTATAATACCTTGATTGTAGCTCACCTTTTGTAATTTTCTCGATTACTAATAAAAATAGGACACAATAAGATTTGCAAAGACTGTACCTTTTTATGTAAACGGTTGTAAATTAGCGGGTAAAGTTAGAGGGTAACCAATCGTAAGCCTTCTTTTCTTCGATAGTGGATACGAAAAGCGTAAACTTGCTTCTGAATTCGTAGATGAGCACTTACCCAGGGAGATAATTTAGGTCTACTCCAGTCCCCGGTTTAGAAAATCATTGAGGGGTTTGAGTGTTTTGAATGCCGTCAGGATTTTATCCATTCCCTTATCTCCCAGGAGGTCTTTTTCACTGAGGTTATTTACTACCGTAAATCCTTTGTATTTCAGTAGTTCAATATCGGCAAAATCAGCCGGAAAATCCTTTGGCGGTCGAGTTAACTTGTCATCCATAAATGTTCCAAACGTTGATTTAAATTGATCCGATAGAATGATCTTTTTGAACTCTTCAATGTTATACATGATCTCCTGTCTTACTTTTTTCAAATTTTCAGCAGGAGGCATATGCAATCCACCTGCTGCAAATGACTCCTCAGCGTCGATGTGGAGGTAGTACCCGGCATGCGTACTCTTGCGGCCACCTTTGGCAATATAAGCTCCAAAATGTGTTTTGTAAGGTGTTTTGTCGGGCGAAAAACGGATGTCTCTGAATATCCTGAAAACACAATCCTTTGCCGTTATGGTTCCAATGTTTGGATCAAACTTGTTAATCTCAGGTATCAGCCTGTTTACAAGTGCTTCAAATTCCTTTTTAGCTTTATCATATTGGGGTTTGTTTGCATGGAACCAATCACGGTCGTTATTTGCTTTGAGCGATTTAAGGTAGGTCAACACATTTTGCATGGTATCTTTTTTTTGATAGACAACAAATTTATTGAATTGTTCAATGGAAAAATTTTTATATTTGGCAAACCATGACCCGACTCCTGATTATTAACATATCAATCAGCTTCCTAATGTGTTTCACAACCCTTTCGCTGTTTGCCGGATCGGATGTTCAGGTACCTACGGGTGGGCGAGGTAACGGGATGGGTAATGCTTCAGTTGCTTTGAGTGATTTTTGGGCAATTCAGAACAATCAGGCAGGACTGGCAAGTTTTCAATCCGTAGCCGCTTCGTTTTATTATCAAAACCGGTTTTTAATCAGTGAACTCGGGTTGAAGTCTTTTGGATTTACCTTACCCACACGAAACGGTACTTTTGGATTGAGTTACCAAAATTTTGGTTATACCCAATACCATGAAACCAAGGTGGGTCTTGCTTTTGGGAAGTCATTTGGTGAGCGGTTTTCAGCCGGATTACAGATTGATTATCTTGCTTATAAACTTACGGGTGAATATGGTCAGGCCAATCTTTTAACGTTCGAATTGGGTATTCAGCATAAGATTTCGGAAAAGGTGGTAATTGGTGCTCATGCTTTTAATCCCATTCGGGCAAAATTGTCCAATGATCCTGAAGAAAGGGTCCCATCAGTTTTCCGACTGGGTGCAGCTTTCAATGTTTCGGAGGAACTTGTACTTGTTTTGGAAACAGAAAAGAATCTGGATTACAAACCGAATATCCGAACCGGGCTGGAGTACAAGTTAGCCGAAAAAATATTTGCCAGGGTGGGCTATGAGTCGGTGCCGGCACTCACAGGCTCCGAAAACCTGAGTATTTCATCCCAATACAGCTTTGGATTCGGGCTCTGCCTGGGCGCCCTGGAAGTTGATTTTGCTGCTCAAATTCATCAAACTTTGGGTTGGTCGCCTTCCTTATCCATGATCTACCGCTTTACAAAACCTGATTAAGGTGAAAGGGTTTGCCATACATCGGCTCATCTATTTACTTGTATTGTCAAGCCTGTTTTGCATTGACACTGTCGCACAAAAACCCGATACCATTTCTGGAGCAGTTTCTGAAACCGACATTTCCGACCGCATTGAAACCATTGCAGAAAACACGGAAGCCGAGCTTGATTATTCGGAACTGATAGAAAGTCTACGCTATTATCGCGATCATCCTTTAAATCTAAACTATGCCACCCGCGATGAGTTGGAAGATCTGATTTTCCTGAATGATATGCAGATCTTTCACCTGATGGCTTACCGTGAAAACTATGGATTGCTGGTTTCCATTTATGAATTGCAGGGCATTGATGGTTTCGATCAAATCACCATCGACAAGATTTTGCCTTATGTGTCGGTATCGCAGGTAAAGCCTCCGGCGAAAATCCCACTTAAAAATGCCTTGAAATATGGTCGCCACCAACTGATCATGCGATACCAGCAAGTGTTGCAGGAACGAAACGGATTTAAGGATATTTCTGACAGCGCCTGGATTGAAAACCCAAATTCACATTATTTGGGTTCACCAGAAAAACTGTACATGAAATATGGTTTCAGGTATGGAAATAAAATCCGCTGGGGTATCACTGCTGAAAAGGATCCCGGAGAAGTCTTTTTTATTAATGGTATTCCTGATTCAATTCAAAAACTTGCCGGTGATAAATTACAGAACGGTTTTGATTTTTATTCGGCCCATGTAAGCATCCATAATATCGGGCATTTAAAAGCACTTACCCTGGGCGATTACCAGTTACGGTTCGGGCAGGGGCTCACCATGTGGGGTGGACTTGCTTTTGGGAAATCATCCGACGCAGCCAATGTGAAACGCTACGGAACTGGTGTTACGCCTTACACCTCGGCGGATGAAAACCACTTTTTCAGAGGGGCCGCCACAACAATCCAATTCAGTGATTTTGAGTTTTCGGCATTTTATTCCAATAATAAAATTGATGCTGCCCTTTATGCTTCCGATACCCTCGACACAGATGAAGGAATTATCACGTCCTTGCAGGAAACAGGCTATCATCGCACCGTGAATGAGGTTTTGAAAAAGGATGCGATCGCGATGGAGGTGATGGGCGGAAATATCAACTATCGCAAAAACCGCCTGAGTATCGGCGTAACCGGAGTAGTAACGCAACTGGATTTGCCCCTGGGAGCTCCCGAGCAACTTTATGACCGGTACACATTTAAGGGCGATCAAAATATTAACGGCGGTGTGGATTATGCCTACCTGCTTAACAAAATCAGTTTGTTCGGTGAAGTTTCCATGAGTAAAAACGGAGCGATTGCCCAGCTTCATGGCTTGTCGGCTGCCTTGCATCCAAGGTTATCTGTTTCGCTGCTTTACCGCAATTACAGCCCTGAGTTTCAGAACTTGTTTGCCAACGGTTTTTCGGAAAGTAATAATTACAATGAACGTGGATTTTATTCTGGATTGCGTTTTTTGCTTGCCTCCCGCTGGTCGCTTTCAGCTTATATGGATGTTTTTAATTATCCCTGGTTGCGCTACCGGGTCAACAGCCCCTCAGGTGGAAATGAAGGTTTTGTGCAGGTGGAACATATCGCCTCCCGGGATGTAAATTTCAATTTCAGGTTCAAACAGCAAACCAAACAGATCAACGGAAATAATGAACTCATTGGGTTGGATCCGCTGACAACCTATCGAAAATCATCTTTCCGTTTTCATATCAATTACCGGGTTTCGCCATCGGTTCGGATGGCCAACCGTGCTGAGTATTTGATTTATCAGGATAACGAAACCCACCGTGGCTCGGGCTACCTGGTTTTTCAGGATGTGCATTGGCGGCCGGCCAGTGAAAAACTCACCCTCTTTTTCCGTCATGCCCTTTTCGATACCGACTCCTACGACGAACGAATTTATGCTTACGAAAACGATGTTTTGTATGCCTTTTCCGTACCGGGTTATTATTACAAAGGCTCCAAAACCGCATTTATGCTGAAATACAACCTTTTTGATAAGATCAATATCTGGGCCCGGATTTCGCATCTTTGGTTTACCAATCAAAAAAGCATCGGAACCGGGCTGGATGAAATAGATGGCGACCAGAAAACGGAGGTGAAGGTTCAGGTGCAGATAAAATTGTGATGTTAACTTGGGTGAATTTATAAAATCCCTGTTGTAATTAATCCTTCGGCTTAAACGGCAAAGTAATCCCCAGCCAGGGAATAGCCACAAACTCACCAATACCGGCGCCAAGCGGAAGCACCACCCCCCAGTCGATGCCCACACCGCCACGTGTAAATCCCCGTCCGCCCACCGACATTAAAACCAAATAATCGCCGGCCGTTGATATGTAATAGTTTTCAGAAATAAAATAACCCCGCGGACCGGTTCGCAGCATGGTACTGACAGTAATCGTAGGCGTTTTGGCCAAACCTCCTCCGGCGTACCCGTATCCCACGCCTATATTTACATTATTACTTCTGTCGCCAAAGGTTGATACCCCGTAAAGTATTCCAAAATCCGCTTCTTCCTCACCCAGAATGGTCCCGATGAGCGCTCCCCCTCCCACGTTAAACTTATCCTTTACTACCGGAACTGAAAACTTAGGTGCGATCCAGGCAGGTGAGCTGGCTCCTGCGAAAAGAAATAGTGGAACAATGCCGGCTCCAAGTGAAGTATTATCGGTGATTGAAAATGATACCTGGTTAAAAAGCACCCAAACATTCTGATAATAGCCTTCGCCCCGTTTCATGCCGTAGCCGTTGGGTGAAAAGAAGTATCGTGTAGCCTGGGGGTTATCAGCCCAGAATTCTCCCTCCTTCAATTGATTTTGGGCCAGGGGTGTAATCTTTTTTACGAAATTCTTAGCGATGTGAAGCGTGCCTAATTTATCGGTTTTAAAATGGATCGTATCTGATTCCATGGAAATGATGGTTCCAATAAAATGATTGCCATCCCTGGTTTCAATTTCGCAAAGTGTGGAGTCGTTTTTGGATTGGCCGAGCGTGCTGTTTGAGATTAGCAGCAAAATTCCGAAAACGGCTGAAAGGATTGCCAGCTTTTTCATAACCCCGGTATTTTTGAGGGATTAAATATAAAAAAAAATCCCGACGCATTGGTCGGGATCCCCAAAATTATTCGGTTTCTCTCTCCAGAAACTTTATTTTTTCGGTAATGAGTTTGATCTCTTCTTTAACCTTGTCAATCTTCTTCTCGAATTCAAGTTTTAATAAATCGGCTTTTTTGGAACTGGCCAGAAAGCCCAGGTTGTTTTCCCAGAGCTTTACATCATCTTCCAGTTTTTTCCTTTTATTATGTAAAAAATTAAGTTCATTATTGATTATCCGGTTGGCATTGGGTTTTTCCTTTACACCCTCAAACCGTTGTTTAAAGTTCATGGTCTGCATTTCAGCACGGTTGATCTTGAGTTGATCAAAATGACTGTTAATGGCATTCCTGAACTCATTTTGCAGCCTGTCTTTTTCTTTAAAAGGCACATGACCGATTTCCATCCATTCGCGCTGGAACTCTTTTAAAGTCTCCAGGTTGGCATTTTTATCTTTTCCAAAACTGAAATCTTTCACCTTTTGGATCAGGTCTTCTTTTTGTTTTTGGTTGTCGGCTTCGTGCTGTTTAATGTTGCCAAAAAAATCGGCTTTTCTTTTAAAGAACTCATCGCAGGCAGCCCTGAACCGCTTCCAGATTTTATCGGAATGTTTGCGTGGAACCGGCCCGATTTTTTTCCATTCTTTCTGCAGGTTGATCAGATCGTTGGTAGCTTGTTTCCAATCGGAGCTGTCTTTTATTGACTCCGCCTGTGTACAAAGATCGAGTTTCAGGTTGAAATTGTTTTGCTGTTCATCCTTGATCTCTTTGAAAAACTCTTTTTTCCCTGCAAAAAAGGTATCCATTGAATTTTTAAACCGATCCCAGATTTCATCGTTTTGTACCCTTGGTGCAGGTCCAATGGTTTTCCATACCTTCAGCAGTTCACTGATCTGCTGGGTATTTTCGTTCCAGTCTTTGATGTTTTCATTTTCACGAGCCAGCACTTCTTCGGCTTTTTCGCAAAGTACGGTTTTCGCAGCCAGGTTTTTCGTTTGCTCTTCTTTGAGCTGATTGTAATGGTCGCGACGGCGCTGATTGATCTGATCAGTGGCATTTCTAAAGCGGTCCCACAGTTCATCTTTTTTATCATCCGGCACCGGCCCGATCTCTTTCCATTGGTTGTGCAGCAATTGAAGCTGTTTGAACGATTTGATCACCGAATTTTCAAGGATCAACTCTTCGGCTTTTTCGCAAAGTTCGATCTTACTTTCCAGGTTTTTCTTCATGTCAAGATCACGCAGTTCACGGTTGATCTTTACTTTGTCGAAAAATTTCTCCACCAGGAAATGATAATTTTGCCAGAGGTTGTTGGCCTCTGCTTTTGGCACCATACCGGCTTCTTTCCACTTTTCCTGCAGGTTGCGAAATTCGTCGTATGTCTTTTTCAGGGATTCTTCCGATTCGATGAGTGCTTTTAACTCTTCGAGGATGAGTTTTTTCTTGTTGAGATTTTCAATTTTTAATTCTTCCTGCTGAGCAATCCATGCAGTTCGTTTTTCTTTGTAAATTCCAAATGCTGCATTAAAACGGATCTCAACTTCATCTTTGGTAACTTCAACTTCTTCAGCGTCTTCATCCTCCGAAAGCTGAGTTTCCAGTCTTTTTTCCTGTTCCTCTTTATTTTGTTTTAGGAAAGCCACTTTAATCAGGGCCACCTTCTTTTTTATGGTGTTTACTTCGTTGTTATTTACCAGTTCCTCAAGCATATCCACCAGCGCATCCCTCGATAGTGAATCATAATCTATGGTTTCAGTTTCCTCTTCATGATCTTCCTCGTGATCATCATCTTCCTCATGATCTTCCTCATGTTCTTCATGCGTTTCCTCATCTGATGAAACAGGCACTACTTCATTTTTTTCCTGATTTGCTTCCTCTACGAGTTCATCCGCTGCTAAATCAGTTGCAGGTTCATCAGCAACTTTATCTTCAATTACTGCCTTGTCTTCCTTTTGAGGTTCAATGGATTCAATGATCTCTTCCGGCGAAATTTCATTAACAATCTCAATTTCCGCTTCCGTTTCAGTAGTGGTTTCGGTATTGGTTGTATCCTCTGAAGGCATTTCCTCCATTTGAATTGCTTCCGCAGTTTCCGGGCTATCAATTTGATTCTCGGGCTCTTTCGTAATAGCTTCTTGTTTTTTTGTGGTGTTCTCCTCCTGATTTTCTATTTTTTCATCAGGATTTTGATTGTTAAGATTCTTTGTTTCCATATGTTATTATTCATTCCAGAATTAGAATCAGTCAATTGACTGTAAATGTGTTATCTCATTTTTAAAGGACTGCAAAAATAGGAATATTTTGTTACTGCAAAAGCTATTCATCAAAATAATGCGGTGGATTGAAAAGTTTTATTATCGCTAATTGAAAGGCCTTTTATTGAACAGGTAATAACCGATATTTATATTAAAGACAAAAGGTTCATCAGCCATGTCATTATAAATTAAACTGGTACTTATTGGGCCGAACGGGGCATGATAAACCAGCCGGCTTCCAAAGTTATAGTACTGGTTAGTAAATACAGAACTATACATAGGTTTGTTATTTTCGTCCTTCAAAATTTCACGATAAGGCTGGAAAACATACCCTTCGAGCCTGAAATCCAAATTTTTAATAACCGGGAAAATGAATTGAACTCCACCTCCTCCAAATGTATGGGCACGGAACTGGGGAAGAAAAATCGTTTGATTTTCGGGGATTGGCTGAAAAGCAGGGGCACCCAATATGGTAGCTGTGTAATTGTTAAAAAGTTCTCTGTTGCTGAAGGAAGCCTCGCCCAGGATACCCAAAGTTAAAAACCGGGTAGTTTTGAAATATTTTAAAAACCGCAATCGTAACTGTACCCAGTTATGGTATTGTGTAAACTCATCTTTTTCAACAGAAGTTGATCCCGGAATATTTCTTTCAAGGCCGCTTACAAACCGTGCGCAAAGGCGTAAAGAATGACCCTCGGAAGCAAATTGTTTTCGGTTGTGCGTATTCCATTCAAAAACCAGGGCCGGGGAATAAAAATCAAAATTTGTAATATCAGCTGTGTCAAGCCTGGAGAATTGGTTAGTTTGATAATATTCATCTTTTTTTCGGCCTGCCTCTATATTAGCTGTTAGCCTTGCACTTGGCATCAGCGGGGTACTTAAGCCAAATGACCAGTAACTGTCCTGCTGGATGAGGAAGCTTGGATTAGGATCTTCAAAAAAGTAGGTGGCCGTTCGAAAGTAGTTCCAGCCATTGAGGTTATAAGCTAGTTCAAGGGCCAGGGGCAGATAGCCCGGAATATCGAGTCGTGTGGCAATATGCCCTGAGCTGTGGAATCTGCCAAGATAAGCATTGCCTGTAACATTCATGGCGGTTTTTCCCCAGCGGTTATAATTCATCTGGAAGAAAATTTCATTTACCGCGCGCGATGAAACTAAACCTCCGATCTCCATTTCCACCAGCTTACTCCGGTCAACGTAATAAATCACATCGTATGCTTTTTGATCGGGCAGGTATTTTAAAGTAGGGTAAACGTAATTGATCTGTTTTTCGGATAAAATTTTATAATAGGATTGTTTTAAAATTTCGAGTTTCTCCTGATTGGGAATATTGTCATCATTGATTTTCAGGATCAGTTTTTTATCGTTAATGAGGTGCTTAAGATAGTATTGCTGCCTTTCATTAACACCGGTAATGACGATTTCGTGGATTTTAAAACCGGGTATTTTTGCTTTGAAAGCTTCACGTTGTTTTTCAACTTCTGCCTTTGGAATCCTTCGTTTTATAAATGATTTAATCTTTGGCATTGCACGCAGTGTGGCTACATACCCGCTGTCGATAAATTGGGCTGTGTTTGAAAAATCGGTCACATTTACCGACCAAAGCTCAGGAGTTATTAAAATTCCGGTGGTGGTATCCACGTCGTATTTTGTATTGGCCATGAGCATCGATTGAACCTGGCTGAGTAAATCGTCCTGCCTGGGCTGATTGTAATTGGAAGCTGCTTTGCTTCCGATAATAATATCCGGATAAAAAGATTTTGACAATACATCTACCGGGAAATTATTATACATTCCTCCATCAAACATTAAATTTCCATCAATTTTAATGGGCTTGAAATAAAACGGAAAAGTGGTTGATGCGCGAATTGCCTGTTCCAGCGAACCATTGCTCAAAATCACCTCTTTGCTTTCAGCGATATCACTCGCTACGCATCGGAAAGGCCTGAAAAGTTGATCAAAATCGTAATTGGCGGCGGCACTTGCTCCTGAAAAAACCGTCATAAAACCGTAGTCCATTTCTACGGGTGATACAATATTGGTGGGTAGATTAACCTTTAAAACTGAATCATAAGATATACCGAACAACTGCCAACTGGCATTGGGGTATGATTCTTTAAAAAGATAGTGAGCCTCATCCTGCATGGTTCCCGAAATCCATGAGCGTAACTCTTCGGAGGTGATCATTTGGAGAATTTCATCAGGTGAATACCCGCTGGCATAAAGTCCTCCTACTATTGCTCCCATCGACGTTCCGACAATGTAATCAATGGGAATATCATTTTCTTCAAGTGCTTTTAATACACCTACATGGGTTACCCCGCGCGGACCACCGCCACTTAATACCAAACCTATGGATTGACCGGTACTTAAGCCCGGAACCAGAGAGAAAAGAAGAAGGAAAAGGATAAAAATCTTTCTCAACATAGTTTGGTTTAATTAACAGTTTAACGCAGAATTACAACAAATAGCATATGCACTCACTGTAATTTTATCAAAAACAAATGTAAAGAAAGTATGGAGTTATTGGGGGCAGTAAGCCTTAACTTTTTAAAAAGTTATCATAAATAACTGACCGTTAGGGTTAGTTAAGATTCTGCACGAATATTATATTTTTGAATCCGCCGGTATAGTGCATTCCATTGCAACCCCAGCAGTTTTGATGCTTTACTCAGGTTATTCCCGCTGGCCGAAAGGGCCTCAAGAATGGTCCTTCTTTCAATTTCATCCAGGTTGTAAACATTTCCATAATTTGATTCGGGTGGTTTTGTAAAACCTGAAATTTCCGGGAAACAGGATTCGTTTATCACTCCCCCGTTATTCAAAATTACGGCGCGTTCGCAGAGGTTTCTGAGTTCCCTGACATTTCCCGGGAAGTTATAATTCAATAATATTTCATTCACCCCCGGGGCAATTGATTTGAGCGGTTTTTTCATTTTCAAGGCGTAAAACTGTAAAAAATGATCGGCCAGAACAGGAATATCTTCAGGGCGATCGCGCAGAGGTGGTATATTGATCTGGAAAGTGCTGATACGGTAAAACAGATCGCTCCTGAATTTATCGCCCGACTTGAGTGATTCCACATCTTTATTGGTTGCAGCAATAATCCTGATATTAAATGATTTTGCATGTGGTGAACCTACTTTATTAAACCTACGGTCTTCGAGGACTCTCAGCATTTTAATTTGCAAAGTTATTGGCATATCACCAATCTCATCCAGGAACAGGGTTCCGTTATTAGCAACTTCAAACCAACCTTCTTTTTCTTGTATAGCACCGGTAAATGATTCTTTTTTGTGGCCGAAAAATTCACTTTCGAACAGGGGCTCCGGAATAGCCGAGGTGTTAACAGCACCAAAAAACTCATCGCTGCGGTTACTGAGCATATGTATTCCTCTGGCCACAAGTTCCTTTCCTGTGCCACTCTCGCCGGTAATTAAAACGGAGGTGTCATCAGCCTGCGCAACTTTGGCCATGGTTTGTTTTATAATTTCCATCGAATTACTCACACTCACTATCTCGTACCCAATCTTCTCATGTAATTCCTTGTTCAGAAAGGTCTTTTTAAGTTCAGATTGTTTTAGCTCAATTTTTTTATCCCTGTATTTGCTGGTCCTTTCGATGGACATTTGGATGTCATTCAAATCAAATGGTTTCTTGAAAAAATCGAAAGCACCAATATGCATGATCTCCACCACCTCTTCCATGCCTGCATGTGAACTGATCATGATAATTTCAACTTCAGGATACTTTTCCTTAACTTTTTTGATGAAGGTTATTCCATCCATTTCAGGCAAACGAATATCACAGATGAAAATATCAATATTTTCGGCTTCAAACACAGCCATTGCCTCCGATGGTCTTGACGACAAAAAGACATTGTGCCTGCGGTGTAAATATGCTTTGATTATTCGCTGTATGGCCGGATCATCGTCCAATACGAGGATGGTGAGGGCGTTTTCCATTTCGATTCTTTTTTGTTTGACTCTTCAATAATGAAGATGTCTTCGTTTACGCAGAATATCCGAAAAGTTTGCACTAATAGCGGGTATTTCAGCAAAAGCATAAAATTATTCTTCACCAATGAAGAATAGATTTTTTCATACAAATTTTATTTTTAAGTTAAGTGCTACTAAAACAGCGAGTTAGGACTTGTGGCACGAAAATCGGCAAGTGCTGAGAAAATTAATTTAGAAAAAATCAAAAAATCATATTTATGAAAAAATTAGTAATCCTTTCACTTGCATTTTTAATCGGCTTAAGTAGCTGTATGAAAGATGAGTTTGAACAATCACTTCCACAAACAGAAAATTCAAATCTTTTCGATTTTCTATTTAAAACCACTTCAGATGTTTCTGTTGAATTAACTTTTGAAAATTTTTCAGGGGGTCGATTGAGAAACATTTCTTTTGAGATTTATACCCGGAATCCCTTCATTAACGGCACAGAATTGAGTTCTACCATTCAGGATAAATCAAGTTTAATTTTCCGAGGTAATAGCGGTAGCGATGGTATTTATTTGGATAAATTCAATATTCCGGCTTATGTCGAAAATATTTATGTGGTACCATCATACATTGGATTAATGCGTTATTATGAGGTTCCTGTAAGCCAGGGTCAGGCTAGTGCTGTAATTTCTCCTGCTATAAGGGATGCCGCTTATAAAGCCACACCTGCAGGTATCGGTGATCAAATGAACTTAAAAAGTGGCAACACAATTATTCCTTACCTGACCTTGGGAGATTGGGGTATCAATTATGGTTTACCGTTTTATCTCGAGCCCGAAGGTGATGTTTTATCAGATGAATTTATTGCTGATATTAATGCTTCCTTACCCGAGTCACAGCCGCTTCCTGTTTCGCATCCTCAATATCTTGCCAACAATGCAGAACCAAACCTTGTTTTAGACGAGCAATGTGAAGTTTGGGTAACATTTGTGCATGAAGGAGCCGGATGGTTAAACTCACTTGGTTATTATACCTATGAACAAGGCAATGCGCCCGAATCGGTTGAAGATATTGAAGATCGCACCATCATTTCTCCAAATGCATCCCTGCAGGGTAGTGGTGGCCAGTTACAGCCCGGCGATAAGGTAAAACTTAAATATTACAATCAGGAAACTGGTGTGATGAGTGATACATTCCCTGCAAACATTGTTATAGGTTGGTTTTTAATTGCTCATGGATGGGAGAATGGATCTATTTCTTCAACGGATTACATTCACTATTCAAATTTCAATTTAAATATGGAAACGGATGATGATCTGAAAAGACATAATGTATTGTTATTTGATGCAGAGCGCGAATTATTCCTCATCGGATTTGAAGATATAAACAGATCCACATCAAGTTGTGACCAGGATTTTAATGATGCAGTTTTTTATGCTACTGCAAATCCCATTGAAGCCATTAACACTACTTACGTTCCTCCAATTGATGATCCGGAAGATACTGACGGCGACGGTGTTTCAGATATTTTTGATGAATACCCAACTGATCCTGAGCGTGCATACAACTATTATTATCCGGCTCAGGGCGATTTTGGAACCCTTGTTTTCGAAGATCTGTGGCCCTCACGTGGCGACTATGATTTCAATGACCTGGTGGTTGACTATCAATACAAAAAAGTTGCAAATGCTGATAATAAAATCGTTGAAATGATGCCAACTTACGTGGTAAGAGCAATTGGAGCCGGTTTCCACAATGGCTTTGGAATTTCTCTGGATGTTGATCCGTCGGAAGTAGAATCAGTGATCGGACAACACCTGACCAACAATGTTTCCACTTTACACAGCAACGGAACAGAAACCAACCAGGAAGACGCGGTTATACTCGTTTTTGATGATGCATGGGATGTCGTAACACATGGAAGCCCCGGAACTTTTTTCAATACACAGGCAGGTGCACCGGTTTTTGATCCCGATACCGTAAATCTTACCATCAAATTTACTACTCCGATGGTGTCTGCAAATTTAGGACTCGCACCTTACAATCCATTCATATTTGTTAACTATGACCGAGCTAAAGAAATTCACTTACCGGGTTCAAAACCAACTAACAAAGCTGATTACAGTTTATTTTGCACTGGTGATGATGAATCAGATCCTTCAACAGGCAGGTATTATTTCTCATCCGACAGTTATCCATGGGCAGCTAATCTTCCCGAAAGTTTTGATTATCCAGTGGAGAAAGCAAATATCACCGAGGCTCACCTCATGTTCGGTCCATGGGCATCAAGCAATGGGTTCAATTATATGGACTGGTTCCAGGACAAACCAGGGTATAGAAACAATTCGAAAATTTTTTCAGGTAATTAAATAAGCAGGACTAGCATGTGCAATCACACCCTTCGATTGTACAGATGCTCAGGTTGATTTTGATAAGAGGGGTTTTTTTAGGAGCTCCCGTGAAGTAAGAAGGCACGGGAGCTTGATTTTTTTATACATGCATCAACGCCTGGTCGAGGTCGGCAATAATGTCTTCAGCTTCCTCAATTCCAACAGATAAACGAACAAGTCCGTCACTGATACCTGCTTTTTCTTTGGCCTCCCTTGAAAGTTTTGAATGGGTCATTGAGGCAGGATGCTGTATCAGTGTTTCAATGCCACCCAGCGAAACAGCCAACAAAGCTAGCTGAACGTTGTCCATCATTTTTTTGCCTGCATCAAGTCCTCCCTTCAGTCCGAAAGAGATCATAGCCCCAGGGCCCCGCATTTGTTTTTGAGCCAGTTCATATTGCGGGTGCGATTTTAATCCGGGATACTTAACCCACTCAACTTTCGGGTGATTTTCGAGAAACTCGGCTACTTTCATGGAGTTGGCCTGCGCCCTGTCAATCCTGATGGCAAGTGTTTTCAGTCCCCGCCGGGTTAAGAATGCCTGATGCGGATCCATGTTGCAACCCACGTTCATCATTACACTTCGCAATTGCCTGTACATCTCTTCTGTTTTTGCCACCACCATTCCGGCTACGATATCGGCGTGTCCATTGATAAACTTGGTCATGGAATGCAGCACGATATCTGCACCCAAATCAAGAGGGTTTTGTAAATAAGGACTGCAGAAAGTATTATCAACACAAACTACGGCACCAACTTCTTTGGCAATCTCGCTTACTGCCTTAATATCTGTTATCCCGATGGTAGGGTTTGCAGGTGTTTCAAGGAAAATAAGCCGGGTATTGGGCCTGATGGCATTTTTAACATTTTCCAGTTTGGTCGCATCAACAAAGGTTGATTCAACATTAAATTTTGGATACAAAGATTCCATGATCGCACGACTTGGTCCGTATAAAGCCTCATGCCCGATCATATGACTTCCCGATTCAAGGATCCCAAGGTAAACAGTGTTTACCGCTGCCATCCCCGAAGATGTAGCTATGCCACCAAAACCATTTTCAAGTTCCGCAACGGTTTTTTCAAGATCAATAATGGTAGGGTTTCCGAGGCGTGTGTATATATATCCATCACTTTCGCCCGCAAAGCACTGAGCACCATGATCTGCATTGTGAAATGCAAAGGTTGACGTTTGATAAATGGGTGTTACGGCACTTAATAATTGATCCTTGTACCCACCTCCGTGAACCAGTTTTGAATTGAATCCTTTGTTTTTTGTATCCATGTGTTTTGTCTTAAAAATTTATTGCTTGAGAAAGGTTAATCCGTTTTGATATACTTTGAAGAAATTCATATTCAACAAATGTATACAGATATTTCGTAGGTTAAAAAGTTTCAGATTCTAAATTTCTTCTAAATAAGCACCTGGCATGCTTTACCCGGAGGGTTAATTCAATCCGAACTATTCTTTGGAAGTGCTGTTGTATTTATGTTCACGCAATTTTCATTAATTTTGAGCGCAAATCGCAATGTATCTATGGCAAGTAAAAAATCACCATCAAAAGCATATATAGAGGAAGTGTTGAACGATTACCGGATAGCTAACGAAAGCCGTCAGGTAAGCCTGCTGGGCCGGCGCGAAGTACTCACCGGTAAAGCTAAATTTGGCATTTTTGGTGATGGAAAAGAAATACCACAACTCGCCATGGCCAAAGTTTTTAAGCCAGGCGACTGGCGTGCAGGGTATTATCGTGATCAAACTTTTATGTTTGCTTCCGGACTAATGACCCTTGAACAATTTTTTGCCCAGTTATATGGCGATACGGATGATAAATTTAATCCGCAATCGGCAGGCCGACTGATGAATAATCACTTTTCATCGCGAACTCTGGATGAGAATGGCAATTGGCTCAGGTTAACTGAAATTAAAAACGTATCTGCAGACATTTCTCCTACCGCAGGCCATATGCCCCGTTTGCTCGGATTAGCCAAGGCTTCAAAACTGTTCAGGCAAAATTCAGAACTAAGCTCTTATAATCGGGAAAACCGGTTTTCGGTGAATGGCAACGAGGTGGCTTTTGGCACCATTGGCGATTCATCTACTTCGGAAGGATACTTTTTTGAAGCGCTTAATGCAGCCGGTGTTTTGGATGTGCCACTGGCCATGTCGGTTTGGGATGATGGATTCGGGATTTCAGTATCACGCGATTTTCAAACTGTAAAAAGTAGTATTAGCGAGGCTTTGCAAGGATTTAGCCGGGATGAAAAAAAAGGCGGCTTCCTCATTAAGAAAGTAAAGGGCTGGGATTACCCAGAGCTTTGTAAAGCTTATGAAGAAGGAATAACCATTTGCCGCGAAAAGCATATTCCGGTACTTTTTCATGTGATTGAACTAACCCAGCCTCAGGGTCATTCAACCTCTGGTTCGCATGAGCGGTATAAAACACCGGAGCGATTGGAATGGGAAACCAAGTTTGATGGAATCCTTAAAATGCGTGAATGGATCATCAGCCAAAAGATTGCTGATGCCAAAACACTTGATGCAATTGAAGGGGCTGCTGTTGAAAGGGCCAAAGAAGCAAAGCGAAATGCCTGGCATAATTATATGAGTCCGCTAAAGCACAAGCAAAAAGAATTTATAAAAATGGTGGACATTACCACCTGTAATTGTGCAAAAACGGATAAAATTGATGCCATTAAGCAGGACCTCAAACTGGTAGCTGAGCCAATACGAAAAGATATTGCTTCATCGGCGAGGAAGATACTTCGATTGATATGCGATAGCTGTAGTAATCCGCACAACTCGCTCAAAAAGAACGTTACAAAATGGCTTGATGAAGAACTTGCCGATAGTCATGAACGGTACAGTTCAAATCTTTACACCGAAAAAGGTCGCCCTGCATTGCAGGTGAAACCGGTTGATCCTGTTATTACGGATGAATCACCACTGGTTCCCGGACGCGTGATCCTGCGTGATAATTTCGATCGTTTGTTTTCAAAATACCCTGAATTACTTGCATTTGGTGAAGATGTCGGGAAAATTGGCGGAGTAAATCAAACCTATGAAGGATTGCAGGAAAAGTATGGCGAGCATCGTGTTTTTGATACAGGAATCCGGGAGGCTACCATTGTTGGGCAGGGCGTTGGGCTTGCAATGCGCGGACTCAGACCCATTGCTGAAATTCAGTATTTTGACTATCTTTTATACGCTTTGCAGGTATTGAGTGATGATCTGGCGACTTTGCGTTACAGGACCAAAGGCTTTCAAAAAGCTCCGCTAATTATAAGTACACGCGGTCACCGGCTGGAAGGGATTTGGCATGCCGGTTCACCATTGAGCATGGTTATCAACTCTATTCGTGGAATTTATGTTTGTGTGCCCCGCAATATGACACAGGCAGCCGGTTTTTACAATACCTTTCTTGAATCGGACGATCCGGCTTTAATTATTGAACCACTCAATGGATACCGCCTGCGTGAAAAAATGCCAGAAAATGTGGGTGACTACAAGATCCCTATTGGCAAGTGTGAGGTTTTGCATGAGGGTACTGATATTTCTATCGTAACCTACGGCTCTTGTGTGAGAATAGCCGAGGACGCGGTGAAGCAATTAAAGGAATATGGAATCTCTTGTGAACTCATTGATGTTCAAACACTGTTGCCATTTGACCTGGATCATACCATTGTGAAATCGTTAATGAAAACAAATAAAATATTGTTTTTTGACGAGGATGTCCCCGGAGGGGCCACCAGCTTTATGATGCAAAAAGTGTTGGAAGAGCAAAAAGGATATTTTCATTTGGATGCTGAACCCCGCACTGTTACTGCCCGTCAGCACAGGGCTGCCTACAGTACCGACGGCGATTATTTTTCAAATCCGAATGCAGAAGATGTGTTTGATGCCGTATATAACCTCATGCATGACTACAGTCCCTCAAAATACCCCAAGATTTTTTAATTGATATGAAATCCGGTAATCCGGGATAATAATTTGTTAAATTGAAAAAATACCTCAGCACCGAAAACCTGCTTCTCATATTTATTCTTTTGGTTGCTTCTGTTCTCAGGTTTTATAATTACCCCAATCTTTTTGTACACTTCGATGAGTTCAGTGCATATTTCCGTACCGGATTTGAAAATTTCAGCGATCTGATTCAAAAAGGAGTTGTGGAACCCGATACTCACCCAGCAGGTGTTCAGGTGTTCCTTAATTATTGGGTTGCACTTGCAGGCCCTGATATGATGCTTTTTAAATTGCCCTTTGTTTTGATGGGTATTGCATCTATTTATCTGGCTTTTAAAATTGGGAAGTTATGGTTTAATCCCACGGTGGGTTTGATTACAGCCTTATTTATCGGCTTTACTCAATATTCCTTAACATATACGCTGTTTGCAAGGCCCTATGCCAGCGGTTTATTTTTCAGCCTGATGATGGTATGGTTTTGGAGCCGGGCTTTTATAATTATTCGCGGACGATTCATAAACAATGTTATCGGATTTGTGATTTTTGGAGCCCTCTGTGCTTACGATCACTATTTTGCTTTGTTTTTCCTGGTCCTTGTGTGGATGTCAGGGCTTTTTGTGATCAAATGTGATCAACTCCTAAAATATGTTTTGGCCGGTCTGGCAATCTTCATCTTATTTACCCCGCACCTGAATATATTTTTCATTCAGTTGGGCAAGGGTGGTGTTGAAAGTTGGCTTGCTAAACCCACTCCTGTTTTTTTCATTGATTACCTGAAGTATATCCTCCATTATAGTATCTGGATGTATCTTTTTGTCGCAATTCTTTTCGTGTTATCTTTTAGGGGAGTTCGAAATAACAAAATAAAGTTCAGGAAACAGTTTATTTTGATTTTCTGGATATTGACTACCTATCTTGTAGCCTATTTTTATTCAGTGTATCGTTCGGCAGTTTTGCAATACTCGGTATTGTTCTTTACTTTTCCTTTTTTGGTAATGCTGGCCTTTTCATTTTACAAATCACTAAAACCATGGTTGAATTTGTTAATCGTGATCATTTTTTTAGTGGTTTCATTTTTTTCTCTGAAAAATGACCGGCATTATTTTTACCTGATGTATAACAGTGGATACGAAAAAATGCTGTCTGAATCGGAACGCATCATTCAACAGTACGGGGAGGAGCATGTCACGGTTTTGCTCAACGAGCCTGAAAAAATCCAAAATTTTTACCTCGATAAACTCAAGATTCCGGCAGAGCATTTCAATAATATAAATGAATTTGAAACGACCCGGGATTTTACGTATTTTCTGGATACCGTAAATACAGATTATTTGATCCTCGGAGGTGTTGGATTTTCGCATCCTGAATTTATCCAAATGGCTGAAAACCGGTTTCCGTGCATGATATCGGAAAAAAACTGGTTTTTATGCGATTGGTTTTTATTTTCAAAGAAAATTCCATCTGATTTCGCCGGAGCAGCTGACCGGCTAATTTATAATTTCGAAAAACAGTACCATCAAAAACAAGGATTGATGAAGCCTGTAGAAAAACCGGCAGAATATATCAATCTTGTTGAATTTGGATTAGACTCATTGCTTTCGCATAAGAACAATTGGTTCAATCTTAAGCTTGTTATCAGGTCGGAAGTTCCTGTTGAGAGCGCACTTTTGATTTCTGAAATTAAGGAGGGACAAAAAAATATTTTATGGTCGGCCACCCGATTTGGTGATTTCCAGTTTACGGCAGATAGCACGCAAACTATGTATCAAACTTTCAAGCTGAGTGATATCAATTTTGATCCTGAAGATGCCACATTTAAGGTGTACATTTGGAACCAGGAATTCGAATCGTTTTATATTAAATCATTCAGGTTCGAAACCCGCGATGGTAATCCATATTTATATGGCTTGTTTGCTCAAATTCCCCAGTAATTTTATAATTTCGGTTTTTAAAATATTGAGGCATTTTTGGAGTTAATGCTAATTGAAATTGCTTGTTTTACTATGCACGAAATTGAACCGCATTATAACTGGAGACATTTATATATTGCTGCTGAAGATGCACGCTCACCCTTTTATGGTAAGGAATACAGCGAGTTTGAATTTTCCAATGCGGTGTATGATCATTTTATTCATCCGCAATGGGACCACATGGGTTCGGCTACACTTTATATGAAGTTGCTATACACCAATTACAGCTATGGCTATTGCATCATCGAACTGATTGGGGAGTGGAACGATTGTCTTTATAACGACATCATGTATCTTAAGCGGAATATTGCAGATCATCTTATCCAAAATGGTATTACCAAATATATTTTAATAGGTGAAAATGTATTGAATTTCCATGCATCCGAAAATGATTATTACCAGGAATGGTTCGAAGATATTGAAGATGGTTGGATAGCCTTTATCAACTTCAGGGACCATGTTATGGTGGAGATGGGACGGGCATATATTGATTATTACGTTGCAATGGGAGGCTCTCTGAATGAGATCGCCTGGCGTGCCACAGCTCCAAATAAACTTTTCGAAATGATCAACCACCTGATGATGAAAAGACTTCCTGCCTGATTTTGAACTTCGGAATAATTTTCTTTATTTTGTGACATAATCAGGTCATTCCCTTTCTTACATGAAAAAACATTACAACATCACTGTCAGAGGAAAAGTGCAGGGTGTAGGTTTCAGGTTCTCTTGTATGGAGGTTGCCTACAAGTTCAATGTTAAAGGATTTGTCAGAAACCGTTCTGATCGGTCAGTTTACATCGAAGCCGAAGGTGAAGAACCCGAATTAAATGCATTCAGGGAATGGTGTGCCAGAGGTCCGGTTTGGGCCAGGGTAAATGAGGTTTCAGAAGAGGAAGGAGAAATTCAAAATTTCAGTTCCTTTGAGATCGCCCGTTAAGTTTTTAATTTAAAGGCCCTTATAATTTCACGCTTTCCTTTTGGTCCCGGAATTTTTTCAACGCTAAATCCGGCTGCTTGCAACGCCCTTTTTACAGCGCCTCTCGACGAATAGGTTACCAACACTCCCCCGGGTTTTAACCATTTGAATATTTTGATAAATTGTTCTTCCGACCACAATTCAGGTTGCACATCAGGTGAAAATGCATCAAAATAAACCAAATGGAAGCTGCATTCATCAAATTCAACCAACTGAAGTGTTTTATCTATTTTTTGCAATGCAAAGTTTTGATCAAGTGAAACCCATTGATTCCAGGCCGATTGATGTATATTTTTAAAAACAGGGGTGGCCTTAATTGAATCAAGCAGCTCGGGATAGTTAAGTTGATTTATCACAGAAGCATCCGGAGGAAAGGGCTCAATGGCGGTGTAATTTACATTTTGTGAGTTACTGTGCATGAAGGTGAGCAAGATATTTAGACCGGTACCCATCCCTATTTCAAGCACTGAAACGTGCTCTTCTTCTTTAAACAGCTTTAAGCCACTTTGAATAAATACATGCCTTGATTCATTGATTGCTCCATATTTTGAGTGATAAACCTCATTGAGGTCATCATTAAATAAAGTTACTGATCCATCTTCGGTTAGAATAATTTTTATCGACATGTGTTATCTCCGTTTTCGTAGCACTTGCTGGGTTGATACCCAAAAAAATGACCTGTTGGAGTCATTATCCGTTTTGCGAATGTATAAAATAAATTCTTGTTTTTCAGTGCGGTAACAGGGATTTCAGAAGAAGTGAAAAAATCCGATTCGCCGTTATCAAAGGGCAATCTTCCGATATCAGTATAATTTCACCCCTTTTTCACCCGATTTTCACGCCTTCAAAAAGGTGTTGTTTTTTAAGTGTCAATAAATCAATGAAATACAAGCTTTGGCACAAACATTGAAAAAGGAGGGAAGCAAATCAAGGTAAGTTAATTTAATAATCTAAAATTCACATCATGACAAAAAAAGAAAAAATTGGTTTAGATCTGATTTATAGTCATGCAGGTAAGCGTAGGGTGTACGAAACCTATTTAAAATCTAATCCTGAAATGGCCCAGAAATATCTGGAGTTTATTTCGAAGAATACGGCAGCCCAATATATAAAGTGGGATGGCATAAAGAAAAAATTCAAAGCTTAATTCAAGCCGAAGATATTCCTGTATTTACTTAGTAAACTGTAAGTGTAAATCCAAAATGGGATCAGAAAATGTAAAAGTTTTCTGATTTTCCATTTGTGGCCAGCTTTTAATCACAACTTCATTGTTGGAAACCAAATAAAGCTGGCTACTTAAATTATCAAAAGATATATGTGAAATATCGTTTTGGCTGTCGATTTTTATCAAATACATCAGTGAAGGGTCATAAAGGAAGATACCTTCATCACTTCCAATAAGGACTTTCCCATTTTCAAGTGAAACGGAGCAGTGGATAAAACCAGCAGATATGTCAATCGTCGACGTTACATTTTCGGCTATATAATACAACACTACTTTGCCCGTCTGATTTTCATTGGCAGTAATTAAAACACTTGTGTTCTCCTGCGAATGAAATCCAACAATCTTATAATTCGTAAAAAACCTTTGCTTCTCCGCTCCGGTTGTGGCATAAATTGTTTTGATATAAGTGGGCCCGCTGTTGGTTCGCTGGAAGTCGGCAAGGATATAATTATCTTCTTTCCAAATTATTGCCGGTGATTCGGTTTCCGCCACATTGCTGTTAAAGTCGATAGCTCCGGTTTGGGAATAACCATAAATATAGTCCGTAAAATAAGTTGTGTAAATCAATCCGTCAAAAAATAAACATCCGGCATTGTGCATTGGCTGCAAAGGAACCTGTTCTATCTGCCAATCGATTTTATTTTCATTAAGATTGAACGCGAGTAAGTTTAGTTTCGAGGCTCCGGAGATATACATCTGCCCCCCGGCCGAATTGATGGCACTCGCTGTAAAATCGCCGTCTATCCCGGTAATTAAGTTAGGATCGCTTGACAAAGAAAACCCGTAAAGCTCCATTAAATTGTTGTTTTTTTGAGTAATGACAATTGCGCGTTTCAGCTGGGTTGGTAATACGGATATGTGAATTGGCTGATAAACATTTTTAAATTGAGAACCATCCTCCGCACGGATTAGCAGGTAATAATCACCACTTTCAGAAATGCTTTCGTTAATGGGATAATGCATCATAATATCCACTTCCCTGGAATTTGGGAACTCATACCTGGGTTGTTGAACCGATGTGAAATTTTGATCAGTAATGGTGATTTTGACTGATGTAACAGGATTGTCATCGCTTATGCTTGCCTGAATCCATATGGAATCCAGGGTGCTGAATTGCTGATTTGCAGATGGGCTTTCGATATTAATTACAGGTACTTTATTAGCCACTTCCTTTTTGCATGAAATGGCAATAATTAAAAGCAAAAAAATGAAAGCATTGTAATATATCAACTTGTACCCGATCATCTGTCATTTTAATAATAATGATATAAAAATAGAAAATTAAGAGCAGTTACTGTTCAGGATTTGTATCTTTAGGCCACAAAACCATAAAAAATATGCTTTACCAATTGAATTTTGAAAAGATCCTGTTTCTCGACATTGAAACAGTTCCAATGGTGGAAAATTATGATTTATTGCCTGAGAAATTCAGGATGTTATGGGATAAAAAGAGTGAATATTTGAAACGAAATCCTGAAGATACCTCTGCAACAATTTTTAACAGGGCCGGTATTTATGCCGAATTTGGCAAAATAGTATGTATTTCCGTTGGTTACCAATACAATCAGGATTTCAGAATGAAATCATTTTATGGCGAAGATGAGTTTATTTTACTTCAGGAGTTTGCTGAACTGTTGAACCGTCATTTTAATCATCGTGATCATATGCTTTGTGCTCACAATGGTAAAGAGTTTGATTATCCGTATATCGCCCGAAGAATGCTGATCAACGGGATTCCCCTTCCTCAGGTTATAAACCTTGCCGGCAAAAAACCCTGGGAAGTTCCACACCTTGATACAATGGAGCTGTGGAAGTTCGGGGATTATAAAAATTACACTTCGCTCGAATTGTTAACCGCAGTGTTTGGCATTCCCACTCCCAAAGAGGATATTGACGGAAGTATGGTAGCTGACGTGTATTACAAAGAGAAAAACCTTGAACGAATTGCCCAATACTGTCAGCGCGATATGCTTGCAGTAGCACAATTACTCAAGTGTTACCTTGGCAAACCGATGATAAAAGAGCAGGATGTAGTCGTGGTTTAGCTATGAAAATTGGCATTGTTAGCGACATACATGAAGATGCTGTAAATCTGGAAAAGGCACTTATTGCGCTCGAGAAGCAAAATTGTGACAAAGTAGTTTGCCTGGGTGATATCATCGGTTTTAGTTACCCGAATTTCGGGTTTTTTGATACCCGCAACGCCGGACGGTGCATCGACCTGATCAAAGCCAATTGCGCTGTTACAGTTGTTGGAAATCATGATTTGTATACCGTGCGCAGGGTCCCGATGCACAATGCCGGTTTCAATTATCCACCCTATTGGTTTCAACTGGATTATGCGGAACGAAAAAAGCTCGCAGGCGGGGAAGTTTGGCTAAACGAGGAAAATGAATTTGATCCGTTGATCAAGGCCGGCCACCGTGATTTTTTAAAGCAATTGCCGGAGTTTATGGTGCTTGAAACCGACTCGGTGAAAATTATGCTTTCACATTATCAATATCCTGATCCTACCGGTTCAAGCCGGAGGTTATTTGAAAAGCCCGGGCCGGTTGTTGATCATTTGAATTTTATTTCGGATCATGATTGTTCCATCGGTTTTTCAGGGCATTTGCATACGGAAGGGGCGAAGGTTATTACAACTTTATATGAACATAATTTTAATTTTGAAACAATTCAGCTGACAAAAGAACCTGCATGTATTACCGGGCCTTGCATTGCCAATGGGAAATACGATAATGGGTACATGATTTTTAATACTGTTAGCTTTGAATTAAATGTAATTCCTTTAAATTCGCCAAAGAGAACAATGCAGGTCGTATATGTTTAAAATCAGTAAGGCAGGGGTTTTTGTTAATTATGTGCTTTTGCTTGTGACAATAGCATTTGCAGGATGTAAAACTCCCTGTGCCTGCCCTGATATTTATGCTCCCGTGTGTGGCGATAATGGCAGAACTTATGCAAATCCCTGCGAAGCCATGTGTGATAAGGTGAATTATTATGATGGGGAGTGCCCGGCTTATGGCATCGGTGTGGTTCAAATTACGGGAGATACAACTGCCGGCTGCAATTTCCTGGTGAAGATACTCAATGTAAGCTATAAACCTGATTCGCTGCCTGCTGAATTCAAAGAAGATGATCTTTTTGTTTCTTTAAAATACCGGAGGCTCAACCAATATGAAGAGTGTGAAGAGCTTAATCAAATTTTTCAGGTTATTGAAATCCAGGAAATCAATTCATACTGATTTATAACATGGCCCTTTGTATATTTGTGCATTCATAACTAAATATTTTTCATGGGCAAAGTCAACAATAAATTATTGATCCTATTGGCAGGCATTGTGTTTTTTATTCCATTTTTGGGTGGCGTTCATTTATTTGACTGGGATGAAATAAACTTTGCCGAGATAGCCCGTGAAATGATCGTTTCAGGAAATTACCTTCAACCTCAAATCAACTTTCAACCTTTTTGGGAAAAACCTCCCTTATTTTTCTGGTTTCAGTCCATTGCCATGCAACTCTTCGGAATAGGGGAGTTCTCAGCAAGGTTTCCCAATGCCATTGCCGGTATTTTTACTTTATTGCTGATTTATTCTATCGGTAAAAAGCTGGTGAGTGTTCGGTTCGGACTTTTATGGACCATGGCATATTTCGGGAGCGAATTGCCTCACCTTTATTTTAAATCGGGAATTATCGATCCGGTTTTTAACCTTTTTATTTTTCTGGGTATTTACCTCTTTATCCTGATGTATTGGAAGCTAAAGGAGATAGGCGTGGTTAATAAAAGTGCCGTTTTTTACCTGCTTTTTTCAGGTGTAGCCATTGGTGCTGCCATTTTAACCAAAGGCCCGGTAGGTTACCTGATTCCGCTTCTTACCTGGGGTGTTTACTGGATTTTAAATAAATTTAGATTTTATGTGAGTATACTGCGTTTTGCGATTTTAAGCATTGTTGCATTGGCGGTTACCTTTACCTGGTTTGGCATAGATATCCTGGTAAATGGCACCTGGTTCATCAAAACATTTACCCAGTATCAAATCCGTCTTTTTAGCACTCAGGATGCAGGTCATGGTGGTTTTCCGGGTTATCATTTTGTAGTGAATTTCATTGGCTGTTTTCCAGCTTCCGTTTTTGCCATAAGGGCATTTTATAAATCAAAACCTGAGGATCCACAGCTTGCTGATTTCCGGAAATGGATGCTCATTTTATTTTGGGTGGTTATATTGCTTTTTACGGTGGTGCAATCTAAAATTGTCCATTATTCATCGATGGTATATTTCCCAATAACTTTTTTAGCAGCCCTTACCCTTGACCGGATCGTTGACCGAAAAGTTTATTTCAACGGATGGATGCGTTTCGGAGTAATAGGAGTAGGAAGCCTGTTTGCTCTGGTAACCATTGCCTTGCCTTTTCTGGCCAAAAGCATTGATGTAATGAAGCCATTATTTGAAAAAGATCCGTTTGCAATGGCCAACCTGGATGCACAGGTTCGATGGACAGGATGGGAAGCCCTGGCCGGAATGGAGATGATCGCTGTGGTTGTTTTCGCAATTATTTTTATGAAACGAGGCAGGTTAATGAGGGGGATTTTTACACTTTTTATCGGAACTGCCTTCTTTGTGCAACTTACGCTGTTCTTTTTTATCGGCCGCATCGAAGGATATTCGCAGGATGCTGCTGTTGAGTTTTGTGAATCGCTGCAAGACAAAGATTGTTACATTACCACCACTGGTTATAAAAGTTATGTGCAATATTTTTATGCCAGGGTAAAGCCACAATCAACTAATCTTTACACAGATAAAAACTGGCTGCTGAACGGAAACATCGACAAGGATGTGTATTTTATGACCAAGATACACCGCGCTGATGAGTTAAGAAAATATGAGCAACTGGAAGAATTATATTCAAAAAACGGCTTTGTTTTTTTCAAAAGGCAGGCAACTGATCTGAACAATCAATAATTACAAAACCGCTTTAAAACCTCATAAGCAGTAGTAATTCCGCCCTCTCCGGCCTGGCTTATATTCTGGCATCCCACTGTTTTTAGATTAAGATATATCAGGATCAGTCCTTTATTAAAATAGGCTTCCGAAAATTCCGGGTTGATCTCAATGGCCTTGGAGTAATCGCTCACAGCCCCCCAAAAATCACCTTTTAGGCTTTTTACTACACCCCTGTTGTACCAGGCAAGATAAAATCTAGGGTCAATAGCTATCACCCTGTCGAGGTCGCTCAATACTTCTTCGTATGAATAATTACGTGCTGGTATATGCTGGTCATCCACAGAGGAATAATCATCAATTGGGTTTAAAAGATAGGTTTGATCCTGATCCGACTGAGTTAAGCTCACCAGTTTCAGCATCAGGTTAGCACGACCAAACCAGGCCATGATCCGCTGCGGATCGCCCGACAAAGCCTTGTTGAAATAATCCATCGAACTTTTATAATCATGGATATCGGCCAGTAGGTTTGCTTTTTTCAGGAAATAGGCAGCCGAATCTGTAATAGAAACTGAATCTACCATTTTATTCAGTTCAGCTTGTGAGAGCTGCATGTTAACCAATGATTCATCATTGGCCAGGGTAATTACATTGTTATGGTAAGCCGGAACCTTGATTGATTCAAAGAATACAATTTTTTCGATATTAGTTGCGAACAACACCTGCTTATAGGGAGGTTGTATTTGAATTCCATTCAGGATCGGAGTATCATGATCGCCCTTTTTTTCAGAAAACTCACCTTTAAAAGCAATGAGCCGTTTGAGGTACATTTGTCTTTCAAGGCTGATCGAATCTCCCTGCCCGAAGTTAAGTTCATCCACAAGGTATGCGAATTTCATATCCTTTTCCGCACCTTGAAAATCCCCTACCATTTCTTTTACTTTCGACCTTTCATAATATGCATCCGCAAAATCGGGATAAATTTCAATGGCCCTGGTAAAATCATTTATCGCACCCAGGTAATCCTGAATGGATGTTTTTAGTTTACCCCGGAAAAGGTAAACAATTATATTTTCAGGATTTAAAGCCACCACGTCGTCCATATCTTTAAGGGCTGCTGCATAATCATCCCTGCCGAGAAATAAAATTGCTCTGTTGTAGTAGGCATAGGAGTTATATGGCGACATTTCAAGAACTTTGTTCAAATCTTCAAAAGCGGCGGTGGTATCGGTTGTTTCCATGTAAGCCAAAGCACGATTGAAGATGGCATACGAATCATCAGGATTGATGGCGATTGCCCTGTTAAAATCGGCAATGGCAGAATCAGGCTGTTTGAGTTCCATCCAAACGGCTCCCCGCTGTATCACAGCACCTGTTTTAGTGGTATCTTTTGCGATGGCGATGGTTAGATCCTTAATGGCCTCGTCATAATTTTCAAGACCCGCCTGAGCAGTTCCTCGCAGCAGAAAAACATCCTGTTTTTTGTACTTTCGTTTATAAGTTCTGTTGCAATCCACAATGCAGGAATCATAATGTTCAAGGAAAAGATGTGATCGGGCACGGTTCAGGTAAAACAGTGGATTTTTTGGATTGAGCATAATGGCCTTATTATAATCGGCCATTGCTCCTCCAAAATTATACTGCCGGCTCCGCACAATGGCGCGCATGTGGTATATTTCAGCGTTGTAAGGATCGTATTTTACAGATTCGGTAAAGTCCTGCTCAGCTCCGTAAAAATCGTCGAGATAATATTTTGCGATCCCTCTTAAAAACCAACCTTCGTATGAAGCTGGCCGCTGCCTGATAGCGCTGTTCAAATAATTTATCGCCTGGTTAAAGTGCCCCTTTTGAAGTTCATTGCGGCCAAATTGCATGTAATCACCAAACTGGTAACGTTGTGCAAAACCATGCAATGTGAAAATTGAAAATAAAACTATAAGGTGAATGATAATGAGGGCTTTTTTCAGACGTTCACTTCCTGAGACCTGACAAATATTTCTTATGCTCTTTACCAACTTAAATAATCAAATTTTTATAAGATCAAACTAAAGATTTTTAATTAACGCTTTAAATAAAACGATCAAATCATCTTCGGCCAAAGCCGCCATGGCGAGGATATCCCTGATGTCGACCGGCTTTAAATTGTTCGGGTCGCATTCATCCGTTATCACCGATATAGCTGCGCAAGGCAGGCCTGCATGATTGGCTACAATTACTTCCGGAACGGTCGACATCCCAACAACATCCGCACCAATATTACGCAAAAACCGATACTCTGCCCTGGTTTCAAGATTTGGTCCGGCAACTGCCACATAAACCCCTTTATGCAGGGTAATATTTTTCCTGTTGGCAATTTCTTCGAGCATTTGATTCAGATTGCTGGAATATGGAGCACTCATATCGGGAAATCGTGGACCAAGTTCATTATGGTTTGCGCCAATTAACGGACTTCCGCCAAGCAGGTTAATGTGGTCATCAATTAGCATTAATGAGCCTTTTTTATAATCGAGATTCATGGCACCCGAAGCATTCGATATCAGCAGATTTTCAATTCCCAGGGCTTTCATTACACGAACAGGAAAAGTAATTTGCTGTAAACTGTATCCTTCATAATAATGAAAACGGCCTTGCATGGCCAGTACCAAATGACCCTCAATGGCTCCATAAATCAACTTTCCTTTGTGAAATTCAACGGTGGATACTGGAAAGTT
>JAGQVE010000008.1:35247-132838 GCA_020438105.1 Bacteroidales bacterium
CCTGTACCTAAGATAATCCCTGTTTTAGGGCTATCAATATTACGACTTTTCAGGAAATTTAATGTTTCATTTATCGTGGCAATCATACAGCAATGTTTTTAATAAAAACTCAACCTTTCGTGTATATTGAGATACCAAAATTACTGATATTTATTGATGAACCCGTTTCACGGCCAATTTTGGGCAAAACTATATTCTGAAGCTCTTGATAAAACTTCGGAAATTAAAAATGCAACCTGATTAATTACTAAAAACTGATGTTCCGTCGAATGGCAGATTTTTAATACTTTGCGAAGCAGATCACTTAAGGTTTTTATCTATCTGGAGATTGTATTAATTTTACCAATAAATAAATTGCCTTTAGGCATCATTCTGATACTGAAAAATGACAAAATTGACTAACACTTTCTTAATTACTTTCATATTTGCATTAATGCTTGGGTGTAATGATACAGGTATAGTAGAACCTACTCAGCCCAACTCGCAACCCACACCCACCGACACTACCTTTTACAGGGCTGTTGACCTTTCTTTCCAACCGGAGGCCAACGATTGGCAAACTAATTACTATGATGCGGCCGGGAACCAAATTGAAGTGATCCCATTTTTTGCTGATCATGGTGTAAATCTGGTGAGATTGAGATTGTGGTATGCTCCGGAAGATGGGTATTGTAACCTGTCTAAAACCATTGAGATGGCTAAAGAATGTAAACAATCAGGAATGAATGTTTTATTATGCATTCAATATTCTGATACTTGGGCTGATCCGGGGAATCAGTCACCTCCTTTAGCCTGGCAGAATCTTGATCTGGATGCTATGAAGGACAGTGTTTATGCCTACACCCGCAACGTGATGCTGGCTTTTAAAAGCAATGATATAATGCCCGCAATTGTGCAAATCGGGAACGAGACAAACTCCGGCTTTTTATGGGACCATGGAAGAGTCGGTGGATCATTCGACGACAACTGGAACAATTACATAGCCCTTATTGCCCGTGCAAGCACAGCAATTCGGGATGTGGATGCCGATGGAAAAGTTAAAATTATGATGCATTATGCCGGATTGGAGGGTGCTGAATGGTATTTTGGAAAACTTGCACAAAACAGTGTAGACTACAACTACATTGGGATTTCATATTATGCCATTTGGCATGGTAAAAGTTTGGATTACCTGAAAACAGTTTTATCCTCCCTGGCAAGTACTTACAAAAGAAAAGTATTTCTGAATGAAACAGCTTATCCCTGGACGCTCGAATGGAATGACTGGACCAATAATCCCTGGGGAGAAAACAGCCAGTTAATTTCTGCTTACCCTGCCACTCCTGAAGGTCAGAAAGCGTATTTACAGGAAATTAAAGATATTATGACTGGATTCGATAAGGGTCTTGGATTTTGCTATTGGGCACCTGATTGGGTGGCTTTTAAAGGTTCAGAAGCAACCGATGGCAGTACCTGGGAAAATGCAACCTTGTTTGATTTTGATAACAAAGCCCTTCCGGCTTTTGATGTGTTTGCTCCTTAGCGCTTTTATTCTGCCTTTTGTCATTCACGAATCCCGACATTTGTTTGCTTTCTGAGGGATTTTACAAAATTGATTGAAATCAGTTATTTTTGAAACAAATTATCGCAATGAACTTTTTGCTTTTTATCCTTTTTATCCTGTTTGTTATAATTATCGGAATTATCCCCTTCTTTTTGTTATATGGATTGTCGGATTTTACACGAGTTATGCTTTATTATGTTTTTGGTTACCGAAAAAAAGTTGTAGTTGAAAACCTGACAAAAAGCTTCCCAGATAAATCAACAAAGGAAATTACAAAACTTTCCAGGAAATTTTACAAAAATCTCAGCGATGTGCTCATTGAAGGCATCAAGGCTTTTTCGATGAATAAAAAACAAGTAAGAAACAGGCACAAGGTTATGAATGCTGAAATTGCTGATAAATACCTGGATAAAGGTCAAAGCATTATTGCTCTTCCGTCTCATTACACCAATTGGGAGTGGGGAACCATGTCGGGGGGATTGTTTTTCAAAAATAAAAATATTGCCTTATATAAGCCACTGAACAACAAATGGGTTGACCGGTTTGTGCGCTGGAGCCGGAGCAAATACGGAACCGAACTGGCTTCCATTTATAAAACCATAGAAACCTTTGAAAAGAATAAAGATCATAATTCGATCTTTATTTTAGCCGCTGATCAAAGTCCTTCAAAAAGCAATCGGGCTGTGTGGGTTGATTTTCTGGGCAGGGAAACTGCTTTTTTGTACGGACCTGAAAAATATGCGAAAAAGTATGACCTGCCGGTTTTATTTGTTGATATCCAACGGGTAAAGCGGGGTCATTATGAGTTAACCTTTTCGGTGATAACGGATCATCCGGGAGATATGCCTGATGGTGAAATAACCAGGTTATATGCCCAAAAGCTGGAGGAGGTTATTCTTAATAAACCTGAAAACTGGTTATGGTCGCACAGGCGATGGAAACTTAAAAAGGAAGATAGCAAATAAAAGTTAAGTGCGGCTGGTTTCCTCAGCCGCACTTATGGATCAAATAATCATTATGTTGTTTGTTTTTGGATTTCTTTCCAATCAGAATTTTTTTACAGGATCATATTCTTTGGATATGTTGCGTAAATTTTTGTTTACCGGACCATAAATCTTTGTCGGGTCGTACCAAACTGCAATATGGATCAATCCTTTGGTCCCCTGAAATAATGCTTCCAGGTTCGACTGGGAGTTTTCCAGTATTTTGCGATAGGTTTCCAGCAGGTCGTTGTTGCCTTCCACTTCAGTAATTAAGGCCTCAAGCTCAGCAATGGCTGCTTCTTCCATGGCTTTGCTGTACAAAATGCAATCAGTCAAATCCAGGTTTTCACCATTTCTGAATTCAGCATATGCTTGTTGGATAAACGGATTAATAAACTCACCACTGACCATGTCGGTAAGGGGGTTGGTGATCCCGTATTTGTCAATTTTAGCTGACAATAAAAGCGATTGCTGTTTTTTTGATTGAGCGTTTTTCTTGAAAATGATTTCGTCATGATTTGAATACATACATTCATAAATGTTCTGAAGTAGCTTTTGCTGTTCGGCCATATAAATTAAGCCTTGTTGCTCTGCAACACTTAATGATTTGGAGGTTGCTGCCGTATTTGGAACTTTCAAAGATGGATTGTTATCGTCATCTTTCGAACAGCCAGATAAAATTACCGTAGCCAATAGCAAGCTTATAAGCATTCCTATTGATCTTTTTAGTGTTAGTGTTTTCATTGTTTAAATTTTAAGTTATTGGTTTAATTTTTATGATTTAAAAGGTGGTTCTTGATATTAAACTGCATCACTTTATTTACTTGATATTATTTAAGGCAAGATACATACCCGGAAGTGTAAGTGGCTGAAAAAGAATAATTAATCACTTATTTTTTGTCTGAAGAACAAAATTATAATGTTCATCAACCGACAATCTTGTTCGAAACTGGACAAAATATGGGGGATTTGTGCGGTTAAATCTTTGGTTTAAAATGCGTTTAATGCTGCGTAAAGCTAACAAATTCAGCGATTTGGAGGTGATTTGGTGCAAATATGACGCCATTTAGCAAGTTGAAAAATTTGTTAGAAAGGAACAGCCAAATTCTGGTATTTTCATCAGTTTCCTGTTTTGAGTTTATAATCGGTTGGTTTAATTTTACCGTTTACCAATTTTTAAGGCATAATTTCGTCGCGACGTTCTAATAAAATAATATCATTGTTGAAAACCCGGATTAAAAGTCTTCCAATAATTTGATAATTTCGCAAGCACATTCAATTTAACCAGATATGAGAAAGAATTTATTTTTTACGATTGTGTTTTCGGCCATGGTTGCAATTTTTTGTCAGCCATTACAGGCGCAGGGAATATTAAAAAAAATCAAACAAAAAACGGAAGATAAGGTGGTAAATGAGTTATTTGGAGAAGATGATAAAGGCAGCTCTTCCAGCGAAAATCCAAATTCAGGTAATTCTTCCGACAAGTCCTCTTCGGTTTCCAATACCAAAGGCGGTGGATTGAATTCATCGGCACCCGACGTTAAGGAAAACATAAATGACGCAGAAAAAGCATTCGAAAAGGAAGAATACAGCGATGCGAGATATGCTGTGCGTCAGGCAATACTTGGAATTGAACTGGAAATTGGTAAAAATATATTAAATGATTTACCTGATGAAATTGCCGGTTTGCCAGCCATCAAAGAAGAGGACAATGTTACCAGCAGCGGAATTGGATTTGTGGGAATGATCATCAGCCGGGTTTATCGGAGTAAGGATATGGAATTAAGGATTACCATTGGTAACGATGCTGCCATGCTTTCGGCTGCCAATGCGTACCTGGCTTCAGGAGCCTATGGGTCATCGTCGGAGCAGGATTATAAAACCCTCAAATTTCAGGACGAAAGAGGTGTGATCACCTGGGATGAATATTCGGGCTATTCGTTGAGTGTGCCTTTCGGACAATCATCGGTATTTGTTGCTGAAGGAGTCAACTTTGAAAATGAGGATGATTTTATGGCTGCTGCCAATGAAGTAACATTATCAAAAATCAAAAATCAACTTGGAGAAAAATGAAAACAAATATAATCTTAGCTTTTATAATAGTTATCGCTTTTGGCCTGCCGGGCCTGTCGCAAAATGATGTTCCCAAATTATTAGATGAGGCATCCTCTTCCTACAGCTCGGGTGATTTGGAAAATGCCCGCTTTGCATTGCAGGAGGCTTTAAATGGTATTAATCAGGCCATTGGTCAGGATATTCTAAGTCAATTGCCACAAACCATTGGTGATATGTCAATTGTGGAAAATTCTGATAATGTAACCGGTACTAATCTTGGGTTTGCCGGCTTATATGTAAATCGTGATTACAAAAGTGAAACATCCGAATTGAATTTTCAAATTATCAGTGATTCCCCGATGATGGCTGCCATCAGCTCTATGCTGAGTATGTCGGTATTTATGGCTGCTGACCCAAACCAGAAAAGAATTAAGCTGGATGGATATAAGGCATTGATGACCAGAAACGAAGATAGCGAAGGGGTGGTATCGTACGATATTCAGTTACCCTTTGGCAGTTCACTTATGACTTTTACCGTGAATGGTATAAGTGATGGTGATGAAGTAGAGCAACTTCTTGGTGAAATTCCTGTTGGCACCATTATCGAAAAGGCGCAATAGTTTTATCATTTCCATACATTAGTCTTCTTTAAGGATTAATACAATATTAAGGAACAAGTATACTTTTCTTGTATACTTTTGATCCTTTAATAATTATTGAATTTTATGAAAAGATGTTTAATTGTAACAGGTGGGGGTGATTGCCCGGGATTGAATGCAGTGATAAGGGCTGTTGTGAAAAGGGCTGCCCGGGAAAAAGACTGGGAGATTGTGGGAAGTTATGAGGCTTTCAATGGAATATTGCAGGAACCTACTGATATTGTTATTCTTGATGAGAAAAAAGTAGCCGGCATTCATTATTTGGGCGGAACCATAATTCAAACAACCAATAAAGGAGGCCCATTTGCATGGCCTGTAAAAAATAAAGACGGATCCTGGTCAGCTGTCGACAGGAGTGATGAAATGCTCCGAAAAATGCAGTACCTGGGTATCGATGCAGTTATAAATATTGGAGGTGACGGATCGCAGCGGATTTCTCAAAAACTCTTTGAGAAAGGCTGTAACATCATTGGCGTTCCAAAAACCATTGATAATGACCTTTCAGCAACTGATTCCACCTTCGGTTATCAAACGGCTGTGCAAATAGCCACCGAAGCAGTGGATAAACTAGTCACCACAGCGGCCAGCCATAATCGGGTGCTTATTCTTGAAGTAATGGGCCGTTATGCCGGATGGATTGCGCTGAATGCTGCTGTTGCAGGTGGCGCAGAAATATGTTTATTGCCCGAATTTCCTTATGATGTGGATAAAGTGCTTGAGCGTGTAGATAAGCGATTTGCCCGCGATAGGGGATTTGTAAATATTGTAATTTCCGAAGGAGCACACGCCAAGGGCAAAGATTTTTCAACCCTCAGTCAGCAAGAAATTGGCTACGAAAACAGAAGATTGGGTGGGGTTGCCAACGTGCTGATGAATGAATTGCAAGATGCCGGATGCGAACACAGTATTCGAACAACGGTGCTGGGTCACCTTCAGCGGGGAGGTATTCCCATTGCTTACGACAGGGTTTTGGCTACCCAATTTGGGGTAAAAGCATTTGAGATGGTTTTGAACCAGGAGTATGGCCGAATGGTATCCTACAGGCATCCTAACATAACCTCGGTATCGCTTGAAGAGGCCATTCAATCGCCTAACCTGGTTACCCCGGATACTGCATTGATGAACACTGCACGCGGTATTGGAATTAGTTTTGGCGACTAATTTATTTTTGTTGTAACATAATAAATGGTTACGCGTCTGCTTTTTATATTAGTTTTACAATAGATACTAATACTTAAAAAGTTTTCCTTTCATGTTTTTTATCGATCGGTGGGAAGAAATTTTCAGTACCATCCGGAAAAATAAACTCCGGACTTTCCTAACCGGCTTTAGCGTGGCCTGGGGTATTTTTATGCTCATTATTTTGCTGGGGTCGGGCCGTGGACTTGAAAATGGTGTCAAGGCACAGTTTGGCTCGTCTGCTGTAAATACCCTGTGGGTATGGGGTGGCGAAACTTCATTGGCATATAAAGGCCTTAAACCCGGCCGGGATATTTCCTTCGAAAATGATGATTATAACGATTTGCGTTCTTCTGTAAAAGGCATTGAATATATGGCAGGGCGAACGCATATTTGGGGCGATAACCTGGTTTCCTATAAAAATGAATACGGTAATTTTAGTATTCGCAGTGTGCACCCCGATTATGGTGTTATTGAAAAAGTAACTTTAAAGGAAGGCAGGTTTATCAATCCCTTTGATATTGAAAATTTCCAGAAAGTTGCCATCATTGGTGTCGCTGTAAAAGATGCGCTTTTTAAAGATAAACCCGCACTTGGCGAATATGTTAATGTGCAGGGTGTACCATTTAAAGTAGTTGGTATTTTTGAAGATGATGACGGCAGACAGGATAATCAACGCGTGGTTTACCTTCCAATTACTACTGCCCAAAAAGTTTTTATTGGCCGTGAACGGGTTAGCACAATGGCCATTACCGTTGCTTCGCGTGATGTAGAAGATAGCAAAAGAATGGAGGAGGAAATAAGAACCAAACTCGCGCAACGGCTTAACTTTGATAAAAGTGACGAACAAGCCATGTTTATATGGAATGGCGTACAGGAATTTAAAAGGTTTATGGATCTTTTTACCATGATCAATTTATTTGTTTGGTTTATTGGGATAATGACCATTGTGGCAGGTATTGTTGGGGTTAGCAACATTATGATGATTGCAGTAAAAGAACGAACCAAAGAAATCGGTATCAGAAAATCGATGGGTGCCACACCTGCTTCCATTATTTTACTGATCATGCAGGAGTCATTGTTTATTACCGGATTGGCGGGCTACATTGGTTTGGTGATGGGGGTGGCCCTGCTCGAGTTTATTAGCCCATTTTTTCAAACTGAGTTTTTCAGGAATCCGGAGGTCAATATATCCATTGCCATTTACGCAACCCTTGTATTGATTCTTGCAGGATTGCTGGCAGGATTTTTCCCGGCAAGAAAAGCAGCAGCCATCAAACCGGTGGTTGCACTTCGTGATGAATAAATTTTAATTGAATAGCAAAATAATTTAATACCATTCAAATGTTTGACCGCGACCGTTGGCAGGAAATATTTCACACCTTGTCAAAAAACAAGATCCGGACGTTTATGACGGCTTTTGGTGTTTTTTGGGGGATATTTATGCTGATCATCATGTTGGGTTCAGGTACTGGACTTGAAAATGGTGTTACAGAGGGTATGGGTAATTTTGCTACAAACAGCGTTTTTGTATGGACTCAGCGGACAACTATGCCATATAAAGGTTTTCCTCGCGGAAGGCGGTTTTACTTCAGAAATGATGATATAAAAGCACTTAGAGATAACATTCCTGAGATTAAATACCTTGCCCCTAAAATGCAGGGATGGTCGTCGGGGGATGGTACCAATAATACAGTACGAAATGATAAAACAGGTGCCTTTTCAATTATGGGTGAATATCCAGATTGGAATAAAATTGATCCCATGGACATTACCGAAGGGCGATTTATAAATCAAACTGATATTGAACAGAAAAGAAAGGTTGCGGTGATCGGTACCCGCGTTAAAGAACTGCTTTTTGATCCGGATGAAGATCCCATTGGAGAATATATTCGCATTCAGGGTGTGTATTTCCAGGTGGTGGGTGTTTTTGTTCCTTTAAATACAAATATCAATTTTGGTGGCGAGAAAGAACAAAGCATTTTTATTCCGTTGTCCACTTTACAGCAAACCTATAATTATGGTGATATTGTGGGTTGGTTCTCGATTACTTCTGTTGATGAAGTACCCGCCTCAGAGGTTGAAGAAAAGGCAATTGCATTTTTAGCAGCTCGCCATACCATCAATCCTGATGACAAAGAGGCATTCGGCCACTTTAACCTGGAAGAGGAGTTTCAGCAAATGAAAGGACTATTTACCGGAATCGCTGGATTGATATGGATTGTGGGTATCGGAACGCTGATTGCCGGGGTAATTGGAATTACGAACATAATGCTTGTGATCGTAAAAGAACGGACCAAAGAAATAGGTATTCAGCGGGCAATTGGCGCTACTCCTGTTCAAATAATGTCGCAGGTAATTACCGAATCTGTTTTTCTTACTTCAGTGGCGGGTTACTTTGGGTTAGCAGCGGGTGTGGGCCTTGTGGAGTTGATAAATTATTTATTGGTGAAATTTAATGCCAGCAATGAAATGTTTCAGCACCCTGAGGTTGATTTTAAAATAGCAATTATCTCCTTGCTGATTTTAATAATCTCTGGAGCCATCGCCGGACTGATCCCCGCGCGAAGAGCCATTCGTATTAAACCCATTGATGCGCTCAGAGATGAATAATTCTGATTTGTAAAGCCAGGGTATTAACCTTTTCTTTTAATGTTTCCTGTTTTAAATGTAAAATAGCGCTGGAAGATATAACTGTAGGCAACAACAATAACTGTGGTTAAGATTTTAGAAGGAGTTGGCCAAATGTGAAACAGCTCCACAAAAATTCTTAACAACAAATAATTTAAAAATATAGCACCCAGAACTGACAACCAATACCTGAATAATTGAATTCTACCTTTGAGTTCAGAACTGGTGAATGTAATATACCTGGCAAGCAAAAAGCCTGAAGTAAAGGTAATTGGAAAAACCAGTAAAAAGGCGGCTATATAGGGACTTAACACTACAAAGCCCAGGTCGAAGTCTTTTTCGCTCAGCACAAAATGGTAGAAATAATAATAAAGCAAAATATCGAAAAGGGTATTTAATCCGCCTGTAATTCCATACCTGTAGGTTTCAGGAGGAATGTACCTGCGAAATGGTTTATAGCTCCAGGCAATTATATTTCGCAATGAAGCCCTGATGCCTTTCGATTTTAACTCCAAATTCTTTAATTATAAGCTTGCAAAATTAAGTAATTACGAAATACAGAAATTTTTACTTTGATCATAAATAATATATCTATAATATATCAATATGAATTTAAAAAACGTTTATATATCAATTGTTTAGTGGTGAAGTTGATTTTGTTGAAATCATAAAATCTACTAATATATTGAGTCATGAAAACCATATCTTCTGTACAAAATAACAATGAGGCACGCAGGCCCATTTACTTTGAAGTCGGTTTAATTATTTCTCTTGTCATTGTTCTTTTAGGATTTGAGTTCAGAAGTTATAAGGCTGATGATACTGATTTACAGCAACTATACACAAGCAATGATATGGAAGAAATGGGGGAAATAACCATTCAAAAGCCACCCGAAATACCCCCTCCCAGGAGCAATGTACAATCCACTATCATCGAAATTGTGGAAAATGAAACGGAAGTTACTACCGATATCGAAGTAGATGTGGAGGCTAACCAGGAAACAGTTGTACAGGAATGGATTCCCCCTGCTATTATTGAACAGGAGGATGAGGAAGAAGAAGAGGAGCCTGTATTCGTTGTGGTGGAGTCAATGCCTGAGTTTCCGGGAGGAGAGGTGGCACGACTTCGATATCTGTCCGAAAATTTGCAGTACCCAACTTTGGCTCGCGAAGCTGGTATTTCAGGAGCAGTTTATGTGAGTTTTGTAGTTGAAAAGGATGGGCAAATATCTAATATTCGGATTTTAAGGGGAATCGGAGGTGGATGTGATGAAGAAGCATTGAGGGTAGTATCTGAAATGCCAAAATGGATTCCGGGGCGGCAGCGTAATATTCCGGTGAGGGTTCAGTTCAATATGCCAATAAGATTTATATTGCTTTAACCGAGAAATTCCTGTTATCCAATTGAGTTTAATTGACTGAAATTTTGAATCGGCAATGGTTTTAGTACCTCTTCAGCGGTAGGTTCATTGTTAAGTGGCAATGAAAAATAGAACCAACTTCCACTTCCTTCAATGCTTTCGGCCCATATTCGTCCGTTGTTTTTCTGAACAAATTCTTTGCAAAGAATTAGCCCAAGGCCAGTTCCTTTTTCATTTTCAGTACCATGGCTTTGGCACGGTGAATCTATTTTAAAAAGCTTTTCAAGGTTTTTAGCAGGAATTCCGACACCACTATCCGCTACCATTATTTCCAGGTGGTTTTCCCTTTTGAATGCCTGAAGTTCAACAGTTCCGTTCTGGTGTGTAAATTTTATGGCATTGGTAACAAGGTTGAGCAAAATTGTTGAAACCATGTTTTTATCGGCCCAGGCATAAGTTTGGGGGTGAATCTTCATCAGCAGATCGATGTTTTTATTGTCAGACAATGATTTCACCAGGGTACAAACCTCGGTTGCAATTTTATGCAGATCGATTTTTTCTTTAACAACGCGTGTTTTACCAAGCTGATTACTGCCCCACATCAGCAGGTTCTGAAGCAAGGCATATATTTTATCAGATGAAGATTTTATTTGGTGCAGAAACTCCATTTGTTCATTTTTATCAAAAGAGTTATATTCTTCAATCAGCAGATCAACAAGGCCCATTAAAGAGTTAAATGGGTTTTTAAGGTCATGTGCAATAATTGAGAAAAACCGGTCTTTGGCGGCATTGGCTTCTTTCAGGTCGGTATTAAGGTGCTCAACTTTACAGCGATGATTTTCAATTTCATTATTTTTTAAAGAAAGTTGAACATTGAGCTTGCGGTTCATTTTATATCTGCGACGAAAAATCACAGCCATGATCATTAAAAAGATCAATACTGTAGCCACTGAACCAATCAGTAACCATTGATTTTTAATTTGTGCCCGATGGAGCTGCTCATTGTGCCGTAGCCGCTCATTTTCTTTTTCTTTAATGGTTAACTGATATTTGGCTTGCAACTCGGCAGTTTTCTGTTTTGCCTCCTCTGTCGAAATCTGGTCTCTGCCTTCAATATATAATTTATAGTTTCTATAGGCCTCTTCGTAATTTCCCAGAATTGCATGAACCTGAGCGAGGTTTTTATAATAAATGTTGTTTTGAAATTTGTAATTAATACTCAAACTAATTTCAAGTCCCTTATCAAAATAATACAAGGCTTTATCGTACCGCTGATAGTTCAGGTAAACAATGCCCAGCTCAGCATAATTCTCCGAAAGAGCTTTATTGTCGTCTAACTCTTCGTTCAGAGCCAATGCAAGTCGCTGGTAATCGATGGCCCGATAATAATCTCCTTTCAGGTTCAATGCTTTACCAATATTGAAAGCCGTTTCAGCATTTACTTTCTTGCTATTGGCACTTTTACCAATAAATTCGGCGCGGGTGTAATATTCAAGTGCATCATCATATTGTTTTCGCTGGAGATAAATATCCCCAATATGTGAAGTTGTTTTTACCAATTCAATGGTGCTATTAAGTTCCTGGTAAAGATTCAAACTTTTATGAAAACAGTCCTTTGCCCTGTTTAAATCTCCCAATTCCTGGTAAATAGTTCCAATATTAAAGTTCACATTGGCAATTTGCAGAATATCGCCAATTTCTTTCCAAAAATTCAGGGCTTCAAAATTATAATTTAATGCATCATCGTATTCACCCCAATGGCTTAATATCAGTGCAATACGCTGTAATGACTCAGCAACCCCGGTGAAGTACTGATTCTTTTTAAAATCAGTTAGTGCGCGTTCATAATAATCCTTGGCCTTAAAATATTTATTCTGACTGTAGTAATTATGCCCTATGTTCATGAGTGCATTTGCCTTGTTAATTTCATCATTTTGAATGCCGTACAGGTTAAACAGTTTATAGTTAATTTCTATCGCTTCCTCATTGTTATTGAGATTATAATAGGCATTTGCTAGGATTTTAAGAAGCTCAATGGTAAGGTTGTTATTATTGATTTTATCGGTCACCATTTGCAATCTTGTTGCGGATTCAATTTGCTTTTGTTCAGGTAAACTTTCGTAAACCTGTAAAAGATGAAAACATGATTTTATCAGTTTCTCTTTTGATTCATTGTTTATAGGAGTGGTATAAACGATCGCTTCCAGGCTGTCCACTTTATGTAAAGCATAATAATCTGGTTTAAGTTCTTCGGCAAAAATATATACCGGAATTTGGAAAACGATCAGAAAAAATATTTGAACACGGTTCATTTCCAGCTTTAGTTAACAGTTGTTTCTGTTAAACGGTTAACATGTTGAAATGGTTTTGTAAAGTGCTGATTATATTTTATATAGCATAAAAATAGATAGTGAAAAGCGGCTCAAAATTCAATGATTTTTTATTCGATTGTAAGCGTTTTTTCAAACTGAATTGGGTAAGGTTTATATATTCAATATTTTCGCATATGTCAAAAAAAAACTCCGGCTAATTTTAACCGGAGTTTTTAAAATTAAATAATTAAAAAATTATTTTGGAATTTGTGATTGATATCCTTCATTTGATTTGGCCGGTACCTGACCTCCGCCTCCCAAATTTACTTTCCAGTAATTTGTTTCGTCGGTGTTTTGTGTCAATCCGTTCAGGTCGAAGTCGCCTCCAAGATATCCTGAATTACCAAGATCAGTTTTCCAAACGGCTGTTTCATCAGTATTTTGAATCAATCCATTCGCATTTCCATCAGAACTGATCATCCCCCAAACGCCGGTATCAATAAGTTTATGGCCGTTAGCTCCGCCATAAGCCCTATCAACAGCTGATGAGAAACCATAAGTGAATGTTCCGCCACCCTCTATCAAAGGATAGTTTGACATAACACCAAGGTGGTTGCGCTGATACACTACTACAAACAGGTTACTTGAAAATGAAGCACCAGTGAAAGAAAGCGGACTAACGCCATCTAAATCCACAATATCACCATTGTTCAGGAGGAATGCGGCTTTCTCATCAAGTATGGTTGCTGAGGATGCATCAGCTGCAGCGCTTGCATCACGAAGTTGCACATATACCCAATCTACCACGTTAGCTGGGATACTGCCTACCGATTCCGAACCTGCATACAACCAATCTGGTGAAGCATTACCATAATAAGGGAGGCTGGGGTTGAATGGTTGGTTCAATGGAATATAACCACCGGTAAGTAGAGCTGTACTCATTAGTCCGGTTCCGCTATTATACGGTCCTTCCAGCATTACATTTATATCCAGGGAAAGATTTCCATCGGTCCAACCAACGCGACTTTCAGGATCCCACTCGAATGCCTGACCATCAAATCCACCGAATGCATTTACAAAGTTAACTCCACCACCGGTACCTGGCGATTTCCAAACATTATATGAGCTTCCCCAGGTATTGGTTGGGAAATTTACATTATTGGCTGTAAAATAATGATCACCATTAAGGGTTATCAATGATGATCCACCGGCAGCTTGTCCCTGCCGGAAAGTACAGCCATCAAAGCTTGCTGTTGATTCCACCAGGCTACCTGGCAAAAGATAAACTCCCAGGAAATCCATGTACTCAAAAGTTGAGTTTTGTGCTCCGATAGTACCGTCAGTTCCAACCCTAAATCCATAATACCCTGAAGTATGATGCGTTACAGTGGCACTATTGATTCCAAAATAGCCATTACTATTAACATATAATATTGCTCCTGAGCCAATTGCGAGCTGAGAGCCACTTGAAGCCATGAAATGACCACCATCATTAATATTGATATTTCCGTCAACATTCATAGTATAGCCGTTCATATCAAAAGTACCATTATCCATGGTAAATGTCCCAAAAACATCAATATTACTGGCAAGTGTTATGGTATTAGCCATTATTGCTTCAATAAGGTTTCCTTCCCTATCTTTATACTGTGTGGTACTGCCTTTAGCACCTGTTTTATCAATGATGACATTAAAGAAATTGGCACCAACGTCGTTTGCTAAATTGCCATCATATCCACCGATCATTCGAAGTGTTCCTCCTGTTGGAGTAAAGGCAGGACTAGAAGCAAAAAATCCCTGATCAACAATAATGGTTCCACCCGTGATATTTTCAGTAAAATCAACAGCATCCAAAGAAACATTATTTCCTAAAATACTGAATTCACCACCTGACATAGTCAAACTTGCGGGTGCGTCATATCCCATAACACATCCAGCGGTTCCACCACTAACACTCAAAGTTCCATCAACAATTTCGATGCTAGCATTGATATCAGGATATTGGCTAGCATCCTGGAAATAATTTAAGGTACCTCCGAGTTTAACTGTTAACGTTCCATATATACCCGGCTCGGCAACATCAAGAATATCAATATCGCCTCCATTGGCAAACATAATACCACCTTGAATGAGGTTAGTAATTGTTCCAACACCACCATTGTTAGCTGTGAATTTTGAAGCTGTATTGCTAAGATCCAGTGTTCCCTGAACATTAAACACATCATTAATCCATGTAAAATGATTCAGCACCATATCCATTTGCACATTATTCATATCAATAAACTGAAGATTGGATCCGGGGGCATTGTAGTCCTGGCGAACATTATAAAATTCATTGTTACCATATACGTACTGTATTAAACCACTTTGGTTAAATACTACAGTAGATGTAGCCGGACTAAAGCCACTGGTGCCAACATTATTGGTCCATGCTCCGCCAACAGTTATTTCATTGTTTCCACCACTTATTGAGCCTGAATTGATCGTGAAGTCTCCGTTTATTTGCACAGGTGTGCCGGTGTAAAATGCATAGGAATTGGAGCGATTCACTTCCAAATCATTAAAATAGTTGCCATTGCTCGCATTAACCCGGCAATAGTTACCTGAGGAACTACCTCCCACAAAGGCAACCGTGCCACCAGATGGTGTAAATACTCCTGATCCAACTGCGTATAACGACCTACCTACTTCCAATAAGCCACCGGTGATAATGGAATTGTAAATTTGTAAACTGGCATCATTAAATGATAGGCTTCCGCTTGAAAGTGCTGTAAGTCCAACCAATGCATTCCAGCCTGATCCCAATGAAAAATCACAAAGTATAGAGCCTCCGGATACATTAATTTCACTACCTGTAGCCGATTCAAATAATCCATGTGCTGTAACAGAACCTAATGGTACTTCGAATATACCATTGATCAATACATTGCTGTTAAATACAACTGCCGGAACAGCATCAGGTGAAGAAATTCCTTTCAGCGAGGAAAAATTGGAACTTTGGAGTCCTGGATTCACAGAAACACTGCTTGCACTGGATGTACCATAGAAACCCAGATAACTTGATGCTCCCTGGGTAAAGTTATTTATTTCAACATTTGAGCCCCCATAAAAATAAGCGGATGTACCAGCAGCCTGATTAAAATTATTAATTGTAAGGTCAACACATTCTTGCAGGTAACCGGTACCTACAGTACTGTTAAAATTAACAGTTGCAAGGCTGGCGGGTTCCAAAAGCAGCATTCCGTATGCGCTTGCTCCATTTACAAAATTTATTACGTTGGGAGTTAACGCACTTAAAGAAGCCCCAGGATCACTAAATATTGCATAATACATGTTGAGCTCACCGTCAGTTAAAAGGGTCGTTGATCCATTAAGAAGATATAACGCACCATAGCTAGTTCCAATATTAACTACATCCGCAGCATTATTCATTAAAAAAGTACCATAAACATAAAAGTCTGCTAATGTCGTGAGCGTATGTCCATTGGGATAGAATGTGCCGCTTAACAAATTCAGGTCTCCGTTAACTGTTACATCGGTAGTTAAATATAATGTATTCGATAGTGGCGCTTTAATGATATTCCCATCCCTGTCCTTACTGATTTCCGGAATTAGTGCTGAAGATTTAGCTCCGGCAGCATCAAATGTGAGATTATAAATACTTCCATTACTTTGAGTAACATACTTATCATTTGAACCATAAAGCTCAATTGTTCCTCCTATAGGAGTGAAACCGGCATTTGAAATATTCAGGTAGCCTGTTGTCCGGATTGTCCCTCCGGAAATATTTTCAGTAACTGAATACGATGAACTAATGGTAATGCCTGTAGAGACAATATCCAAAATCCCGCCGGAAAGGTTAAGCGTTGCTGATCCGCCATATCCAAATATACATGAACTAGTGGGGTCACTGATTTTTAAAGAACCATTTGTCATGGTCAGGTTTGCACTAATATCAGGGTATCCAGTTGTTTGGTTTAATACAATACTACCACCATTTACAATCCATGTTCCATTTAATCCGGGATCAGTAAGCTCAGTTACATTGAAAGAGCCATTAGTCATTTCTACTGACCCGGCTGCATTGGTAAATCCTCCTGTATTTACAATCCCTGAAGCATCTAAAAATTTGATGGTTCCGTTGTTTTCAAGTTCACCAGCTACATCAAGAGTGTAGCCATAAACTTCCATTTCAACTCCGGGGTTAATGGTGAGGCTATTGCAGCTTTCGCTGTAAAAGTTAACCCGGATTGGCTGCCAGCCTGAATTAGTTAATAACACATCCTCGCCAGCCAAAGGTATATGCCCTGCAGACCAGTTATTGGAATTATGCCAGTAAGTGTTAAAAGCTCCGGTCCATGTATTTGGTCCGGAAGCCGCAACCGTAATATCAACTTCTCTTTTGTGAACGGGTGTGCCATCAGGGCCTTCACCCGTTACAGTTACGGTATATGTTCCGGCTGGTACATTCACATCCACAATTTCGATAGGAACTGATCCCGGAAATGAGCTTAAGGTATTTCCTGATGGGAAGTTTACGATGAAAGAACCGGAAGCTGGAGTTTGCACAGTCGCTGAAAAAATTACATCATCTGTATAAAGTTTTACATCCGGAACTTCAGCAGTTATTATATTAGCTCCTTCCGGACTTTTACTTGGCGGGCTTACAGCCATTGCATAATCAGGGAAGTAAGCCGTATAACTTGCAAAGGTTCCATCCCTGAAATCGGACCAGGCCGACATTGAAACTCCACCATGCGAAACGATGGACGTGTAGTCACCCTGGTAACGTGGTGTTCCGCCACCACCACAAGTGGTGCAATTGATCAGCATTTTTTCATTGGAGATAGCCTGGTTAGTAGCAAATGAAGTACCACCATTATCAGAATATGTAGCATAAATCAATGCTTCATCGTCACCTGAATCTCCCCTTGTATCCATCCAGTGAATATACAATCTTCCCGTAACAGCATCGCACCAAATGGCCGGCGCCCAATGATGATTGGTTAAATAATCCGTATCATCATTAACACGATATGCGCTTGACCAGGTTGTCCCACCATTGGTAGAATATCTGCACCAAATGCTTGGGTAATTACCGCTTCCGGCGGGTGTATTAGAAGCATAAACAAGGTATAACCTTCCCCTGTAAGGACCATCGCTATTATCAGCAGCAATGAAAGGATAAGGCCTTGTACGCATATTTTCTACCGAATGCCTGCTATTTACCCAGGTTCCAACATAACCTGCGAAGTTTTGGGAGGACATGAGTGAAAATGAAGCCCCACCATTGGTTGATCTGTAAAATGTATAAGTTGAAGCAGTGGAACTACCCCCATTGGTAACAACATATACTGAGCCTCCATCAGTTGTTCCATTTGGCCCAACGCAAACCATCATCCCCGGTAGAGATTGAGTGGAAGGGGTAAATGTAGTTGAGAAGCTTACGCCGTTATTTGTACTTCGTGCAAAAGCGCCGCCCGAACTCGTGGTCATAACGGTATATAAATACCCTGAATAAGGTCCTCCGGTTGATTGATCAACTGCCATCCAGTTTTTATCTACTCCTGAAATTGCGGTAACCGGTGATGACCACGAAGCGCCATTGTTTGTTGATCTGGCAACTAAACAACCAAGAATGCTTGGGGATCCGTACATGTTTTCATAATAGAGCCTTCCGTATCCGTCATAAGCAGATAATACATCACCCCGAATGGTTGTTCCCCAGGAAACAGCAGTTGCATTGTTCCAATCGTGACCATCCTGTGTGCTATGGGTTGCATCTGTATTGTATGTTGTAAAAAATTCTGTGGGGTCGGTTGGATTAACACTGATATGGCTTTCTGCAAAATCAACTCCTAGATAGAAATTATCAAAATTATCAGCGTCAGTAACCACAACCGAAGGAGCTTTTGTTGAGCCCTGGATCTGTTCCAAATACCATTGTGGTATCTGATCCCGGTTTGGATTATCATCATAAACTTGAGATGATGCTCCAGTCTTTTGTCCATTTACATTTAAAACAATCGCCGTAATAATTATCAGTGCCGACGTCATTTTAAATCTGAAACTAAGTAGAGAGTTTTTCATTTTTTGTGTAATTTTATTGTTAATTGATTGAATAAGAGCTTTATGAAATAAATTTAGTTAAGAGCCATATAATGTTTTTATAATTATATAGTACCATATTATTTCCTTTCGTTCTGCCGAACGGTAATTATTATTTTAAGTCCTAATGTTAAAAAGCAATTTAGATACCTGAGAATGGCCAATTAATGACTTGCCAAAATTCTAATAAACTTGCTTTTTTAAAATGGTTAATGAGGCTAAATTAAATAAATTTTATGAAATCAAAAAAGTTATATACATAAATCACCATATTTCTTTTGGAAATCATGACAGGTGCTATCTTTTCAAGAAACTTACATTCATATTTTTTATTTATGAACTCAATAACTATTAGAGTTTCTTATTAAAAAGCGCTATCTTTGCAAACCCAAAAAAACAGGTAAAAAGCTTTGATCCTGTTAGTTAAAATATTTAATATTCATTTTATTGGGTTTTGCACTAGGATGAATAAAAAATTCTTAAAAATTTTCCTATGGTTTTTGATTTAGAAATGATTAAGGGTGTTTATGCAAGAATGGCCCGGCGTATTGAAGCAGCCCGCAAGGTTACTAACCAACCGCTTACACTTTCCGAGAAAATATTATACAGTCACCTGGATGAAGGTGAGCCGTCAACGGCTTTTGTAAGGGGAAAGTCGTATGTAGATTTTAATCCTGACCGGGTTGCCATGCAGGATGCAACGGCACAAATGGCTTTGTTGCAGTTTATGCAAGCCGGTAAAAGCAAAGTTGCTGTTCCTTCTACGGTGCATTGTGATCATTTGATCCAGGCAAAGGTTGGCGCCAGTGAAGATTTAAAAACGGCCCTTGTTAACAATAATGAAGTATATGACTTTTTAGCTTCAGTTTCAAATAAATACGGTATCGGATTTTGGAAGCCGGGAGCAGGGATTATCCATCAGGTGGTGCTCGAAAATTATGCATTTCCGGGTGGAATGATGATTGGAACCGATTCGCACACAGTAAATGCCGGTGGTTTAGGTATGATCGCTATTGGAGTAGGTGGTGCTGATGCTGTGGATGTGATGGCCGGAATGCCCTGGGAACTTAAATTCCCTAAATTGATCGGTGTTAAACTTACCGGCAAATTGAGTGGCTGGGCCTCAGCCAAGGATGTGATCCTTAAGGTTGCAGGTATCCTCACCGTTAAGGGGGGAACCGGAGCAATTGTTGAATATTTTGGCGAAGGTGCCGGAAATATAAGTTGTACCGGGAAAGGTACTATTTGTAATATGGGGGCTGAAATTGGAGCAACCACTTCTGTTTTTGGATATGATGCTAAAATGGCGGAATATCTTCGCGGAACAAAACGTGCCGAAGTAGCTGATGAAGCCGATAAAATTAAAGAACACCTGACTGGTGACCCTGAAGTATATGCCAATCCTGAAAAATATTTCGACCAGGTAATTGAAATTAACCTTTCTGAACTGGAACCCCATATCAATGGTCCTTTCACTCCTGATCGTGCACATTCGCTTTCTGAGTTTGCTGATGCCGTAAGGAAAAATGACTGGCCTCAGGAACTGGAAGTTGGATTGATCGGTTCGTGTACCAATAGTTCGTATGAGGATATTACAAGAGCAGCCTCTGTTGCACAGCAGGCCATTGATAAAAACCTGAAGGTCAAGGGTGAATTTACGGTTACCCCCGGATCGGAACAGGTTAGGTATACGGTGGAGCGTGATGGTTATCTGGATGTTTTTGAAAAAATTGGCGGAATTGTTCTTGCTAATGCATGTGGCCCTTGTATCGGTCAATGGGCAAGGCATAATGCGGACAAAGGGAAGAAAAATTCAATCATGACTTCATTTAACAGGAATTTTGCTAAACGAAATGATGGTAACCCAAATACACATGGATTTGTGGCTTCACCGGAAATCACTACTGCATTTGCTATAGCCGGCGACCTCACTTTTAATCCAATGACGGATTATCTTGTTAATGAAAAGGGTGAAAAAGTAAAACTGGATGAGCCCAAAGGAATCGATTTTCCGCCTCAGGGATTTGATGTGGAAGACAATGGATATCAGGCTCCGGCCGAAGATGGCTCAGCGGTTGAGGTAATTGTTAAAACTGATTCAGATCGGTTGCAGATTTTAACACCTTTTGAACCCTGGAATGGCGATAATTATAAAGGTTTAAAACTGCTGATTAAAGCCAAAGGAAAATGTACCACCGACCATATTTCGATGGCAGGCCCCTGGTTACGTTACCGTGGTCATCTTGATAATATTTCAAATAACATGCTCATAGGGGCAGTAAATTATTTCAATGATCAAACCAATTCAGTGAAAAATGAACTGAATGGAAAATATGAACCTGTGCCTGATACTGCCCGTACTTATAAAGCCAACGGAATGGGAACGATTGTAATAGGTGACGAAAATTATGGTGAAGGTTCGTCACGCGAACATGCTGCCATGGAGCCCCGCCACCTGGGTGTAAAAGTGGTTTTGGTAAAATCATTTGCCCGCATTCACGAAACCAACCTTAAAAAGCAGGGCATGCTGGGACTTACATTTGCTAACCCGGCTGACTATGATAAGGTGAGGGAAGATGATACAATTGATATTTTGGGACTGACGGATTTTAGTGAAGGCAAACCTTTAACTGTTGTGCTTAATCACAGTGACGGCTCAAAGGATGAATTTAAAGCGAATCACACTTACAATAGCAACCAAATAGAATGGTTCAGGGTAGGAAGTGCTTTAAATCTGATTAAAAAGCTGAATGCCTAATATTTTAGAATTATTATGACTTAAAGGCTGTTCATTTTTTGGACAGCCTTTTTTAGTATCTTGGCTACAGATTTGGAGTCTTGGAAAAATTCGAACTAAAACCGACCTTCAGTTTTCAACTTCTTGATAAAAATAGGAAGTGGATCGGAATTGCAGTTTTCCTGGTTTTTTCATTTGTGTTTTATGTTTTTGCGGTGAGTTTAAAAGAGTCGTTGCAACTATTCAGATTGATTTTTAGTAACGAAAACTGGCAGGTCTCAGCGAAGCAATATTATTTGTTGAATTTCCTAATCGCTTATTTGTCAGTTGTATTTGGCTCGCTTTTTATGTTGGAGATTTGGTTCTCTAAACCTGTAAAACGGAGGCAAAAATATAGTAAAAACACACAAAGTATAATTGAATATGTCAGGGGCGTTTTCTGGGCCGTTTTATATGTCGTTTTTGCCTTTACAGTTTATATGTGGGTCGTTTTCGGGTCTTTCAATGCACATTATTGTTTCGAGTTTATTGCGGATTATATCTTTTTACCTGTATTGATCCTATTGTTCCTTTTCTTCAATTTATGGAACCGTTTTATAATAGTTTTTAAAACAAAGCTGAAATATATACTGGGTCATTTTCTTGTATTGGTTTTATTAGCCTCAATTTTTGCCTTCTATGTCCCGTTAAAATTCCAAAACTACTTTGAAAAAGTTAAACAAACCCAGGTGGCCGTTACTATTCCTCAGGTTAAGTTAATGCGACCCAATAAAATTGCTAAATTTTCACTGACTTTTGATATTTATATCATTCCTGATAAAAGCAACCCTGGTTCGTACAAGTATTACATTAACAATGCTGAGGTTGATCAATCCAATTTGGAAAAGAGATTAAAATTGATCCGAAGTTTGTATGATATAGCGGAGCAAAGACTAATAAGACCCCGGTTGTTCGTTGATGAAAATGTGCCTATGTCCGCACTTGAAATTGTAGATTTGGAGCTATTTAAAATGAGAATCTTCCAGCGGTTTTATGTAGTTCAGATTAGGCAAAACAACTGTAATTCACCCTCACTTGGTAATCTGGGTATTGCCCGATTGGGCATGTTACGTTATGTAGATACATCATATCAATTTAGTTACCCGGATCCAAAGGTTCCATTACCTCCTTTATACCCTACAATTGAGTACTACAAAAGGATTATTAAAAATGATTCAACAATTAGAATTGCATTTACCGAACCCAACCATGTTCTGATCAATCAAAAGATTTATGAGATTGATCAATTGGATAAAATTCTTGAAGATTGTTGGGATTTAAATGAAAAAATTTTGCTGATACTTAATGATCATACTTCTTATAAGGATTATATTAAGGCACTCGCAACCTTAAATAATTTCAACTGGAAAAAGCAAAATGAACTTTCAATATCAATGTTCAATCAATCAATTTATGATCTTTACGATTCTGATAAAATTCGAAGTATTTATAAAATAAGTCCTGGATATTTTTCTACTAACGAAGTTGAATTGAATAAATTCATTTTTGAAAATGATCCTTAATTGATCCAATTAGGTCTTCTGCTTCTTCTTTTTCGCGGCTGGAAACAACACATTATTCAGGATCAGGCGAAAACCGGGTGAGTTCGGATGTAGGTTGAGATCGGTTGGTGGATCACCCACAAAATGCTGATAATCCTCCGGGTCATGACCTGCCAGGAAAGTCCACATGCCTTTGCCGTATTCGCCATGGATGTAACGCACCTCCCCAAGTGATTTATTCTCGCCCATCACCAGCACATTGGGTTTTACATATTGTTTGCGAAATGCAGTGGTTTGCCCCATGAATCCTTTGATCACTTGCGTATGATCCTGACATAACATGGTTGGCACCGGGTCCCACTTGGCCGAAAACTCAAACAATGAAAAATAATCATTTTGCGGATTGGCCATCCTTTGGCGTTGCTGCGGATCAACATCTATGGAAGAAATTTCGTATTCAAAGGGATTGGTGCTTATGGTAAAATTAGTGAAAGCAAAACATTTGGAATAATCGAGTTTAGCCTGTGCATTCGGATCTGGCGGATCACCATCAAACATGTAATCACAGATATCCACGCCTTCTGCTGCCAACGCTACATCATAACTATCCGGGGCTGAGCACATCGAAAACAGGTAACCGCCTCCTGCCGTAAAATCCCTGATTTTTTGTGCCACCGCCAGTTTGCATTGCGATACCTTGCTAAATCCCAGTTTGTGTGCAATTTCTTCATTGTAAGCCACATCCTGCCGGTACCAGTCGGCATCCCGGTAACGGGCCCAGAATTTTCCATATTGTCCTGTAAAATCTTCATGATGTAAATGCAACCAATCATACAATGGTAGCTTCATGTTTATTACCTCTTCGTCGTAAACCACATCGTAAGGGATTTCAGCATAAGTAAGAACCAGGGTTACAGCATCGTCCCAGGGTTGTTTGCTCTTGGGTGAATAAACCGCAATTTTAGGCGCTTTGTGCAATTTCACAGCGTCCATATTTACCTGTGGGTCCGAAATTTCTAATAAAATCGCTGTGGATTGTGCATCGGCTATTATCTGGTAGCTCACTCCCCGGATTTTACACTCCTGTTCAATAACATCATAATATTTACACATAAAGCTGCCACCACGGTAATTCAGCAACCAGTCAATTTCTATCTCTTTTTCAAGAATCCAGTATGCAATGCCATAAGCTTTCAGATGGTTTTGCTGGGTTTCGTCCATCGGAATTAAAATGTAGGCTGCCCTGGTATTTAAGAAAAGGAAAAGTACAAATATGAATAGGAGTATTTTTTTCATTCAAAAAAACTTTCAGCTAAAACGATTACGCAGGCTGTATATTTCCCAGCCATGAATGTTAACGCAAAAATAGAAATACTGTTTAATTAAAATGGATTATCGTCCTCGGGTATATCATCCATTCTTGAAGGAATGGTATATGAGTTTTCTTGCGGATATTCATAATCCGACGAAATATCTCCCTGATACTCAAACCCACCGGGTCCGTCGAAATCGGTAAATTTTGCAAACCGGTCAATAAAGGTCATTTTAACATCAGCCAGGGCACCATTTCTGTGCTTGGCAATGATCAGCTCGGCCAGGCCCTGTGTTGAGTTTCCTTCTTCATCCTGGTCAATTTTATAATATTCCGGACGATAAATAAAAAGCACAAGGTCGGCATCCTGTTCGATGGCTCCAGATTCACGAAGGTCGGAAAGCAAGGGGCGTTTTGAACCACCACGGGTTTCAACCGACCGGTTCAACTGTGAAAGAGTGATTACCGGAACATTCAATTCTTTGGCAAGTGCCTTGAGTGACCTTGAAATGGTACTGATCTCCTGCTCACGGTTTCCTTTATTATCACCACCCGTCGACATCAACTGAATATAGTCGATGATGATCATTTGAATATCGTGTTGGGCTTTTAAACGGCGGCATTTGGCGCGCAACTCAAAAATGGATAGGGCAGGGGTATCATCAATAAACAGCGGAGCATCCACCAGTTTACCAATCTTGGCATTAAGTTGTTCCCACTCGTAATTTTCCAGATTCCCTTTTTTTAGTTTATCGGCCGAAAGCTGGGTTTCGCTGGAGATTAAACGGGTTACCAACTGAATGGACGACATCTCCAATGAAAATATAGCCAAGGGAATGTTAAAATCAACGGCAATATTGCGAGCCATAGAGAGTACAAAGGCTGTTTTTCCCATACCCGGTCGAGCGGCCAGGATCACAAGATCTGATTTTTGCCAGCCGCCGGTAATCCGGTCAACATCAGTAAAGCCCGATGGCACACCGCGAAGGTTGCCCTCATGATCACGGGCTGATTCAATATCTTTAATGGCTTCACGCACCAGCGACTGCATGCTGTCATAATCCCTGCGGAAGTTGGTTTCGCTAACAGCAAAAAGGTTTTTCTCGGCTTTATCCAATAAATCAAATACATCGGTTGTATCCTCAAAGGCATCTTTGATGATCTCAGAGGAGAGTTTGATTAATTCCCGCTGAATGAATTTTTGACTGATGATCCTTGCGTGATATTCAATATTGGCGGTAGATGCAACACGGTTTGTGAGTTGGGTAATATAATAAGCGCCACCAATCAGTTCCAGTTCGCCGGATGATTTTAGTTCATTGGTAACCGTTAAAATATCAATGGGTTCCGATTTGGCAAAAAGGCGATGAATAGCTGCATAAATTACCTGATGAGCTTCCTTGTAAAACACATCCGGTTTTAAAATATCTACCACTGCTGTGAGCGCATTTTGCTCCAGCATCAATGCTCCTAAAACTGCTTCTTCCAGATCAACTGCCTGAGGTGGTACACGACCATGCTCAGAAAAGGCCATCTGAAGATTGTTTTTCTGTATCCTGTTTTTTGTAATGCTCTGGACATCAGAACGCTTGGTTGGTTGTTTCTCTTGATCCTGCATGTTTCAAAAGTAGGTACATAAGTGTTGTATCATCCATTTTAAAACGATTTTTTTTATTAACACCATTTTCCGATTTTTACAAAAGTTTTAACAAACAGGTGTTGGTAATTTATCTTGGTCAAAACCATTGTTTTAATCGATATTTTTGCACCAATTTCACCTTTAATTAACAATTTATGAAGATCATTTGCATTGGCCGGAATTATGTAGAGCATGCCCGCGAACTGAATAACCCTTTGCCGGAGGCCCCCGTTTTTTTTATGAAACCCGATACCTCCCTTGTGATAAGAAACCGCCCTTTTTTTTATCCTGAGTTCAGTAAGGATATCCATTATGAAACGGAGTTGGTGATAAAGATCAGTAAAAACGGGAAACACATCCAGGAGAAATTTGCGCATACCTATTATGATGAAATTGGTTTAGGCATTGATTTTACTGCCCGTGATATTCAGTCGAAGTGCAAGGAAAAGGGCTTGCCCTGGGAGGTTGCCAAGGCTTTTGATCATTCGGCACCTATAAGTAAATTTATCAAACTTGATGAATTGCAGCATAAAGATGACATTCGTTTTTACCTTGAATTAAATGGCGTAAAGGTGCAGGATGGCAGTTCTACCCTGATGATCTTTTCAGTGGATCATATTATTTCCTATCTGTCGCAATTTGTAACACTAAAAATGGGTGATCTGATTTTTACCGGAACTCCTGCCGGTGTTGGCCCTGTTAAAATAAACGATCATCTCGTTGGGTATATCGAGGATAAAAAAATGCTGGATTTCAGGGTGAAATGATCAGGCTACCTTTTTAACCAATGCAACACAATAAGCTGCGATACCTTCCTTGCGTCCGGTAAATCCTAACTTCTCGGTAGTAGTAGCTTTTATTGAGATATCTCCAATAGTAAGACAGGAAGCTTCAGCCAGTTTTTCCTTCATTTGGGGGATGTACTCTGAAATTTTGGGGTCTTCAAGACTTACCGTTGTGTCGATGTTATTAACGGTATAGCCATTCTCGATAACCCTGGTACAAACTTCCTGTAAAAGTTTAAGGCTGCTGATTCCTTTGTACCGTGGATCCGTATTGGGGAAATGGGTCCCTATATCGCGGAGATTGATGGCTCCCAGAAGTGCATCGCAAATTGCATGGATAAGAACATCGGCATCTGAATGGCCTACAGCTCCTTTTTCTGCAGGAATCTTTACCCCGCCAATCCAAAGATCAGCGCCGTCCTTTAACTGGTGTACATCGAATCCAAATCCAACTTTAATCGTCATTGTGGGTTTATTTTAAGAGGTATTGGCATTTTATACGCAAGTACCTTACTTTGGTTCAATGAAAATACAAAAAAGGCCAATATCAATTGATACCGGCCTTGTTTATATTATTTTAATCAATCGTTATTGATTTTGAAATCCGTCAAAGTCGAAGGTAAGTGTAAAACGCAGGGTGTTTTGAAGTGGATTTTGCTGAGCAGTTGGTATCAGGTATGAAAAATCCAAACCAAATACATTGTATCTCAATCCAGCTCCAAGGGTAAAAAACTTACGGTTACCTTTCATTTCACTTTCGTGGAAATAACCGGCCCTGATCGCAAATTGTTTATCATACCAGTATTCAGCTCCAACCACCCAGATAAACTCTTTGATCTCTTCGCTGAATCCATCCGGTGCGTCGTACCAGCTTTGAATCATTCCCTGAACAGGCGAAACATCAGGATCTTTTCCTTTATATATCTGTGGATTTCCAGCATCATCCAGGATAGGTTGTCCTGTTGAATCCACTGCATAAATGGGAGGAGTTGGAACCAGCAATTTATTAATATCCATCGAAAGGCGAATGCTGTTGTATTCATCAATATTCATCAGCCATGATGGTCCAAACCGAAGATTGGTAGGGATAAAGTCGCGGTCGGTATCATCGTTTGAATAAGATATTTTGGCACCCAGGTTTGATAAGTTAACGCCAAAACTGAATTCTGAGGATTCTAACCAGTTAACTTCAATTTCATTGGTGTAATACATCGCAATATCAGCGGCTACTGAAGTGCCGGGTTTGGTTGACTGTCCCTGTACGGTTTGGCCTTGTGTGAGGTTTGAATAAATAAACCTACCCACTACTGCACCGGATAATTTATCTGAAAATTTCCTGGAATAACCTCCATCAACAGCAAATTCACTGGGGCGGAAATTTCCAATTACAGTTCCGAATTCATCGGTGAAAGTAATATCACCCAGTGAGAAAAATTTTAGTGATGCTGAAACCGCCGACCGATCATCAATTTTGGCGTAACCACTTAAATAGGCAAGATTAATATCATTAACGAGTTTTCTTAACCAGGGACTGTATGAAACTGAAAATCCCATTTGTTTATCAATGAACGGATATTTAGCCGGGTTCCAGTGTTGCGACATGGCGTCGGGTTCGGTGGCTGCTCCAAGCTCTCCCATGCCACCACTGCGGGCATCAGGTCCTATATTTAAGAATGGAACGGCGGTAGTAATTGTGTTTTGTGTTGCCTGCTGCCCATTCCACTCATCAACATTTTGAGCCATTGCCCAACTAAAAAAGACGAGGGTGCCGGATAAGAAAAGAAATAGTCGCTTCATGAATGTTTTAATAAGATTAGATTTTTGAAAATTTGTGCAAAAGTAACGATTTTATAAATTCGATATTGCTTGTAATTTTAACGTAATTTGTATGATATAAAAGTACTTGTTGGTTTAAGCTAATTTCCATGCTTCAAATACTGCTTGCTTTAACAATTGTAAATAACTTGTTTTTACACAAGTTATTGTGTCAATCAATAAATTTCAATAAATGTTGAAAATAGTTTACCTGCTGGCCGGAGGTGCCCTGGGCTCTCTGTTAAGATATGGAATATCTGGCCTTACACATAAATACATCAGCGGATTGTTTCCGTGGGGAACACTCATGGTGAATGCCACCGGGGCTTTGATAATTGGATTTTTGTGGGGTTTGTTCGAACAAAAGGGAATTTCGCCCAATATGCGAATGTTCATTTTTGTAGGACTTTTAGGCGGTTATACTACCTTTTCAACCTATGCGCTTGAAAGCATGAATTTATTCAGGTCGGGTGATACCAAAATGGCAATCATTAATTTACTGGCAAATAATCTGCTTGCTATTGCTGCGGTTTTTGCCGGATATTTTCTCATTCGTTTTTTAATTGTGAACTTAAAATAAACCATATGAAATTTCCAGTTATCGGGCAGGCGCTCCGGATTTACATTGGCGAAAACGACACCTGGCAGGGTCGTCCTCTTTATGAGGAAATCGTAAAGAAAGCCCGTGAAATAAACCTTGCCGGAGCTACTGTTTTTCGCGGATCAATGGGATATGGCGCCGCAAGCCGGATTCATACTACCAAGGTATTGCGCCTTTCAGAGGATCTTCCCATCGTTATTGAAATTGTGGATGAAGCCGATCGCATTGATCTGATCATTCCGTTTTTGGATGAAGCGGTTCAGGAGGGATTGATCACCCGTGAAAATATTACTGTGATAAAATATCGTCACAATAAATAAAGCAATCTGCCATGATTTGGTTCAGGGCAATTATATCAACTTTGTTTAAATTAGCTGGTCTTTTAATAAAAATTTTCTCACATGGGTATTCTTGAAAAGATTGATTCACTAATGGTTTGGTATAACGATTACATTGGTGGATTTGCGGTTTTGCTAATGCTTATCCCAACCGGATTGTATTTCATTTTCAAACTGAGATTTTTAAACATAACCAAACTGCGCCACAGTATTTTGGTAGTGGCCGGAAAATACGACCGGGATGAAGACAAGGGAGATGTAAATCACTTTAAAGCTCTGACCACTGCTCTTTCAGCTACAGTTGGAACCGGAAACATTGTGGGAGTTGCTTTAGCCATTGGTTGGGGTGGTCCGGGAGCTATCTTCTGGATGTGGGTAACCGGGTTTTTAGGAATGATACTTAAATATAGCGAATGCACCCTATCTCATAAATTCAGGAGATTCAATTCGGATGGTTCCGTTTCAGGCGGACCCATGTATTACATGGAACACGGGCTAAAAAACAAACTGGGCGGACTCGCCAAAGTTATGGCTGTTATTTTTGCTGTGGCTGCAATTTTATGTTCGCTCGGAACAGGAAATATGGCACAGTCAAACTCGATGTCGGAGGCATTGCTGGGAACATACCACATCAACAAGTACATTTCGGGAGGCATCATAGCGCTTTTATCATTGCTGGTTATTGTAGGGGGAATAAAGAGAATAGCTGAGGTTACCTCGCGGTTGGTTCCATTTATGGCCATTGTTTATTTTTTAAGTGCCATCCTTATTATAGCATTGGAATATGACCGCATCCCGTATGCCTTCACCGTGATCTTTGCCGATGCGTTTACCGGGAAAGCTGCAGCCGGAGGGTTTTTTGGTTCAGCTTTTTTAATGACTCTCTTAATGGGTGTTCGCCGTGGATTGTTTTCCAATGAGGCAGGACAGGGTTCGGCACCCATAGCCCATGCGGCAGCTAAAACCGAATGGCCGGCAAGGGAAGGATTAGTTGCCTCACTCGAACCTCTCGTTGATACCATTATAATTTGTACACTCACAGCCCTTATGATCATCCTTACCGGTGCGTGGGAACTGGACAAGGAAGGGGTTAGGATGACTACCTTAGCCATGGAAACAGGATTAAGCAAAATAGGGATTGAGGGAATTGGTAAACATATTGTGGCCGGCGGACTGATGATGTTTGCTTTTTCAACGATCATCAGCTGGTCGTATTACGGAAGCCGGGCGGTGAACTATTTATTCGGTGAAAAATATATTAAACCATACGGTTATGTTTATGGTGCATTTGTTTTTCTGGGTGCCATTTGGGGGCTCGACCTGGTGTGGCATTTTGTGGATATGGTGATCACCTTTATGACCATTCCCAACCTTATCGCTTTACTATTGCTTTCGTCGGTTGTGGTAAATGAAACTAAAAAGTATTTCGCCGCAATGAACAAGCAATAGATTTGTTTGGTTAAAAGTTACAAATTCTGAAATGGATGGAACAGCTTGTTTTTAATATCATTATAGTCATTATTATTTTTGACTACCTGCTTGAGCGTTTACTCGATTATCTCAACGGAACGCGCCGTTCAAACGACCTGCCCGCAGAACTTGCCGGCATATACGACGCTGAAAAATACCGTGAGTCGCAGGAATATGACAAAGTGAAATCCCGTTTTTCATTTTTCACCAGCACCTTAAGTTTAATTGTTATGCTTGCCATTCTTTTCTTTGGCGTATTTGCGTGGCTGGATGATTTTGTAAGAGGATACACCCAAAACCCTATCCTGATGGCTTTGCTCTTTTTCGGGATTTTAGGATTTGCTGCTGATATTTTATCCACTCCGCTTTCCATTTACAGCACCTTTGTGATCGAAGAAAAATTCGGATTTAATAAAACCACACCAAGAACTTTCATCCTCGATAAATTAAAAGGCTGGCTGCTGGCGGCAATCATCGGGGGAGGATTAATGGCGCTCATCATCTGGATTTATGAATCAACAGGGGAGTGGTTCTGGCTGATTGCCTGGGGTGTTATCAGTGGATTTACCATCTTTATGACCATGTTTTACAGCAATATTATTGTACCCCTATTCAATAAACAGGAACCTTTGGAGGATGGATCACTCCGTTCAAAAATTGAGGCGTTTGCTATGCAAGTTGGATTTAAGTTGCAGAATATTTTTGTGATGGACGGCTCCAAACGTTCCACCAAAGCCAATGCTTATTTTACCGGATTGGGTGCGAAAAAGCGAATTGTTCTGTTTGATACACTCATAAAAGACCATACAGATGAAGAACTGGTGAGTGTGCTGGCGCATGAAATCGGTCATTACAAGAAAAAACATACCCTAACGGGAACCATTTTATCCATCGTACAAATGGGAATTATGCTGTATATATTGTCACTGTTTCTGGGTGACCCGGTGCTTTCAGGAGCTTTGGGTGCAAAGGAGATCAGTTTTCATATGTCGATCCTTACTTTTGGTTTGCTTTATGGCCCTATTTCACTGGTGCTTGGATTGATCATGAATGTGATCTCACGTAAGAATGAATTTGCTGCTGATCGTTATGCCGGCGAAAATTATAGTTCAAAACCCTTACAGGATGCCCTTAAGAAACTTTCGGTGAATCACCTGAGTAATCTGCGTCCGCATCCGGCCTATGTGTTTTTTTATTATTCGCATCCGCCTTTGTTGGAGCGATTGAGGTCTTTGGATAAGGTGCAGTCATAATAATTATTGATTAATGGCTAAAGCCAGGACGAGCTTATTAATTGTACATCGGGCTGAAGCCCGATGCAATCAAATTAAAAAGATCTCACAATTAAATATATTAAAATCAAAAAAAGGATCCGACGAATAAGAAAGTCTGAATGATTGAATCTTTGAATCTAGCTTACTTTTCAACCGGGCTTTAGCCCGGTTTATCATTATAAAACCAAAAGGCTTTAGCCATTAATAAATTAAAAAATGTATCAAAGCGATCCGCCGGCCGGCGGATCACTCTGACGTTTCAAATCATTTTCTTACTAAACCCCAATTAAGCTGTCAACACCGCCAGTTTCGCAATACTCTCCTCAATCTCCTCTTGTGTTACACTGAAATCCTCAAGTTGACCGGCAAAATACTGATCATATGCCGCCATATCCACCAGGCCATGACCCGAAAGATTAAACAGTATTGTTTTCTTTTTGCCTTCCCGTTTGGCTTGCTCCGCTTCACGGATCACCTGCGCAATGGCATGGGTGGACTCAGGGGCCGGAATAATGCCTTCTGAACGGGCAAACTTAACACCTGCATCAAAACACTCTTTTTGTGGAACCGCCGAAGCTTCAATCAGTTTATCTTTCAGCAACTGACTTACGATTGGACCAGCACCGTGATAACGCAAACCACCTGCATGTATCTTTGGCGGCATAAAATTATGGCCCAATGTGTACATGGGCATCAACGGTGTCATACCAATAGTATCCCCAAAATCATACATGAATTTCCCACGGGTTAGCTTCGGACAGGATTCAGGCTCTACTGCAATGATCCGGGAGTTTTTGCCATTGGTCAGGTTCTCCTTAAGGAAAGGAAAAGAAATTCCGGCAAAGTTGGAGCCACCACCAAAACAACCGATCACTACATCCGGGTAGTCATCTGCAATGTCGAATTGTTTGAGTGCTTCGAGCCCGATAATGGTTTGGTGCAGCAACACATGGTTTAACACGGAGCCCAGGCTGTATTTGGCAGCCGGGTCGGTTACGGCAGCTTCCACAGCTTCTGAGATGGCAATTCCCAGACTTCCCGGTGAATCGGGGTCCATTTCCAGAATTTTGCGACCGGCCTGTGTAAGTGTGCTTGGCGAGGCTACAACATTGGCATTCCAGGTGTTCATCATCGACTTACGATAAGGTTTCTGATTATAACTCACCTTCACCATGAATACCTGTAATTCGATTCCAAAAAAGCCACAGGCAAAACTCAGGGCGCTTCCCCATTGACCGGCACCGGTTTCGGTAGTCAGTTTTTTAACGCCCTCTTTATAATTGTAATAAGCCTGGGGAACAGCCGTGTTGGGTTTGTGCGACCCGGCCGGACTTACACTTTCATTTTTATAATAGATCTTCACCGGCGCATCCAGTGCTTTTTCAAAGTTGATTGCACGGATGAGCGGGCTGGGACGCCATATCTTATATATATCCTGAACCTCTTCGGGTATATCCACAAAACGGTCTCTTGTAACTTCCTGTTTGATCAGCTCCATCGGGAAAAGAGGAGCCAGGTCGTCGGGGCCAACGGGTTGCCGGGTTGCCGGATGCAGCGGAGGCTGACAAGCGTTGGGCATATCCGCCTGAATGTTGTACCATTGGGTTGGCATCTCTTTTTCGCTCAAAAACACTTTTCTCATTTTTGTCATAATCTGAAATATTAATTTGGTTAAATGAATAAATAATTTACATATTTTTTTTACAAACTCTATTAAACAGCGTATTTCATTTTTCTCAATACCGACGATTGAAAATGAACAATCACACCTTTTTATAATGTATATTCATTAATACATTTTCAATGTCGGCATTTACCCTGACAAAAGCATTGTTTTCAATGCTTTTCGTCAGCCCTGCGGGCAGCATTGTCAATTTGCTTGACAATGCTGGGTAAACAAAAAAAGGCGTGCCGTTTTCCGGCACGCCTCTGATACTTATCTTTAATATCAATTATTCTGCAAATACTCCGGTCACGACACAAGGAAGATTGTGTTGCGCCACCACCAGATATTTGAAGAATTGATTGTCATTTTTCTGAATTTGTGAAGACAAAAATAGGGAGAAAATTTATTGCGGTCGTTAAGAAAATGTTAAACCTCTTCAAAAATTATTAAGTAGTACGTTAATTAATTAATAATTTATCTGAGATCGTGTATTTGGTGGATCTAATCATTACAAAATAAGTCCCAGCTTTAAAATTTGATATATCTATTTTTTCATTATCGCTTTTTAAGAAAGATGAAAATTCTAACTCTCCTGATAGTTTATAGAGTTTGAATTCTGTATTTGAAAAACCATTAATATAAATATAATTGCTGGTAGGATTTGGAAAGATAAAAGAAGTTTCGTTAATCTTGGAAGTTATTATGGTTTCATAATCAACATAAACCTTATATACATTAGTGTCATTATTTCCTGCTACAATCTTATAATAAAGAGTATCAGAAAAATCATTAGGAGTAACTCCAGAAATCTGATATTCATCTCCAATCCATGCTGAAGCTTGTTCAGATAATTCAAATATTGCAATAAGGTTTGAAGTAGAAACTCCAGGAGGAAATGCACAATAAATATAATTCTGATTTATCACTCCTTCAATATCAAATGGAAGTTCAGGATTGTTTTCAACTTGGAAGTCAAATGCCAATATCTGGTTTTCTGAGTTGGGTAAAATATCACATTCGATGGTGTATTCTTTTGATGCTCCGGTGGCGGAAATAATTGAATAATTTAAAGGTGCTGTGAAATTATTTATTGTCGAATCAGAAACTTGCAATACCCCATCTATAAATGCATGCGCATCTTTTCGTAATGAAAATGTAGAAATAAAATTCGTTAGATCAGTTGCATAAGGAAAACTGAAAAATATGGTATCGTTTACAATTTCTCCAAAATAATCTTCATTTATATTTAAGTTATTTGTAGCTAAAAAGCTGAATTCTGTTATGTCTGTTGAGTTAACGCCCTTGAAACTTCCCTTCTCAATGAAAAACCCGGAATCCATATAGGCATCAAATGCATCAGCTATCATTAATTTGATGTTATATATAGAATCAGGTTGGACATAGAACTCAACAAATAGAGGAGTTGTGAATCCATCGTAATCAATATAAACCCCTCCAATGTTATCAACATAAAACCACTCATTGGATGGAATTACATTGTTTATGCTATGAGCTCCTATATAATCTGTCGTGCCCGGAACATATCCGATTAAGCTGTCAGTGTAAAAACCACCAAAAGGACTTGACCCTGAAACAAAAAACCCTACTCCTTCCCCATAATAAACAAATTCTGGATATTCCTCTGAGCCAAAAATACATTTCAACTGAACCATATCATATGAAGTTGTAAAATCAAATCCTAAATAGTTAATGTCATAGGAAGACATTCCGAATAAGCTATCCATAATTGGAAGTCCATCATATCCGAAGGAAGTTCCTGTTTGAGTACTATTATTTGGCCCGATAAAATCATTTGCATAACCAGTTGTAATAACTATTCCTTGATCCATATTTAAATCTGTAACTGTATTAGCTGAAAATATTGCATTTGAAACGTTTGTTCCAATGTATTCAACATTATTAAAGATTATTGAAGTATCACATATTTCCTGTACAAGATTTTCAGGAGGTGGCCCAACTGATAAGTTGAATTGTGCATACAATTCATTTGATGTGATAGTAAATATATATAGGGTAATAATGGTTAAAAAATACTTCATTTTCTTCTGAGATATTGATATACAATATTAATAAAAATGAATAAACCATCGAAGCAAGACGTTAAATGGTTTTAAAATAAATTCCATTCCACTTCAACTCAAACGCTTTTATCAAAAACCATAGTAAAAAATCCTCACCCCCCGTTAAAGAGATTCATCCTGAGAGTATCTTTGCAGTATAAAAATCCTAATTCTTATATGAATAATCGCTTGATTATTTGCACACATGAAAGTTAAACTTACAAAGGCAACTCCTGAGGATCTACCTTTTCTGGAGCATATTGAAAACACTTGTTTTCCGGATTTCCAACGTTCTTCACGCAGAATATTGCGAATGGCCTTCAACAGCCCCATTCAGGAGGTTTTATTAAGCCGGATAAAAACAGGTAATAACTGGAAGCAAGCGGGTTCATTGATCATTTATAAATACAAACATGTCATCCGGATATATTCCATAGCCGTATTGCCTGAGTTCAGGGGTCAACAGGTGGGAGCAGCCATGGTTCATCGCTGTGTGGAACGGGCCCGCGAGGGTGGTTTTCATAAAATAAGCCTGGAAGCCTGGGCCGAGGATAAAAAACTGATCTCATGGTATGAGAGCTTCGGATTTACCCAGTCGGCGCAATTGCCTGATTATTATGCCCCGGGCAAAGATGCGGTGAAAATGGAATTTCAGTTGGTGAACAAAAAAATTAAAAGACCCCGTGAAAACCTGATCGTTGTTGATCATAAAAAAAGTTTTACCTGCGATATTGAAAATGTGAAGGTAATCACCGCCAGGCAATACATTACCGATATAAAATACCAGGAACTTAAAAATGCCAGGGTTTTCAACCTTTGTAACTCGTATCGTTATCAGAGTCTGGGATATTATGTGTCGCTGCTTGCCTCAGCACGCGATCACCGGGTGATACCAAGTGTAGCTACCATTGGCGATTACCGCAATATCTCCATTGTAAAAAGTCTTTCCACCGAAATGGATGACCTGCTGCAGAAATCATTGAACGGTTTGCCGGAACCCAAATTTGAAATTACCATTTATTTCGGGCAGTGTTTGGATGATAAATACAAAGCGCTGGCATCAAGATTATACAAACTGTTTGAAACACCTGCACTGAAGATCAGTTTTACACACAGCGATAAATGGTATATTCAAAAGGTGGTTCCCCTGGGAATAGATAAAATTTCGGAAGGCGAAACCGAAATTCTCAAAACAATGATGGAGGATTATTTCAGTCGAAAAAGGTTTGCCATTCCACGCCTCAAAAACTATAAATATGACCTGGCCATTTTGATCAATCCCAATGATACAAATCCCCCATCCAATCAGCGGGCACTGGATAAATTTAAAGCCGCAGCCGACCGGCAGGGTTTTTATGTGGAGCTGATCAATAAAGATGACCTGAACCGTTTAAGCGAATTTGATGCTTTGCTCATCCGTGAAACCACCAACGTCAATAACTACACCTACAGTTTTTCGCGAATGGCCTATTCCGAGGGGCTGGTGGTGATTGATGAGCCCTGGTCGATTTTACGCTGTTCGAACAAAATATATTTATACGAGCGCATGGCCCTGAACCGGATAAAGATGCCGGCATCTACCGTTATTTCAAGGGAATCAGTTCGGCAAATGAAAACGGAAAATTTGCAGTTTCCATTAATATTAAAAGCACCCGATGGTTCTTTTTCGACGGGTGTGAAAAAAGTAAATAACAGGGATGAATTGTTGCAACAATTAAAGATACTCTTTAAATCTTCTGACCTGATAATTGCACAATCTTTTATTCCTACGGATTTTGACTGGCGAATCGGTATTTTAAATAATGAGCCTTTATTTGCATGCAAATATTTTATGGCGCGTGGTCACTGGCAAATTTACAATTGGGAAGGAAGTAAAGAAGATCGCGAAGGAACTTTTGAAGTTGTCCCTGTGCCGGAAGTACCCGAAAAAGTAATTAAAACTGCACTTAAGGCAGCAGCACTCATCGGTGATGGATTATATGGGGTGGATTTAAAGGAAGTGAATGGAGAGGTTTACCTGATTGAAGTAAATGACAATCCCAATATTGATGCAGGAGTTGAGGACAAATTGCTTGGAAACGAATTGTATAATCGTATTATCCGGGTTCTTTACGATCGGATAGAAACTTCGCGAAACGCTTCAAAGTTTGTTGCAGCCGACCCGGTGTAAAAAAAGGTGATCCAATTTTGAATCACCTTTATACTCATGCTTGCTGTCAAATTCTGTTGCTACAACAGGTCAAACCTGTCTGCCATCATCACCTTATTCCAGGCTGTTACAAAATCGTTCACGAATTTTTCCTTACCATCCTCGCATGCATACACTTCAGCGAGAGCACGTAATTCCGAATTCGATCCAAAAACAAGGTCCGCCCGTGTTGCAGTCCATTTCAGTTCATCCGAACTGCGGTCACGTCCTTCAAATGTTTCTTTATCCTCAGTTACAGGCTTCCATCCGGTGCTCATATCCAGCAGGTTCACAAAAAAGTCATTGGTGAGCTGTCCTTTCCGGCTGGTGAAAACACCGTGATCCGACCCATCCCAGTTGGTTCCAAGTACCCGCATTCCCCCGATTAGTGCGGTCAATTCAGGAGCTGTCAGGGTGAGTAGTTGCGCTCTGTCGATCAGCATAGCTTCTGTCGAATCCATGTATTTTGTTCCCAGGTAATTTCGAAAACCATCAGCCATGGGTTCCAATACCTCAAAAGCTTCCACGTCGGTCATTTCCTGTGTTGCGTCCATACGACCGGGAGTAAATGGAACCTCAACATTAAAACCTGCATCCCTTGCTGCTTTTTCAACACCTGCGCAACCTGCAAGTACGATCAGGTCGGCCATTGATATCATTTTGCCACCCAGTTGATTGCTGTTAAATGCTTGTTGAATACCTTCCAGTGTTTTCAGTACTTTGGATAATTGGGCAGGGTTATTAACTTCCCAGTTCTTTTGGGGCTCTAAACGAATGCGTGCCCCATTGGCTCCACCTCTTTTATCCGATCCGCGGAAGGTAGATGCAGATGCCCAGGCAGTTGAAACCAGTTCTGAAACTGAAAGGCCGGAAGCGACTATCTTTGTCTTTAAATCTGCAATATCTTTATCATCAACCAGTTTGTGTGTTACTGCCGGAACCGGATCCTGCCACAGCAATTCTTCTTCCGGTACTTCCGATCCGAGATAACGGCTCTTTGGGCCCATATCTCGGTGTGTAAGTTTAAACCAGGCCCGTGCAAAAGCATCTGCAAATGCATCCTGATCTTCAAGAAAGCGACGGGAAATTTTTTCATATTCCGGATCAAAGCGCAAAGCAAGGTCTGATACCAGCATAGTGGGCTTGTGTTTTTTCGATTCATCGTGTGCGTCGGGTATCACCTCGTCAGCATCTTTTGCTACCATTTGCCAGGCACCAGCCGGACTTTTGGTTAGTTCCCACTCATATTTAAAGAGGTTCTCGAAAAAGTTATTGCTCCATTTGGTTGGAGTCTCAGTCCAGGTTACCTCTTCTCCATCAGTAATGGTATCACCGGCTTTTCCGGAGCCATAACTGCTTTTCCATCCAAAACCCTGTTCTTCCATGCCGGCAGCTTCAGGTTCGGGGCCTTTATGTGTAGCCGGCCCTGCTCCGTGTGTTTTCCCGAATGAGTGACCTCCAGCGATCAGTGCCACCGTTTCTTCGTCGTTCATAGCCATTCGTTTGAATGTTTCGCGGATATCTTGCGCTGATTTAACCGGATCCGGTTCTCCATTGGGGCCCTGGGGGTTTACATATATCAATCCCATTTGGACAGCAGCCAGCGGGTTTTCAAGTTTTCTTTTACCCGAATAGCGTTTGTCGTCGAGCCATTCCTTTTCCGAACCCCAGTATATATCTTCCAGTGGTTCCCAAATATCTTCACGACCACCGGCAAATCCAAATGTTTTAAAACCCATTGATTCAAGTGCAACATTTCCTGCAAGGATCATAAGATCAGCCCAGGAAATTTTTTTACCGTATTTCTGTTTCACAGGCCATATCAGGCGCCGGGCTTTATCAAGGTTGGTATTGTCGGGCCAGCTATTCAGTGGCGCAAATCGTTGTGAACCGGTGCCCCCGCCACCCCGGCCATCATGTATTCGGTAGGTTCCGGCACTGTGCCAGGCCATTCGGATAATGAATGGGCCATAATGCCCGAAATCCGCAGGCCACCAGTCTTTGGAGTCGGTCATTACTTTTTCAAGATCTTTTTTTACTGCTTTTAAATCCAGTTTTTTAAATTCCTCAGCATAGTTAAAACTTTTACCCATGGGGTCCGATTTATCGGAATGTTGCCTAAGAATTCTTACATTTAATTGGTTGGGCCACCAGTCACGGTTTTTGGTCCCGCCTCCTGCACCATGCATGCCTGAGGAATTGTTATGATGATTTGTCATGTGGAGTTTTTTAAGATTATTTTTTACAAATGAAAGGCAATAACTATAATTAAAATTGTAGTTGGTATAAGCATAACTTATACTAATGCTAATAATATAAAAGGAGTTTATTTTATTAGAGATAAAGATAGCAATTTTGAAGTTGAATGTCAACTTGCCTCAGGTGGGGATATCATTGCATGCAATAGAAAAATAACCTGACCTAATGAAGTTTTAGCCAATTTTGCAAATAGAAAAAAGTATTGATAAAATACTTATTAAGTGAATTAATGGCAGCATGGTTCCTGCATATTCATCTCCATTTTCATCCCGCCTCCTTGTTTTAATTCAAGTTTTTCAGCCGGTGGACTAATATATGGAATTCCCAGGCTTAAACCACGAAGGATGAATATGATGCCCAGAATGACGATAAATACAGGAACAACTTTACTTACTTTTCTTCTTAATCCTGCGCTCAACACATTACCGGCCAGGGCAAGTATCAGCAGGGCGGGAGTTGTGCCCAGGCCAAACAGAACCATAAAAACGATTCCCATTAATACATCGTTGGTATTGATTGCTCCTGCCAGCGCCATATACACCAATCCGCAGGGCAATAAGCCATTTAAAATTCCAATAAAAAGCAGAGATTGCAAAGAATGATTTTTAAAAAGATTACGGAAACGTCCGATCAGCCTACTGGCATACCCTGTAAATATCCGGTCGAAGTTAATTTTTTCGCGAAAAACTACAGGAAATAATACGGAAGTGATCATGATAATTCCCAAACCTATGGATGCCCATTGCTGAAATCCGGCCAGGGCAATTCCCAAACCAAGCAATCCAAAAATACCCCCCATGATGCCATAAGTTATTGTGCGCCCGATATTATACAACAACCCACCGGCAATTTTTAACGGCCAGTTATGTTTATGCAGGGGAATGGCTACAGCTATGGGGCCACACATGCCAAGGCAATGAAGACTTCCCACCAAACCAATCATAAATGCCGTAATCAGTTCCATAACTATTTTTTAATAAAGGTTTATCAGCAAAGCCTCTTCCTGGTAGTACTCGGTATCGCCCACTTTGTAATTGATTTGAATGATGTACCGGCCATTCTGTAAAATGTCGGTTGGGAAATTTTGCCTTCCCAAGCTATCGGTTTCAATTTCAAAAACGATATCACCTTTTTTGTCGGAAGGGCGATAAAATGTGATGGTTCCGCTAATGTTAGCCGGTACAAAAAATGGTTGAAATGCAAGCAGTATCATGTCGCCGGTATTTTCAACAATCACCTGCTGCTCCAGTTTTCTGGCATTTTCTTCCTTATCAATTTGCTGCTGATATTCCAGGGCTTTGGGATAATAATCCCTTTCAACAAGATCAAAATTTTGTTGAACAGAAAAATAAACCAGACCAATAATAAATGCCATAAAAGCAATGATTCCGATCAATATCCCGGTGCCCCAATTCCATTTAATACGCATAAGTGTATTATTTATCCAATGAAGGAGGACCAATGAATGTTACTTCGTATTCATCAATCATTTTTCCATCGGAGTATATTCCAAATTTAAGTTTTGTATTCGAAGATTTTAGTTGATCTTTTTTGAGTACAGCAAGGAATCCACCTGATTTGGCTTCACCCTTTTCAATTACCAGTTTATCACCCATCGGGATCACCTGTCCGGCAGGTTCCAGTAATTTAAGCTCAACGGTATGGGATTCGCGGGTTTTATTTACTACTTCCAATTCGTAAATATTGCTGTAACTATCGTCGCCATATTCCTGGAAAAGTGTTCCTCTTTGGCGTAAGATGGTGGTTTCAAAATCGGTTCGGAATGCAAAAAGAGTTCCAACCAGGATCAACAGAGCAGTTAGGAAAACTGAATATGCAATGGATCTGGGAGTGAAAATTGACTTTTTGCCTTCCATAATACCTTTCTCCGAATCGTATCGGATCAGTCCGCGGGGCCGCTTGATCCTGTCCATAACAGCATCACACGCATCAATACAAGCAGTGCAATTGATACATTCAAGTTGGGTGCCGTTCCTGATGTCGATATTTGTGGGACAAACCATAACACAACTATGACAATCTATACAATCACCTTTCCCGCTGGCATCTCTGTCTTCAAGGGGGTTATGTTTTCCTTTTGGCTCACCTCTGACATGGTCATAAGCCACAACAATTGATTTTTCATCAAGTAACACACCCTGTAATCTGCCGTATGGGCAGGCAATGGTACAAACCTGCTCCCGGAAAAAGGCAAAAATGAAATAGAATGCGCCTGAAAATACTACCACTGCCAGAAAGGTTACGGCATGTTGCAGCGGGCCATCAGTGATCAAAAGCTTGAGTTCATCAATGCTGATGAGGTAGGCCAAAAAAGTATTGGCCACCAGAAAAGCGAATGTGAAAAAGATGATATGCTTAAGTGATTTTTTCCAGACTTTTTCAAAATTCCACTCTTGTCTGGCCAGTTTTTTTTGTTTGTTGTAATCGCCTTCAATCCAGTATTCAACCTGCCGGAAAACAAATTCCATAAAAATGGTTTGTGGGCAAACCCATCCGCAGAATATCCTGCCAAAAACCACGGTAAACAAAATAATAAATACAACCAGTGAAATAATACTGAGCACAATCAGATGAAAATCCTGTGGCCAGAAAATTACTCCGAAGATGATAAATTTTCTTTCGAGGACATTTAAAAGCACCAGTGGATCGCCTTTATACTTGATAAAAGGAATTACGAATAAAAAAAGCAGCAAAATGGCGGCTACTATTTTACGATAGTTGTATAACCTCCCTTTGGGCTTTTTAGGATAAACCCAAACCCGTTTGCCATCGGCGTTTACCGTAGTTAATTTATCCCTGAAACTTCCCTGTGTGTTTTTGTTTTCTTCTGACATATTTAACGCATCTAATTATTTTCAATATATCTCAATTGATCAAAAAATTTGGCAATAGAACCCTATTGCCAAATTTTTCAACTTAATTATTAATCTAATAAGGCCATGCCATTTCTTCTCCCTGCGGTGCTTTGGGATTTGCAGGGGTGGTTCCATGGAGCTTTTCGATGATGAAGCTGATCACCTCCAAACGCTGAGTTGGTGAAAGCTGATCTTTGTAAGGGATCATCCCTTTTTCGATAACACCATTGGTAACTGTATTGAACATATCCTCTACGGTATTGCCATGGATCCAGTAATTATCAGTCATATTAGGACCTACCAAACCTCCACCATCATATAAGTGGCAAACCTGGCAAATTTTGTCCCATGTTTCTTTTCCGTTTGCCAGTGAAGCATCATCCGTGAGGACTTTAATTTCAAATTGAGCTGTGGGCTGAGAAGCCGCATTATCTTTGGCTTCAGCCATGGCAGCATCATATTCCCGGATTTGGTATAGATCATCTGAATCAAGTACCCATAAGCGGATCATATAAACAATACCAAAAACAATGGTGATATAGAATAACCATTTCCACCATGGCGGAAGGTCATTGTCCAATTCTTTAATGCCATCGTACTCATGGTCTTTAATCAGGCGCTCATTGGTAAGCGTGTCTAATTCGTAATCCTGATTTGTATTTTTTGTTGTATCTTCTGTTGTCATATTGCTTGATGTTTATTTTGTTAAAGATCATCGGAATCATTGTCAGTAAGAGGCAGGTTTTTATATTCTTCCACCTTTTCCTTCTTCCAGCGAAATACTCTCACTACCAGCACTATAAAAAGTGCCAGGAAAAAGAGGGTAAGAAACCCAGAGAGGTTTTGCAACCAGGTAACATCTTCCAGTAATTTTCCGACAATTTTCGACATAATGAATCAAATTAATTATTAGCCATTCCTGAGTTTTTTGTAATATCAGTACCCAGACGTTGCATGTAAGCAATCAGTGCAATGATCTCTTTTTGGTCTTCAACCTCAATACCAGCCTGTCGGAGTCCGCCGGCAATTTGTGCGGCCTGAGCTTTAAGGTCGGCAATGGCTTTTTCATCATATCCTTCAGGATAAGGTACACCAAGCGTTTGCATAGCCCGGATTTTTTTTGGAGTACTTTCAATATCCAGGTCGTTTTTAGCCAACCACGGATATGGTGGCATGATTGACTGAATGTTGGTTTTTTGCGGATTTACAAAATGTTCATAGTGCCATGAATCGGGTTTGTAGATTTTTCCACCTTTTACCCCTTCACGTGCAAGATCCGGACCTGTACGGCGGGATCCCCATTGGAAAGGATGGTCATAAACGTTTTCACCCGCTTTAGAATATTCACCATATCGTTCCACTTCTGAACGGAATGGACGAATCATTTGAGAGTGACAATTATAACAACCTTCACGCACATAAATATCACGTCCTTGTAATTCAAGCGGACTATATGGTTGTACACTTGAAATGGTTGGGATATTGGATTTGATCAGGAACATAGGCATAAACTCCACAATTCCTCCAATTAAAATAGCGATCAAAGCCCAAATGGTGAACATTACCGGCTTACGCTCAAGTTTGCGGTGCCAGCTTTCTGATCCATGATGAACTTCGCGTGCTGCTGCCTGATCATCTTCAAATCGTTGGAATTTACCCGCCTGAGCAGTTTTAATGAGGTTGATCACCAATAAAATCGCACCGGTCAGATACATAATTCCTCCGAGCGCACGAAGCATGTGCATTGGACGAATTTGGGTATATGTTTCGAGGAAGTTGGTATATTTAAGGTAACCTTCAGCTGTAAATTGTTTCCACATTAATGCCTGGGTAAATCCTGCAAAGTACAGCGGAATAGCAAAGAAAAGCATTCCTAATGTTGCAAGCCAGAAGTGTGCATTGGCCATAGAAGTTGAATACAATTTTACTTTATAAAGGCGTGGGAATAACCAGTAAAGCATTCCAAATGTGAGCATCCCGTTCCAGCCAAGGGTTCCGATATGAACGTGAGCAATGGTCCAGTCGGTGAAGTGGCTGATCGCATTCACACTCTTAAGTGAAAGCATAGGCCCTTCAAAAGTTGACATACCATAAGCGGTAATACCTACCACAAACATTTTTAAAACAGGATCCTGACGAACTTTGTCCCATGCGCCACGAAGCGTTAATAAACCATTGATCATACCTCCCCATGACGGAGCAATCAATGCGATAGAGAATACAACGCCTAATGCCTGTGCCCAATCTGGTGTACTTGAATATAACAAGTGGTGCGGACCAGCCCAGATGTAAAGGAAGATGAGTGCCCAAAAGTGAATGATCGAAAGTTTATAGGAATAAACCGGACGATTTGCAGCCTTTGGAACGAAATAATACATTAATCCAAGGATCGGTGTGGTAAGGAAGAATGCAACAGCATTGTGGCCATACCACCATTGTACCAAAGCATCCTGAACACCGGCATAGAGCGGATAACTCTTGATTAATGAAACCGGTAATTCAAAGGAGTTAACAATATGCAGTACCGCTACAGTCACAAAAGTTGCCAGGTAAAACCAAATGGCTACGTAAATGTGCTGCGTTCTGCGTTTTAAAATGGTTCCGATCATGTTCCAACCAAAAACAACCCAAACACCTGCAATCAGGATATCAATGGGCCATTCCAGTTCGGCATATTCTTTACCTGTGGTAATCCCGGCAAGCAATGTTACTGCTGCCAGAACGATGATCAACTGCCATCCCCAGAAGTGTATCCATCCCAATGTTTTACTGAAAAGGTTTGTTTTCAGTAATCGTGGGAGGGAGTAATAAACTCCGGTGAAAATTGCATTTCCTACAAATGCAAAAATGGCCGCATTGGTGTGTAGCGGACGTAAACGGCCGAATGTAAGGAAAGGTAATTCCATACTCACCGCTGGCCATAAAATGGCAAATGCGGCAATCAATCCCACCAGGAATCCTACCACACCCCATAAAACAGTAACAACCGCGAATGATTTCGTCAGTTGATTGTCATAAGTAAACTTTTCAAGTGCCATAAACTTAAGTTTTGTTATTATTGGATTGTTTCGATTGTGCTTCTTGTTTGGAAGTTTTGCTTTTATCCTCTTCGCTTGTCCCGGCTTCGCCATCCGATGTGAAATTATCGAATAACATTCTTACTGACGGGGTATAATCGTCATCATACTGGCCCGACTTTACTGACCAGATAAATGCCGCCAGAAATCCCCCTGCGACTACTATACCGATTGCAATTAAGAAGAAAATAACTTGCATGAAAAATAATTCAGGTATTTCGATACAAAAATAATGTTTTATGCAATTTTAACAAATTTTTAACAGGCCATTTTTCAACACTTTTATCCGTTGAAAATCAACAGGTAATAGCGTTATCAAAGATTTAGGAATTATAAAAGTATAATAATTATCGACAAGGGCTTGCTATTTTTTTGAACAAAACTGTGTAAAGTTTGTACCTCGCTTCATTTTATGACAACAATCGTTTGGCCCGGTTTGCGATTACGATGGTAGCAAAAGCGACTACCGAAACAGAACTAATAGGCATCAGGATGGCTGCAATAACGGGTGTGAGCAATCCCTGGACGGCGAAAAACAATCCACCTACATTATATATAAAGGATATTACAAAGCTGATCTTAACCACATTCAGGCTGATCCGCGTAAAGCGCATGTATTTACTTAGATTCTTAAATTTTGAAGATTCCAGAATGGCATCACATGCCGGTGAAAAGTGGTAAATGTCGTCGGCGATGGTAATTCCCACATCACTTTCATTCAAAGCACCGGCATCATTTAAACCGTCGCCGACCATCAATACGGTTTTGCCCTGTGCTTTTAAATTTTTCACATATTCCAGCTTATCAGTGGGTGTTTGATTGAATTTTAAATTTGATTCATCCCCAAAAAGCTGGAGCAGGTTTGGCTTTTCTGCTTCATTATCGCCTGTAAGCAAGTGCAACTCAAAATTTTTACCAAGGTTGTTAATTACCTCCTTCAGGCCATTTCTGTATTGGTTTTCCAATTGATAATGTCCAAGTATTTTCCCATTCATAAAAACCCAAACCGTACTTTTTAACCCTTGTTCCTGTTCATCTTTGCCGGTAACAAATTTCCTCGATCCAATATTTATTTTATTATTGTTGATTTCGCCGGTGATTCCAAGTCCCGGAATTTCTTTGAATTTTTCAACCTCATAAAAATCATCACCTTCCAGATTTGCAAATAACGCTGCACTTAAAGGGTGTGTTGAATGCCGAACGGTGGATTTGATCATTTTAATTTGATCTTCTGTAAGTTCATCGCCTATAAATTCTGTTTTAAGCGATTTATTATGGGTAATGGTTCCGGTTTTATCAAAAACAATTGAATTGACTTTGTACAATTGTTCGATCACTTCTGATTTTTTCAGGTAAAACCCACGCCGGCCAAATTGCCGCAATGTGCTGCCAAAAGTGAAGGGAACTGTAAGTGCGAGTGCACATGGGCAGGCTACAATGAGCACCGATGTAAAAACAAAAATAGCTGTGGCTTTATCGATAAATAACCAGTAAATCCCTGAACCAAAGGCAATGGTTAAAATCACGAGCGTGAAATATTGGCTAACATTATTGATGATAACGTTCAGTTTGCTTTCGTATTTGTCAGCTGATTTTTCCTGGTTCCAGAGTTGGGTAAGGTAACTTTGTTCAACGTCTTTTGTTACCAGCAGTTCGATGGCTGAACCCACCTGCCGGCCACCTGCAAAAACAGGTTCACCAGGAGCTTTGGCAACGGGGATAGATTCACCTGTTACAAAACTGTAATCAATATTTCCTTCTCCCTTAAAAATCTGTGAATCAGCTGGAATCAGTTCCTGATTGCGCACAAGGATATGATCGCCTTCCTTTAATCTTTCCAACGGGATCACTGTTTCTTTTCCATCTTCCAATTTTGTTACGGCTACAGGGAAATACGATTTATAATCTCTTTCAAAAGAAAGGGCCTGGTAGGTTTTTCCCTGGTACCATTTCCCGATCAAAAGGAAAAAGACCAAACCCGTCAGGGAGTCGAGGTAGCCGATTCCTGTTCCAGAAATAATATCGTAAGCGCTTTGAACGAACAAGGTTAATATGCCCAATGCAATGGGCAAATCGATGCTGATGATCTTATGCTTCAGGCTTTTGATGGCTGAAAGATAGTAGTCGTTGCTGCAATAAACCAAAACGGGAATTGATAATACAAGACTTAGCCAACCAAAAAAAGCTTTAAAATCTTTTTCGAGCAACTCCCCTCCGGGAAGATATTCCGGGAAATTGTACATCATTACATTCATCAGGACAAACCCGGTGATCCCGATTTTAAGCAACAAGGTTGTACTGCTTTTTTTTGATTTTTGCGATCCGGTGCGTTCAAGCGTAATTTCCGGAATATAATGAATTGATGCCAATAGCTCAACTACTTGTCTGAGCGAAATAGTGTTGTCCCTGAAAGTTATGTAAGCCTCTTTTTTGGGGAAATTAACAGTGGAATTGATAATACCATCATGCAGGGTGTTGAGGTTTTCGAGGAGCCATATACACGATGCACAGTGAATTGACGGAATAAAAAGGGTGATCTTGCTTATGCCGCTATCGGTAAAATCCAGCAGTTTTTCTTTGATTTCGTCGAGGTCGAGAAAAGCATATTTGTCTCCCACTTCCTCCGTTTCAACCCTGATGCCGGGCATTTTTTCAATTTCATAATATTGCTTAAGTTCTTTCTCATTAAGGATTTGATACACCGTTTTGCACCCATGGCAACAAAAGGGCTTTTCATCCCATATTACCGGGTGCTTTCCGCAATCTTCACCACAATGCACACAAGGTTGTCCCATTCCTGAATTTTGAAACAAAATTACGAAAGTTTGTAACTTTTTAATTTAAATCATCCCCGATTAAAAGGATTATTCCCGGAAGCCAAAAAACCATTTCACCAAGGGTACGATAACGGGCGTTTTTATTGAACACATCAGGGATGGAAATAAGCAGAAGCAACAATAAACACATGATCAAATAAATTTTAGCGGCTGCTCTGTGCAGAAAAACCGGCGAATCAATGATCAGATAAATTACCCCAACAGAACTCAATACAATCAGCAGGTAATAAAAGATATAAATTGCTTTTTCACCAATATGGCTGAAGAGGGTTGGATGTTTGTCGAGCTGGTCGGTATTATGATCGTATATGGTAAAAACCAGTACATCAGCAATGGCCAGCATCATAAATACGGCGAATAATATCACTGCATCCGGAGATATATTGAATCCTGACAAAGCCCAGGGTCCACCCCAAACACCTGAAACATAAATTACCGCAACAAAAAGTTCTTTTTGCAAATAAACTTTTTTCCGTTTCCCAATGAAGTGAACCGCCGATAGATACAGCAGTGTTCCCCCCCCGACAATGAAGCCAAATACAATTATAATGTGTTCCAAAAAAAATATTGCGAGGATAATGTTAACCAATGATAATACAAAAACCAGCCGGGCGAGCAATCTGAAGTTTTGGTGATGGAAGAGATGCCGAGGAGTATGTGCCTTTTCTTTCAATCGGTAGGCATCCACGAGGTGATCAGAGGTGTAAACCACCCAAACGGCAATGGGCAAAATAAACCAATAGGCTACTCCCGGTGTAACTGAAAAAATTCTTGAAGCAAAGGCAGCACTTAAAATTGCCCCAACAACCACATCGAGGCTGAGGGTGTTTGTGAGTTGTCCTATTTTTTGAAGCTTGACCAAAATGAACTTCTGTTTTCCTTGTTGTTTTATTTAGCTAAGGTAATACTATGAATTTATACTGATACAAATTCGGGATTAATAGGATCAAGAAAGGTTAGATCATTTCGATTTAATTGGAAGAATACTAAAAATAGAAAAGATTCGTTTGTAAGTCTATGTAACTCATATCAAAACCACATTAACATTAAAGTTATGAAAAAACAAAGGTTAATCAGATTAGAGCATATTCTATTTCTTCCTTTATTAATTGTTTTTGCTGTTTTTGGATGTAAAAAAGAAGAAAAATCCAATTCCAATGTGCCAGGTGATCAGAATGAATTTATTATTACTGTCAATCAGGATAAACTAAAAGGGTGGTTCGTAATTAATTCGGCAGATGGTACACAAGTAATTGATTACAAATCATTCGATGGAATTTCTGTAATTAACTTTGGTGATGAATTACCCCTTCCGATTACAGTTTCTGCAATTTTCAAATATGAATCGATCTATATGGGAGATACCATGGTCGACTATGAAGTAATAACATTTCATAAAATAATACCCACATCCTGGCTATTTAGTAATGACACTTATCCTCAATTTGTTGATACCAATATAAACATTACTGTTACATATCCTCCCGGTGACTATAACAGTTATAAAATTTCGTATTGTGCTGGTTCATCCTCAGGTTCTGGTACTCATTTTAATTCACCACCTCAAGATACAATACATTACCAGGTGCATTTATATAATGCTCCAGAAAATGATAAGCTATCCCTGTTTGCGGCTGTTTTTGGAGACAATGTTGGGCTTTCCGGTTTTTCATTAAATCAGGATTTTAATAATTTACTTGCAAATGGATATAACCTCCCTCTAAATTATAACCTTGAAAAAGCAACTATTTGGGTAAATACTAATGTCAGAGAACTTAGAATATATGGAACTTTTAACGACAATAATGAGCAAATTGAATTCTGGTATTCATCAACCCCACCTGGTTTAACCGCCAATTCTTTTGATGTGTTTTATTGTAATGATAATGTTTTTGATGGTTTCAGGATAACAACATCAAGTTATAATGATGAGATGAATTTTGAATTTGAAAAGTATTATAGTTTTCAGGATGGAATTCCAGAAAATTTATCCATTCCTGAAATAGAGGTTTCAGGTAATCCCAGTGCAAATGGAATTGTGAGAAATGTAGATGTAACTGGTTCTCCGGATTTTATTGCTTCAATTTGTGAATATTCAAATAATGGCAATTCAAAAGCTTCCAATTTGTATTGGATAAACGCAACACACCCCGAAGTTGATCAAATTAAGCCCACATTGTTTCCCCAGGAAATTATTGATGAAATGGAACTGCAAATGGGTAATTTGAATGCCAATCTTTTAGTTGCCGGAGAATTTGATCAAATTTATTCCCTCTCAGAGTATGTAGATTATATTATGGGAGGAAAATCTGTTGAAAAGGATTTAAATTCGAGTTATTTTTATTACAGACCTTTTAACCAGAACAAATCATCCGGTCAACGAGCAATTGAAAAATTTAAAAGGTATCACTCAAATTTTCAATAGCGAAAAGTAGATTTTATTCAGACAAAAGAATTAAAAGATTCTATGGATTCTGATAAAACCATGTTTTATTACAGCAGTGGGATTAATTTGGTAATTCACGCTAAAAAAATGGCCTCTTTTTTGTTAATTTTGCGTAGCTAACCAAAAATTAAAGATGGTCAGGTTTGGTATAATTTCTCTGCTTGTTTTATTCCAGCTTTCTGTTTTATACAGCCAGAACTCTATCACCATCAACGATTCCACATATTACTATTATGATGCTGAAACAGCGCTGATGAACGCAGCGGCTGACGGAGATACACTGCTGATCAAGGTTTTTCTTGATCTAGGAACCAATGTGAACGCCGAAACCTGGGAGGGTGTTACACCACTCATGTATGCCGCACAGGAAGGTCACTTGCGTGCTGTTGAAATTTTACTTGATGCGGGTGCCGATGTCAATAAAAAGCCTGCCAATCAAATTGATGCTTTGCTCGGAGCTTGTATCGCCGGTCATGTATACATCGCTGACACGCTCATTTTGAATGGCGCCAATGTTAATACCCGAAACCTGGATGGAGTGAGTCCGCTGATGTATGCAGCTGCTTTTGATTATCAGGTGCTGGCTGATGTTTTAATATTTTATAAGGCCAATATTAATGCTTCAGATAATTTTGGAAATGAGGCGATACATTACAGTACTTTCTATGGAAATGCATATATCACGGAGTTGCTGATTACAAGTGGTGCAAGGATTGATGCAACGGATTTACAGGGATTTACTCCGCTGATGATCGCTGCTCAAAATGGATATCCCGAACTGGTAGCTTATTTCATTGATTTGGGAGCTGAGGTGAATACCACCAACATGAATAATTATTCGGCATTGTCGCTTGCGTTGATAAACAGGCAATCCGGTATTGTTGAGCAATTATTAAATGCCGGAGCTGATGTAAATCATAAAATTTCGGAAAATCTTAATCAGTATGATTTGGCTGAACTGTATGGTAATTCGCATATCCGTTCCTCACTCAGGGAGAGGGGTGCGGCAGCCACTCAAAAGATTCGGGTCGATCATTTTATTATGGATTTTGACATGAATTTTAATGGAAAAGACTTTATGCTCGGGGGGCGGATGGGGTTGTTGGAATCAAAGTACAACGTTCAACTTACCCTCGGTTACCAAACCCGGCCATCGGTGAGGAGTGTGTTATATGAAGCTGATCCAAACACTTATTACCAGTATTGGGAGTCGCGGAGTTTGGTTGATCTTTCGGTGAATAAATTTTTTGTTTTGAAAAAGATCAACATTGAACAACAGTTTGGTGCTTATGCCGGTTTGAAAGGTGCTTATACTTACGGCAATTTCAGAGGCTCCAATCAAAAACCGGATGATCGTTTTTTATTGATCCCAGCCGGTGGAATTTATTTTGATTATAATATTTTGCGTGTAAAACTTGGTTATGAATATTTGAACCTGAAAAACTCCAAAGCATCGCCCCACCGTATTTATATCGGTATTGGAATGAATATCGGGACCAAAGCATTTCAATCCAAACTCAAAGATGAACCAAGAATGTAGTTTTCAATGAGAAACGGAATTTACATATTGTCAATATTAATTGTTTTAACCATAGTTTTGGCCATCACATCATGCGAAAGGGCTGAGCCTGTTTCGGCAGGAGTAGATTGCACCGAATGCTACCAGGATAAACCCGAATGGGTGCAACTTACGGCTGAGGTTACTATAAATGCTGAAAATCCATATGTGCCACTTACTATTTATGTGGGTGATTATGAAAACGGACAGGTTGATTGGATTGACACTACCTGGAAAAGTGAATATTGGGTGGATGTAAAGCCTGATAGATATTATTCAGTTGTTGCCAAATACAAAGATGGTTCAAAAATCATTTATGCCGTCGATGGTGATGATATCAAGCTCAAACGTAGCAACAGCGACTGCGATGCTGAATGTTATTATCAAAAAGGAGGATATATTGATGTCCGGTTGAGAAATTAATTTTTATCCTTATCGCTGAAGTATTTCATAAACTGCACCCTTTCAAACGCAGCGGGATTGCCGATTTTGGCCTGGCTCATTTTACCCCTGAAATCATCTATTTTTTCAAAATTGTGATTGATCATCCACTTCTTGATGTCTTTCAGCATGTTCTGGATTTTTTCGGGACCATTATTATAAATGGTGGAAACTGTTTGCACGGCATTGGCACCTGCCAGTAATTGTTTTACCACGGCATTACCATCATGAATGCCCGTAGAGGCTGCTAAATCGCAAGAAACGCGATTGGCCATGATGGCGATCCAACGCAATGAAATGGTCATCTCATCAGGATGACTCAGTACATTGGAGGAGGTAACTTCCATTTTGTTAATGTCAAAATCAGGGCTGTAAAAGCGGTTAAAGAGCACCAATCCTGCTATTCCCGTTTCCGACAGTTTCTTGATCATCAATGCCAGGTTTGAAAAGTAATAGCTGATTTTTAAGGCAATGGGAATTTTAATCCGTTCTTTAAGCCTTTCGATGATGTCAAAATAAAGTTTTTCGTTTTCCTCGGGAGTGGTATTAAGATTAGACGGAAGTAAAAACAAATTCACCTCGAGAGCATCTGCCCCGGCTTCCTGCAGCTCTTTCGCGAAATTGGTCCATTCGTGTTTCGAAGAGCAGTTTACACTTGCAATAACCGGTATATCTACTGCTTTTTTAGCACTTGCGATCAGTTCCACATATTTATTAATATTTTGTTCTTTGATCCTGTAATCAAGATAATCCAGAAATTCATCCTTATAACGGTTTGGTGCTTCTTCAGCAACTATTTTTTCGTATTCAAGTGTGATCTCTTCTTCAAAAATCGACTTGAGAACCACGGCTCCGGCGCCATTGTCTTCCAGTTTTTTTATTTTATCGCTGTTGTCAGTAAGTCCTGAACTTCCAACGATAATGGGGTTTTTCAAGGATAATCCCAGGTAATTTGTTTTCAGGTCAACCATATTAATTGTTTTTGTTGGTGAAGTGGATTACAAAAATAAAAATAAATGGTTATCGTGCAAGAGAGATATTGAGGAGTGTTGCTGGTTGCTGCCCGCCCGGACGACTCCGGGTGGACGGGGTTGCTGGCTGCTGGCTGCTGGCAACTGGTTGTTTTTATTTTAAAGAAGAGGGATGGATTGCTTCAGTATGATTTATTCCTCTTTTAGCAATTCCGCAATGATATCCTCAACCTTAATTCCTTCGGCTTCCGATTTGTAATTACGAACGATACGGTGACGCAAAACGGTGGTGGCTACGGCCTGCACATCAGCAATGTCGGGCGAATATTTGCCTTGAATGGCCGCATGACATTTAGCCCCGATGATCAGAAATTGCGAAGCCCTGGGACCTGCACCCCACGTGAGGTAATTATTGGCCCACGGATGAGCATCTTTGGTTCCGGGGCGGGTTTTTGATGCCAGTTTTACCGCATACTCAAATACATTATCCGTAACTGGTATCCTGCGAATTAGATTCTGGAAATAAACGATTTCATCCGCATGCAAAACCACGTCTACTTCAGCCGTTGTGTCTTTTGTGGTGGCTTTAACTACGTTAACTTCCTCAGCAAAAGAGGGGTAATCGAGCCAGATATTAAACATAAACCGGTCGAGCTGAGCCTCAGGCAGGGGATAGGTTCCTTCCTGTTCAATAGGGTTTTGTGTGGCCAGTACAAAAAAGGGTTCCTGCAATGTATATCTTTTTCCGGCCACGGTTACCGCTTTCTCCTGCATAGCTTCCAGAAGGGCAGATTGTGTTTTAGGAGGAGTACGGTTAATTTCATCGGCCAGGATGATATTGGCAAAAACAGGTCCGTTGATAAATCTGAAGTGCCTTGATTCGTCCAGTATTTCGGTACCGATGATGTCGGATGGCATCAGGTCGGGAGTAAACTGAATACGATTGTAGCTTAGTCCGAGAGCCTTTGAAATAGTATTTACAAGTAAGGTTTTGGCAAGGCCGGGAACCCCAACAAGCAGGCCATGTCCTTTACTGAAAATAGCGATCAGCACATCCTGAACAACACGATCCTGTCCGATAATTACTTTAGCAATTTCCTTTCTCAGGGTTTCGTATTTTTTTACAAACGCATCTACAGCTTCTACATCAGATTTATACATATCTTTTTGAATAGTTATCGGTTAATGAAACACCGGATAGGCCTTCGGGTTCATTTTTAATTTACAATGTCCAGTTTTTCGAAAAAGTGCAATCCTGGTAATTTTCGTTGACTTTTACGTAGGTATTTTTAACCTTTTCATTTACCCACTTAAGCAATTCGTCCTGCTTTTTTTTCTCAAGTGCCCATTCCTGGATTTTGTCATAATCCTGTTTCAAATTGGCTTTGTGTGGTTCAGTCCTGTCTTTAACATAAAGAATGCGGTAAGCATCTTTCCCTTCCTGTGTCTGAAACTGAACGGGAGCCGAAATTTCACCCACTTCGAGTTTATCGATCACGAAAAATACCTTGGGATCTAATTGATCTGATTCAAAAAGTGAGGTATTGGTCATGGGGTTGAGCACCAATCCGCCGTTGTTTTTACTTGGATCTTCAGAGAACTCCTGCACGGCTTCATCAAATGTAAATTTCCCTTCTTCAATCAGGTTTGCAATGCTGTCGAGCTCAACTTTAGCTTTGGCCAGGTCGAGTGGTGATACTTTCGGACGAAGTAAAATATGCCTCACATTTACGTATTCGCCGCGTCGTTCAATCAACTGAAGGATATGAAAACCGGCATCTGTTTTAATAATATCTGAAACCTCATTTTTTTCTTTTAATGAAAATGCCGCAGCCTCAAATTCAGGATACATTTCACCACGACCAAATAACCCGAGTTCTCCCCCTTGTTTTGAACTTCCGGGATCCTCTGAATAAAGAATAGCAAGGGTTGCAAAGTTTTCACCATTTAAAACCCGGTATCGGATTTCCTGTAATTTATTTTTCACCCGTTCAATTTCTTCATCATTCACCGGCGGAAGTTTTACTATTTGAGCAAGTCGCACTTCCGAGTTTATAAATGGGATGCTGTCTTCGGGGATGTCTTTGTAAAATTGCCTGATTTCGGTAGGAGTGATTTTAACATCTGTCGTGATTGATTGTTGAACGTTCTCTACAAGCATCATTTCCCGAACTTGTTCCCTCAGCTCTTCTTTAAATTCAACAACTGATTTTTGATAAAACTCTTCAAATTTTTCTTTGGATCCCAGCAATGAAATATAATATCTTAATCGCCTGTCGAGCTCCGATTCAACCTGGCCATCTGTTACCTCAACACTATCAAGCTCGGCCTGGTTGAGCAGCAGCTTTTGGTAGATCATATTTTCCAGCATGTCGCATTTCATTTTCTGCGGATCTGCCGGAACACCTTCTTGCATGGTATATTGGAGGTATTGGGCTTCGAGTTCCGAATACTGAACGATATTGCCTCCAACTGTGGCAATAACTTCATCAATAATAACACCTTTGGGAGCTTCCTGATCCTGGGCTGAAATGTTTGTGGAGAAGATCGTCATAATAATTATCAAAGCCAGTACTGGCAAGCTGATAACTATGCTTTGACTATTTTTTCGTTTTATCATATTGATTAGCATATCGTATTAACCTTATCCTGTCAAAAAAAGTATGGTCCTGATCAATAAATTTCAAAATCGTTGTTTTCGATGGCTGATTGTAAAACCTCATCCCGCATATCATTAACTAACTTGAGTTTTCTTTGATTGATGATTATCTGACGAATGTTTTCCTTTTCAAAACTCAATGGTGAAACTCCGTCTTTGATTACATAATCCTGAATATGTACAAAATATATCCAGGGTTCTTCCTGAATTTCAATTGTTCTGTGATTCTGCAGATATGCTTCCCGGTTATAGGTATTTATTGGTACATGTTTCAGTACATCCTCAAAACGTATCCATACTTCATCATTCAAAAAATACAGATTGGCATATTTTTCAATGTATTTATCAAGTGAGTCACGGTCTTCAGGTACCTGTGAATAAAAAAAACGGCGCACTTTCCGCAATGCCTCCTGGTCTTCGTCAAATCTTGCATAAAAGGCCTTTACAATGTCATCTTTAAGCTGAAAATTACCAATGTTTGCATTGTAATAATCTTCAATCTGTTTGTCGGTGACCACCGTATCCAGCTCCTGCTGAATCAGCTTTGCTTCGTATTTATATATGATCAGGGAGTTCCTGTAATCCTCCAGTTGTTTTTTAAAAGTAAGTTCTTCTTCCGGAAGATTTTTTTCAGCTTTATCAATTACAAGTTTTTCCTGTACCCAATTATTGATGAAATTGCGGGCCAGCATAATACTGTCCTTTACGCTGGTTCCGGGCCCAATCACCCCTTTCAGATCCGACTCATAAAGATATTCACCATGTACCCTGGCCAATACATTTTCGGAACTTTTGTCGCCGTTCCAGCAGGAACTAAGTGCAATAAGCAGCAGCCAAAGGTACTTTTTCAAGTTGCGTTAGTTTTATTCAACGATTGATTGCAGAATATCTTCATGCACCTCAATGGTGTATTTATTGCGGAGTTCTTCAATCCATTTCTTTTCGAGGTACTCCTGGTAACCTGCGGTAATGAGGCCGCGGGCTTCATCAAAGGTTTTTGCTTCAGGTGATACTTTACCATGAACGATCACAAACACGGTTCTGCCTTTGTCTTTCATGTTTTCGCTTACACCTTTTTTCCATTTTACCTGATCGATGATCTTGTTTTCTTCTTTCTGATATTTCTTCCGCTCAATGCGAACTACATCCAACGAGTCACCATTGATGGTTGCTAATATTTCATCATCTGTTTTTCCAGCTTCGGCCAAAGATTTTGCCTGTGGCAGGTAATTGGTATCCAAAACTGTTACGAGCGAAGCATCCAGCCTTGTATCCCACATGAAATCTTTTTGGTGTTCGTTGTAATAATTCTGAAGTCCAACGGTATCTTTGCCAGCGTATGACCATATTTTGTCGTTGGTCAACTCAAACAACAGGATGCCATCGCGGTATTCTTTTACAATGGCTTTGAACTCAGGATATTTTTCTTCCAGTTTACTGTCTTCGTAAGCTTTGCATTTTTCTTCACTGAATTCTTTGAATTTTTTGTTCACGAATTCTTTGTAATTTTCCTGCTGACCAATGTTTTGTTTACTCATTATATACTCAGCAAACATTTGCTGGCTGTACTTAGTATCTCCCAGAGACATCACCGGCTTACTCAGGTCGGCATCTGCAGGAGCACTCCATTCACCTTTGAAAATGGTCGAGTCCATGAGATCATAGATTTTCTCCATGTTTTTGGGGTATTCTTTGTAGCCATATTCCTTTTTAATATCGCGAATGATCACCTCTTGGCTCTTTTGTGCACGGCGATCTTTTTCAAGCCTTTTCTCCATCTCATCTTTTACTTCATCGAAAGGCTGCAAACCTGACTTGCTGATAAGTTTGATGATATGCCAACCGTAACTGGTGAGTACCGGCTCAGAAATATCCCCTGAGTCGCTCATTTGGCCAATGGCCTGAATAAATTCAGGAACCATGCGGTTTACATTGAATTTTGGAAGAATTCCACCCCGGCTGGCAGAACCTTTATCGTCGGAAAATTCTTTAACAAGATCTTCAAACTGTTCACCCTGCTGGATTCTGCCGTATAAATTCCAGGCTTCTTCTTTAATGGCTGTGGAATCGGCGGCAGTTGCATTTTCCGGCATTTGTAAAAACAAGTGGGCTGCTTCAATGGAACCCTGTGCCGGGATTTTATCAGTAAGTTTAATAATATGATACCCAAAATCGGAACGAACGGGATTTGAAACTTCCCCTACCTGCAGGTTGTAAGCTCCAGTTTCAAAAGGATAAACCATATCAAATACGCTGAAATAACCAAGATCGCCACCATTACCGGGCATCATTCTTCCACCTCTTTGTCCTTCCCGGTCACGTGCTGAAGGATCTTCCGATACGTCCCTGGCAACTTTGGCGAAATCTTCTCCTGCCATAATTCTCTTTTGTGCATCCATTGCTTTGTTCCATGCTACCAGTGTATCTTCAGGCATGGCATTCGGCCCTACCCTGAAAAGGATATGACTGGCGCGGATATCAAATTTTTTCCTTTCGTATGCTTCTTTCAGCATCTCCTCCATAATCTCATCATTTACAAAGTAAGGCTCGGCCAGTTGTTTACGGTATCCAGCCAATTCATCCTTAAAAGCCTGAACGGTGTCCAATCCCTGGTTTTCGGCCTCTTTAACCTTGAGTTTAAAATTGATATAAAGATCCAAATACTCCTCAATCGATTTTTTACTCATTGCATTTTCCTGGTTGTTGTTCTTTTTGTAAACATACATGAACTCGTCAACAGATACATCTTCCCCATCGATGGTTAAAAGTGATCGGTTGTCCTGAGCATAACTTCCCATGCTAAAAAGCAGGGCCAATGTCATCACCAATAATCTTAAGCTGTTCATTTTTAAAAATATATTTCAGTTTTTTTAATTACGCTTTTCGAGGCGCAAAGATAGGTTTTTAATCAGAACAAAATCCGCCACAGGAAAGCGAAATTTTAGTTTTTTGAATTTTTAACAAAAGGGGGGAAGGGGGGAATTGGTTGAACTGGTTAAATTTGGTAAATTGGTAAATTGGTAAATTGGTTGAATTGGGTAAATTGGTTGATCCCGATAGCTGTCGGCAGGGAAAATTTGTAGAGTTGGTTAATCCTGATAGCTATCGGCAGAGAGAATTTGTTGAAAGTTGTCAACCAGAATTATGAAAGGACAAACTCAAAACTCAGAACCCAGAACTCAGAACCCGGAACCTGCCTGCCGCCTGGCTGCCGGTAGGCAGGGCAGACAGGCCCTGAACTCAAAACTCAGAACCCACCCCTACCTGCTATAATTCGGGGCTTCCCTGGTAATGGTTATATCGTGGGGATGACTTTCCGTTACACCGGCGGTGGTGATCTTAATGAATTTGGCTTTTTGCAAATCGGCAATGTTCCCTGAACCGGTATAGCCCATGCCGGCACGCAGCCCGCCTACCATTTGGTGGATCACTTCGGATAGTCCGCCTTTGAATGGAACACGGCCAACAATTCCTTCCGGAACCAGTTTTTTAATATCGTCTTCCACATCCTGGAAATAACGGTCTTTGGAACCTTTCTGCATCGCTTCGATGGAGCCCATTCCGCGGTATGTTTTATATTTTCTTCCTTCCAAAATGATGGTTTCTCCGGGTGATTCATCCACTCCGGCAAAAAGTGATCCGGCCATGATGGAATGTGCGCCGGCAGCAATGGCTTTAACAATATCACCGGTATAACGAATTCCACCATCAGCAATTACCGGAATGCCTGTCCCTTCAAGTGCTTTCGCTACTTCATATACCGCTGTAAGTTGAGGTATACCAACACCGGCAATAATACGGGTAGTGCAAATGGAGCCCGGGCCAATCCCGACCTTTACCGCATCCACCCCAATTTTAGCCAGATCTTTGGCAGCCTCAGCAGTGCCAATATTCCCAACTACCAATTGCAAATCAGGGAATGTCTTTTTTACTTTTCGGGCCATTTCCAAAACGCCTTCTGAATGACCATGCGCCGTATCAATAACCACGGCATCCACCTGTGCATCCACAAGCGCTGCTACCCGGTCGAGCGTGTCGCGGGCAATACCAACCGCAGCAGCTACGCGTAAACGTCCGCGTTCGTCCTTGCAGGCATTGGGGCGTTGTTTGATCTTGATGATATCTTTATAGGTGATCAATCCCACCAATTTATTTTCCTTGTCGACAACCGGTAATTTTTCAATTTTATTTTCCTGGAGAATATCGGCAGCTTTTTCAAAATCAGTAAACTCAGTGGTAGTTATGAGATTTTCACCGGTCATTACTTCTTCTATCCGCTTTTCATGATTTCTTTCAAAACGAAGATCGCGATTGGTGACAATACCCACCAGTGTATTTTGTTTGTCCACAACCGGGATACCGCCAATGCTGTATTCCTTCATCAGGTCGAGCGCATCCTGCACTGTGGCATTGCGATCGATGGTAACCGGATCAATGATCATTCCGTTCTCAGCCCTTTTTACCTTCCTTACCTCATTAGCCTGGTCGATGATACGCATGTTTTTATGGATCACGCCAATACCGCCTTCCTGGGCAATGGCGATCGCCATCGTGTGTTCGGTAACGGTGTCCATCGCGGCTGAAACAACGGGTATCTTGAGGGTGATTTTTTTAGTAAACTGGGTGGAGGTATCCACTTCGCGGGGAAGTACATTTGAATATGCTGGCAGTAAAAGCACATCGTCGTATGTAAGCCCTTCACCTGCGAATTTATTGCTATCCTGGAACATGATGCTGCGTTTTAAAAAATTGGCGCAAAGTTAGGAAAATATACTTTGCCCGAAAGTTAAATATCGAATCAAATGATATGCTTCCTCCTAATTATTAAAGAAAAAATCGACCAATAATATTGTTTTCAATCATTTGTTAAACAATAAACCAAACTTAATTTCCTAAATTTGCCTCAAATAAATAAATATGATCAAATCCATGACCGGCTTTGGTAAAGCCGAGTGCGTTTATAACAACCGGAAGCTCATTATCGAGATCAAATCACTGAATAGTAAATTTACCGATATCAATGCCAGGATTCCCAATGGTTTTCGCGAAAAAGAATTCGAGTTTAGAAATAAACTGTCTGCTAAATTGCAGCGTGGAAAAATAGATTTTACCATTACCATTGAATCAAGTGGAGATGGTGCCAGTTATGCCATCAATCGCGACCTGGTGAAAAAATATTATTCAGAACTAAAAGCAATTTCTGGTGAGATTGATTTAGCTGGTTCGGAAAACATGCTGCAAGTGATTATGCGCATGCCCGATGTGATGGTTCCTTCGCGTGAAGAAATTTCCACGGAAGAATGGAATGCACTGCATGTGGCAATTGATCAGGCACTCGAACAGCTTGATGAATTCAGGGTGCAGGAAGGAGCCAGTCTGTTAAAGGATTTGATTTACCGAAACAACAAAATTCTGGAACTTCTTGAACAAGTTCCACCGTTCGAAAAAGACCGGATTGAAAACCTGAAAGCGAAGATCAAAAAGGATGTGTATGAAGTGGTGGATCAGGAAGATGTGGACAAAAACCGGTTTGAGCAGGAGTTGATCTATTACCTCGATCGGCTGGATATCACCGAAGAAAAGGTGCGCCTGAAAAAGCACTGCAAATATTTCCTGGATACCCTTGACGAGTCTGAATCGCAGGGCAAAAAGCTGGGGTTTATTTCCCAGGAGATTGGTCGGGAGATCAATACCCTTGGTTCGAAAGCGTTGGATGCAAATATCCAAAAGCTGGTAGTGCAGATGAAGGACGAACTGGAAAAGATCAAAGAGCAACTTTACAATATTTTATAATTAAATGAAGAAAGGGAAACTGGTTATTTTTTCTGCACCTTCAGGAGCTGGTAAAACCACCCTGGTGAGGCACCTGCTTGCGTCGGGACTTAACCTTTCTTTTTCGGTTTCAGCAGCCAGCAGGGCCAAACGAAACAATGAGGTGCATGGCCGCGATTATTACTTTATTTCGGCTGATGAGTTCAGGTCGAAAATTGAAAATGATGATTTTCTGGAGTGGGAAGAGGTTTATTCGGATCATTTTTATGGAACCCTGAAATCGGAAGTGGAACGGATTCGGAATGAAGGAAGGCATGTGATTTTTGACGTAGATGTGATCGGCGGATTGAATATCAAAAAATATTATGGTGATGAGGCACTGGCTGTTTTTGTTATGCCCCCTGATGCGAAAACCCTGGAAACACGACTTAGAGGACGATCTACTGAAGATGAAGAGTCACTTAAGAAACGACTTGACAAAGCCATGTATGAACTTGCTTTTGCAAGTAAATTTGACCTGATCATCATGAATGATGACCTTGAAACGGCGAAATCAGAAGTTTATCAAAAAATCAATGATTTTTTAAATCAAGCTTAATTTTATCAGATGAAAACTATCGGACTCATTGGCGGCATTACATGGCAGTCGACTGTGGAGTATTACCGCATTATTAATAATGAAACCAAAAAATTGCTGGGTGGAAGTCACTCGGCACGCATTCTCATGTATTCGTTCGATTGGGAGGAAATTAACGGTTTGCGCAGTGCCGGTCGATTTGAGGATGTGGGCCCAAGACTGGCTGAAGAAGCTAAACATCTTGAATCTATAGGTGCTGATGTGATTTTGCTTTGCGCAAATACTGCTCATAAATTTGCATCTCTTGTGCAAAATGAAATTTCAGTTACACTTCTTCACATTGCTGATGCCTCTGGAAAAGAAATTCAAAAACTGGGCCTGAAGAAAGTTTTATTGCTTGGAACCAAATATACCATGCAGGAGCGCTATATTGCTGATAAACTGGAAAATGAATATCAAACGCAGGTGGTAGTTCCGGAAGAAAATGATTTGCTTGAAGTAAGCCGGATCATCTTTGAGGAATTGGTTGATGAAAGAATCCTTCAACCAAGTAAGGAATACCTGGCAAATCTGATTTCAAAAATGCCCGACATTGAGGGTGTAATTCTCGGTTGCACCGAATTACCCTTGATCATTAAACCTGAAGATACCCCGCTGCCACTTATCGATACAACGTATTTACACGCAAAAGCTGCAGTTGAATTCGCAAACGGAATTAATTAAAAATGACAATTAAAAGGACCAAAGCTGTTGTACTGCCACTATACAATGATAACCTGATACGAGCCTTGTTGGGGCTTAAGATCGAAGAAAGGGAAATTCCCGAATTAAAACCGGATGAGGTATTGATCAAACTTGGTGCTTCGCCCTGCAATCCTTCTGATATTGCCTTTTTAAGAGGAGGATACAACATAGTAAAGCCAGTCCCTGTGGTTCCCGGATTTGAAGCGATGGGCGAAGTTGTGGAAACTGGCACTGAGGCTCAGCACCTGTTAAATAAGAAAGTAAGTTGTTTTTCACAGGAGGATTCGGATGGCACCTGGGCGGAATATTTCAGGGCAAAGGCCAAAGATTGTATAGTTTTAAAAGATGGCATTAACAATGATCAGGCTGCCTGTTTATCTATCAATCCGTTGACGGCTGTGGGGATGTTTGAATTGGTGGAAAAAGCGGGCAATGTTCCATTCGTTTTAAACGCAGCGGGTGGACAGGTGCCGGTGTTTATGCGGGTGTTGGCTGCTGAAAAAGGAATTGAGGTGATCAATATTGTTCGAAAAGAAGAACAGGTGGAGCAATTGAGAAATGCCGGTCAAAAAATGGTTTTAAATTCGACTGCTGAGGATTTTTCTGATCAATTGGCACAAGCATGTAATACATTAAATCCATTGTTTGCCTTTGATGCGGTGGCTAGTGAAATTTCGGGTCAAATGCTGAACTCCCTTCCCGAAGAAGGTACGCTGGTTATTTATGGCGGACTTTCAGGTCAGTCGGTTTCTGGAATTGATACCATGGGAGTGATCTTTAAAAGGAAAAAGGTAATCGGTTTTAATTTAAATGAATGGATTGCGGAGATGGATGAAAATACATTCAAGGAGCAAACCAATCATGTTCAGGATCTTTTTATTGAGGAAAAATTTAAAACTCAAATCCAGGGCAGCTATAAACTCGAGGATGTTGTAACGGGCATCCGTGCCTATATTAAATCAATGTCGGCCGGGAAGATATTGCTGAAAGGTGATTTGTAATTGGTTGAATTAGTTGAATTGGTTGATCCCGATAGCTATCGGGAGGTTGAATTGGTTGAATTGGTGGTGTTGTATCATTTTTTGTAAAAAAACATTTATCAAAGATATAGTTTCGTTAACATATACTATAACCCTGAACCCTGGACTCCGAACTTCGAACTCCGAACTTCGAACTCCGAACCCCGAACTCCGAACCCCGAACTCCGAACTCCAAATCTACCTGCAATACTGCTTCTTTACCTTGCTGGCCTGTTCAAATCCAAGGAACTCAGCCTGACTCCAGTCGCTGCAGGCTTCCATGAAATTGTTTAGGTAATAGTTGGCATTTCCACGATTATAAAAGGCCTCGGCATAATTTGGATCAATCTCAACAGCCTTGTTAAAATCATCATACGCACCCTGAATATCCTGCATTCTGACCTTTAAAATTCCCCGGTTATTGTAAGCCTGTGTATAGTCGGGATTGTATTCGATGGCTTTGTCAAAATCCTGAAAAGCGCCATTCACATCCTTTTTCATATCCCGGATATTGGCCCTGAAATAATATCCGATGGATACATCCACATTTGAGCGATCTTTTTGGATTACATCTGTAACAACTGTTTCGGCATTTTTCCAAACTTTAATCCTTTGAAAGCTGGATACAGAAAGAAAAATAATATATGCAAAAAGCGCTGTATTAATGAATATCTGATATTTACGGATCCGTTCACTTTTTGCCTCAACAAACTTTACATAAAGTCGCGAGAACATGAAAAATATGCCGAGGTAGGGTATGTATGTGTATCTGTCGGCAAATATTAACATTCGCGACCAAAACAATGGTAAAACAATGGAAATGGTGATAAGGAAAAACAACAATCCAAAAATGACCGTCCTTCTGGAGCGACCCAGCACCAATACATTTAAAACAATAACTGCAAAAATAAATACCCCGAAATAATAAATTCCGGGCAATGCTATTCCAACCTTAGCAGGATAAGCATAAACTGCTGAGAGATTGGCCGGAGCGATTGCCTTAACAAGATAAAAAACCACCGAATACATCAGCAATACCAGCCTGTCGATGATATTATAATCAACTGCCAGGTTTTTAATATGCTGATATTCATTGGCTGCATTTATACTGATAAATCCAAACATAATGGAAACCAGGAAAAACGGTAACTTTTCAAGGATCGTTCTTAAATTAAATTTCCGGTAGTAGAAATAGTCAAAAAGCAGCAACAGCACGGGCAATGTTACGGCCATCGATTTTGAGAAACAAGAAAAAACAAAAAGAATAAATGTGAGGGTGATATTTAAAAACCCACCTTTTTCGAGATACCTTACATAAAAGATCAACGCTGCCAGGTAAAAGGCTGAGTAAAGTGCATTACTTCGGGTGGCAATCCAGGCAACAGCTTCCACATGCATGGGATGAATGGCAAAAAGCAAAGTTACAAACGCTGCAGTATCAAGCCGGCCGGCAATTCTGTAAAACAAAATAAAAACCAAGAAAGTATTAATCAGGTGGAGCAGCAGATTTGTTGAATGATAAGGAATCGGGTTGTCGCCAGCCGATTGATAATTCATTGAAAGTGTTAATACCGCCAGTGGTTGATACATGCCGAGGTAATATTCTGAAAAAAACTTCTCGACCTGCATGTTTTGAATGCTCTTATTGTTAAGGTATTCCCCGTCATCCCAACCGTAAAGGACATCATTGTTTATTGATCCTGAAAAAATAATAAGTGTGAAAACAATGATTGCTCCAAGGGTAATCCATTTTACCTTGTTTTTTCCTTTTTCGGCTTGTTTTTGCATCAGTCACTTTGAGGTTAGGTTGCCAAAGATAAGGAATAGTTTGAATTTGCGAATATTAGCGCTTGATTTTGCAGTATTTCACGTGTATGCTTATTAACAAAAAGCATTTAGTAACCTTTTTTTTTGACAGGTGAGCAGTCCTGAAATTCAATGTAATTTCGAAATGTAATTTTGGAAGTTTATGGCCCTCAATTATATATGGATTTTTTTCTTCGTAGTGGCATTTGTAGTCGGACTTGTGCGTTTGCTCTTTTTCGGGGATGTTAATGTTTTTTCAGATATGGTGAACAGTACTTTTGATAATGCCAAAGCGGGCTTTGAGATTTCACTTTATTTAACCGGAGTTTTAACCCTTTGGCTGGGACTGATGAAGATTGGTGAAAGGGGAGGTGTTGTTAGCATTTTTTCAAAAGCAGTGGGTCCTTTTTTCGCAAAATTATTTCCTGACCTCAAAAAAGACCATCCGGCTTATGGCCCGATGATGCTTAATTTTTCGGCCAATATGCTGGGACTGGATAATGCTGCAACTCCGCTTGGTTTAAAAGCAATGGAAGAGTTGCAGGCCAGCAACCGGGAAAAGGATACCGCCAGCAATGCCATGATCATGTTCCTTGTGCTAAACACTTCAGGACTTACAATACTACCGATCAGCGTAATGGTTTACCGGACACAATTGGGGGCAGCAAATCCTTCGGACATTTTCATTCCGATCCTGCTGGCCACTTTTTTCAGTACCATGGTTGGTTTGGTCACCGTTTCCATTTACCAGAAAATTAACTTGTTTGACAAAATCATTCTTGCATACCTGGGCGGACTTAGCGCTGTTGTAGCTGGTATGATCTGTTGGTTTTCAACACTTTCGCAGGATCAAATTACCGAAGTGTCGACTGTTGCCAGCAACTTTATTCTTTTCTCGGTGATCATCACCTTTATTCTGCTTGGGGTCAGAAAAAAAATAAATATCTACGAAACGTTCATCGAAGGAGCCAAAGAAGGCTTTTCGGTGGCTATAAAAATTATTCCATTTTTAGTTGCAATACTTGTGGCAATCGGTGCCTTCAGGGCTTCGGGAGCCATGGAAATGCTCATGGATGGAATTCGGTGGTTTTTATCTGCTTTACATGTTGATACCGCATTTGTTGAGGCTTTACCAACTGCGCTAATGAAACCTCTCAGCGGAAGCGGAGCCCGCGGAATGATGGTGGATGCTATGCAAACTTATGGTGCCGACTCGTTTGTCGGCCGCGTGGCATCCACCGTCCAGGGGGCTACTGACACTACCTTTTATATCATTGCATTGTATTTCGGTTCGGTAGGAATTCGCAATACACGTTATGCCGTTACTGCAGGCCTCATCGCCGATTTTGCCGGTATCATTGCCGCCATTCTGATGGCTTACCTGTTTTTTGGGAGTTAATTATTGTTTCAGGATCTTTTGAGAATATACGATCGTACCGTTTCGGGTGATGGTTAAAATGTAAATACTTTTTTTAAGCCCTGTTAAATCAACGGTGAAGTTTTCACCTAATTGAGCTATTTCTGTTTCGAGTGCTTGATTACCTGAGATTTCTGTAAGTGTGAGTTTACACCCCCCTTTGTCACCCCTCAAGGGGGGAAACAGGGGGGTAACAACCAACTCATTATGTACCGGATTTGGAAAGATTAGAAACTCGTTTTCATCTTTTTTAGTAATTTCAATCCCTGTTCCCAGGATCCATTCCCAGTCGTCAAAAAACAGGTCTGGCTCATCCAGGTAGTTAAGTGGAGGCCAATTGTCTTCAATAATAGTATAGGCCCCATTTTGTTTATCAAAAAAGATGTACCGGCAGGGATGGGCCCAATTGGCCAAGGGCAAATCATCAACGAAAAACACCCAGTTTTCAAAATATGGACAAATTTGATATTCAAAATAACCATCTCCCCAAAGTGTATCTCCTTCGAACATCATTTCAATTTTGGAGAAAAAATGATGATACTGGATTGAATCCTGTCCGACAACTTCTTCAATAAGAATATCAACAGCTTGTTCGCGGGAATATTGCGCCTGCAGCGAAATGGAAAATGAAACGAAAAGAAGAATAATCAGTTTTTTCATATACCGGCATTTTGGAAAACACAAATATATGAAATTCACATTTTTAATTCAATTGAAAATCAGAAGTTTTTACCTGCCTGAAGTTTGGCTATCGATTCCCGGATCAATTTCTCCAAGACCTTCATATCAATATCCGAAAGCCGTTTTACATACAAACAACCTTTACCATTTTTATATTTACCCAAATCAGCCAGCAAATTTCCATGTTTTTCCACGTAATCCATGATATAAAGGGTAAGGGCTTGTTTGCGGGGCGAAAACCCGGTGAGGAACCAGTCGCCCTCGCGCCCGCTGGCATATTTGTAATGATGATCACCAAAGCCGACAATTGAAGGCCCCCACATTTTGGGTTCGGCGCCGGTGATCTTTTTCATGAGATCAAGAACGGTGAAGCTATCAGCTCGTTTTTGCTCGTCATCAACGGCATTCAGAAATGCCTCAACGCTACCATCGTTCTTTTTTGTTTTCAGTTCAGCCATGTTTGATTGGAATTTGTGATTTATTTATTACTGCCGGCTTTAGCCTTTAGCCCAATTGATTTATTATCAAAAACTAATAAGTTCGATAAATTGTTTAATTGAAAATAGAATTTTACTCAAATTCGATACGGACCATATCTTTATAATCCAGTCCTAATAAGCCTGCGGCATTGCCCTGGTTCATGGCAATTTCAAGAATGCCCGATGAATCGAAAAGTGCCAGGATCTCACCGGGAGCTACATCGGTGTAGGATTGGCTGAGTTTGGTGATGGAATAGCTTCTGAAAACAATGCTGAATTTTCGGCCCTTTCCGATTTCTTTGAACAACCCTTCGGTGATATTGGTGATCACATTTTCATAGCGATCGATATAGATCACATGCCCCTTGATTACCTGTTCGTCTACAACAGGCCGGAGCAGGATCTTTTCAACCAGTTTATCATGCACCGAACCCAACTCTTCTACCGGTTTTCCTGCAGCCAGGTGCACAGCAGCTTTAACAAAACGATGTAGGGTTGAAAAGGTAAAATGATTTGATTCCTGGGTAATGGTAAGTTCGATGATCTTATCGGGCAACTGATCAAACAGCAGCGAAAAAAAACCGTTATCGGTACCAATAAAAAAATGCCCGTCCTTTTCAACCACTGTATGCCCGAACTTATCCGACTCCTCTGTGTTTACACCGATAATATGAACGGTTCCCTTGGGAAAGTTGCGCCAGGCATTTTTCAAAACAAAAGCTGCCTGCTCAATTTCGAAGGGTGGAATCTGATGCGAAATATCTACAATCGTAGCCTCCGGCATTTTAGTAAGGATGGCTCCTTTCACTGCCCCTGCATAATGGTCCTTCTGTCCCCAATCACTTGTTAATGTGATAATCGGCATAAAATATTGCTACGTGGTTGAATTGCGTGCCTAATTCGATTAATTTTGCAGTAGTCAAAATTAGTAATTCTGGGTGATTCACAACTGTATAAGTGAATCTTTTTCAGAAAAGTTGCAAACGGAACCCTGTTGAAATATATGAACGAACGGATCATCAGTATCTCTTCTTACGACCCTGTTGAAATCTACGGAGTAAACGATAAAAATCTCGATGTGATCAAGTCCTTTTTTCCGAAATTGAAGATCATCGCCCGCGGTGATATGGTGAAGGTGATGGGCAATAATGAAGATATGGATAGTTTTGAAGATAAGTTTGATCTGCTGTTAGCTCACTTCGAAAGGTTTGGTAAACTGGGAACCATTGAAATAGAGCAGATTTTACAGGACGAAGAACTTTTGCCGGCACAAGCTGATAATGAAAATGACAACGGCATTTTGGTACATGGAGTTAGCGGCAAGCTGATCAAAGCCATGACAAAAAACCAACAGCGGATGGTGGATAGCAGTAATACCAACGATTTGATCTTTGCCATTGGTCCGGCCGGAACCGGTAAAACCTATACGGCGGTTGCTTTGGCTGTTCGAGCTTTGAAAAGAAAAGAGATACGAAGGATAATTCTTACCCGGCCAGCAGTGGAGGCAGGAGAGAGTCTTGGTTTTTTGCCAGGCGACCTTCGCGAAAAACTTGATCCCTATTTGCAACCTTTGTACGACGCATTGCGCGACATGATCCCTACCCAAAAATTGTTAAAATATCTGGAAGACGGTACCATCGAAGTGGCACCATTGGCCTTTATGCGCGGGCGAACCCTCGACAATGCTTTCGCTATTTTAGACGAAGCACAAAATGCAACTGAACTTCAGTTAAAGATGTTTGTTACGAGAATGGGTCGTTCTGCAAAATTTATTGTAACCGGTGATATCACCCAAATCGACCTGCCGAAAAATCAGGCAAGTGGTTTGGTTAAAGCCGACCGGATTTTAGGGAATATCAATGGGATCGATTTTATTTATCTCGACCAAAAAGATGTGATCAGGCACAGCCTGGTGACCAAAATTATAAAGGCGTACGATAATCATAGTGATCAACCAAAAAGTAAATAAACATGAGCAATACTGTTGTAAAAACTGATTTTAATTTTCCGAGACAAAAAGGTGTATACAAAGGCAAAGTGCGTGATGTGTACAATATAGATGACAGACTGATGGTGATGGTGGTCACCGACAGGATCTCTGCTTTTGACGTGGTTTTGCCCAAAGGGATTCCATTTAAAGGCCAGATGCTTAACCAGATTGCTGCCAAGTTCCTCGACAGCACCGCCGATATTTGTCCAAACTGGAAAATCGCAACTCCAGATCCCAATGTAATGGTGGGTCATTTTTGTGATCCTTTTCCGGTGGAGATGATCATTCGGGGTTACCTGACAGGAAGTTCATGGAGGACCTATAAAAAAGGCGCTCGTGAAATTTGCGGTGTGCCCATTCCGGATGGTATGCGCGAGCATGAACGTTTTGCAACACCAATCGTAACGCCTACGACCAAAGCCAAAGAGGGACATGATGAAGACATTTCAAAGGAGGAGATTTTAAAACAAGGTCTTGTTAGCGCTGAAGATTACGAACTCCTTGAAAAATATACCATTGAACTCTTCAAACGTGGAAGTGAAATTGCTGATGAAAAAGGATTGATCCTGGTGGATACAAAATATGAGTTTGGTAAAAAGGATGGTAAAATTTACCTGATCGATGAGATTCATACACCCGATTCATCCCGCTATTTCTATAAAGAAGGATATGAAGAACGTTTTGCCAAAGGCGAACAGCAAAAACAATTGTCGAAAGAGTTTGTACGTGAATGGCTGATGGAAAATGGCTTCCAGGGACAATCCGGACAGGAAGTGCCTTTTATGAGTGATGATTTTGCCAACAGCGTTTCGGAGAGATATATGGAGTTGTATGAAAGCATCACCGGCGAAAACTTCAACAAAGCCGATACCAGCAACATCCTTAAGCGAATGGAAAACAACGTAATGGCTTTCCTCGACGCCAATTTGTAGTTTCGAAACACAGAACCCTGAACACGGAACCCTGAACACAGAACCCTGAACACAGAACCCTGAACACAGAACCCTGAACACAGAACCCTGAACTATCCCTATGAAACCAATCCCTTTCTCACCCCCCCGCATGGATCAAAAGATCATCGATGAGGTGATCGATACCCTAAAATCGGGGTGGATAACCACAGGGCCAAAGGTGAAGCGCTTTGAAGAAAAGCTCACTGCTTATGGCGGGCACAAATCAACCCTGGCGGTAAGTTCCGGCTCAGCCGGATTGGAGCTCATGTTGCGCTGGTTTGGTGTACAGGAAGGGGATGAGGTAATCGTTCCTGCTTATACCTATACTGCTACGGCAAACGTGGTGGTACATTGTGGTGCACGCGTGGTTTTTGTGGATGTGAAGGATGATTTTAACATTGATGTGCAAGCCGTTGAAAAGGCGATTACTGAAAAAACCAAGGTGATTTTGCCCGTGGATTTGGCCGGATTTCCCTGTGATTATGATGAATTGAATGCACTTGTTCAAAGGACGGAAATTAAATCAAAATTTGCTGCCCGCACCGAAAATCAAAAAATGCTGGGCCGGATCCTTGTTTTATCGGATGCGGCACATTCGGTGGGTGCTGTTTATAATGGCAAAAAAACCGGCAGCCTCACCGATATCACCGTGTATTCATTTCACGCGGTTAAAAACCTTACCACAGCTGAAGGTGGAGCCGTTTGCCTTAATTTGCCCGAGCCTTTCGATAACGAGGAAATATACAAATACCTGCGGGTGAAATCGCTGCACGGGCAATCCAAAGACGCCTTTACCAAAACACAGGCCGGGGCCTGGCGCTACGATGTGGTGGAGCCGGGTTATAAATTCAACATGACCGATATTGCTGCCGCCATGGGATTGGTGGAACTGGAGCGTTATGATGAAGATATGCTGGTAAGAAGAAAGCACATTTTTGATGCTTATGCCAACAGTTTTTCAAAATACAGTTGGGCCCAAATCCCCGAATACGAAAGCAAAGAGAAGATCAGCTCTTACCATGTTTTCCTGCTAAGAATAAAAGGCATATCCGAAGAAACCCGCGACCGGATCATTCAGGATATTTCAGATAACGGAGTGGCGGTCAATGTTCATTTTATTCCACTGCCCATGATGACTTATTACCGACAAAACGGGTATGATATGAAAAATTTCCCGGTTTCCTACGACAACTTTGCCCGGGTGATCTCTCTTCCCGTGTATTACAATCTCACTGATGAAATGGTGGGACGTGTAATTAAAACAGTGGTAGAGGCAGTTGAGAACAATATCTGAAGCTAACGGATCACAACTTTTCCTTGAGAAATTATTTCCGAGTTGTTATTTACGGAGTAAAAATAGAGTCCGGCTTCCAGGTTCGCTACTGAAACTCTTAATTCTACTGAGTTCACCTCAAACTGTTTAACAAGTTGGCCCAGGCTGTTTCGAAGTTCGAATAGGAGATTACCTGAATTGGGCTGGTTTACAATAATTAAAAAATTATCAATTGCAGGATTAGGATAGATTGATATCGGATCTTTCTCAAAACTTTTATCAGAATATACATTTGTTAAAAGAACCGAGTCGGGATATATTATCCCAAGTGTATCCCCATCCAATACAACGCCAATCAGCTCATCATTTTCAGCGTATTCAAAGCAATCATCCGATCTGAATATTTGCCCAATATGTGCTCCATATCCAATTCCTTTCACGCCACAGGGATCAGACACTACCTGAATAAAACGGTTTAGTGTATCACTGTCACTATCCAATTCATAATACAACTCGGTGTCATAAAATCCATATGAAAATTCTTTTACTCCAAATTGCTTTCGGTAGGTAAGAAATGTGTTATCCATACCAAAAATGGTTTTTGAAAATACACGCTGGGTTCCATATCCTGAGCTGGAATAGGGAATTCTTATGAGTTGATTTGGATAGAAATTGGCAGGATGTCCTGTGGAATCAATGAAAGTTAATTCGCCATCAACAAATTCTGACGAAGTACCGCCGCCCCCGCCAGGCTCGAAATAGGTTACATGCTCAATTCCATGGTAGGTATAACTAATTTGATTGTTGGAAACAGTTTTAGAATCGATGGTGTATTTTAACAATGTAGTTCCATCTCCCCAAATGTAATAGGCATAGTTACTGAATTGGAAAACATCCCCCACCTCAAAATCATACATCTCCCAAAAACCGGGAACCGATTCACCATACTCTGTATCTTGTATTCCAACAAGCTCAAAGCTACCGCTGTTTTCAAAATCAGGGAATTGCAGGATGCCAAAGTTTTTGGAAAGCCTGATCTCATTCCCATCGGAAAGTGAAATTACTTTCACGGAATCCGTCACACCAAAAACACTTTCGGTGAATAGGGAAGTTACTTCAGCTGAAATACCGCTGGTTCCGGTGAAACTCCAACTTTCTCCCAAGTCCCCGTAAGCATAAATTGTATAATTATATGGATCGCCAATCAGATAAAATCCATACTGTTGTTTGACGAGGTATTTACCAAAAAACTGCGGTTGATTGCGCAAAACAATTTCGGGGTTCCCGGGCACGTCTTTTACGATCCTGTTTGTAAAGAATACTGAATCTGCACCTTCAACAATTGCTGAATCCACCCAAATGGTATGACTGATATAAGCCGAATCGGAATGCTGGTAATTCATTTTCTGATTAACCCGGATCGGGCTCCAGTATTGGGCAATTACAAAGGCAGGCAACAGAAACATTAAAATAAAACTGATTTTTTTCATGACTATAAATTTATTGAATAATGAGTTTTCCGCGTTTGATGATCTCTTGATTTTGGGTAATGGTGTAAATGTAAAGGCCCGGTTTTAAATCAGAGACAGAGAATGAATTGGTTTGGTTGTTTGGTTGAAATTCCTGAACAAACTTTCCATCAAGACCTAAAAGATGAATTGAAAGTCCTGGATTTTTGCCGATTTGAAGATTGAGAAAAGTAATTTGTTCTTTTGCTGGATTTGGATATGGTCTAATATCTTCAAGATCTCGCTCATCCTTTATACTGCTGAATAAAAGTGAATCAGGGGTGATGGTTCCGACTGTATCCCCATTTTTAATGTATCCTTCTAATTGAAATAGATCCTGATCTTCAAAGTAATATGCAATAAACTCAGTTATCCCTAAGTTTTTCTTGATAGTAATTCCGATTGCTCCTTCCGGAGGAAAGGGTTCAATAAATCTTAGCAGTGTATCAGTAAATTCATTCGGAATGGCATACAATTCACCAATAGTGTTTCCATATCCTTCTTTAAATTTAAAACCTACCTGCTTTTTAATAACTTGATTGGTGTCTTTATAAATTTTGCATTTTGCATAAGTATTCTCGTCATAACTTTGTGAACACCATCCATCCCAAAGTCTCGTAATTTGATTTGGATATAAATTAATATAGTGGTCATCCTCCAAATTGTAAATCACATCCTCTTCTATAACTTCACTATAACCATATGAATTCCAAGGACTACCAAGATCCCAGTAGTAACCATTCCGATATCCAAATATTGAATAATTTATTTGATCATCCTGAATAATTTTAGCTTCTATGGTATATTTTTTTGTGTAATAATCAATGTACATAGAGCTTCCACCACCAACTTCTCCAGTATATTGAAACACATCCCCCACCTCAAAATCATAGATCTCCCAAAAACCCGGAACCGATTCACCAAACTCTGTATCTTGTATTCCAACAAGCTCAAAGTAGCCACCATTTTCAAAATCGGGGAATTGAAGAATGCCAAAGTTTTTGGAAAGTTTGATCTCATTCCCATCGGAAAGTGAAATTACTTTCACGGAATCCGTCACACCAAAAACACTTTCGGTGAATAGGGAAGTTACTTCAGCTGAAATACCGCTGGTTCCAGTGAAACTCCAACTTTCTCCCAGGTCCCCGTAAGCATAAATTGTATAATTATATGGATCGCCAATCAGATAAAATCCATACTGTTGTTTGACGAGGTATTTACCAAAAAACTGCGGTTGATTGCGCAAAACAATTTCGGGATTCCCGGGCACGTCTTTCACGATCCTGTTTGTGAAAAATACTGAATCTGCACCTTCAACAATTGCTGAATCCACCCAAATGGTGTGGCTGATATAAGCCGAATCGGCATGCTGGTAATTCATTTTCTGGTTTACCCTGATTGGGCTCCAGTCTTGGGCAATGGAGGAGATTGAAATAAATAAGACGAAGGCAATGGTTGTTAAGTTTTTCATGTTGGGTGTGTTTTGTGCCGGATAAAGATACCAAAAATAAATTGAAATTGAATCTTTATTTCGTTTATAATCTGAAGACCTGTAATTACCTGAAAACGTTGCTTATGGGTGTAAGCTTTGGTTGGTTATTGTTTCAACATTTTTTGTGTGGATGCCATAATTCCATCTTTATCTATGCCACAAATCCGGTAAAGTTCTTCGGGGGTACCATGCTCAATAAATCTGTCAGGAATTCCCAGCCTTGCTACTCTTGAATTATACTGATGGTCGTTTTTAAACTCAATCACCGCAGAACCCAGTCCACCATGAATGGTGCCATCTTCGAGGGTGAGGATGCGGTCAAATTGTTTGAATACCTGGTGCAACAACTCCTCATCTATGGGTTTGAGGAAACGCATGTTATATACGGCAACCGAAACATTTTCTTTTTCAAGTTCTACGGCCGCCTCCATGGCTGTATTCCCAACAGGCCCAATGCTAACTATTGCAATGTCTTTGCCTCGGCGGATTTCAATGCCCTTTCCGATCTCCAGTTTTTCAAAAGGCGTTTTCCATTCCGGCATTACACCACGTCCGCGGGGATAACGAATGGAGAAGGTGCCGTTGCCGTCAAGTTGGGCAGTGTACATCATGTTCCGCATTTCCTGCTCATTCAGTGGCGAGGCAATGGTAATGTTTGGAATTGCCCTGAAATAGGCCAGGTCGAATACCCCGTGATGTGTTGCGCCATCCTCGCCAACGATTCCGCCCCGGTCGAGGCAAAAGATTACGGGCAGGTTTTGCAACGCTACATCATGGATCACCTGATCGTATGCCCGTTGCATAAACGAAGAATAAATATTACAAAAAGGGATCATCCCCTGGGTTGCCAGTCCGGCTGCGAAAGTTACGGCGTGCTGCTCTGCTATTCCCACGTCGAAAGCACGTTCGGGCATCACACTCATCATCATATTCAAAGACGAGCCAGTGGGCATGGCGGGCGTAATTCCTACGATGCGATCGTTTTCTTTGGCCAGCTCAATGATTGTTTTTCCGAATACATGCTGGAACTTTGGAGCCAGTTTTTCGGAGCAATCACTCTTTTTAATTTCACCGGTTTTTTTATCAAAAACACCGGGAGAGTGGTAGGTAGTAGGTTCATTTTCGGCCGATTCAAGCCCTTTTCCTTTTTTAGTAACCACATGCAGCAATTTCGGACCATCGATCCGTTTCAAGTCCCGAAGTAATTTTACAAGATGGATCACATCATGGCCATCGGTGGGGCCAAAATAACGAAATCGAAATGCTTCAAAAAGGTTACTTTTTCGGGAAATGGTTGACTTTACTGCGTTTCCAAATTGTTTGACAATCGCTCGTGAATTGGCACCGTAACGTGTGTCTCCCCCCATCATTTTCCAGATGAAATTACGGAATCGGTTATAACTCCTGGAAGTGGTGATATCCACAAGGTAATCCTTCATGGCTCCTACGTTCCTGTCGATGGCAATTTGGTTGTCATTCAGGATAACCAACAAATTGGCATTACTCACCCCTGCATTGTTCAGGGCTTCCATGGCCATTCCTCCGGTCATGGAGCCGTCGCCGATCACGGCAATATGCTGCCGTCCATTGTTATCATTTAATGCTGAAGCCACCGCCATTCCAAGTGCTGCCGAAATAGATGTGCTTGAGTGCCCCGTCCCGAAAGCATCGTATTCACTTTCGGTCATTTTAGGAAATCCACTAAGTCCTTTTAATTTACGATTGGTGTGGAACTGATCTTTACGGCCGGTTAAAATTTTATGGGCATAGGCCTGGTGCCCAACGTCCCAGATCAACTTGTCAAAAGGGGTGTCAAAAACATAATGGATGGCAACTGCCAATTCAACGGCTCCCAAACTTGCACCCAAGTGACCTGGATTGGCTGAGATCACCTCAATGATGAAATCCCTCAGCTCCTGGCAAAGTTGTGGCAGGTCTTCTTCCTGCAGTTTTTTAAGGTCAGCAGGAAATTGGATTTTCGATAGCAGTGGACCAGCTTCAGGAGCCATTCTTTAATTTTTAACAAAAATAAATTTTTTGATTAACTGAAAGCCGATTTTTGGCTAAAGCATTCCCAGTTCGAGTTTAGCTTCTTCGGTCATCATGTCCATGGTCCAGGGTGGTTCGAAAGTAAGCTCAATGATCGCTTCCTTAATCCCGTCAATGTTTCCCACTTTCTCTTTTACTTCTTCCGGAAGCGATTCGGCAACGGGGCAATTGGGTGTGGTGAGGGTCATCAAAACCCTGGCTCTGAAATCATCATCAAGGGAAACTTCGTAAATCAATCCCAGTTCATATATATTAACAGGAATTTCAGGATCATAAATCGTTTTCAACGTTTCAATGATCGCATCTCCCAGTATTTGCTTTTGCATATTGTCCACTACATTGCTCATTTTAGTTCTGTGTTCTGTGTTCTGTGTTCTGTGTTCAGAGTTCAGAGTTCAGAGTTCAGAGTTCTGAGTTCCGGGTTTTGAGTTCAGCGTTCAGAGTTTCTTTTAAATAAACTTAACTTAATATTCAAATTTCCCTGTTCCTTACTCTTCGCGCTCCGCCCATCGCTCTCCGCCCTCAGCCCTCCGCTCTCCGCCATTAATCTTACGCCTGTTGCTCCTTCATTTTTGTTTTAAATACAACAGCATACAATTTCATTTGTTTGATCATTGAAACCAGCCCGTTTGACCGGGTTGGAGATAAATGTTCTTTCAACCCGATCTCGTCGATGAACGACATATCAGCATCAATGATTTCTTCCGGAGCCTGATTTGAAAAAACCCGGATCAATAAATTAACAATTCCCTTGGTGATCACTGCATCGCTGTCCGCTTTAAAAATCACCTTTCCCTCCGCCAATTCAGCCGAAACCCACACCCGCGACTGGCAACCTGATATCAAGTATTGATCGGTTTTGTATTTTTCATCAATCATAGGTAGTGTTTTACCCATCTCAATGATATGATTATACTTATCCATCCAGTCGTCGAAAAGGCTGAATTCGTTAACAATCTTTGTTGCTGTTTCCTGAATACTCATAATCCAATCGTTTTTTGCAAAATTATGCAATTATGCAAACATCTCCTTTACAGTTATTATTGCTTCGGCGAGTCTGTCGATTTCATCCTTTGTATTGTAAAAAGCCAGCGAAGCCCTGATGGATCCCGGAATGCATAATAAGTCCATGATAGGCTGGGCGCAATGATTACCCGTTCGTACTGCGATTCCAAACTTATCAATGATGGTTCCTGCATCATAAGGATGAATGTCGTCAATCAGAAAGGAGATCACTCCGGCTTTGGGGGCGCCATCGGCCAGGATTTTCACGCCATCAATCGCCTTGAGTTTTTTAATGCCATAGTCCAGAATTTCATCTTCATAAGCTTTTATGGATTCCATTCCAATGCCATCAATATAGTCTATTGCCGATTTAAACCCAATCACATCCGCCACGTTAGGGGTCCCGGTTTCAAATTTAAAGGGCAGTTCATTGTAAGTGGTTTTTTCAAAGGTCACCGATTTGATCATCTCGCCACCTGTTTGATAGGGAGGCATTTCTTCCAGCCATTTTTCTTTGCCATAAAGTACACCCACGCCCATCGGACCGTAAAATTTGTGACTCGAAAAGCAATAGAAATCGCAACCCATAGCCTGGACGTCAATGCTATCGTGCACGATTCCCTGGGCGCCATCCACCATTACCGGAACATTGTGCTGATGTGCAATGGCGATGATCTTTTTAATGGGATTAACCACTCCCAGTGCATTTGAAATATGACCCACAGCAACGATTTTTGTTTTATCATTGATCATTTGCTCAAAAGCTTTCAAATCAAGCGTTCCGGCCTCTGTAACCGGGATCACCCGAAGTTTGGCTTTTTGCTTTTCGCAGATCACCTGCCACGGAACGATATTGGCATGATGCTCCAGCGAACTGATGATCACTTCCGCATTTTCATCTAAAAATTTTCTGCCAAATGAATTCGCCACAAGATTGATCGAATCGGTGGCACCTTTGGTTATGATAATTTCGTGATGGTTTGCTGCATTAATATATTCCTGAATGCGTTTGCGCGATCCTTCAAAGGCATCTGTAGCCTGCTGACTCATGTAATGAACGCCACGATGAACATTGCTGTTGATGGTGCGGTAATACTCAGCGATCTGATTGATGACCGCCTCCGGTTTCTGCGAGGTAGCCGCATTGTCGAAGTAAACCAAAGGTTTACCATAAACCTGTTGGTGCAAAGCCGGAAAATCCTTCCTGATTTTTAATACATCAAAACTCAAAATATGATGATTTACAATTTACTCATATCGATTTTGAACTCGTATGTTTTTTCCTGGTTTTTGCAGTTTAAAACACACTGATCGCAAACCGCAAGCTCACCCCTGAGCCGCTTCTTAACCAGGTCATCAATACGTACTTTCAGCGGATCGATGGTGATTTGGTTGATCACTTCGGCAGCAAAGGCATACATCAAAAGCAATTTTGCATTGTACTCCGAGATGCCGCGCGATTTAATATAAAAAAGCGCATCGTTATCAATTTGGCCAACGGTTGCTCCGTGGCTGCACTTCACATCATCAGCGTAGATTTCGAGAAATGGTTTAGTATTTACAGTTGCTTTATCGTTGAGAATGATATTTCTGTTGGTTTGATAAGCATTGGTTTTCTGAGCATCTTTCCTCACCAGGATATGACCATTGAAAACCGCTGTTGCATGATCGTCTATAATTCCTTTAAACAGTTCGTTTGAAGTGCAATTGGGTACTGCATGATCAATAAAAACATGATTATCGACATGCTGTTCCTTATCCATCAAATATAACCCCATCACGTCGGCGTGGCTTCCCTCTCCGTTCAGCCTTACGTGGATATCGTTCCTGATCAGCCCGCCGTTCAGCGAAATGGCAAAGGTCGAAAGGTTGCTGTCTTTTTCCTGGTGGAAAAAAGAGGTGTTGATCAGGGAAGTGTCGTTGTTCAGGTTCTGAAGTTTATAATGCTTCATGTTAGCACCTTCATCCATAAACACCTCGGTAATGGTATTGGTGAGGCTCGACTTGAAATTGTGCGAGTCGTCGCAATGAACCAGGGTGAGTTTGGCATTTTTGCCCATGATCACCAGGTTGCGGTTTTGCACCAGCAGGTTATCCTCTTTGTTGAGGATGTTCACCATCTGGATGGTTTTGTAAGCTTCAACACCATCCGGTACGTAAATAAAAACGCCATCCTGTGCATAAGCGGTGTTCAGGGCGTTTAATCCGTTCAAATCTGATTTGGCATATTTGTTATAATGCTTCATCACCAGGTCGGGGTATTCCTGCAAAGCCCGCGCAAAACTACCGATGATAGTTCCGTTGGGAAGCGTGGTCAGTGGCTTATCGCGATAGATATACCAGCCATTGTACAATGAAATGATCTCAGTGTCAAAATCAGGCACTTCGCAATGAAAGATTTTATCGAGATCAAGGTCACCGTTTTCAGGCCCAAAAAGGATTTGATAATCCCGCTGAAGTAATTTCCTGATGTCGGTGTTTTTCCACTTCTCAAGTTTTGGTGTTGGAAAGTCGAGTTTCAAAAAATCTTCGAATGACTGTTGTCTGATTGTTTCCATACCCGGTGGGTCGTTCGAAACGATCTTATCCTTATTGGATTGATATAATGAAGTTACTTTTTCTTTAAGTGTTGATTCTGCAATCATAGTTTTAATCATTAAACGGTCTCAGCTTTGAGCCATTCATATCCTTTTTCTTCCAGTTCCATGGCCAGTTCTTTGTCACCGGATTTTACTATTTTACCTTCAAAGAGCACATGCACAAAGTCAGGAACAATATAGTCAAGCAGGCGCTGATAGTGGGTAATGACAATGGTGGCATTTTTATCTGATTTTAAATCATTCACTCCTTTTGCCACTACTTTCAGCGCATCAATGTCGAGACCACTATCGGTTTCATCCAAAATTGAAAGGGTGGGTTCAAGCATGGCCATCTGGAAAATTTCATTCCTTTTTTTCTCGCCGCCCGAAAACCCTTCATTTACTGAGCGATTGGTTAATTTATCATGAATTTCAACCAGTTTCCTTGCATTTTCCATTCTCTCCAAAAACTCACCAGCAGGTATCGGATCCAAACCATGATATTTGCGTTGCTCATTTAAAGCAGTTCGCATAAAGTTGGTCATACTCACACCCGGTATTTCTACGGGATATTGAAACCCAAGGAAAATGCCTTCCAGGGCACGCTCTTCGGTTGGCAATTCCAGGAGGTCTTTGCCATTGAAAATAATTTCTCCATCTGTCACGTCATAGCCTTCTTTGCCGGCAATAACCGAAGCAAGGGTACTTTTACCGGTTCCATTCGGACCCATGATCGCATGAACTTCACCTGCCTTTACTTCCAGGTCGAGCCCTCTGATGATCTCTTTTCCGTCAATCGCGACGTGGAGGTTTTTTATTGATAACATTTATTTGAATTTTAATCTTTAATTACTTGATTTCTTTTTTTTAACTATTAAAAACTTCGAACTTCAAACTTCAAACTTCGAACTTCGAACTTCAAACTTCAAACCACCTTATCCTACACTGCCTTCCAAACTCACTGCCAGCAGCTTCTGTGCTTCCACCGCAAATTCCATCGGCAACTGCCTTAATACTTCCTTGGCATATCCATTCACGATCAGCCCGATAGCCTTTTCCGTATCGATTCCACGTTGCAAACAATAAAACAACTGATCATCCGAAATTTTGGAAGTGGTTGCTTCATGCTCAACGATGGAACTGCTGTTACCGGTATCGATATATGGGAAGGTGTGCGCGCCACATTTATCTCCGAGTAGCAGCGAATCGCATTGACTGAAATTCCTTGAATTTTCAGCACGTTGCGCAATTTTCACCAGGCCACGGTAGCTGTTGTTGCTAAATCCGGCCGAAATACCTTTGGAGATAATCGTGCTTTTTGTGTTTTTGCCAATGTGGGTCATCTTGGAGCCTGTATCGGCCTGCTGATGATTGTTGGTAACCGCCACCGAATAAAACTCCCCGATGGAGTTATCCCCGAGCAACACACAACTTGGATATTTCCAGGTAATGGCTGAGCCTGTCTCGACTTGCGTCCATGAAATCTTGGAGTTGTTCCCTTTGCACATGCCGCGTTTGGTCACAAAATTGTAAACGCCGCCCTTGCCGTTTTTATCACCGGGATACCAGTTTTGAACTGTTGAATATTTCACCTCTGCATCTTTCAGGGCTACGATTTCAACCACTGCCGCGTGTAACTGATTTTCATCACGCTGCGGAGCGGTGCATCCTTCGAGGTAGCTCACATAGGCACCTTCATCGGCAACGATCAGGGTGCGCTCAAACTGACCTGTTCCTGCAGAATTGATCCTGAAATAGGTGGATAATTCAACCGGGCAACGCACTCCAGGAGGAATGTAACAAAACGACCCATCAGAAAATACAGCTGTGTTAAGTGCAGCAAAATAGTTGTCGCCGGTAGGAACCACCGAACCCATATATTTTTTTACCAGATCAGGATGATTTTGAACCGCTTCGCTGAAGGAACAGAAAATGATCCCATGTTTGCTTAGCGTATCCTGAAAAGTGGTTTTCACCGATACACTATCAAAAACCGCATCCACTGCCACACCTGTCAATCGTTTTTGCTCATCCAGCGAAATCCCGAGTTTGTCGAATGTTGCAAGTAATTCAGGATCCACATCATCGAGGCTGTCGAGTTGGGGTTTCTTTTTGGGTGCGGCATAATAAATAATGTCCTGATAGTCGATGGGCGGAATATTCAGGTGTGCCCAATCGGGTTCTTTCATGGTTTTCCACTTTTCGAAAGCCTTCAACCTGAGTTCAAGCATAAACTCAGGCTCTTTCTTTTTGGCAGAAATGAAACGGATGGTATCTTCATTAAGCCCTTTGGGGGCGGTATCCATTTCTATATCGGTAAAAAATCCGTATTTATATTCTCCTTGCGTTACCTCGTCAAGAATATTGTTTTTATCATCACTCATGTTATCTCCTCACGCTTATTTAGATGAATTTTAAACAGGGCTGCAAATGTATGAATTATCATAAAAACAGACCTGTTTTACATTTCTATTTTATAACAAAAGGAAGGCTGATTTGTTGCCACATCGAAGGGTAAATAATCATTGAACCTTTCAGGGGTGCATCTGTACTAAGTTTAGTACTTTTGCGCAGTTAAATATTAGGAAATGAGCATAATTGAAGATAACCAAAGAACAGAATTATCAGAGATCGGCGAGTTTGGGCTGATCGAGGTACTTACAAAGGGAATTGAAATTCAAAATAAAAGCACCATAAAAGGTGTTGGCGACGATGCAGCGGTTTTGCATTATGGAAATAAGGAAACGCTGGTAACAAAAGACCTGCTGATCGAAGGGGTTCATTTTGATCTTACTTATGTTCCTTTAAAGCATTTGGGTTATAAGGCTGCCGTGGTAAATATTTCGGATATCGTGGCGATGAATGGCAAGCCAAACCAGCTGATCATTGGGATTGGGGCTTCCAACCGATTTAGTGCAGAGGCCCTAAGTGAACTTTATAGTGGAGTTTATCTTGCATGTAAAAATTATGGCGTGGATGTCGTTGGTGGAGATACCGTTTCGAGCAATTCAGGACTTGTGCTCTCTATCACTTGTATAGGGGAGGCCAGTAAATCGGATATAGTTTATCGGAATACAGCGAATAAAGGAGATTTGGTTTTTGTGAGTGGAAACCTGGGCGCTGCTTATATGGGATTGATGATTCTTGAACGTGAAAAACAGGCTTTTAAAGTTGACCCCAATATGCAACCCGATCTTGCCGGGCACGATTATATTTTGGAGCGACAACTGAAACCTGAAGCAAGGGATGATGTGCTCAGAATTTTGAAAGAGGCTGGAGTGAAACCTACCTCCATGATCGATATTTCGGATGGACTTGCTTCAGAGATTTTACATATCACACATCAGTCGAAGCTGGGTGCAACCATTTATGAGGAGAAACTTCCTATTGACATTACCACCGATTTGGTTTCCAAAGAATTCGCCATAGATCCGACCACCGCAGCCCTTAACGGAGGTGAAGATTATGAATTGCTCTTTACGGTAAGTCAAAAAGATTATGAAAAATTAAAGGAAATCAAAGAGATCACTGTTATCGGACATATGACTGATGAGGCTGCCGGTGTGAACCTCGTTAGCCGCTCGGGCACACAGGTTGAAATTACAGCCCAGGGCTGGGATGCGTTTTTGAAAAAGGATCAGGATTAGTTGTTTAATACAAAACATTGCCTTCATAAATACACTTTTTTGTAAATTTTAATAGATGAGTGATATCAATAAATATTGGGATCAGTTGGAGCCGGTTATCCGCACGCTGCCGGGTAAGCCGGGCATTTACCAGTATTTTGATAAGGAGGGCAAAATTTTATATGTAGGAAAAGCCAAAAATCTTAAAAAAAGGGTTTCATCCTATTTTAACAAGGACAATCAGTTGAGCGGAAAACTGAGGGTGCTGGTACGGAAGATCGCGGAAATAAAGCACATCGTTGTGGATACTGAACTGGATGCCTTGCTTTTGGAAAACAACCTGATCAAAAAGTATCAGCCCCGCTACAACGTGATGCTGAAAGATGATAAAACTTTTCCGTGGATCTGTATAAAAAATGAACCTTTCCCAAGAATTTTTTCCACCCGGAATGTGATCCATGACGGCTCGGATTATTTTGGTCCCTATGCCTCCGTAAAAATGATGAACACCCTGCTTGACCTGGTGCGGCAGCTTTATCCTTTGCGGAGTTGCAAACTCCATCTTTCGCAGGAGAATATTAAAAAAGGAAAATTCAAGGTGTGCCTGGAATATCATTTGGGTAATTGTCTTGGGCCCTGCGAAGGCTTGCAATCGGAGGAGGATTACCTGGAAACCATTAACTCCATTCGCGAAATTATCAAAGGCAATATTAACTCGGTAATCGGGCAGTTGAAGGTGGTGATGCGGGATTATGCCGATAAGCTTGAATTTGAAAAAGCGCAGGTGGTGAAGGAACGCCTTGAGTTACTTGAGAAATATCAAAGTAAATCCACGGTCGTAAATCCTAAAATCGCCAATGTGGATGTATTTTCAATTATCAGCGATCAGGAATCTGGATATGTGAATTATATCCGGGTGGTGAACGGAGCCATTGTTCAGTCGCACACCGTGGAGATGAAAAAGAAACTGGATGAAACGGATGTGGAATTACTTTCTCATGCTGTTTTTGAGTTACGAACGCGTTTTGAAAGCTCCGCCAAAGAGGTTATCCTCCCCTTTGAACCCGAAGATAAATTGCCTGAATTGACTTATACCATTCCGCAGCGGGGAGATAAAAAGCAGTTACTCGATCTTTCTGAGCGAAATTGTAAATATTACAAACTTGAGAAGGAGAAACAACAGGAACTGGTTGATCCCGACCGCCATACCAATCGCATCATGGCAAAAATGAAAGCCGATTTGCGCATGCAGGAAGAGCCCAGGCATATTGAGTGTTTTGATAATTCAAACACACAGGGTGATTACCCGGTGGCGGCGATGGTTTGTTTTAAGGATGGCAAACCTGATAAAAAGGAATATCGCCACTTTAATATTAAAACGGTTCAGGGTCCCAACGATTTTGCATCGATGGAGGAGATCATCTACAGGCGGTATAAGCGGCTCCTGGATGAAGAAAAGGATTTACCCCAATTGATTGTGATTGATGGGGGCAAAGGTCAGCTGAGCTCGGCTTTGAAAAGTTTGGAAAAACTCGGATTGCGGGGAAAGATCACCATTATTGGCATTGCCAAACGCCTCGAAGAGCTTTATTATCCCGGAGACACCCTGCCCTTGTATCTCGATAAAAAATCTGAAACACTCAAGGTGATACAACACCTTCGGGATGAGGCACACCGGTTTGGCATTACCCATCACAGAAAACGTTTGGAAAAAGGAACAGTTAAGTCGGTATTGACGGATATTCCCGGAATCGGGTATAATTATGCGCAAAAGCTTTTATGGAAGTTCAAATCCGTGAAAAATATTGAAAAGGCATCATTGGAGCTATTGCAAAGTACCATTGGTGCTTCAAAAGGACAGATTGTGTTTGACTTTTTTGAGAAGCAAAAAAACCCGTAAACCTCCTAAAGGCTTTTCTTGTTATCTTTACCTGCTAAACGTCATAAGTATGAAATTGAAAATTTACCTGTTTGCTTTCTTAACATTTATCACCTTTACTACAATAGCTCAGGATTTTCACGGAGGAGTTTTAGGAGGGCTTGCTGCTTCTGAAATTTCGGGTGACCGTTTACAGGGTCCGAATAAGGCCGGGATTTATGTCGGTGCATTTGTTAACCGATATATTTCTGAGCTTTCCTCTTTCCAAATGGAACTTAACTTCATCCAAAAAGGCAGTCGCGAAAATCCTGACTCGGCCAATAACTATCAATCCTACCTTTTAAGGCTTAACTATATTGAATTGCCGGTTCATTACCGGTATGATTTTGCCGAACGGGGCACACTTGAAGCGGGGCTTTCGCTGGGTGTGTTGATTCATAATTATGAAGAAGCAAACGGTTATGAGTGGACCAGCGGACCTGAGTTCAGGCGCACTGACCTGAGTTTCAATATTGGAGCATTTTATTCGTTAACTGAGCGACTGCGGATCAATGTGCGCTATTCCAATTCAATTATGGCGGTGAGGCCACATAGCCAGGGACAGACCTACCGGTGGAACAAAGGCCAGTACAATGAAGTGCTGAGTTTTGTGCTCTTTTATGAACTATAAGTTTTTGAACTTTACGCGTATCAATCCCCTGAAATCGCCTTCCTGATATCCCGTAGCCTGATCCTCAGGATATAATTTTGCAAGCACATCTTTCACCTCGGGTGCCATCGTTTCAGGTGTTCCGTGGCATAATAAACACAAGGCTTCCATTTTCATGGGCTTGTAATAATAATAACTCGTATCGCCACCGTCAACTACCTTTTGTGTATAATAGTCAGGAAAGCTTTCTCCTGCGGCAATCAGTTTTTCAAAATGTTTTAGTGCCTCTTTTTCAAATTCATCCGGACTATTAGCAGGATTTCTTGGTTTTGAAGTTGTACGTTTGATTTCAGTTCCCTCTTCAGCCAGGGATGCAACATTTTGTGTGAGTGGAATTGCTTTTTCATTACAAACTGCAATGGCTTCAACAACACCGTTTGAGTCGATGGCCTGTTTTACTTCTCCTTTAAGGGTGAGGATAAGTGCTTTTGCAACAGCGTCTCCTTTGGCGACAATTATCTTATTTTCTTCAGATGAAGGTGCTGAAACCGGATTTTTTTGCTGACTGCACGCCGCTATAATGATAAGGATTGAAATTTGAAAAATGTAATTTGGAAATTTGTATCTCATTTTGGCTCGTTTTATTCAAGTCAAAATTACAAAAAAGAAAAGAATTAGCAGGAATGACAAATAAGATTTAATTCCAATTGAAGGGATTCAATGGAAGTTGGGAAATTTCAAATTTTATTTTCAAAAATTGATCGAAAGATTGATGAAGTCGATGTATTCTGCTGAGTCGTCGCCAAAGATCTCCATGGTTTCACCGATGATCTTGTAGGTGCTTTTTTGACCGGCACGCCTTGAAAACAGGATCTCAAACTCGGTATTATTTTCATCAACCATGATAATTTTAGCAAGCTTTCCGTGAACCTCTGAAGTGAGTTCAGCATGACAGATCGGGCAGAAAAACTCAAGTTCTTCACCGGCCTCAATTTCAAATCCCGGACTTTTGGAAACATTATAATTCCCCAGGTCGGAGTGCAGTGTAATCAAACCTACTTTAAAATCAGTTGATCGAACCGAAAAAATGATATTATCATCCAATGATATATATCCTCTGCAGTGTGGGCACAAATAGTTGATTGCCATAGTTTTGCGCTTAAAGGGTTAAATTGAAATTATAAACTTTAAATGTACGTAAATATTGCTTAAATGTCAATCGTAGTTGCAAATTTTAAGCAATAAAAAAGCCTCTGGTTTTATACTCCGGAGGCTCCATAATTGTTGCAATGGTTAAGTTTACACAGCATTCACTTCTTCAACGATTTCCAAACCGGTAGTAATGGCTTTTTCATTATCCGGTATCATGTGGTGATAACGTTCAGGAAGTGATTTTTTCAATCCTTTGATAACATTTTCCAGCTCCACAATGGGTTTCACTTTCATGTAACCACCCAGCACGATCATGTTAAATATCTTGCGAAGGCCCATTTGAGCGGCCATTTTACTGGCTTCTATTTTATAAATTTGAATGTCTTTGCGTTCCGGATGACGGGTTATTCCGTTGGGATCGTATAATAAAAGTCCTCCTGGTTTTACCATTGATTCAAACTTATCCATCGATTGCTGATTCAGGATAATGGCGGTATCGTATTCGGTAAGGATTGGCGAACTAATCCTTTCATCACTGATGATCACCGTTACGTTTGCCGTCCCTCCACGCATTTCAGGTCCGTATGATGGCATCCAGCTTACTTCCTGATTCTGCATGATACCTGAGTAGGCCAAAATTTTCCCCATTGATAAAACACCCTGTCCTCCAAATCCTGCTATGATAATTTCTTCTGTCATGATTTCAAAGTTTTAGTTGTTTTCAACAATTTCACCGTCTACCTTAATGTCGCCCAAAGGATAATATGGAAACATATTTTCAACCATCCAGTGATTGGCCTGAACCGGTGTCATTTTCCATCCGGAATTACAATTAGAAACAACTTCGACAAAGGACATACCTACATTTTGTTTCTGCAATTCAAAAGCTTTACGGATCGCTTTTTTGGTTTTACGAACATTGGCAGGTGTGTGAACGGCCTGACGTGTTACATAATGCGTACCTGGCAATTGTGCCACAAGCTCTGTAATTTTCAGCGGGTGACCCATCATTCCCAAATCACGGCCATAAGGCGAAGTTGATGACTTCATGCCGGGCAGTGTAGTAGGTGCCATTTGACCACCGGTCATACCGTAAATTCCATTATTGATAAACACAATGGTGATGTTTTCACCCCGGTTGGCAGCATGAATGGTTTCAGCGGTTCCGATAGCCGCTAAATCACCATCGCCCTGATAGGTGAATACAGTTTTATGCGGCATAAGTCTTTTTACTGCAGTTGCCAGTGCCGGTGCACGCCCATGGGCTGCCTGTTGCATATCCACGTTCATAAATTCATAAGCCAAAACGGAACACCCCACAGGTGCAATGCCAATGGTATCTTCCATTAGGCCCATCTCCTCGATTACCTCCATGATGATCCGGTGCGTTGTTCCATGGCCACATCCCGGACAATAACTGAGTACCTTGTCGGTCATCAGGTCGGTTTTTTTGTAAACCAGGTTTTCCGGGTTGATAATTTCAGATTTTATCGTTGTTTCAGCCATAACCTTATCCTTTAATTAATTTTTGTTCAAGAGCATCCACCACTTCACCGGGTGCAGGAATGATCCCTCCCATACGTCCGTAATGCTCAACTTTAGTTTTGCCTTTCACTGCAAGCAGGATATCTTCAACCATTTGACCTGCGCTCATCTCCACCGAAAGAATTCCCTTTACTTTTTCGGCCATTTTTTCAACTTCAGCATAAGGGAATGGGAAGAGTGTTATGGGGCGAAGTATTCCAACCTTAATTCCTTTCTCGCGCGCCAATTGCATTGACTTTTGGCAAATACGCGCGCTGGTTCCATAAGCTACGAAAAGATAATCAGCATCATCGCACCCGATTTTTTCAAATCGTATTTCATTCTTTTCTATCTCTCTGTATTTCCGCTGCAATGCTTCATTGTGGCGTTCCTGGCGAGCAGGATCCAGATCCAGCGAAGTGATAATGTTGCGTTCACGACCTTTATAACGACCTGTTGTTGCCCATGGATAATTGTTGCGTATCTCTTCTTCCGTCAGACGAGGTACCTGTGCATCAATTTCCACCTTTTCCATCATTTGACCAATGGCACCATCGGATAGCACTAAAACAGGAGTTCTGTATTTAAAAGCCATTTCAAATCCCAGACCTACAAAATCATACATTTCCTGTACCGATGAAGGTGCTAGCGTGATCAGCCGGTAATCCCCGTGTCCGCCACCCTTGGTCGACTGAAAATAGTCGGATTGTGAGGGTTGGATGGTTCCAAGACCAGGTCCGCCACGAACCACATTTAAAATCACGCAGGGCAATTCGGCACCTGCCATATATGAAATTCCTTCCTGCATTAAACTGATACCGGGGCTTGATGATGAGGTCATCACTTTTTTACCACATCCTGCACCTCCGTACAACATATTAATTGAAGCAACTTCACTTTCGGCCTGGAGCACAACCATACCAGTGCGTTCATGCGGTTTTTCGGCCATCAGGTATTCCATTACCTCCGACTGAGGTGTGATTGGATATCCAAAATATCCATCCGTTCCGGCACGAATGGCAGCTTCACCAAAGGCTTCATTACCCTTCATTAATCTGAGCTCTTTTTCCATATCTTGTTTTGTGTTTCTGAAGTTAAACTTTAACTCTGTAAACTGTGATAACGCCGTCGGGGCATACAATTGCACAATTGGTGCAGCCCGTGCAGGCATCGTTAATGTTTTGCATGTAATGATATCCTTTGCCGTTTACAGCATCCACCATAGCGATGGTTTCCGTGGGGCAGGTATCAATACATACTTCACAGCCTTTGCAACGTTCAATATCAACTACGATATCTCCTTTTACTTTTGCCATATGCTATATCTCTAAATTCTGTTGTTTGTGAAATAACAATCGCCGAAATTAAGGAATTTAATAGAAATAAAACCTACATGGACGGAATTATTTGGTTATTTTAATAGAAATTTAAATTGGGTTTAAATTAACAGAAAGCATTAGCAAATTTGATCCTTCAAAAAGAGCAGGTAATCCTGGAAACAAATTTTTTATTTAATGCTTGATATTGCTTATTTTTGTAGTTATTACATTTGTTTATTAAACTTTATAATGGATCTTTCTTATAAGATATTACTGCACAAAGAACCTGAGGGAAGGTATACGGTAACCGTTCCATCTCTGCCGGGATGTGTTACTTATGGTGAAAATGTAGAAGATGCAATTTCCATGGCAAGAGAGGCTATTGAATTATATATTGAAGAGCTAAAAGAAAGAGGGGAGCCTATCCCCGACGATTCCAATGCAATAGAGTATTCAATCCAACTAAAAACTGCATGAGTTTCTCTCCAAAAGAACTTATCAAGCTGCTTGAATCTAATGGTTTTAATTATAAACGTTCAAAAAATGTAGTCATCAGTTATACTACAATCCATCAACCGATAAAACTGTTATTGTTCCCTATCATGGCAATAAAGACATGCCAAAAGGAACCTGGTTTGCAATTTTGAAACAAGCAGGCATTGAAAGGAAATAATTTAATGCAATTTCTGGTTAATCCTTCATTTCTGATTAACCGGATGGTCCTCATGAAACTTTTTCAATCGATACTCCAGTTCAGGGAATTGTTCTTTTTTGATAAGTGATACACAGGCCCTGATCCCTTCCAGTCTTTCGCTGCCGGTAATGGCCAGTGAAATAGCACTGATACCGTAATAAACGAGCTCGTGTAAGAGTTCATCGCCAGTAAATCCCGGATAGGAAAAAGTAAAATAGAAACCGTCGGCGATGGGGTTATCTTCGTCTTTATCGTAAACGATATTAAATCCATTATCGGTGAACATCTTTTTCATAACATGGGCCTTTTCACCGTATTCCTTTACCACTTCCACAAAGTTATATTTACCGTCGTTCACAGCTTTGAGCATAGCTGCCAGTGCGTATTGCGGTGTGTGGGCAGTGCCGGAGCTGATGGAATAAACGGTTCCGAAAATCATCGCCTGACCCAGCTTGTCGAATTTATAGAACCGTTTTAAATCGGGTGCAACGGTGTTATACAGTTTATCAGAAATTACCATCATTCCAATGCGTTGCCCGGCATAACTAAATACTTTTGAACTTGAGATCAGCAGCAGGTAATTGTCGGTATATTTGGCAACGGTAGGTTGATAGGGCGCCTGTCCGGGCTGACTGTAATCCTTGCGAAAGTCCATTCCAAAATAGGCCAGGTCCTCTATCACTACCACATTGTATTTGTTGGCAAGCTCCCCGATTATCCGCAATTCCTTATCTGTAAAACATATCCACGAAGGATTATTGGGATTGGAATACAAAATGGACGATACCTTGCCAGTGGAAAGATATGATTCCAGCTTATCTCTTAATTTATCTCCACGGTAATCGTAAACATCAAATGAATAATATTGCTGTCCGAGCACCCGTACCTGCTGCTTTTGCACCGGAAATCCGGGATCGATAAACAGCGTGCCTTCACGGTCGGCATACATGCGGTTAATGGTTAAAAATGCAGCAAAGGCGCCCATCATAGAACCAACGGTTGGGATACAACCTTCCTCGTCCACATCAATATCCAGGAATAACTTTACAAATCTTGAAATTTCATGTTTCAATTCCGGAATGCCATAGATATCCGGATAAATAGCTGCAACACCTTTGTGCAATGCTTCTATCTCTGCTTCAATGGCGATTTGTGCCGGTGGCATACCGGGTATCCCCATCTCCATCCTGATGAATTTTTCGCCGGTGGCTTTTTCAATTTGATCAATCAGCTTTTTGATTTCACGAATTGTTGCGGTGCCAATATTGCTTATACCACTTGCTTCTATTTTTTCGGTAACGACCTGGTAATTGATGGGGGTGTCTTTCATTGCACAGTGTTTTGTTAAATAAATAACATGAGGAGTCAAAAATATAAAAATTGATTACAAAATCGGGTTTTATCAACATTTCTTTTCTTGTTTAAATCGGGTATAAACTACCTGATTGTTGGGTAAATTCATAAAGTTCAAATACTTTTGCATACCAACATTAAAATTATGAGGAGGTTATCATTTATCGGATTGATCATTTTCCCGATTATACTTTTTGCTCAGAACACATCGCAAATCGTTGAAAAGCCAAAGGAAAGTTATGCCTTTGGACAAATTTATACCGATTTTCATTACACCTTAAACGATAATTACCAGCCGAAAGCTGCCTTTGATTTTAACCAGGGAATTATCGGATTCCGGCATCAGTTTGATGATAAACTCAGCGCGATCATTATTTACGATGTAACCCGCACCACCAATTTTTACTCCATCAGCGATTCGGCAGGAAATCCTATGAATTACAATTATTTTGAAGGGAGTAAATACACAGCCTACCTCAAAATGGCCGAGATCAAATGGAAAATGAGCGAGCTGTTCACCTTTCGGGTGGGGCAGCTTTTGAATACGCAATACCTTACTTTCCAGGATAAATTCTGGGGCTATCGTTATGTGGATGTAACCTATCAGGAAAAATTCCGACTGGGTATGCCGGCCGATTTTGGAGCACAACTTGATTATACCTGGAAAAACAAGCTTGTGAACCAGTTTTCTGTTGTGAACGGCGAAGGGCCCTTCCGGCATCAGGATATGAACGGTAAGTTCATTTTTTCCAATAACATTCAATATTCCCCCACAGAAAAATTAACCCTGAAGCTTTACATCGATTACGGCCCAACCGGCGATACCGGCGCTGCTTTTGCAGATAAATCAGTGATTTCAGGATTTGCGGGGTACAAGTTCGATCATTTCAGAATTGGAGGAGAATACACCTATGTTTTTAATTACGGCTACCAAAATGGCACCGATTATTATGGCTTTTCAATTTATACGGGAGTTATTTTAACTGAAAAATTTCAGGCGATGGGGCGCTGGGACCATCTTGATTTGAAAACAAATGAATCCACAGCAGGAACCAACTATTATATCATAGGATTTCAGTACGAACCGGTAAAACCTTTCACCACTGCCCTCACTTTCCGCTACTTCTCCGAAGGAGATATACCTTTTATATATGCAAGTTTTGGGTTGAAGTTTTAATATAAAAATCCAAATAACCACAAAGGAATCTTATTTTCAAAACCATATTGAATATTATCAGCAGCAATAAATGAGGATTCAACTCCTGCAATTTGTTTTCTCGTTTTATTTTTTCCACCAATCTCGAAAAAGTATTTTTCATTCACTTTAAAGTCGCCGGTTTGAGAGAAAGTTATATGATTGCTTTTCTTAATTTGATTTATAAAAAAGGTTTCACGTAAATTTCCGGATTCGGGCTCTTTGTCTGAAATAGCATATTGGAGGTTGGTATTCTCCAGGTAAATTTTTTCCGGTTTTCGAAGATAACCGGTACCTGTCGAATCGCTATGCAATAGATTCAGGATATTGGCTTCTTCCAAATACTGCAGGTAGGTGATAAGTGTATTTCTTGAAATATCACTGATTTCACTGAGTTTGCTCACATTTGGTTTAAATGGAACAGAATTACTGATTACATAGAGCAATTTTCTGATCCTGGGAATGGCATCCGGCAGGATTTTTTTTATCACCGTCAAGTCTGTTGAAAGAACCTGGTTAACTACTTCGGATAACTTGTACAGGTAAGTTGATTCATTTTCAATAAAATATGGATAATACCCGATTTTAAGATATTCTGCAAAGACAGGAATTGGATTAATGCCAGCGATGATTTCATCAGAAATTGTTAAATGATTTTCAAGGATTTGAGTAAGATCATATTTTGGTAAATTCAGATTTTTGGAAAAGTTTAGATATTCTCTGAAAGATAGACCCTGCATCGTATATACTACGGCCCTTCGGCTTAAGTCAGCTCTTGCCTGAATAATGTCCAGAATTGACGAACCTGTAAAAATAATTCGCAACGAATTAAAATCATCATAAATGAGCTTAAGCTCTTTAGCCCAGTCAGGATAACGGTGAACTTCGTCAATTAACAAATACCTGCCATCATGGTTTACAAAATCTTCGGCTAATGTGTAAAGACTGTTTTCAGTAAAATAAAGATCTTCCAGTGTAATGTATAAAACTTTCTCGTTTTGCAGATGAGTTTTAATAATTTGAAGAAGTAAGGTAGTTTTTCCGACACCGCGGGCGCCTTTAATGCCAATCATCCGATCATTCCAGTCAATTTCATTCATCAAATACCGAATGAAACCGGTTTTGACAAGTTTTACTTTTTCCCTGGATTTAATAAAAAGTTTTTCCATTTTGCTTTATGCATTTAACAATAAAGCGTAAAATTGCTTTATGTAAACAGCAAAAATAATAAATTTTGCTGAATGCAAACAGCAAAGTAGAAATTTATTTAGATGCCAAACTCACCAGTGGATTTACCAGTAAAGAAACCCCCATTCCAATGGTGCCGGCCTGAGGAGAGGGCATACCGGTAAAATAGAGGATCAGGCAGGTCAACAATCCAACCACAGCAGATGCGATCGCGCCATATTTATTGGCACGTTTCCAGAACAATCCCCAGATGAAAGGGCCTAAAA
>JAGQVE010000090.1 GCA_020438105.1 Bacteroidales bacterium
GACATATCAGTAAAGTCATGATACCATGCATATGGAGTTCCGGCGCAATCAATTGCTACATCATTTACATCCGCCAGATCCCAGTAGATCAAACCATCACCGAAATCACAACCTGTAGAATACAAGCCATCAAGACAAAGGCTGGGTTCGATATTCTCAACCATTTTGGTTTTACAGTCGTTATCCGGATTTTCATCACCGGTCATATCAGTACAAGCAACAATTTCGTACGTGCCATAAGCTGACAGATCAACTGTAGTTCCAAAAGTATGTTCGTAAGTTTCACCACTGTTCAGGGTAGTTGAAACGCTTTCCACAACAGGAGTTCCACCATCGAAAGTAAAGGAAACATCAAAATTGGATTGTGGGTTGGTTCCATAGTTTTTAACCATGATGGTAACTGCCTCAGCATTTGTAAGGTTCAGTCCTGAAGCAGGAGCTACGATTGACTGAACGCCAATGTCATCACCTGGAGCCGGACCTGAAGTACAAAGCTCAAGACCCCAGATATCCACGTTTTGAGCGGTACCCATAATGGTCCAGTATCCGGTAACCAGGCCATCTGCAATAGCCAAACCACCGGCAATACCAGTTCCAACTGCTGCAACAGATCCTACATCAAAGTAAGTTCCTGTTTCAGCTCCATCCGGTAATGAAATTTGAACCAGTTCGTTTAAGGTAGTTCCGGTTTGAGCATAGCCCCAAAGGAAAGGACCATCACCACAATAGCTTGCACCCTGGTAAGCGAAACCGTAATAGCTAATTCCTGTTGGTCCTACCGGGAATGATCCGAGGTTTGCACCTGCCATGTCGAATTTTGTAATATCATCCGACCAGTTATTGGCATAAAAAGCATCCTCATCTTCATCATAAGCAATTGCCCTTACAGCAACTGGAGCAGTAAAGGTGCTTACCATTGAAGCAGAACTGAAATCCATTTGGAATACAACAGTAGAAGCTGCACCACCATAGAAATAAGTTCCGTCATAAGCGATGTCGCGACAACCGGTTGATCCGGCTACCGAGAAAGTTTCTACCCAGTTACCATCGGTGTCATATTTCTGGAATTCACCAGCACCGTTCCACATGGAGGTGTAAATATAGTCACCGTCGGTTTCAATACCGGCTTCACCGCCACCAATTGCCACAGGCCAGTCGAACTGCAGATCAAACAACTCATCCGTAGGAATCGATGTTTTTTTGGCAGACGCACTCATCTCTGAAGGCAAAAAAGCCGTGGTAACATCCCTTTCGGGATTGGCTTGCTGCATTTGTTGCAGCGGAGTAGGAGCTTGTTCAGCACCACCCTGGCTTTGCAGTTTTTGCTCAGCTTTAGGAGGTTTAACTTTCTGCTCCAATTGATTTTTTAATTTCGGTGACAACTCACTTTGGGCAAATACCCCGGAGCTGATGAAAACAACCGAAATCAATAGAATCAATACTTTGTTCAGGTTTTTCATACGCATAAAATTTAGGTTAGTAAAAAATTAATTTTCATTATGATTTTTTTGATTGAATCTCAAAATCGAATCGTGTTAGTGTTGTCTCTTTTGGGCTCCAAAGAATGTACTAAATTATAAAAATTATAATTAGATGATACACATGCCAATTGTTATGTGAATTTTTTTTTCAAAACATCGCGTAAGGTATTGTAATATAGCTTTTTAATTTGAAAAAATAATATAAAATATTTTAATATTTTTTTATCTGGGCTTTACCAGGATTTTTGGTTCCATCATATCCAAAATTGCATACTTTACGCCTTCCCGGCCAAGCCCGGAATCCTTTACTCCGCCATAAGGTATGTGATCCACGCGGAAGGTGGGAACATCATTGATGATCACTCCACCCACATGCAGGTTTTCGAAAGCATAATTCATCTCACTTATTTCATTGGTGAAAACACCTGCCTGAAGCCCGTAACGACTATCGTTTACCAAATTAATCACCGATTCAAAATTATCAAACGGCTCCAGCGTTACTACCGGTCCAAATACCTCCAGGGAACAAACTTTCATTTGATTATTTGTTTCTGACAGAACGGTGGGCTCAAAAAAGGTTTTGTTTCTTTTTCCACCTGATAAAATCTTCGCTCCACCCTGTACTGCTTCGTTTACCCAATTTTCCACCCGAATTGCATTTTCTTCGTCGATCATGGCTGATATTTCAGTTTCCGGATCCGCAGGATCGCCAATTTTCAAATGTTTGGTTGCTTCAATAAATTTTTCACTAAAAGCACCATATATCTCGTTGTGAACATAGATCCGCTGGGCATGTATACACACCTGTCCGGAATAGGCAAAACCCCCGATCACGCATTTTTTCACGGCCGAATTCAAATCAGCGCTTTTAGTCACCACCACTGCTGCATTTCCACCCAATTCAAGAACTACTTTCTTTTTACCGGCATCTTTTTTCATTTTCCAGCCAACCTCGGGCGACCCGGTAAATGTGAGTAGGTTAAATCGTTCATCTGTAACAAGTTGATTGCCTGTTTCACGGTCCATGGGCAAAATGGAAACAGCACCTTTTGGAAGTTCCGTTTGATCAATAATTTCGGCAAGTTTTAATGTGGAAAGCGGAGTGGATGTGGAGGGTTTTAAAATGATCGGACAACCACTTGCAATGGCCGGGGCAATTTTATGAACAGCCAGGTTAAGCGGGAAATTAAAGGGAGATATTCCTGCAACAAGGCCCACCGGGAAATACCTCACAATTCCTTCTTTTCCCTCACCTGCCGGTGTCCAGTCGATACTGATATAGTCACCGGGCAACCGTTTACTCTCCTCTGCAGCAATGGTAAATGTTTGAATTGCCCTTTCAACTTCTCCTTTAGCGTATCTCCATGGTTTGGCTGACTCAAGACTTAATATCCCGGTAAATTCCTCCTTGTGCGAGGTAATGCCGGTTGCTATGTCCATCAGCACTTCATACCGTTTGTAAGCCGGTAGTTTTGCCAACTGATCCTTTACTGACAAAGCCCCGGCAATGGCATTTTCGAGCTCCTGATTCCCTGCTTTCCAGGTCAGGGCAAAGGGTTGATCATTCCATGGATTTTTGATCTGAAGTTGCTGCCCGGTTTTTAAAAATTTACCGGCAGAATAGATTGGATATTCTGTCATCAGTTTACTTATGAAGGATTAAAAATTACGGACAATCAGCGGGGTTTGGATCACATTGCTTTTATGCAATGCCCTGTCGACGAGATAAACATTGTACATGATCGTGTCAAAATCGGAATTTGGATTGTAAACAAATAATGTGTCTTCTATCTCGCCTTTGATTGATTTGTTGTTCCCTTCAGGTGTAAGGATCGGAATTCGTGCATTAAAGTTGGCAGTGTCGCCTGAAACAGGATCAACAATGATCACTTCTACCGTGTCCCTGTTCTGGATTTCAAAATAGGTAATAAAAAGGTTGTAATCAAAAGGCGGATCGGTTTCACCCTGCCTGAGGCCAATATCGCCGTCCCCATCCTTGAAAGAGATCTTCAGCACTCCTCTTTCGATCAATCCTGATGTGGGATTATAAAGCAAAACAAAATCCTCAAATTTGATTTCAGGAATAATGGGATAGGTTTCTTTATCGTTGCACGAAATGATAAACAAAGAGATTCCCAGAAGAGCCAGAGCCGTTTGTATGATTGATTTTGAAACTTTCATTGCCCGTAAAATTATGGATTTTAATGGCACGTTCGGCAAATCGTTTTAATTTTACAATTCATTCTCCAAACATGGAACCTGAAAAAATTCAAAAAAGCATATTTGAAATTCATTCAGCTCAGCAGTTTAACGAGCTTTGCATTGAAATATTTCATTTTCAGTATGCACATACGGCCGTTTACAAACTGTTTGTTGATTCGCTCGGGATTCGTCAGAAGACTGTAAAAAATGTTGAACAAATCCCTTTTATGCCCATTGAATTTTTTAGAGATCATACGGTTTATGCCAAAGAAAATACGCCTGAAATTGTTTTCACAAGTAGCGGTACCACGGGCATGAGTTTCAGCCGGCATCCGGTTGCCGATGCGTCGGTTTATGAAGCAAGTTTTAATACTGCATTCCGCCTGTTTTACGGTGATCCGGCTGAATACAGGATTTTTGCTTTGCTGCCTTCTTACCTGGAGCGGTCCGGGTCATCGTTGATTTACATGGCACAAAACCTCATCAACCAGAGCAGGCATAGCCAAAGTGGTTTTTACCTGCAGCATACCGGGGAGCTGATCCATTATTTAAATCAAAGCGAGGAAAAAACCATCCTGCTGGGCGTCAGTTTTGCTTTGCTTGATTTGGCTGAGAC
>JAGQVE010000091.1 GCA_020438105.1 Bacteroidales bacterium
AGCAGGGTTTCGCATAGGACCTAAAACAGAAAAGCCCTCTGATGAGGGCCTTCTGACTTCTTCATTTTCACAACAATTCTCCGGGTTATATTGTCATGATGTCTTTTTCCTTTTTATCGAAAAGGGTATCTACTTTTTTAATGTAATCGTCGGTTAGCTTTTGGATATCGTCCTGTAATTTTTTTATATCGTCTTCCGAAACACCCTCTTTATCCAGTTTTTTAGCCTCATCGTTGCCACCCCGCCTGCTGTTGCGGATGGCTACCTTGGCATCTTCAGCTTCTGCCTTTGCTTGTTTTACAAGATCCCTCCTGCGCTCCTCAGTAACTGCCGGAACAATAATGCGCAACACTTCACCTTCATTTTTCGGATTGAATCCAAGATTGGCTGCCAAAATCGCTTTTTCAATATTGCTGATCTGGCTTTTGTCCCAGGGCTGAACGATGATCTGCCTTGGGTCGGGTGAAGTTACATTGGAGGTTTGATTGATGGGAGTCATGGCACCATAAAAATCAACCATAACGCCATCAAGCATATCAGGGCTGGCTTTTCCGGCACGGATCTTCTGAAACTCCCGCTCAAGGTGCTCGATGGATTTGTCCATCTTTTCCTCGGCATCATCATATATTAACTGACATTCTTCTAACATTGTCCTGAATTTTTAATAATCGTTGCAAATATAAGGATTCTGAATGGCTTAAAAGCAAGGCTCTAAAATCAGTTGTTAACAAGAGTACCAACAGCTTCGCCGCTTACCACTCTGAGTAAATTGCCTTTGGAATTCATATCAAATACAATGATGGGCAGTTTGTTTTCCTTACACATGGTAAAAGCCGTAAGGTCCATGATACGGAGTTGTTTTTCATAAGCCTCATCAAAGGTGATCGTCTCATATTTGGTTGCTGTTGGGTCCTTTTCCGGATCGGCAGTATAAACGCCATCCACACGGGTACCTTTCAGGTAAACATCGGCCATGATCTCAATGCCCCGCAATGCTGAAGCCGTATCGGTAGTAAAATATGGATTACCAGTTCCACCACCAATGATCACCACCTTTCCTTCTTCGAGGTATTGATTGGCTTTGCGGCGGCTCATCAATTCCGATACCGGCCCGATTTGAAAACCGGTAAGTAATGCTGTTTGCACACCTGTTTTTTCAAGTGCTGCCTGCAAAGCCATGCTATTGATCACTGTTGCCAGCATACCCATGTAGTCGCCTTGTACGCGATCCATACCTTCGGTGGAACCTTGCAAACCACGGAAGATATTACCTCCACCGATAACAATAGCAACCTGCACTTTTTGGTCAACTACTGTTTTAATTTCATTTGCATAATCCGAGAGTCTGTCGGGATCAATTCCATACTGTTTTTGACCCATCAATGCTTCACCGCTTAGTTTTAATAGTATCCTTTTATATTTCATCGCAGTATAAATTGTATTCTTTAAGATTTGAACCCAAAATTAGGTATTTCTTAACATATTGTGAATAAATCAACTTGCACTTTTTAAATTATAATATATAATTTTATGGCCCGTACGGATCAACCTACAATAATGCAAAAATTTACTGTAATTATCATTTTTCTTTTGGCAATTGGTATATCCTCCCACGGACAATCTTTTTTGCACCTAAAGTATGGCGCATCTATTCCAGCCGGAAAATTTGGTGAAAGCACCAATCTGATGGGCAGTGGACATGCACAAACAGGCCTTGGGCTGCAAGCCGAATACTATAAAATGGTGTTTAATCCGGTTGGGATTGGTTTGCACTATTCCTTCAGTTTTAACAGTGCCGATTTCCTGCGGACGGGTTATCGGTATGCCGAAACTTATTCCAACATAGTGTCAGGTAAATATGCGATCCATGATATCAGCGGACTGGTTATTATCCGGACTTATTCAACGGCTTTTTTCACAACCAGCCTCAGGCTTTCGGGTGGAACTTCGTTTATCGCTTATCCGGAGGTAACCAAGCGGTTTTATGAAAATGAAAAACTCACCAGCGAGGAAAAGTTATTAAGTGATGAAAATGGACAAAAGTATATCATGGGTCTGGGAGCTTCCATGCGTTATGCTGTTTCGGAAAATACCGGGATTTCGTTCACCATTGATTATCAAAACAGGTTTGGCGGTGCATCCTTACAAGAAGAAAGAAATTACAATGTCGAACAAGTTTTTGTGCTTCTCGGAATCGACTTTAAACTTGGCAAAAAATAGTGTTTATAACCTGCTTCCAGAATGACCGAAACCAACGATACCAAAAAAATCATTTCCGACCTTTTTCATCAGCATGCCGATTTATTGTATAATTATGCCATCACGCGCATAAACGACTCGCAACAGGCCGAAGATCTGGTGCAGGAAACTTTTATTTCAGCATTAAAAAATTACGAAAACTTTAAAGGGGAAAGTAAGGCATCGACCTGGTTAATAGCAATTCTTAAAAATAAGATCATTGATATTTACCGCAAAAAAGTACGGGAATTTAAACAGGAAAGCCTGGACACTTTAGCGTTTACCGACAACTATTTTGACGAAAAAGGCCATTGGAAAAAAGGATCCTATCCGGGCCCATGGAAAAGCGATGCCATTGACGAACAGGATCGGGATGAGTTTTATAAAATATTGCAAAAGTGCCTTTCGCGGCTCAAGGAAATACAACGCATTGCATTTGTAATGAAACACCTGGATGATGCGGAAACAGAAGAAATATGTAAGGAACTCGAAATAACCGCGTCGAACTATTGGGTTCTGATCCACAGGGCCAAATTGCAATTGCGCGATTGCCTTGAAAAGAACTGGATAAATGTTTAGTCTATGAAAAAAGTAATGATCAGCTGTGAAGAAGCTACAGCTATGGTCGTGAAAAAACACAGTGAACCGCTTACTTTTAGCGACCGGTTGAGGCTCTGGATGCACCTGGCAATCTGCAAACTCTGTGCTTTATTCGCAAAACAAAGTCAGATAATTGATGATGCCGCCGCTTCACTTGATGAATCAATTCCAGCTAAAATGCCTGAAAGTGCCCGGGCAAGAATTCTTCAGGAACTACAGAAATAACATAATTTTAACAAATGATGTAAAGCCCCTTAAATGGGGCTTTTTACTTGAAAACCAGTGCTAAAGGATATTTAACCAAAGACACTATTTAGAACAATTCAAAATAAATGTGGTTAATCTTGTAAGGTAGTTCGGGGTTCGCCGACTTAGCCTTCAGAATATTAATTTTAAAATAGATAACCATGAACGACAAAAAAAACAACAAAGTAAAAAACATCATTTTAACCGGATCAATCGTTGCCGGTAGTGTTTTAGGCCTTAATACATTAAATGCATCCACAACCCAGACTTTTCGCTATAGTGAACTGGGATCGGGCGCCGAACTGAGAAGTGAATTACTTAAAACCAATGCTACAGATATGCGTGCCATTGATCTGAGCTGTGGCGAAAGTGATAAAACCAAAGATGCCAAGGTAAAAGACGATAAATCAAAGGATGCCAAGTGCGGAGAAGGTAAATGTGGTGAAGGCAAATGCGGTGAAAAGAAAGATGCCAAGGCCAAAGATGCAAAGAAAGCGGATGCAAAAGCAGACACAAAAACTGACGCAAAAGCTGACACTAAAGATGCAAAAGACGACACCAAAGAAAGCAAATCGAAAGATGCAAAATGTGGTGAAGGTAAATGTGGCATGTAATCCACATTAATAGAATGTAATAAAAAATAATCAACATGATATTTCAGCGACTTTGCCCTGACCGTATCGGAAGTCGCTGAAATATATTTTCAAATATGGAAAAGCACATAGGCATAGG
>JAGQVE010000092.1 GCA_020438105.1 Bacteroidales bacterium
AGAAAGAACGTTATTTAAAATATATTTGGCGAGGTAGCTCAGTTGGTTAGAGCGTCGGATTCATAACCCGGAGGTCATGGGTTCAATTCCCATCCTCGCTACTAAAAAAGGGCCCCGCATTGTGCGGGGTTTTTTTGTGTCCATATGTCTGAGCACTGAGCGGAGTCGAAGTGTACATTTGGTCAGAAATTCGTAATAGACACTTCGACTCCGCTCAGTGTTCGGCATTTGTTGATTTTAGGTTTTATAAAGACAATTCGGTTCCACCTGCCTGTATCGGCAGACTGGCTCAGTGTGCGGCTTAGGTAATTAAAAATTAGCTTAAGTTGAAATTAATTCGCCGTTAGGTTTAATTATGAATATCCACTTCCCATTCGCCTTCCTGATCAATCACGAAATTGAAAATAACATCGTGTTCGGCAGTGTGCAGTTTGTTCCATGTTTTGTATCGGAGGATACATTCAACGGGAAAGCTTACTTCTTCAAATATGTAGGTGTTGCTTCGCTTCGATTGTATGCCGCTGGAAGTATTGATGGTAAAGTTAGTTGCACTTGTATTTGGCATCCCGTTCATATAAATATTTACCAGCAGCCTGTTGCCTTCAGCCACCCGGTTGAAACTATAGCGGTCGACTCCTACATTTTGCCTGATTTGTGGTTTTTTAACTTCCGGGCCCTCATACTCATCCTGATTCCATATGCCGGTATAGGTGGTATCTCTGTCACCCGAAACAATGTGCATGGTTCCCTTTCCACTCATCTCTCCTTTTTTCCAGCCACCGGTATAAGTGTCGCCTGATTTCCAAACATAGGTACCCTGTCCGTGTGGAAATCCCTTTTTAAATTCTCCCTCATATTGGTCAATCCCACTCGCTTTTCCTTCACCATCGGCCAGCCCTTTTTTACAATCACCCTCATAGGTTCCTGAGATTTCTTCCTTCAGTACTGCACAGCCTTCCTGTGCCTGAATAGTATTCAGAGAAATGATGATCGTTGAAATAAATAAAAGCGTGAAAATGTAATTTGTTTTCATGTTGTTTCTGTTATTGGTTAGTGTTTAACCACAAATTTACTTAATTTCAGCTATTTGAATAAAATTTAATTGTTGCGAAAAAGTTAAAATATACTTTCACAGAAATATGGTTATTTTGCATACATGTTAATACCCCGATTAATATTACTTGCAATTCTATTGATTACAAAGGTTGAAATGTGTTTTTCGCAGGAAAATCAAAACAATATTTTTCTTCCTGGGGAAACCATATATTATGAAGTAGCCTACAATTGGGGAATGTTATGGGTAAATGCGGGGGAGGTTTATTTTAAAGCGGATACCATTACATTTAATGATCAACCGGCTTATGCATTTGATAGTTTTGGAAGATCATATAGTTTTTATGATTGGATATTCAAGGTGCGTGATCGATTTCAATCAAGGGCAACAAGGGATCATTTAAAACCCCTGTGGTTCAAAAGAGAAACCTATGAAGGAGGGTTTGAGGTGAATAATCAATATGATTTTCTAGAAGATCCTGAGCGTATTATTATGCAACTCGAACATTCTGATAAGCCCAAAACCATTGATACGTTGGAGATGCCTTCTGAAACCTTCGATGTGTTAACCGCAATTTATCATGCCCGGACCATAAATTTTGATACGCTGCAGGCAGGTGAAAAGGTCCCGGTGCATTTTATTATTGATGGCGAATTTTATGAGCTGTTCATTCGGTATCAGGGTAAGGAAGTTAAAAAAAACAGGGACGGAAAAAGTTATTCCTGCATCAAGTTCAGCGCACTGTTAGTGGAAGGAACCATATTTGAAGGAGGGGAGGACCTGGTAGTATGGGTAACCGATGATGAAAATAAAATACCGATCATGGCTGAAGCCAAAATTTTAGTTGGAAGTATAAAAGCATATCTTACCGGCTATGAAAACCTGAAACAGGAATTAAAGGTACTCTGCGAAAATTAAATTACTACTTCACTTATCTCGCTTCTTCATGGTTCCCGAAGGAAAATATCTTAATTTCGTGCGGTCATATCTTACAAGATGAAAAAGCTATTTTCATATCTCAGAAATCATTATGCAGAAATCACCCGAATTACGCTATTCCTGACGAGTGTGGTGATTTTGGTTTTGGTTTTCCCAAAGGAAGGAAAGTTCAAATATGAATTTTCGAAAGGTAAACCCTGGATGCATGATGACCTGATTGCACCTTTTGATTTTGCGATACTTAAATCGCCTGAAGAAATGGACCAGGAAAAGGCCGGGTTACTTAAAGATTTAAAGCCATTTTTCAGGTTTGACAGGGCGTTTACAAAAACACAGCGAGAGGAACTCATCAATTATTTTGACACAAAATGGAAAACAAAATATGTGGGTAACGATAAACTGGAAAATAAAAGGGCGAGGAATCTTCATGCCGTTCTTTCCATTTTTGATAGTGTTATGAATACCGGCGTTATTGAGAACCACTCAACAATTGAAGGAAAATCAAAAAACTTTGAAATAAATATTGTAAATGATAATGTTTTGCGAGTAGAGCCCCTGGGGGACTTGTTTACCATTCAGCAAGCCGATAAATACATCCGCAAGGTGTTGCCCTCTTATGAAAATATTGATGAACCGCTAATGCTCAATGTGCTGGAGCATGTTTTATCGCAAAATGTAAAATACGATGCAGCAACTTCTGAAAAGGAAAAGCTTGGCATAATTTCAAAGGTATCACCAAGTCGGGGACTTGTACAAACCAATGAAAGGATTATTTCGAGAGGGGAGCTGGTTTCTGCTGAGAAATTCCAGGTACTCGAATCATTGCGAATTGATTATGAAAACCGGCTTGGATCATCCTTTAAGCTTACCGGAATCGTTATTGGCCAAATCATTTTGCTCGCCATCAGCATGGCTGCTTTATTCCTTTTCCTGATGTTTTTCAGGGCCGAGTTATTTGGCGAAACCCGTCAAATCGTGTTTCTTCTTTTGCTCATCCAAACCATGGTGATCATTACCAGCCTGGTGGTGCGGTTTAATCCGCAATATGTTTACCTGATCCCTGTTTGTTTGATCCCGATCATTGTGAGTGTTTTCAACGATTCGCGACTCGCACTCTTTTCGCACCTGATTACCATCATCATCACCGGTTTTCTTGTCCCGAATAGCTATGAGTATGTGTTTTTACAGTTATTTGCCGGTATTGTAACCATTTTGAGTACGGTAAGGCTTGAACGCCGTTCACAATTCTTTTTTACCTCACTGGTGATATTTCTTACCTATTCGTTGATTTACACCGGAATGACCCTGATCAAGGAGGGAAGTCTGGAAGATTTAAATTACACCAATTACCTGCTTTTTGCCGGAAGCGCTTTCCTTACCATGTTTTCATATCCCTTGATTTTTATCTTCGAAAAGATTTTTGGAATGATCACCAATGTTACGCTGCTGGAGCTTTCCAATACCAACAATAAACTTTTGCGTGAACTGGCGCTTAAGGCACCTGGTACTTTTCAGCATTCCATGCAAATGGCCAACCTTGCTGAGGAGGCGATCCATGAAATTGGCGGAAATCCGCTATTGGTGAGAACCGGGGCCTGGTATCATGATATTGGCAAGATAGATGATCCGCTTTATTTTGTTGAAAACCAATCCACCGGGGTAAATCCCCACGACGACCTGACCTATGGAGAGAGCGCCGAAATTATTGTTGATCGTGTTTTAAGAGGTGTTGAAAAGGCAAAAAAATACAATTTGCCCGAACAGATTATCGACTTT
>JAGQVE010000093.1 GCA_020438105.1 Bacteroidales bacterium
TATGGGAGCAAACATAAAATTATCTGAAACATTCTTTTTAGGTGCAACATCTGATATTGAATTTAATTCTACCTTGTTGATGATACCTAACAGTTTGCTTTCATATACCTTGAAACTGGGATTATTTTTAAATATATAATAATGTACAAATGGATTACAGGCGGCACAGCCAATAAGGATTTTATTGGTTTACGAAAGATTGAATCGTGGTTTAATTTTTCGTGCAGCCTGACAGGTAAAAACATACTGCACATGCCGCCAGCCTTTTCGAACAGCCTGCCCGATTACCCATATGCTGGGTGGTGGGTATCAAAACAAAGTCATGAAAAATAGGGCATCTGATGAAACAACCAGTATATCAGGGAACAAAAACAGGTATATTTGTCGCAAGGATATTATAAAAGATCCAAAACAGTAATTACAACACAACTCCCGCGAATAATCAAAACATGAATGAAAATAACATAGAAAGTTTAAGAGAAGCACTGAAGCACTCACCCGAAAATGTTCCCCTGCGGCATATGCTGGCGGAGGCATTGCTTGGTTTAAACCGGCTTGAAGAAGCAGAAGAAGAATATTCAAAACTTTTAAAAATGGGTGGCGACACCAGGGCAAAAGTCGGGCTGGCAACCGTGTTTTACAAAAAAGGAAGCTACTCTGCCTGTAATGTTATCCTTGAGGAGGTAATCGAAAAAGGGAGTGGCGACATACAGGTTTTTGTATTGCATGCGCGGGGGCTTTTGAAGGAAAATGAAATTGCCAGGGCGATTGAGTCTTATAAAAAGGTTCTGGAAATTGACCCGAAATTTGCTGATGATGAATTGGACAGCCAACTTAGAATGCGCGAACAAAGGATTGTTGATGAGGATGATGAAACTGACGAACGGTTTTTGCAAAAGCCCGATATCAATTTTGAGGATGTGGGCGGAATGGATGCCGTAAAAAAGGAAATTGATCTGAAGATCATTAAACCGGCACTTCACCCTGAACTTTACAAGGCCTACGGTAAAAAAACAGGTGGCGGGATCATGTTATACGGTCCGCCGGGCTGTGGTAAAACATTTATTGCAAAAGCTACCGCCGGCCAGGTGAATGCCCGGTTTGTGAATGTGAGTCTCGACGATATCCTGGATATGTGGGTTGGGAATAGCGAAAAAAACCTGCATGATATTTTTGAGCTGGCCCGCCGGAATACTCCCTGTGTGCTATTTATCGACGAAATTGATGCCCTTGGAGCCAGCCGCAGCGATATGAAACAATCGAGCGGCAGGCATTTGATCAACCAGTTTTTGCAGGAACTCGACGGGATCAATCATTCAAATGACGGTGTTTTGATAATCGGGGCAACCAATACCCCCTGGAACCTTGATCCGGCTTTCAGAAGGCCGGGCCGCTTCGACCGGATAATTTTTGTTCCTCCTCCTGATGAATATTCAAGGGAAACGATCCTGCGGTTAAAACTGAAAAACAAGCCTTCAGGGGCCATCGATTTGAAGAACATTGCCCGCAAAACAACCAATTATTCAGGAGCAGATATTGATGCAATAATTGATATTGCTATTGAGCAAAAGCTCGAAGATTCGTTTACTGACGGTATCCCGCAGCCACTTGAAACGAAAGACTTGCTGAATGCAGTTAAAAAGCACAAGCCCAGCACCCAGGAATGGTTTGCCACGGCCAGAAACTTTGCATTATTTGCCAACGATTCAGGATTGTACGACGACATTTTAGCTTATCTGAAAATTAAAAAATAACATGAACGAAAACAACAGGCTTTCAAGGGTTCAGATATTGATTCAACAGAAAAAATATGCAGAAGCCGAAAAAACCTTAAATGACTTACTGTCAACCGACGCCGGAAATGCGCACTATTTGCTTTACATGGCTGAGATAAAGCTGCAAATGGAGAATTATGAAATGGCACGTAAGATTATTGATTCAGCCATAGGTATTTCACCCGACTATGCCGATCTTTATTTTCAAAAGTCGCGGATTGTGCAAATGCAGGAAAATTATGATGAAGCCGAAGAGGTCATCAGGCATGCGATCCTGCTTGATCCAAACAATTCCGGGTACTATGCCTTTCAGGCCCACCTCAGGCTAAACAGGAAAAAGTTTAAGGAAGCGCTTGACATTGCTAACAGAGCCCTTGAAATTGAGCCTGAAAATCTGCTGGCACTCAATACCCGAAGCACCGCACTCACCAAGCTCAACCGCAAAGAGGAATCGTTTAAAACGATTGAAGGTGCGCTGCGTGAAGATCCCAATAATGCTTTCACCCATGCCAATTACGGCTGGAGCCTCCTCGAAAAGGGGGATCATAAAAAAGCAATGGAGCATTTTAAAGAATCCCTCAAAAGCGATCCGGATTTTGAATATGCACAGTCGGGAATATTGCAGGCAATGAAAGCAAAAAATCCAATTTACAGCCTCTACCTGCAATATGCATTTTTTATGCAAAAGCTCACTGCCAGGTATCAGTGGACTGTCATTATCGCTTTTTATCTCGGGTTCAGGATATTAAAGGGGATTGCCAAATCAAATGAAGCTTTGCAGCCTTATTTAATCCCCTTGTTAATTGGGCTGGCCATTATTGCTTTTTCAACATGGGTAATAAATCCCATTGGCAATCTCTTCCTCCGATTCAATAAATACGGGCAGTTGCTTTTGTCAAAAAAAGAAAAGCTGAGTTCCGGTTTTGTGGCCCTGAGTTTGGCGGTTTTTACAGTGGGTTTGGCTCTCTATTTTATTTTAGGAGATCAGCGTTATTTGATGGTAGCATTTTTTGGATTTGCCATGATGGTCCCATGTGGTGTGATGTTCGCACCCACAAAATTCAAGGATGCATTATTGATCTACACAATTGCTATGGCGGCTGTGGGTGCAGGTGCTATCTTTTTAACCTTTACCACCCCTGTGCTGGTTAATACCATGTCGATTGTTTTCCTGTTTGGTTTTGTAATATTCCAGTGGGTTGCCAATTTCCTGCTCATTAAAGAAAATAACCGATGAAATGTGCTTGTCAGAAATCTATTAGCAACACATAATTAGATAATTGATTTTTATTTTGTGCTGCTGGGGTAAAATTGGGATTATAGAAGATAACAATAAATTTTTGGCAATAATGATTATTATGAAAAACAAGTAAGTTACTATGTGCCCAAAGGACAAATTTGGATTGGAGATAAAAAATAGTTTATAATGGTATGTATATTGGCCGATCGATTGATTCGAATGTTTCGTGTGGGAGATGCAAGTTATTTCGATATATAAATTAAACGGCAGCCTGCGAAACAAGCACCAACCGGCCCTGATGCAGGAGTGATTTATATCAATTGTCAATCCAGAATCCAACCTGAAATGAAAATAAACAGAGCAGTATACTTCGCGAACATCCTAATGATACTAACCTCTTGCAACACAAAAGAGTCTGCTTCAGATATCATACAAAAAACCATAAATACAATTGATACAATCCGTACGATTTATTACAAGCAGGATATGGTGCGAACGAATCCTCAATTTATTAATGACACAATTTTTCGATACCGTGAAATGTATTTTAAAAGACTGCCTTCTGATTCAATCGTTGGCGTTCAAGGCCACTGGTATATGTATGTAAACGATAGGGAGAACGTGGTTTTCGAAGATATTTACGATGGTAACAGACTGATTCGGAAAAACAATCAGGACAGCATTGTGAGTATATACGATTTAGATAAATATTCTGAATTTAAAAGAAAGCATTTTTGGAGTCATAATACAC
>JAGQVE010000094.1 GCA_020438105.1 Bacteroidales bacterium
CAGTAAAATCACTTCATCAAGCAGGCTGAGGCTTTCGCCAAATCCATCAGCAAAATCGCGGGTTCGGGAAAACAGATGGGGCTGAAAAATGCCCAAAATCTTTTTCCCTTCGAACATATCACGAACACTTTTCACGAGGCTCCTGATTTCTTCCGGATGGTGGGCATAGTCGTCCATGTAGGTCAGAGTCTCGGTATGGATATGAATATCGAGCCGGCGTTTGATACCTTTAAATGTTTTGAGGCCTTCGCGGATCTCATCATCCGAAGCTCCAGCCAGTTGCGCCGCTGCCGTAGCCGCAATGGCATTTTCAATATTCACCAGTCCGGGAACTCCCAAAGTGCAATTTTCGATGGCACCCTGCGGAGTATGAATGGTAAAGTTGTAAAAAAGTCCGTCCAGCTTTATATCAGTTGCATAATAGTCAGCCTGCTCTTCAAGCGCATAGTTAAAAGTGTTGATCCCCTTGGGAGGTTCCAACGGCAGATCTTTTTTATGAATAAGATTACCACCTTTGTCCACCTGTGCCGCAAACTGCGAAAAGTTATTTTTCAGGTTTTGGTGATCATTATAAATGTCGAGATGATCAGCATCCATCGAAGTAATAACCGCTGTAGTGGGATACAATTGCAAAAAGGAGCGGTCGAATTCATCGGCTTCCGTAACGAGCCAGCCACTATCGGATGACTCCAGCAAATTGGTTTCATAGTTTTTTGAAATCCCACCTAAAAAGGCCCTGCAATGCACCTGCGATTGATACAGGATATGGGCGCACATAGTTGAAGCCGTGGTTTTGCCGTGTGTACCTGCCACAGCAATAGTATTATAATTTTTACTGAGCAAACCCAGAACCGCTGCCCTTTTCAGAATAGGGATGCCGGCCTCTTCAAGGTGTATGTATTCCTTCAATGTTTTGGGAACAGCTGGGGTGTAGATAACCAGTTCAGGATAACCGGGAATGAGGTTTGGATTATCGGAAAAATGTACGGAAATGCCTTCGTTTTGAAGTGCGGTGGTAAGGGGTGTTGAGGTTTTGTCGTAACCACTCACTTTGGCTCCCCGATTGTGGAAATAGCGTGCCAGGGCACTCATTCCAATGCCTCCGATACCCAGAAAATAAACGTTATTTACTTTGCTTAAATCCACAATCAATTTTTAATTAATGCCAGTATTTCGTCAGCAATTTCATTGGCTGCCTGTGTTTTGGCAAGTTTCAATAAGTTGCTGCTTAATTCATTTTGTTTGGTTGAATTTTCAATTAGTTTTTTCAGGGCCGGATAAAGTTCTTCTTCAGTTTTTTGGTTTGCCACCAAAATAGCTGCATCTTTCTCCACCAATGCCTTTGCGTTTTTGGTCTGGTGATCTTCCGCAGCCGTCGGCAATGGAATAAAAATGGGCGGTTTGCCCACAGCGCAAATTTCTGAAATAGCGATTGCACCTGCACGTGAAATGATCACATCGGCCATGGCATAAGCCAGATCCATACGATCAATGAAAGCCAGCACCCGAATGTTTTTTGAGTTTAAGTTTGAAACAACTGGCTCGGCTTGCTCAAAATAGTATTTGCCGGTTTGCCAGATCAACTGAAAATCGTCTCTGTCAAAATCCTGAAGGTGCTTTTCGATGGCTTTGTTGATGGCCAATGCTCCCTGACTTCCACCCACCACCAGCACAGTTTGTTTGTTTTCAACCAATCCGAAAAATTTGGCAGCTTCTGCTTTTTTGCCTTCAATTTGAATCACTTCATTGCGTATGGGATTTCCGGTGATCACAATTTTTTCTTTTGGAAAGAATTTCTCCATTCCGTCGTAGGCAACACAAATTTTCTGCACCGATTTGGCCAACAGTTTATTGGTGATCCCCGGAAAGGAATTCTGTTCCTGGATCAGCGCCGGTATTTTGAGTTTCACTGCGGCTTTTAAAGTAGGCCCGCTAGCATAGCCTCCCACACCCACTACAGCATCGGGTTTGAAGTTTTTCAGGATTTGTTTTGCTTTTTGCAAACTGGCAATCACCTTAAATGGGAACAGTAAATTTTTAATGGTGATCTTCCTTTGCAATCCGCTGATCCACAAACCTTCGATGGGGTATCCGGCAGCCGGTACTTTTTCCATTTCCATCCGCCCTTTGGCTCCGACAAATAAAATATCGGCATCGCATTTTGCTTTTAAAGCGTTGGCAATGGCGATGGCCGGGAAAATGTGTCCCCCGGTTCCACCCCCGCTGATGACGATCTTATGCCGGTGCTGCCTGGAGTTCTGCATCATTTGATGTATTGCTTTCTACTTCTTTACTTACACTTAATATGATCCCAATGGAGATAGAGGTGAACCAAACCGAGGTTCCGCCCATACTGATCAATGGCAATGGCTGGCCTGTTACCGGCAATAAATGAACGGCAACACCCATGTTGATCATCGCCTGGAACACCAAACTGAAGGCCACTCCAATGGTGAGGAAGGCCCCAAAATTTCGTGGTACCTTGGTTACAATTTTCACTGCCCTGAAAAGGAGGATCATATACAGGAACACAACAAAAACACCTCCCAGCAGACCATACTCCTCAATGATGATGGCAAAAATAAAATCGGAATAGGGATGAGGAAGGAAATTTCTTTGTTCACTATTGCCGGGCATCTTGCCGACAATACCCCCACGGGCAATGGCAATTTTTGCTTGCTCCACCTGGTAATTTTCTTCGCTCTCTTTGTCGCTGAAACTTTCTACCCTCGATATCCAGGTGCTGGCGCGGGGCAGCAGGTCAGGGTACGATTTGGCGATCATGAACATCACCAAAAGGATTACGACACCAATTCCCACCATGCTGAAAATGTGCTTGAGGCTTACCCTTCCTATAAACATCAGTACCAGGCTGGTTGTAAACAGAATGGCCGCAGTTGAAAAGTTGGCCGGCAGGATCAGGAAACATACGATGAGCACAGGAATAACAATGGGAACAAATGCCTGTCTGAAATCCTTGATCACATCCTGCCTTTTGGTAAGCATGCGGGCCAGGTACATGATCAGGGTGAGTTTGGCTAAATCGGAAGTTTGAAAAGTTAATCCAAAGGGCAGGGGAAGTACCCTTTTTGCTTCATTCAGGTCGAGTCCGATCACGAGGGTCAATCCAAGCAATGGTATGGCTATCCAAAGAGCGATCTGGAATATCCTGCTGAAGTAGGTGTATTTGATCAGGTGGGCCAGGTACATCAAAAACAGCCCGAAAACAAGGATGATAAAATGTTTGATCATGTAATACTCGGTGTTGCCCCCCTGATATTTGTAGGCCAACGTACCGGTTGAGCTGTATACAGCCAGCAGCGATACCACTGAGAGCAGCAGTACCACCAGCCAGATGATTTTATCACCTTTTATTTTGTTTAAAATGAATTGCATGAATTAAAGTTTGTTGACAGATTCTTTGAATTTAAGTCCGCGTTCTTCAAAGTTTTCAAACAGGTCGAAGCTGGCACAAGCCGGCGATAACAGAACAGTATCATCCATAGAACCAATGCGATGCCCAAGCGCTACTGCCTCATCCATCGATTCAGTTTCAAAGATCATTTCTACCTTATTTTTAAAGGCATTGAGCAAATTGCTGTTGTCTTTTCCCAGGCAAATGATTGCTTTCACTTTGGTTTCCACCAGGTCCATTAACAGGGTG
>JAGQVE010000095.1 GCA_020438105.1 Bacteroidales bacterium
AGTCCGGATGATATTTCCGAATTTTCCAGGATCCGCAGATACGCGTATTTTAAAAACGCATATTTAGCTTATCAAAAAGATAAACTAACAAGCTATTTCGGCATTATTGACCTGATGCATTTTAAGATCCAGGAAAAATACTGGGCTCATCGCTACATCGAAAAATCATTTGCGGATGCCTACCGCTTTGGTTCATCTGCCGATCTGGGCTGGCTTATTCAATACGACTTGACCGATTGGATATCACTGGATTTTACGATGAGCAACGGAGAGGGCTATTCACAGCTTCAAACCGACAATACCTTTCGCTCGGCGGTGGGAGTTTCATTGTATCCGGGCTACAATTTAATTACACGATTATATTATGACTGGAGTGAAAAGGATGATAATCAATCTACCGCCTCCTTGTTTTTGGGTTACAAATTGGACCATAAGTTTATTGGTGGTGTTGAATACAATTACAGATTTAACGACGATTATACAGCAGATTATAACATGTATGGTTATTCAGCTTTTGCATCCTGGTTCTTCATCGAAAACTGGCAGGTTTTCGGACGGTACGATAAGCTCTCATCCAACATTCTGGATGGAGAAAACATCCCATGGAATCTGGCTGATGATGGAAGTAAAATTATAGCCGGCATTGAATACAGCCCCATCAGCGAGGTAAAACTGGCCCTTGATTACCAGGATTGGTTCCCATATGCAAACAATGCAAAAAATGAGCAATTTATTTTTTTAAATGTTGAAGTTTCCTTTTAAAAAAGTTGATGATATGAAAACACCCAGGACAAGCAAACTTTTTATTTTTTCACTCCTGCTGATGGTATTTGCAAGTTGTGATCGTAAAAGTGAATACAACGTTTATGAAGGTGCGGATGTTATTTCAGATAACGGTTCGGGAACGGGAACTACCACCTGGACTTCGGACCGGAATTATTTGCTGGATGGATTTGTATTTGTAAACGATGGCCAAACATTAACCATCGAAGCGGGAACCGTAATCCGGGCCAAAACAGGGCAGGGCGAAAATGCAAGCGCTTTAATTGTAGCCCGTGGCGGCAAAATCAAAGCACTGGGCAGCTCAGTAAATCCAATCATCTTTACCTGCGAAGGCGATGATCTTGAAGGGTCTGTACCCACCTTTTCAAAAGGGCTTTGGGGTGGTGTGATCATCCTGGGAAATGCGCCGCTCAACAATGAATTTAGTGAGGCCCACGTGGAAGGTATTCCTTTTACGGAACCCAGAGGTGTATATGGCGGACCCGACGAAGAAGATGATTCGGGGATTTTGCGTTATGTTTCAATTCGCCATGGAGGTACCAATATTGGCAGTGAAAATGAAATTAACGGCCTTACGCTCGGTGGCGTGGGTAATACAACCATCATTGAATATGTGGAAGTGATCGCAAACAAAGATGATGGGATTGAGTTTTTTGGTGGGACAGTTGATTGTAAATATATTGTTTCAGCTTTTAATGCAGATGATGCATTTGACTATGACCAGGGATATCATGGCCGTGGTCAGTTTTGGCTCGGGATACAAGATCCAGCCGAAGGGGATCTCTTAATAGAAGGAAGCGGTGGTTTGGATCCCGAGTTGGGCCAGCCCAATTCCATACCAATGATATACAACTGTACGCTGATAGGTAGGGGAAACAATATCACCAATCGCACAATCCAACTGAATCTTTATGCAGGAGGCCATTTCGGAAATTCAATAATGATCAATCAGCACAATGGAGTATATATTCAGTATAAGGATGGTTTCAACAATTGTTTTGATCAGTTTCAAAATAATAATATCACTTTAAATCACAACATATTTTGGGACGTGGCCGAAAACATTGCAACTGATGTTTTCCGGGTTTATGCAGAAGCAGGTGTGGATGTAACCAATCAAAATGCTATTTTCAGTAATTATTTTGAAGAAGCTGCCAATGTTATTACCAATCCGGAGATCGGGATTAGTGAATCATCTTACAATGTTCTGCCGGCAGGAAATATATCCGACAATATGGGCGCATATCCTGACTCCTGGTTTAGTAATGCAGGATTTAAAGGAGCCTTCCTCTATGATAATTGGGCACGAAACTGGACCCTTATCCATCAGAGCGGATGGATTGAATGATGCTTTTTTATTTTCCAGCAATCAGGTTTTCACCGGAAATATAAAGGTTAAAATCACGATACGACTTTACAAGATTAATGGCCTGTAATAATACGTTTTTAGTTTCAGCAAGTAAATTAAGATAAAGCATACTGTTTCGGGTACCTACCTCATTCAATTTAATTCTCTTGATTTGATTCTTTCGCATGATATCGAGAACCGCCAGCAATTTTTGTTGCTCCTGAATGTGATAATTAACCTGATCCGTTTTACGTGATTTTATGGTTTTATTAACTTCTTCCATAAATCCCTTCACTTTTGCTGATAATTCTTTCAGCTCCATATTCTGAACTTCAAGCAGGGGCTTGTGGTTATTATCAACATGCTCAAAAGCCGGCTTGGAAATAAAGGTAATGCTATGTGCCATTTCACGTAAATAATCCAAAACCTGAACATAATAATGCCCTGTTTCGATGAAATTCTCCTCCAGATTTATAATCGTCTCACTCACGGAGTCTTTAAGCTGTTTCGTCTCTTTATTAAGCGATTGAACCATTTTAAACGATTTTCGGAGCTGTTTATAACTCTCCGAAGTGAGACCGTCCAGGGTAATTCCATAAATTGAATTTATGTCGGTTAAAATCTCTGAAACATTTTTAGTACACTGGTCAGCAATTTTCTCACCATTCATTTTTTCGGAAATAATCGAACCTGCCGGTGTAACTAAATCATGTTTGCGACGATGGATTGCATGGGTGCGATAAACTACAAAAGCAACCAAAACCATCAATACCAGGATTGCAGCAAATCCGCCAAGGTGAATAATGTATGCAATTACAAACGAAGCAACAAATGCTGAAAATGCTGTAAAGAACCAGCCACCAATTACCGATATTACTCCGGTAATTCTGTATACAGCACTTTCACGCCCCCAGGCACGGTCGCTCAATGATGTTCCCATGGCAACCATAAAGGTTACGTATGTTGTCGAAAGCGGGAGCTTCAGAGAAGTTGCAAAAGCAATAAGAATACTTGCCACAACCAGTGTTACCGATGCTCTGATAAGATCAAATGCTGGTGCATTTGAACCCAGTTTTTTCTGCTTTTTAACAAAGGGCTTTTGATCAAATTGACGATCAATCCGATCCATCACTTTTTCAGGAATAACCGACTTAATTGCGTTATTCAGGGCATTTGAATTTCTTACAATTGTCCGTGCCAGTAAAGTGGAGCCAAAACGTTCCTCTCCTTCTTCCTGCCGCCCAAGATCTACAGAAGTTTTAATAACGCTGCGTGCCTTTCTGGAAGTCCACAAGGTTATAACCATTACCAGTCCGGCTATTAACAGAAAATAAGTTGGAGTTTTTATCTTCTCTGTGAGGCTGGTCATTAGAAATAGATTAGGATCTGCACCCGGATCTGCAATAAAGGCTTTATACGATTCAAATCCAGCCAGTGGCACCCCGATAAAATTCACCAGATCGTTACCAGCAAAAGCCATAGCTAACGCAAAGGTTCCCACCAGAACAATGAA
>JAGQVE010000096.1 GCA_020438105.1 Bacteroidales bacterium
AGCATAAAACCAGGACATAGCTATGAGCTTTCGCTGGGAATAATCGGTGCTGGTGTAAATATCAACGAAGATGATCACGGCGGAGTATTTGTAAAGGCAGGTTATAAATTCATCAGAAGTCCGGATTTTTACATGCGCGGCATGCGGTATGCACATGTTCTGAAGGGAAGTTATATCAAACCCGAAATTCAATTAGGTTTTTATACCACAGACGAATCTGAGTATTATTATGATTATAATTACTATAGTGGAAGTTATACTAAGCATGAAGATGTTGGGGTTTTAACAGGTGCGTTACTTCTGAATATTGGCAAGCAATGGGTTTATGATAATTCATTCCTGATGGATATGTATGTTGGCATTGGTTATGGTTTTGATACTAATCCATACAATTATGGTGATTATCATTACAGCTTTTCTTTACCTGATGAAGATGTCCCCTTTGCTATAACAGCAGGGTTAAAACTGGGTTTCCTTTCAAAGTAATATTGAAATAAAAAATGAAGCGGATTCAGTTCCGCTTTTTTTATGTTCTGAGGTAAGATGCTCCATTGATATCAACGATGCAACCGGTCATATAATCATGCCCTTCGGAAGCCAGAAAACATATGGTTTGGGCAATTTCATCGGGGTCAGAAATCCGGTTTAAGGGACTTTGTGTTCTGATATCCTCTGCCCTGTCACCTATCATCGCTGAGGCAGCCATGTCGGTGTCTACAAATCCGGGAGCCACTGTAAACACATATATTTTAAGTTTTGCAAATGCCCTGGCCATGCTTTGCCCCAACGAATTTAAGCCAGCTTTGGAAGCTCCGTATGCCGGGGCATCGGGTTCACCGCGGAATGCTCCTCTTGATGAAACGTTCACAATCCTAAAACCACCTTTATCCTTCATCAATTTGGCTACTAAAAATGATAAATTGGCTACACCGGTCAGGTTGGTTCCGATAGTTTTATGCCAGGTTTTTTGCCATGATTCATAATCGAGATCTAATACATCAAATTCTTCAAAAACACCGGCATTGTTTACCAGTACATCTATTCGTCCGTATTTTTGAGCTACAAAATCCACAAGATTCTGAACCTCATCAGGATTGGACAGGTTGGCTGCAAAAAGGGTGTGGTTATCACCGGTTAGGTCATCAAGAACGGCCTGAGCCAATTCCTTGTTTTTATTGTAATGTACAATAACAGAGGCATCTGCCTGGGCGAACATTTTGGCTGTGGCTTTTCCAATGCCTCTCGAAGCACCGGTTACAAGAACAACCTTTCCGGTAAAATCAAATTGAACCATCGATTAAGGATTTATGAATTGAACACCCGTGTTAGAAACTTTCGTTTTGTAAATCCTAACAAAATCAGGACTTTTTGAAAACTCCCGGTGCATATAATCCGCAATTTCATCCTGTTTTTCCTTTGGACAAAAAGTAATTACAGAGGATCCACCTCCACTCACGGTGCAACCAAAAGCTCCCATCTCAACAGTTTGTTTTTTCACCTCCCAATAACCAGGAATGGTCGCACCACGCACATGCTCATGTATATAGTCTTTACTGATGGCCTTTCCAAAAGTCATGGGATCCTTCAGATGAACGGCATGCACCACACCTGCTACCATCGCCATTTGCTCTTTTAGTTTTTCAGCACCGATATCATAGGTAATTCTGCCCCGGGTGATCCCCTGCCCTTTCCGCATCGCAGCAAGCACTACCGGCATCTCCGGCAATTCCATTTTTTTCACATCCAGGGGATCAAAACTCTTTACAAAAACAAAACCTCCCAGCATGGCAGCAGCCACATTATCCACATGCGCCGCACCACCTGAGGCAACTTCTCCCAGGCTTGCCAATTCGATCAGTTCATTATCCAAAAGATTAAGGTTTAGAAGTTTGTTTAATCCAAAAATTGTTGCGGAAGCGGAAGCGCCTGTCGTTCCCATTCCACCACCTGAAGCCATATTTTTCCTGATCAGTATTTTTACACCCTGCTTAATTGAATAGCGGTCAATAAGTGCCTGGGCAGCTACTCCTGCAACGTTCTTTTTAGGATCCAGCGGTATGCCTGTTTGGTTATTTTCAACACTGATCTCAATTCCCGGCAAGTCAGATAACTCAACTTCAATAATATCAAAAGGCTCATCCAGGGCAAGGGCGAAAATATCGTAGCCCGGGCCCACGTTGGCACTTGTGGCAGGTCCCTTGATGATCAGCCGGCTCATATCAGGTTCCGTTCCCTGAGGATTTGCTCCATGATTTTTGTTTTGCCATCCGATAATTTGGTGAGAGGCGGCCGCAGATCACCGTTAATTTTCCCCATCAACTCAAGCGCCTTTTTGGCAGCCATCGGATTGCTTTCAAACCTGCAAGCCTCGAAAAGCGGATAATAATTAATATGCAATTCATTGGCTGCTTTCAAATTGCCTTCCAGTGCAAAGTTGACCATTTTACCCATCACATCGGGGATCACATTTCCGGCAACGCTGAAGGAGCCGGCTCCACCAAAGGCAACCGTAGGGAATGCAGTTGTATCTTTTCCGGTAAATACCAGGAAGTCATCATTTCGGGTAAGGTAAATCAGTTTGGCAAGGTGGTCGAGTTCTTTCTTACCGTCTTTTGTTGCTGCAATATTCGGGTGTTTGGCAAGGTGTGCCGTTTGCTCAGGAGAGAGCTCCACCCCCGTTCTGCTTTTTGAACTATGTAAAATCACCGGAACCGGTGAAGCATCAGCGAGTTCTTCATAATATTTAACCAGTCCATCGGGTGAAGGAAGCACAAGGAATGGTGTAAATGCAACCACATAATCGGCTCCCAGGTCGGCATATTTTTTAGCACGCTCAATAGATTGGGGGGTTCCCATCGAACAGATATCGGGCAATACCAGTTTGCGGCCATTGGTTTCCTGAACGATGATTTCAACTACGCGAAGCACTTCTTTTTCGCTCATAAGTGTATTTTCACCGGTAACACCCAGGGGGGCAATTCCGGCAACATCCGATTCAACCTGCATTTGAACCAACCTTCTCAATGCATCTTCATCCAATGAAAAGTCATTTTTAAATGGAGTTACCAGCAGCGTATAAGCACCTTTTTTCATATATTTTTTTGTTTTGTGATTATCCTAATTGCTTTTTATGCTAGTCCGCTTTGATACCACTTAACAAAATTTCTCGCTGATCCCGCAAATTTGCGCAGAAAGGCAGTATAAATATCAGCGTTTTCTGCGATATCTGCGAGCACAATATCTTGAGAAGCATTATCTGGTATAAAAGCGTATAATCATTTGCTTTTTGCAAAGTACGTTAATTCAATACTTCAAGGCAAGAATAATTGAATACTTATTCACAAACATAACCTAAGCCATATAATAGTTCTGTCTCGTTAATTGGCCAGTTGATTTTTAGCTGATAAAAATGAGCTCCGAATCAATTTTTTTTTTAGTTTAGCGTATGTATTAACCCTATGAAATATTGAGAATCGATGTATTCGCCGAAATTTACTCACCATTACTATTTGGACGCTATCCAATTGGAAAGAAAATCATTATTAT
>JAGQVE010000097.1 GCA_020438105.1 Bacteroidales bacterium
CTGCCGGGATGGATTGAATACTTGCCGGCGTGCTAAGAATTCGTTGCTCTACGATCTGCATATCGGCCGTATACTGACTGAGCATCAAACCTGAAAACATACCAGCTCCTTTGGTCAGGAATGCCGGTAACCCAACACTTAATGCAGGGTTGTTCAAACGGTTCATTCGCCTTTCCGACATCACACTCACCATGGTGATAGCTGCTCCTGCCATATCCATTGGCAGTGCCACGGGTGTCCCCTGGAAGTTGGCGCCTGAAAGTTGCAGGTTTTCATCCGGGAAAAAGATAGGATTGTCACCCACGCCGTTCAATTCAATTTCCACCTGCGAACGGGCATAAGCCAGTGCATCATGGGCTGCTCCTACCACTTGTGGGGTTGAGCGCATCGAATAAGCATCCTGCACTTTGCAAGCAATTCGTCCTTCCTTTAGATCGCCGCCATTTACAAGTTTGTTGATAGCATTGGCGCTGCGAACGGCACCTTTAAAGCCACGTACTTCATGCAATTTTGAAGTATAAGGTTTCATATTTGCTTTCAAAGCCTCAAGGGACATAGCAGCACCGATCTCGGCCTGTTTTAACCAGCGATTGGCATCATAAATAAAAATAGCACTCATCGCTGTGAGCACGTTCGAACCATTGATCGTAGCCAGTCCATCACGGGCTTGTAAACCGGGAACCGGAATGCCGGCCCTATCCAATGCTTCTTTTCCTTCGAGCAGTTCATCCTCGTAAAACGCTTTGCCTTCACCCATCATCAAAAGGGCTATCTGCGACATAGGTGCCAAATCACCGGAGGCACCAACGGAGCCCTTCTGACAAACAAAGGGTGTTACACCTTTATTAAGCATAGCCACCAGGGTTTGGGTGATTTCAGGACGAACCCCTGAATTACCGTGGGCATGTACATTGATCCTGCCGAGCATGGCTCCACGTACCCACTCTTCGGGCATGGCTTCACCAATGCCTGCAGCATGGTTATAAATTAAATATTTCTGGAATTCTTTTACCTGATCATCGTTGAGCACAACCTCCGAAAACTCACCAATGCCGGTATTTACACCGTACATGATTTCGTGAGCTTCAATTTTTTTCTCGAGCATGGCACGGCATTTTATAATCCGCTCCACTGCATCGGGATGTAACTCAACTTGCTGATGATGGCGGGCAACATTTACAAGGTCCTCAATGGTAAGGCCCGCACCTTTTACTATATAATTCATGATTATGGAATTTTAAAAATTAAACAAAATATAATTTTACTGATCGGGAAATGATCAATGAAGTGCGGTGCGGTTGATTTTAACCTTAAATAGTAAGTTCCAAAGAATTACCATAATATGTTTGCTTTTTCAATCGACTAAATTATAAAATTCTCTAAATAGCAGACAGAAGTGCTGGTGTTTTTCTGAATTTTGATTTTTATTCCGAAATTTGCCAAAATTTTTAACAAATGGAAACCACACTTAATGCCGCAACAGTAAGCCAGTTGATCAGTGAAGAAGTTGGAGTATTGTTGTATTTTTATAATGATGATTGCGCCCCTTGTATCAGTCTGCGGCCTAAAGTGGAAGAATTGATGCAAAAGCGTTTTCCAAAAATGAAGGTTTTGTGGGTAAATTCAAAAACCACCCCTGAGATTCCAGCAAGCTACAGTGTGTTTGCAAATCCTACAATCCTGGTATTTTTTGACGGGAAAGAATTCAAACGTTTCAGTAAATATGTTTCGGTCAACGAACTTGAAGCATCCATAGAAAGGTATTATTCCCTCGCATTTTAAGCTTTGATAAACTTTATCAAAGCCTCAACGGAAGCATAACTTTTTTGTTCTCCGCTTGCCATATCCTTCACCGTCAACGTTCCCTCCTTCATCTCATTCTCGCCAATCATTACCACGAACGGAACGTTTTTATTGTTGGCGTAACTCATCTGCTTTTTCATTTTGGCCGGTTCGGAATAGATCTCGGCATTGATGCCATTTCGCCGAAGTTTTTCCAGCAATCCCAGGCAGTAATTTTGTTCTTTCTCACCGAAATTAACAAAAAATACCTGTGTTGTCGCCCCTGAATCGAATGGAAAAAGATTGAGTTCGCTCATCACATCATAAACCCGGTCGGCACCAAAAGAAACGCCAACACCTGAAACATCGGGTAACCCAAAAATCCCGGTAAGATCATCATATCGTCCGCCACCGCAAATACTGCCGATTTTCACATCGTTGGCAGAAACCTCGAAAATGGCGCCGGTGTAATAATTTAATCCCCGGGCGAGGGTGAGGTCTAATTCCACTTTACTTGTTAAATTGAGATTATTTAAGAAATCGAAAACAGTTTGCATTTCTTCAATCCCTTTTCGCCCGGTTTCTGTGGAGGTGAGTTTTTCTGAAAGAAATTGAAGCTTGTCTTTTGTGTCCCCTTTAAAATCAAGTATTTCCCCGATTTTTATAATCGCAGTTTCTGATACCCCTCCGTTTGACAGCTCCCGCTTTACTCCTTCAATGCCGATCTTATCCAGCTTATCGATGGCCACGGTAATCGCCATGAACTTCTCCGTTTCGCCAATATATTCTGCAATGCCATACAGCACCTTGCGGTTGTTGAGTTTGATGGTGACGTTTACTTTTAACCTGTTAAATACATCGTTGATGATTTGCACCAGTTCCACCTCATTGAGCAAGGAATTGCTTCCGATGACATCCACATCGCACTGGAAGAACTCCCGGTAGCGTCCTTTCTGAGGTTTGTCGGCCCGCCAAACCGGCTGGATCTGGTAACGTTTAAAAGGGAAGGAGATCTCATTTCGGTTTTGTACAACAAATCTGGCAAAGGGCACGGTGAGATCGTAACGCAAGCCTTTTTCAGAAATAAATCCGGTTAATTCATTGCTGCTGGGATTTTGAAATTTTTCCGTTGGCACTTTCTCTGCAAAATCGCCCGAGTTCAAAATTTTGAATAACAGCTTATCGCCTTCATCGCCATATTTGCCGAGCAGGGTGGATAGATTTTCCAAGGCCGGTGTTTCGATAGGCTGGTAACCATATAATTTAAAAACTGCCTTGATCGTATCAAAAATATAATCCCTTTTCACCATCTCAGCCGGGGTGAAATCGCGCGTACCTTTTGGAATGGAAGGTTTTTGTGCCATAACGTTTAGCGAATCTCTATATTTAAGCTGCAAAGGTAGATAAATCAATCCATTTGGAAAGAAACCGGAATAAGTGAAATCATAAAATGAAAATTACAAATGACAAATACTTGTTTGTACGCCGGCGGAAATTCCAAATGTTTAATTAATAAACCCAAAACAGTTCCAAGTTACTGAATAAATTGGTTGAATGTAAGACAAGGTGAGTATCAAATTCTAAGATCCTCAATTTATTATTGATTTTTCGACCCGTAGGGTCGTGATGTTGGGAGAAACATCAAAATAAATGAAAACCAAGCGCCGGAGGTGCTGAATGTTTTTAA
>JAGQVE010000098.1 GCA_020438105.1 Bacteroidales bacterium
CAGGGATGACCGGGCTGCTGGATGCCGTAAATGATCAGTCACCCATAACGGTGATCATTCTGGATAATGCAACTGTAGCGATGACCGGTGGACAACAATCTTCAGCCACAGGCAAAATTGAAAAGATTTGTGCTGCCCTGGGTGTGGAAGAGGAACATATTATATTGATGAATCCATCCCCTAAATTCCATGAGGAGAATATGGAAACCTTTAAAAAGGAAATTGAATACGAAGGCGTTTCGGTGATCATCCCAAGGAGGGAATGCCTGCATACAGCAGCGCGCCGAATCAGGGAGGAAAAGAAAATAAAAGAAATGGAATCAGTGAATTAAGTTACGTTAATCAAATTTATCACTGGAACCTTTTCAATACTTATAATAGTGATTCTCACCTAATGGTGAGATTGTGATGAGAGGTTGTTGGTTTACTAATTTTTAATACTTTACCACAAAATCACAAAATTTCACAAAAGCATTAATTTAGAAATCTTGCAAAATTGACAGCAATTTAATCCAATGAAAAAAGATATCATTTTAGCAGGCGTAGGCGGACAGGGAATTTTATCCATTGCCGCTGCCATTGGCACTGCCGCCATCAGCGAAGGATTATTTTTAAAACAGGCCGAAGTTCACGGTATGAGTCAGCGGGGTGGCGATGTACATTCCGATTTGCGCATCAGCGACCGCGAAATTGCCTCGGACCTTATCCCGGAAGGAAAGGCGGATATGATCCTGTCGGTTGAACCCATGGAATCGCTGCGCTACCTGCCCATGCTTGCCTCCGATGGTTGGTTGATTACCAACTCAAATCCTTATGTTAATATTCCGGATTATCCTGAAATTGACTCCATCATTGGAGAAATAAATAAAGTGAAACAACACATTGTGATCGATGCCAATAAAATTGCCACTGACATCGGATCAAAACGTTCGGCCAACATGGTGATACTGGGTGCTGCTGCTCCGTTTATCGGATTAAAATATGAATCTTTGGAAAAAGCCATAGGCATTCTTTTCGGCAGAAAGGGCGAGGATGTTGTAAATATCAATTTAAAGGCTTTAAATGAGGGATTTGCCTTCTCAAAAAAATTGATAAAAAATTAAATTTAATTCGCTTTTCATTAAAAAATTGTAATTTAGCAGGTCAATATAGATTCTGGGGCAGAATTTTTACATTGAAAAATCGTTAAAATATAAATTCAAATTTTGTTAAATTAAATCTTATGATCATGAAGAGGATTTTACTTTTTGCAATTGCTTTAGGCTTCGCTATCAGCTCATTTGCACAACAACGTGCGGTTGCCACCCAAGAGTTGCGCAACATAGCTTTACCGATGAAGAAAGCAATTTCTGAAACCATGAACTTCAGCCACGAAACGTTGCCGCAATCTGATGTTTGGCCACCGGTTGAAGATGCTGTAATTTACACCAGGTACGACCTCCAGTCAAACACCAGTTGCCAGAACCGGATGCACGTTTTTCCTGATGGAACCATTGGTGTTGTTTGTACCTATGGTGAAGCTGAAACTCAATTTCCTGAAAGGGGAAGCGGTTACAACTACTATGATGGTAGTTCATGGGGTGATTTACCGGAAGAACGGGTAGAACCTGTTCGTACAGGATGGCCATCTTATGCACCATATGGTGAAAATGGTGAGATTATCGTTACTCACATCGGAACTGAGGATGGACTCCAGTTTTCATACCGGAATGAAAAAGGAACCGGTGACTGGCAGTATTTTACTTTCGCTGGTCCTGCCGAGGCGGCAGAACTACTGTGGCCACGTATGGTTACCGGTGGCGTTGATAACAGTGTGATTCATCTAATATCTCTAACTGCTCCTGCAGCAAATGGTGGACCTAGTGGAGGTTATCAAGGTATGGACGGTGCATTGCTATACAGCCGTTCATCTGATGGTGGCGCGACCTGGGATCCGCAAAATTACCTTGATCCGCAAATCAATAGTGATTATTTCCTGGCAATCAGTGGTGACACTTACGAAATATCAGCTCGCGGTGACGTTGTTGCTTTCCTTATTGGAGATGCCTGGACTGATTTTGTGATGATGAAATCAGAAGATGCCGGTGTTACCTGGAACAAAACTACCATTTGGCCTAACACTTATCCATTATGGACAACCGGAACCGTAACAGATACTTTCTATTGTGCTGACGGTGGCGCTGCTTTGTCTATTGACCAAACAGGAAAAGTGCATGTTGCATTCTCAATCAACCGCGCAATTTCAGAAGATGGAACTAGTCAATCATGGTATCCGTACGTTGATGGTTTGGCTTACTGGAACGAAGATCGTCCAACATTCTCAAGCGATAAAGATGCGCTGAGTCCCTATGGTGATGAAGGTACTGAACTCGTTGAAGACTATAGTTTGATTGGTTGGGCACAGGATGTGAATGAAAATGGCGTTTGGGATGTTATTGGTGGAACGGATGCTTTAGGACTTTACTATGTTGGTGCATCAAGTCATCCACAAATTGTTGTTGATGATAACAACTATGTATATGTTGTTTATTCATCATTAACAGAAACCTATGATAATGGCGTACAAAACTTTCGTCACCTGTGGGCACGTGTTAGCCCCAATGGTGGTGAATGGTGGGGTTCATTTGAGCACCTTACTTCCGACCTGATTCATATTTTTGATGAGTGCGTTTTCCCAAGTATGTCACAATACACTGATGACAATATTTACATTGCTTACCAGGTAGATCAGGAGCCGGGTCTGGCTGTTAGGGGTGATGAAGATCCTTATGGAGACAATTACATCAATGTAATGAAAGTTAGCAAAGAAGACCTTGAAGTGGGTATCCACGAATCGGGATTATCAGCTGATTTTGAAGTAGCGCAAAACTCACCAAACCCTTTTAGCGGTTCAACTACCATTTCAGTTAACGTTAAAAAAGCTGCTGACCTTTCACTGGAAGTTACCAATATGATGGGTCAGGTTGTTTACACTTACGATGCGGGTCATGTTGGAGCTGGTGTTACCAAAATCAACGTTGATGGCAGCGAGCTTTCAAAAGGTGTATATTTCTACACAGTTAAAGCCGGTAAACAAGCTATTACAAATAAAATGATCGTTGAATAATTTCAACTTCATTCAATAAAACAGGGCCTCCCGGATTCGGGGGGCCTTTTTTTATGCCTGGCCTAATGGGTTAGCTGCAAGGCACACTAAGATGTTTAAGTTAGTAAATCCCTTTGCATACCTGGCAAAAACCCATTGCGCCCAAAGCGGATAAAAAATTATATCCCATTAAAGCAAATAATAAATAAAGTCCCGGCAGGGACGGTATAGTTATTTGGATTAACCGCAAAGTTCGCCAGGAAGGCGCGAAGGACGCTAAGATGTTTAAGTTG
>JAGQVE010000099.1 GCA_020438105.1 Bacteroidales bacterium
TCGCCGATAGCAACAACCTGAGACTGATAACTACCCTGTGAAGCTGCCTTAACACCAATAGCCACATTGGAGTGCCCGTTTATATTGTTTTCAAGCGACCATGAACCGGCACTTACATTGTATGATCCGGAGGTATCAGCAAAGGAGGCATTAAATCCAATCGCTACATTGTAATTTGAAGAAGTATTGTTCAGCAGTGCATTTGTTCCAAGAGTTGAATTTCTTGAGCCCGATTTATTATAGTACAGACTATTCGCACCAATCCCACAATTTTCATAGCCCGTGGTATTTGATAAGAGGGCTGAAAATCCATTGGCCGTATTTAATCCTCCGGAAACATTGTTGTTCATTGAATAAGTTCCGGTAGCTGTATTGTTATTCCCAGTGCTGTTAGAATGCAGGGCTCCTCTTCCGGTAGCGGTATTTCCGTCACCTGTTTCATTGCTAAAAAGCGCTGAAATCCCAACCGCTGTATTGTAGAAACCTGAAATGTTTGAATAAAGTGCCAGATTCCCCAAAGCCACATTATTATGACCGGAGGTATTCATCATCAGGGAATTATTCCCATAAGCTGTATTGAATGTTTGGCTCTGGGTATTTTTACCCGATTCAAAACCAATGAACAAACTATTTCCATTTGGCTCAATTCGGCTGCCAACCATTCTGAAAGATTCATTTTGAGCATCCCCTGAATAAAACTTAATGATGTCGTCATCCGGATCCAATCCATTTCCGGTGGTGATTTTTGTATCAAAATCCTTATCAGCTACCATTTGTGCAAACTCACTGGTCAGGTAGTTCCAGGTGCCGGATTTGAAATAAAGAAAACTTTGCACATCGGTGGCATAAACCAATAATCCTTCAGCCGGGTTGCTGATGGCAAAAGCCTGTGTAACCGTCATCCGTGGCACAAGCATTCCCTGTGAGGTAGATTTTACATCAAGAATGGCTGATGGATCAGGATCGGATTCGTCGGTGTTTATTCCAACGCCCTGTGAGTATAAAGCCATTGTTATCATTACAATAGCTATTGTTAATAGAAATCGGATTGTTTTCATATTGGTTTATTTATTTTCAAGTTTTTCGATACGTTCTTTTAGTAATCTGTTTTCTTCGGCAAGTTCCTGCACAGCTTTTACCAGGGGCACAACAAACTCGGCATAGCGTAATCCATAAGTGTCCTTGTCATTTTTGGGCGCATCCACTCCACTAAATTCATATCCCACCGACCGGGCTGCTGTTTCCACATCCTGAGCCAGGAAGCCGCTGTAAACAATTTCTGATTTTTCAGATTGCTCATGATAGGCCCGTTTTTCAGGATCGTCCATTCCGAGGAAATTATCAATTTCTAGAAGATTAAGGTTGTATGTAACCGGTTGGAGAAGCATGATAAATTCCAACCCCGGAACATCCTGTTTAACATTGGTTTTAAACCGCATGTCGGAAATGTTTGTCCAGTTGGTATATCCACCTATACTGGTAACACCGGCATCGCCAAGGCGAATCTGGCTGCTGGCAGTGATATATGCAGCATCACCTAAAGCGGCAGAGTTGCTGAAATTATTTGCCGACATATTTGCATAGGCGCCAACAATGGTATTGTAGAACCCGGAAATATTAGCAGAGCCTGCACTAACCCCAAACGCAGTATTCCTTGCACCTGTGCTATTATTGAATAAGCTTTGATATCCAGCCGCCGTATTATTACCACCCTGCCCGTTGCTATAGAGTGCATCCATGCCATTCGCAGTATTATACGATCCTTCAGAATTTGCCATCAAAGCACTTTGTCCGGTAGCTGTATTAAATGAACCATTATTGTTTAGGTAAAGTGCGTAATAACCATTTGCTGTATTAAAATTACCAATGGTATTCGAATAAAGAGCAAACATTCCATATGCTGAGTTGGAAATACCTTCTGTATTTGAAAAAAGCGCGTTATAGCCCGCAGCAGTATTCTCCTTCCCCTGAATGTTAGAATACAGAGCCTGCGTCCCAAGTGCAGTATTGTTGAAACCTGTTGAATTAGAAAAAAGTGCCTTGGACCCTACGGCCACATTTCCATTTTGATTATTATTAAAAAGTGCTGAATCACCAATTGCGACAACATTGCTGGCACTGGTTGCCAGAAATCCCGCCTGAACACCTATCCCAACATTGGAATGTCCTGTGGTATTAAATTGTAATGCAGCATAACCCATGGCAGTGTTGAAATTGCCGTTGATATTACTATAAAGTGCCCCGGCGCCATATGCAGTGTTCTCATGTCCAATTTGATTTAGAAAAAGAGATTTGATTCCGGTTGCTGTATTATACAAGCCGTTTGTATTGGAATACATTGCTTTGGAACCAATGGCAACATTGCCGGTTTGAAGGTTATTAAAAAGTGCCGAATCACCAATGGCAACCACATTATACTGGCCGCTCCCCTGTGAAGCAGCATTTATCCCAATGGCAACATTTGAAAATCCAATTTGATCACCCTCCAGTGCACTATAACCGATAGCAGTGTTTGCCCTTCCGCTTATATTGAAAGCCATCGATTGCCATCCAATGGCCGTATTATAATTTCCGGAAAGAGATTCATATAAGGCTGACTTACCAATTGCAACGTTTGAGCTCCCTGTTTCATTTCGGAATAAAGAAGCATTTCCCAGTGACACATTGCTATGCCCTGAAATATTATTGTTTAATGAATAAAAACCAATTGCGACGTTATAATGACCATTAATGTTGTCTTCCAATGCATTTACTCCGAATGCAAGGTTTGCTTCTCCAGTGGAATTATTCAATAAACTTTTATTACCGATTGCCATGTTATATGCTCCACTATTATTCATCAAAGCGGAATCCCCAATAGCTATTATTTTTTCATATATACTTGCGTTTTTCCCAGCATCCCGACCAATAAAAGTACTTCCCATCAATGGCTCAATACGCATGGAATCAATCCGAAACCGGGGATTATCGAAATTCCCCAAATAAATTTCAATGATATCATCATCCGGATCCAGCCCATTTCCGGTAGTTATTCTGGTATCAAAATCAAAATCGGCAATTTCATAAGCGAACTCACTGGTGAGGTAGTTCCAATTGCCGGATTTGTAATAGAGGAAACTCTGTGCATCAGTGGCATAAATCAACAGCCCCTCAGCCGGGTTTGAAATGGCATAAGCCTGCGCTGCCGTCATCCGTGGTACCAGCATTCCCTGTGTGGTTGATTTTACATCGAGAATTGCTGACGGATGGGGATCGGACTCA
>JAGQVE010000009.1:0-77242 GCA_020438105.1 Bacteroidales bacterium
ACCATCACGATCGCTTTTTGTCCCTGTGCCGCACAGATCCCGGCCAGCGAAGATCCGGCATTCCCGGTGGAGGCTGTCACGATGGTACCGATTCCTTTTTCTTTGGCAAATGCCGAAACAATGGCCGAAGCACGGTCCTTGAACGAAAAGGTCGGATTTTGGGAATCGTCTTTCACGTAAAAATCAAAGTTCAGTGCTTCATTTCCGAGCTTATTAAAATGGTATAAAGCTGTTTCGCCAATTCTGAGATTGGGTAAGCTTTTCAAATCATTAACCGGAAGCAGGTCGAGCCAATGGTTTTGTTTGAGTTGGCTGAGTGTTATTCCTTTTTGTTTGAGAGAATCGTAATCGTAAAGGGTTTTTAATACACCTTTGGGAGGCAGGGCATTCGGGAAATTTGCGGAACAGTCGGGGCACAGGTAGTGAATTGCATCTGAATCAAACCTTTTGCCACAGTTTGTGCACGCATATGTAAATTTATTTCCCATTCGTATCTTGTAAATTTAGACAGAATTATTCATATTCCTTCATCACCCCAGTCCGCTCATTGAACTCCATGATCTTTTCATCCCACTCATCGGCTTTTGCAAACTGCGATTTCCAGTAATTGTCGTCGTACCACTGTGCATTGAGTTCATCCACTGTTTTGCCTTGCTGCTCGATCCATGTGAAATATTTCAGGTTATGCATCCGCCGCTTTTCGTAATAAGTCATTTCGATCATGTAGTCGGTTTTCAGTCCCATCAAATCACGCTGGAAGATCACTTCAGCTTTTTGGTTACTCAGTTTCCCGTGCTCATCTTTCTCTTCCAGCAACCGCGATTGATACATTTCCATCGAATCCGTGGCTACTGTGAATAAGATGTCATGTTCATTCATCTCAAAATATTTCGCCAGTTTGATGGTGCCCATGAGGTTAGCTATGGACGAAATACCGAGATAGCGCAGTTTTTTCACTAGTTCTGGATCGATCCCGAGTTCATCAGTCAGGAATTCTTTGCCTGCCGGTTCATTGAAAAGTCGCATGATCCGGATATTCGGTTCATCATCGATGCCGGCCACCAGGTCCATGTTTTTAATATTGTGGATCCACGGCACATGCTTGTCGCCGATGCCTTCGATGCGGTGGGCGCCATAACCGTTGTAGAGCAGGGTAGGGCATTGCAAAGCTTCGCCGGCACATACTTTCATCGTCGGATATTTTTCGCGCAGGTAATCGGCGCTGCCCAACGTTCCGGCGGATCCCTGTGTTAGGAACATTCCACTAAACCGGCTTTCAGGTGATTTAATGGAATTAAAAACCTCTTCCATGGCCGGACCGGTCACCGCATAATGCCAAAGTGGGTTTCCTATCTCCTCAAACTGGTTCAGGTTGACGATCTCATCACCGCGCTCGGCTTTTAGTTCCTTCACTTTATCATAAATTTCCTTGACATTGCTTTCGCTTCCGGGCGTAGCAAAAATCTCCGTACCCACTTTCTTTAGCCAGTCGAAACGCTCTTTCGACATGCCTTCCGGCAAAACGGCTATTGACTCGCATCCCAAAAGGTAAGAATCGTAAGCTCCACCGCGACAATAATTACCGGTGGAGGGCCAGAGGGCTTTTTGCCGGGTTGGATCGAATCGGCCGGATACCAGTTTTTCAACCAGCGGCCCGAAAGTTGCACCCACTTTATGAGCTCCTGTCGGAAAGTATTTCCCGATGAGCATGATGATGCGGGCATCCACGCCGGTCAACGATTTGGGCAATTCGATGTAATTGACCTTCCCGAATCCTCCACCGAATTCCACAGACTCATTTTTCCAGGTGATGCGGAAAAGGTTGAGGGAGTTCAGATCCCACAAACCGATGTGTTTCAGCTTTGCTTTGATCTTCTCCGGGATCAGTTCCGGGTTGCGCATCTGTTTGTAAGTCGGGATGATGATGTGCCGCTCCCGGCAGCGCTGAATGGTGTTTTTTAAAATTTCGTCTTTTGTGCTCATATATCTTCGTCAATTGAACGCGGATGACGCTGATTTAACAGATCATCGCGGATTGTTTGTGAATATTTTTCGTTTGAATTGTGGTTCTTTGCCAAAATTAAGCAACAAACCTATTTCTATGTCAGTAGCTTTCAGGTAATTGATCAACTGGAATTCATGCTCTTCGCAGATGACTTCTGCCGCTTTTAACTCCACGATGACCTTTTCTTCGACCAATAAATCTGCAAAATAGCTGCCCACTAATTTTTCTCTATAATACACATCAATTGGATATTGCTTTTGCACTGATAGTCCCATTTCTGTCAATTCGAGCAGCATGGAATTTTCATAAACTTTCTCCAGAAACCCAAACCCTAACGTATTATACACATTATAAAACGCCCTGATTATCCTATCCGTAATATTCTTATGTTTAATTTCCATATCCGTGTAAATCCGCTAAATCCGTTTAATCTGTGTTCCATTTAAATTTTCAATTCCTGCTTTAATTATCCTCATCTCCACCGCCCTACTCAAATCAACTTCTCCCTCAATTTCAATCCCAAAATCCAAAATGCTAAAATCTTTTTTTGATAAAAGGATCTTTGAAGTTGGTGTACTATATTCAAAATGATCTTCCTTTTCTTTTAATTGGCTAAGCTGCCCATTATTTCTGTAAAGTAACATATCCCCGTCCAGAAAATAGCAATCATCATCTTTTTCAAAAGCGGATCGAGTCAGGTAAAGATGCGGTTTTTCTTTGTACGGTGCTCCCGAAGTCGGGCAAAAGGTATTGCAGTTGCCGCATTCGTTGCACCAGTCGGCGATGTGTAGGATTTGTGGTGACTGTCCTATTTTGAAAATCCCATCTTCCACAATTTCGGTTTTACCATTTGAATAAACCAACTTAGAAAGTCTGATTTCCTGGGGTTCCACAAAATACGAATAGAGCGCCAGGTTTGGGCAGACCGTCACGCAGGTGTTGCAGAGCTCATCGCATTTCAGGCAGCGGGATGCCTCCTGCCTGGCCTGATCATCGGTCAGGGTTTGTGTGACCAACTGGAAACTTTTTCTTTCTTTCAACCCGATTTCTTCCACCTGCACTGCCCTGTTTTTCTTCATGCGATTGATCATCAGTTTTCGCGGATCGGTTTTTTGCCTTTCAGCGGGAAGATCAATTTTAAAATCGATGCCTGCCTTCAGCATGATTTGCTCTGCTGCTTTCCGGCCGTCGCCGATGGCATTGATGGCCGTGGAAGCGCCGCGCAGGGCATCCCCACCGATAAGCACGTTCGGGATTTTCGTTTCATAAAGGCCCGGTTCAGCCTTCAGGTATTTGGGCTCGATGAAATCAATCTCCGGATCCTGACCGATGGCCGGAAGCAGCGTGTCGCAGGGAATTTCAAATTCCGAACCGGTTATCTCTACCGGTTTTGGCCGGCCGGCGCCATCCGTGCCTTCCAGTTTCATACGGATACAGGTGAGCGATTCCACTTTGAAATTTTTTACATTGACCTTGACAGGCAATACCAGTTCCTGTATTTCCATTCCTTCTTCAAGCACCGCTTTGATTTCCCCCTGGTCAGCCGGCATCTGGTCCATCGTCCGGCGATAGAGAATGGTGATCTTTGCATTTTTATCAGCAAGCCGAAAAGCCGTACGGGCCGTGTCCATGGCAGTGTTTCCTCCGCCAATGATGGCAATGTTTTTTCCCAGTTGAAGCGTTTTTCCTTCTTTTACCTTAATTAAAAAATCAAGCGGATCAATCACACCCCCAGCTTCGATATTCTCAATTATAAATTTACGCGATCGGGGTGCTCCGGTGGCGATGTAAACAAAATCGGCCTTTTGCCTGATCTCCTCAAAATTGTTTTTAGTAATTTCGGTGTTGTAATGGATCTTTACACCGGCTTTTTCAATCCATTTTAAATCCTTTAAATAGGTTTCATGGGTTAACCGAAATGACGGAATTGCTCCTGAAACCATGCCTCCGGTTTGTGTTTTATTTTCAAAAACATCCACCTGAAATCCTGCCAGGGCTAGGAAATATGCTGCACTGAGTCCTGAAGGTCCTGCCCCGATGACAGCTACTTTCTTCTTGTTTTTACTAATTTTTCCAGGATTGTATTCCAAATCCTTCTCGGCGACAAACCGTTTGATTTCGCGGATCAGCAGCGGATCATCGTAATTGATGCGCGTGCATTTGGTCTGGCATAGGTGATCGCACACCATCCCGGTTGAATTGGGGAAGGGGTTGGTCCGCAGGATGGCGCGAAACGAATTTGTATCCTCATCATTCCCAACATAATGTAAATAATCCGGTATGTCCTGGTTTGTCGGACAGGTTTCAACACAAGGCGCCGCAACACAATCGAAGGTCCCCAGTTTCCGGCTGGTTTTTGTGGTGGGCTCCTGAATGGATGTTTTTTGATAGTCACTTGATTCAATAACCTCCTGGGCATAGGTTTTTAGGTTTTTTAAAATCGCTTTATCTTTTGCTTTCCGGTTTGAAACCCTCAAAATATATTCATCAATCGATCCAGCCTGTATGTTTTGAAATTCAGAATTGAGATTATCAACATATTGCCGTAGAAGTCCGTAGCCACCGGGTTTCAGGATGTCGGAACAAACCGTTACCGGACTCAATCCGCAGGCAACCAGCCGGTGAATGTTAAACGCATTTGCACCTGCTGAAAATGAGATATCGAGTTTTCCGTCGAAATCTTTTTGAAGCTTGAAAGCCAGGTTCACCGCCAGCGGATGCAGGGCCCTGCCGCTCATATACATCATTTTTTCGGTTTCCGGGAAAACCGGTTTGTGATTCCGGCTTTCGAGGGTGTTGGTGAGTTTTAATCCAAAATGGACGTTGTTTATGGAAGCCGTAATTTGCAGGTTTTTGATGATCTGAACCGCGTCAGGATATTTCAGGTCGTGTTCGAACGCTTCATCCGGAACCCGTGTTTTAAAACCGCTGTGATCAAGAATATCATGCAATTTTTCTTTTCCAAGCAAGGTAGGGTTGAGCTTAATGGTGGTATGCAATTTTTTCTCCTGAATAAGATACAAGCCGATTTTTTCAATTTCGTCAGGCGGGCAACCATGCATGGTGGAGAGGGTAATATTATCCGAAATACAATCGGGAATTTCAAGCTGACCGATCTCCGGATAAAGGTCACGAATCTCCTCAATTTTGGTCTTTTTCTCCTTACTGCAATCCTTCATCCTGCTGAAAAACCACTGCACATTTTCATTAATAATCCCCTTTAGGTCATAACCGACGCTCATGTTGAAGATCGTTCCTAACTCCTTATCATCGAAACCCAGTTTGTGTTTCAGCAAATGGATCAAAATCCAGGCATTGAGGTATTGGTCGAAAGATTCATGGATTTTCAGTTCCTGCGACCATTCGCAGTTGTAACCTTCATCCTGCATATCAATACAGGGTTTGGCGACCGCAATTTCATCCAGGGTTTGAACGGTTTTCAATTCCACGTACCGTGCACCGCAAAGCCAGGCTGCCACAATATTTTGCGTCAATTGAGAATGCGGTCCTGCTGCAACGCCGATGGGTGTTTCAAGCAGTTGGTCAAAGCGTCTGAGGCGAAAAGTATCACTTGGGTTTGGTTTAAAAAAAACTTTAGCAGGGATGCCAAAGTACTGCCCCTTTGAATTGATCTGATCCAAAATCAACTGGGTGAGCTGACGAAACGGTAAAATGGAGAAATTGTCGGTCATCCTATTGTTATTCCCTAAACAGCAAATCTACAAATATTCGTAGTTTTGGCAACGATTACATGAATTTCTATAAACAATACTTAGTTGAAAAATGAATGAACGGGGCGACCGGCCTGCAGTGGTGATCCTTGCTGCCGGATTATCGGAACGAATAGGGAAACCGAAACACGAACTGCGGTTTTCGGAAGAGTCGACTTTTCTGGAGCATATCATCCGGGTATATCAAAAGTTTGTGGCTTCGCAAATCGTGCTGGTGATCAATGATAGGGATGATTTCGGCAGGTATTTCTATGAAGATGATTTGAAGATTATTGTCAATAAGAACCCTGAGCTTGGTCGGTTTCATTCGATTCAACTTGGTCTGAAAGAAATCAACGATGCTCCTGTCTTTATCCAGAACATCGACAATCCCTTTGTGTCGCCGGGTTTGCTGATGATACTGGAAAAGGGGATTGAAGATGCGGACTTTGCAGTTCCGGTGAATGAAAGAAAGGGTGGGCATCCGATACTTCTATCAAAAACAATAGTCAGTAATCTTGTTGAAGATTTTAATAAGGAGGAGAAACTAAATAATGTGTTAACGCATTTCATCCGAAAAGACGTTCCGATGAATGATCCTTATGTTTTAGTGAATATAAATACGGAAGAGGATTATCGGAAATATTTTTCTGGTTTATAGAACGCGGATGACACGGATCTTGCTGATTCTCGCGGATCTGTGTAAATCCGTTTAATCAGGGTCATCCGCGTTCCATCCCTTCCCGGATCTTCTCCACAGCTTCCAGTATCACCTCATTCGTCGCCGGCAAAGAAAACTCAGGCTCAGATTGATGATCTCCCACAGCGGAAATCGCATCCTTAATTGCCAGCCACACCGACAACGCCAGCATAAAGGGCGGTTCACCCACAGCCTTGCTTTGTTTGATGGTGGCAGGATTTGGGGCATTCTTCAAAATCTCAACCCGGAAATCTTTTGGAATGTCTTGAATGGTGGGGATTTTATATGTGTCGGGTGAATGGTTAAGCAGGTTGCCGTTTGCATCGTATTTCAAATCTTCCGTTGTAACCCAGCCCATTCCCTGCACAAACCCACCTTCGATTTGGCCGATATCAATACGTTCGTTGATCGATTTTCCGACATCATGGAGGATGTCTGTTCTCAAAACCTTTGCATAACCGGTAAGTGTATCCACCTCAACTTCAGTTACGGCCATCCCGAAAGCAAAATAATGAAAGGGTTTGCCGCGGCCTTTGTCTTTGTCGTAATGAATGTCGGGTGTTTTGTAGTACCCGGTGGCACTCAGACTGGTCTGGTTGAGATAAGCGAGATTGATAAGGTCAGGAAACCGGATATTATTTTCCGGATTATTCGCATCAAAAACAATATCTTTTTCAAACCGGATGTTCTCAGGCTTGGAACCGCCATTGAACGCAACCTTTGCAGCCACTTCCGATAACCTTGATTTTAATTTGTCGATGGCATTTTGTACCGCCATCCCGTTCAGGTCGCTGCCGCTGGAGGCTGCAGTAGCCGATGTGTTGGGGACTTTGGACGTATTTGTTGAAGTAACTTTAATGAACTTCGGATCGATTCCCAACTCTGAGGCCGCCACCTGTAGAATTTTGAGGTATAATCCCTGACCCATTTCCGTTCCGCCGTGATTTACCTGAACAGTTCCGTCTTTGTAAATATTGACCAAAGCCCCGGCCTGGTTGAGAAAGGAGGTTGTAAAGGAGATACCGAATTTGACCGGAGTGAGTGCTATGCCGCGCTTGGTAAATCGGTTGAATTGGTTAAACTGGTTAATTTGGGAACGGCGTTCGCTATAGTCTGATGTTTTCGTTAACTGTTTGTAAAGCGCCTGCAATCGGTTGTTTTCAACTTTTTGCCCATAATGAGTGATGTTTTCTTTTTCTTCATTATAAAAATTCAGTTTCCTGATCTCCAGCGGATCTTTACCAAGATGTCGTGCAATGCGGTCGATGATATTTTCGATTACAGCCATACCCTGTGGCCCGCCGAAACCGCGAAAAGCGGTGTTGGAAGGGAGGTTGGTTTTCCAGGTATTTCCGACCACTTTCAGATTGGGAATATAGTAGGCATTATCAATATGGAACATAGCCCGTTCGGTAATGGCCATCGTAAGGTCGTTTGATGATCCGGCATCCAGGTTAAGATCGACATCCAGAGCATGGATTTTACCATTTCTATCAAAACCTACCTTGTAATAATTCAGTGTCCGGTGGCGTTTACCGGTCATGATCTGATCCTCATCACGGTTCAAACAAATTTTAACCGGTTTGCCAGTGGCATTTGCTAGCAGGGAGGACCATGCCGCCACATGATTAGCCTGTGTTTCTTTTCCACCGAACGCGCCGCCCATTCGCCGAACCTCAACTTCAACTTCATTTTTCTGAATCCCCAAAACTTCAGCAACAATGGCCTGTGTTTCGGACGGATGTTGGGTGGAACTGTAAGCCATCATCTCCCTGTCTTCACCCGGAACCGCCAGGCAGGATTGCGTTTCGAGATACCAGTGTTCCTGTCCGCCTGTTTTTAAAGAGCCTTCAAGGATTTTGTCACTTTCTGAAAAGCCCTTTTCAAGATCACCACATTCGATTTTCCTGGGAGGAGCCAGTCGGTTTTCTTTTTCTATGGCTGTGTCAAGATCAAGAATGGCATCAAGAAGTTCATAATCGATTTTCAATTTCTTTTCAGCTTCCCGGGCGGCTTTCTTAGTTTTGGCTGCGATCAGAGCGATCGCCTGTCCGATAAACGTCACTTCCTTGTCTGCCAGGCAAATTTCATCATGCACCACCGGCCCCATCTGGTTTAGCCCTGGGATGTCTTTTGCCAACAAAATGGTATCAACTCCATTAACCTTTAAGGCCTCTGAAATATTGATGGAAACGATCTTTGCATGCGCCTGCTTGCTATACACCACGTGGCCTTCAAGCATCTCGCTGCTGGCCTGCATGTCGTTCACATACACCGACTGACCGGTGACGTGTTTGTGGGCGCTATCGTGCGGGAGAAAGTTCATCTTTTGTCTCCTCATAAAATTTTAACAACAGGTTTTTGGCGGCGAGCTTTCTGAATTCTTTGCCAGAACGCGCATCCGAAAGGGGCTGGAATTCTTCTTTTAAAATTTTCATGGCCGCTTCAACATTGTTTTCATTCCATGCTTTTCCCAGTAAAAATGCTTCGGTTTTTTTGGCCCGTTTCGGCATGGCAGCCATCCCGCCAAAGGCCAGGCAAATATCTTTTACTTTTTCATTATTCAGGCCTATCCTGAAGCCTGCACTCACTGTTGAAATATCCAGGTCTTTTCGTTTGGATACTTTGTAAAATTTCACGTTTTGATGTTTCGGTATCATAACCGTGTAGATCAATTCACCGGCCTTTAAATCGGTTTGACGGTAGCCTTTGATGAAATCTTCAATTCGAATAAGTCGCTCCCCATTTTGATTTACAATCTTCAATTTTGCATCATAAGCAAAAAGTAAAGGTATGGTATCGCCGATGGGGGAGGCTGTTCCGATGTTTCCGCCCAGGGTGGCTAACTCGCGTATCTGTTTTGAAGCAAAAACTTTAAGTGCATCAGCGAAAGCACAGAATTTTCCATTCAATTTTATTTTGACCGATTCAAGCGGAAGTCCTGCACCGATTTCAATCTGGTCTTCATCTTCATTGAAAAACTTCAACTCCTGCACTGCCGAGAGATCGATCACTTTCGGGATCAGTTCAAATTTTTTGGTTTGTTTCAGGGCAACATCCGTTGAACCGTTGATGATTATTGCATCAGGGTTTTGACTTACGTATTTTAATGCACTTTTCAGTGATTTTGGCTGGATGTATGTTTGATCTTTTGTTTTGATCAAAATATCTGTTGGTTCGGAATTTAGCTTGCTAAGTTCTTCCGAAATGTTTTTTTCATCCTTAGTAAAATGATCGGGCTCACCATTTGAAGATTTTAAAGCAGCATTCAGGATGGGTTGATAACCAGTGCATCGGCAGAGATTTCCGGTGAGGGCATCTTCGGCAATTTCACGGGATGGATTGACATGTGATTTCTGCAAAGCAAAGATCGACATCACAATGCCCGGTGTGCAAAACCCGCACTGACTGCCATTTAGATCGACCATGGCCTGCTGAACCGCATGAAGTTTTACTTCCCCGCTTTCCTTTTGCGCCAGGTTTTCAATCGTGATCAGGTGTTTGCCGTCGATCATGGGTAAAAATATTAGGCAGGAATTGACAGCACGGTAAGTCATTTTTCCATTGGAATCTGCTTCTGCCAAAACCACCGTGCAGGCGCCGCAATCGCCTTCGGCACAACCTTCTTTAACACCTTTGTGCTTGGGAAGTGAACGGATGTAATTCAGCACCGTGATCGTAGGAGATATCATTTCTTTCTCAAAATCGATGGTAACCGTTTTGCCATCGAGAATAAATCTTACTGTGTTCCGAACCCCGTCCATCACTTGTTTTTTGAATTTTTTACGTCGATCAGTTTGGCCAGGATACTCACTGCGATCTCCTCCGGTGTTTGCGCATTGAATTTTATCCCGATGGGCATATCCACGCGGTCGATCTCCTCCTGTGTAAGGATGCTTTCTTCGAGAAACCGTTTTTTTGCCAAAGCCACCTTGTTTTTACTTCCAATCATACCAACGTATACAGCAGGCTTTTTAGCGCAAACTGCCAGCACATCTTCATCATATTTGTGTTTGGGGGTGGTGATCACAATGTAAGCATTCCCGCGGAATGCCAATTCTTTGGCTGCTTCAACAAAATCCTGCCGGATAAATTTATAGGATGTACCCTGAAATCCTTTGATTATTTCTTCACGCGGATCTACGAGGATAATCTCAAATCCAAATTGAGAAGCAAGGTCAGCCAGAGCTTTCCCCACATGGCCGGCACCGAAAATGTAAAGCTGTTCATCCGGCAATATGGGTTCAATATAAACTTCGGCATAACCACCGCAATGCATACCCAGATCATCTTCGAGGTTGTAGCTGAATTTTTGAGGAGTACCCGACTCAATCACTTGCGGGGCGTCTTCCATCACTTTCATTTCGAGGCTGCCGCCGCCGATGGTGCCTTCGATGGTTTTATCTTCATAAACGATCATCTTGGATCCGGCTTTTCGCGGCGATGAACCTTTGGTTGCCACGATGATGCAAAGGGCGGCTCGTTTGCCGGAAGCCTTAATTTGCCTGATGTTTTCTATAATATCTTTCATATCCCTCTTTGACTCTGTACCCGATGGGTTGCCTGTTTTTGTACGCCGGTTCCACCAGCTCTTTGATCACTTCGTAAATCTGAATAATGTGCTCGTTTTGTTCCAGGGCGCTGGCTTCAAGTGCTTCCACTTTCTCCAGCAATTCCTCATAACGGGTGATCAGGTTGCGCATTTTCACGAAAACCCGCATTATCTGGATATTGACCTGCACGGCGGTCGGGCTCCTTAATACTCCTGAAAGCATTGCAACACCCTGTTCGGTAAATGCCATCGGAGGATACCTCGTACCACCCCAACTTGAGGTGTAATTATTGCACCTCAAGATTTCAAGTTCCTCTTTTGTTAATATAAACATAAAGTCTTCCGGAAAACGGTCGATGTTATTTCTAACCTGACGTTTCAGAACCTTGGTTTCCACGCCATACAAGGCTGCCAGGTCGACATCGAGTAACACTTTCAGCCCTCTGATCTTAAGAATTTTATCAGCAATAAACTCTTCTTTTGGTGCTAATTCATTCATGATTTTATGGATTTTGAGGTGTCAAATAAGTCACCTCAAGATTTTAACCAACATAATTTATTGATATTTCGCATAAAAATCCAAAAACCGGTTGGCAATGGCTTCCCAGCTATATTCGTCGATAATGAGCTGGTGGGCGGCCTTTCCGAGTTGCTCCCTGTAATCATTGTCCTTTAACACTTTTATCATGGATTGTGCAAATTCCTCCTTATTTGTAGGATCAATCAAAAGTCCGTTTTTTTCGTGGGTAATGGCATTCCTGATCCCGCCAAACTTACTGGCGACCACAGGTGTTCCGCAAGCCATTGATTCCTGAGAGGTCATGCCGAAAGGTTCAAATTGCGATGGAAGAACAAACAATTGCGCCTGCTGGTAATACTGGGTCATCATGTTATCAGGAACATAACCAATAAACTCCACACGATCTTCCATATCTTCTTCAGCAACAATAGCATGCATTTTATCAAATAATTCCACCTCACGTGGTTTTGGATTGGGCGAACCGCCACCGATTACCAAATCGACATCGGGGATTTCATCTTTTACCAAAGCAAATGCGCGCAACAGGTGATCGTGGCCTTTGTTGGTATCAATCCGGCTCATACAATAAATGTATTTATCCGGAAGGTTTGAGGGTTTTTTCAATTCTTTTTCGGTCGGATAGAAAAACCGGTCAATATCAACGCCCGGAGCTATAATTTCGATATTATCGGCATCAAAGTCGTATAAACTTCTCAATTTTTCATATTGAACTTCTGATGTCAGGGTTTGGGCATTTACCTCCCGGAATATTCTAAGTTCTTCAGAAATGCGGTGTTCAAAGTTGAACTTTTTCTCCATTTCTTCGGGGTCACCGCCCATTTGATCTCTTTTCCATGCGCCCAGTGAATGCGCTGTGAAAAATGAAGGTTTATTCATCGCCTTGGCGAGGATAAGGGTGACAATACCTGCATCTACATAATGACCATGATACAGATCATAATCAATCCCGCTTCGGTGAACATAGTTCATCATATTGGTGGATAATTCAGGAAGTAATTCATAAATAAACTCTTTGGGCCTGAATTTCCACGGACCTGCAGGAATTCTGATAACCCTCACATTTGGATGGCCGGGAACCGGATCTGCCTGAATCTTTTCCCTTTCAAACCACCTGGTGAAAATATCCACCTTAATTCCTTTTTTTGCGATCGCTTTGGCCATTTCAAGTACATAAACAACCTGTCCGCCGGTATCCGTTCTTCCTAATTTTGGTACGGGATCAAAATATCCATGGGTACTTAAAAGGGCAATGTGTTTAAAGTTTGCTTTACTCATTATTTTCCTGGTTAGTGTTTGTAATTAAAAAAATTAACAGTTGTTTTTCAACTGCTAACTGACTTTACTGGCCTTCCATTCCTTTGAAATAACAATGTCGGCCATGGCTTTGTGTTTCGAAATGATTTCGTGTTCGATCGTCAGGATACGGTCAAGAAACTCATCTTGTTTCTCACGGTTGCGTTTTTTCCTCGATTCAATGGTGTCCATTTTGTTTCTGTCAATAAAAACTTTGCAATCAACATTCTGAAGAGCAGTGGTATAAGTGCCTTCCGCAATCAGCACTTTATAAGGTTTCAAATCAACCTGTTCTTCCCCAATTTTGTCTGCATCAAAGTCAACAAGCGGTTTTGTGATTTTTGGATCACCCTCAACGGCATCTCTTATGTTTTGATCAAGTAAATCGAGCCTAACTTCCTGAATTCCCACCCAGGCTATATCCTTCTCCCGCTGTTTTGCATTGGTTTTTGGTGGATAAAGGAAATAATCGTCCTGGCCAAAAACATAGGCCTCAATATCATAATCCAGCAGTTTGTCGGCAATCGACCTGCCAATTTCAGATTTTCCTGCACCTGATTCGCCAGCAACTGTTATAACATACTTTTTCGGAGCATTTTGAATATCCTTTAAAATTAGCTCAACAACCTGTGCAGCGGCTTGCCGATGATTATCATCAATGATTAAAATGTCACCTTTCATAGCACTGTTAATTAATTAATGTATTAGTTCCATCAAAAATATGATTTTTTGTTTACTTTGGTGTTGTGGAAGTGCGAACAAATAAAATAGGTGATATCCGAAGTCATTACCGGCTTAAACTGGCGCAATTATATAACGATCGTGAGGCTGATACCCTGCTGTTTCAGTTATTATCTGATATTACCCAAATGTCGAAGGCCCATATTTTAAGCTTCCCTGAAAAAACAATTTCTGAGTCAGAACTTTTGCGTGTTCATTTTGGCGTTAAGGATTTACTAAAAAACAAACCTATTCAATATATCATTGGCAACGCCGAGTTTTACGGATTGAATTTTAAAGTTAATTCCAAAGTTTTAATCCCCAGACCCGAAACGGAGGAGTTGGTCGAAATGGTTATTAAAAATATCCCTGAAAATGAACCTCGCAAGGTTTTGGATGTCGGAACAGGATCAGGATGTATTGCCATTGCCATTAAAAAACTAAGACCCCTTTGCGATATTTTAGCAATTGATATTTCGGAGTTTGCATTGGAAATGGCCCAGCAAAATGCCGTATTAAACAATGTTCAGGTTCAGTTTAAAAAAGTTGATTTTTTGAAAAAAAATCAGGTTCAATTATTGCCAAAATTTGATATTGTGGTTTCAAATCCTCCTTATGTTAGGAATTCGGAAAAGTTGATGATGAAGAAAAACGTACTTGACTATGAGCCCTTGCTAGCACTTTTTGTTGATGATGATAACCCTTTAATTTTTTATGAAGCACTGGCATCATTTTGCGAAACAAATCTGCAGGCTGGAGGGATGTTATTTGCAGAAATTAACCAATACTTATCAGCCGAAACTGAGCAACTTTTTACTGGTAATGGATTTAAAAATGTGAATATTGAAAAAGACCTATTTGGAAATGACAGATTTTTAACCGTGCTAACATAAAATTTTCCATATTTTCAGGTTACCTTAATTTTGACTTTACAAATCATTCACAGACCAGGGATAATTTTGTGCACCAAAACCTCTCATGCAATCTGTTGAAAGTACCATATTAATTGTAGATGATGAGCAATATACGCTTGAATTTCTGAGCTACAACCTTACCAGAAACGGCTTTAATGTAGTAACAGCCACAAATGGGAAAGATGCTATAAAAAAGGCCGAATTGCATAAACCTGCGATTATTGTATTGGATATTATGATGCCCGAAATGGATGGCATTGAAACCTGCATTGAATTACGAAAAAATAAACTTTTGAATGATTCGGCCATTGCATTTTTAAGCTGCAGGGGTGAGGATTACACGCAAATTATCGGGTTTGAAGCCGGAGCCGATGATTTTATAAAAAAACCGATCCGCATCAATTTGTTAATTGAACGATTAAAAGCTCTGGAAAGACGCATGAATAAAACGCGGGAAAAATTACCCGTCAATAAATCGCTGATTATTGATGAGGAGTGTTTTGTGGTAAATTATCTCGGGAATAATATTGAACTCACCAAAAAGGAATTTGAATTATTGCATTTACTTTATAAAAATCCAGGAAAGACAATTTCGAGAGATGATTTGTTTAATAATATATGGAGCGGTGACGAGCAATCTTCAAGCAGAACCATACATGTGCATATTAGCAGGATAAGGAATAAACTTAATCCGGATGTGGTTCAAACAGTGAAAGGTTTTGGTTACCGGTATAAGCCACCCGAGGCGTAATTAAAAGAAATCTCCAGGTATCGGAAAACGTCCTTATAAATTCCATTTTCACTGCTTTCGCGGGGACCGGCAACATTTAAAACAGAAATTTTATTTTCATTTATCCAATTAAGTAAGGTGTGTTTATTAGCAGATTCAGAGAGCTTTACAGCTAAATGAGGTTTGTTTAGCTTTTTACATAATTTCAAAGTTAATCCTGTTCCGGCATCAAATTTTTGAAGGTAAATGATAAGTGTCCCGTCGCTTGTTTCGATATTTTTTAGTGTCCGGATGGGATAAGATCGGGAATTGGTTTCTGAGAGGGGATATCGTTTATCTATAATACCATCTTCGGCTCTCCTCCCTTTTGTGCACCAGCCGCCAACAGCAATTTGATGTTTTATGGCAAAATCAAGGGCGGCACGGTCAGCGCCGGTTTGTCCTCCTGATATTATTTTTAAGCCGGTCAATGTTGTGATTTCAGGAAATAAAAATAGCGAAAAAACCATAGAGGCTTTTTCGCTATATCATAAAGAATTATGAAGAAAAGTTGTTATGTAAGATTTGGTTGGATAACTACCATCGATTCTTCCTCGGTCATTGCATTTGGAGAAATCATATTCTGAAACGAATGATCCAGCAGGAATGAATTCGGATGGTCATTTAAATTAATAACCCAATAAAACCCATTTTCTTTGTTTTTAACAATGAAGTAGCAATCGTTCATTTGCTCAAACCAAACTTCATTATTTATATCATTATTTTTCATCAGACTTTATATCTTGTTTTATTCGTAAATGATAGTTTCAATAATTATGCTAATGTTTAAGTGTCTTTAAACGAGGTGTTTGTAAAAATTCGGGTTTCCCATATATGGAAAATTTAAACTTGTTTGAGACTAATTTGAAATGAAATGATATTAAAGATTTATTATGATTTTAAGGGGTTTCAGAATTATTTTCGCTTTTTATAAATTGCTAACTTTGCACCCTCAAAATTTGATTGATTATGTTTGAAGGTTTATCAGAAAAACTAGAAAGATCGTTTAAGGTACTCAAAGGGCACGGCCACATTTCGGAAGTAAATGTTGCCGAAACACTCAAAGAAGTAAGAAGAGCGCTGCTTGATGCTGACGTTAGCTTTAAAATTGCCAAAGATTTTACGGATTCAGTAAAGGAAAAAGCACTTGGGCAAAAGATATTGACCTCCGTTTCGCCAGGCCAGTTGATGGTAAAAATTGTGCATGATGAGCTGGCTCAGCTTATGGGGCCTGAATCGGTAGATATAAATATTAAGGGCCAACCTGCAATTATTTTGATTGCCGGGTTGCAGGGTTCCGGTAAAACCACCTTTTCAGCCAAGTTGGCCAATTATCTGAAAAGTAAAAAAGGAAGAAATCCGCTGCTTGTTGCCGGCGACGTTTACCGTCCGGCTGCCATCGACCAGTTGAAAGTGCTGGGTGAGCAGATTGGGGTGAAAGTTTACACAGAAGAAGAAAATAAAAATCCTGTAAAAATTGCTCAAAACGGGATTAAATATGCCCGTGATTACGGTCATAATTTGGTGATCATTGATACTGCCGGTCGATTGGCGATTGATGAACAAATGATGGATGAAATATCCAGTATTAAAAAAACGGTAGCTCCGCAAGAAACGCTGTTTGTGGTGGATTCAATGACCGGTCAGGATGCTGTAAATACTGCCAAAGCTTTTAATGACAGGCTCGACTATGAAGGCGTGGTGCTGACAAAATTGGATGGTGATACCCGTGGTGGGGCAGCGCTTACAATAAAGTCGGTAGTTAACAAACCGATCAAGTTTGTGGGGATTGGTGAAAAAATGGATGCCATTGATCAGTTTCATCCAAGCCGTATGGCCGACAGGATTCTGGGAATGGGTGACATCGTATCGCTTGTTGAAAAAGCACAGGAACAATTTGATGCCGACGAAGCCCGCAAGCTACAGCGCAAAATTGCCAAGAATGAATTTAATTTTGATGACTTTCTTAACCAGATCAAACAGATCAAAAAGATGGGTAATGTTAAGGATTTGATGGGAATGATACCGGGTGTAGGAAAAGCGATTAAAAATATGGATATTGATGATGACGCATTTAAGGGAATTGAAGCCATCATCCATTCAATGACCCCTGAAGAAAGGGCTAATCCCAAAATTTTAAATGGAAGTCGCCGAAGAAGAATTGCATCAGGTAGCGGTGCTGAAATTCAGGAAGTAAACCAATTGATAAAACAATTTGGCGAAACACAGAAAATGATGAAAATGATGTCGGGGGGCAAAGGCAAAAACCTGATGAGGGCTCTTTCAAGTGCCAGGAACATGCCGGGCAGATAAGGTTGATTATTAGAAAATCTCTTTGTTTTTAATGTCTAAAAGAATAATGAATGAATTTAATTGACGGCAAAGCAACTGCTAAACAAATAAAAATGGAAATTGCTACTGAAGTTGCTGCCATGATTGATGCCGGCCACGAAGGCCCCCACCTTGCCGCAGTTATTGTGGGTGATGATCCGGCAAGTCATACGTATGTTAATGGCAAAGAAAAAGCCTGCCAGGAAGTGGGGATGACCTCCTCTATTTACCGTTTGCCGGAAGATACCAGTGAAAAAGAGGTACTTGAAATTGTAGATTTTCTGAATAACGATGATCATGTGGATGGGTTCATTGTTCAGCTTCCGCTGCCGAAACACATCGACGAAAACAAGGTGATCATGTCGATCAAACCGGAAAAGGATGTAGATGGCTTTCACCCGGTGAATGTTGGACGAATGGCGTTGGGCTTGCCTGCTTATATCAGTGCCACACCTTTTGGAATCATGGAATTGATCAAACGATATAATATCGAAACGGAAGGCAAAAGGGTAGTTGTTTTAGGCCGAAGTAATATCGTTGGATCGCCAATGAGTATTCTATTATCGCGCAAAGCTTATCCCGGAAATGCTACGGTAACCCTTTGTCATAGCAGAACAAAAAACCTCAAGCAAATCGCGAAAAGTGCGGATATCCTGATCGTTGCCATGGGGCAGCCACATTTTGTGAACGAGGAAATGGTCAAGAAAAATGCAGTTGTAATTGATGTTGGCATTCATCGGGTTGCTTCTGATCAAACAAAATCAGGGTTTCGTTTGATCGGGGATGTGGATTTTGACCGTGTTATTTCAAAGGCATCTTATATTACGCCGGTACCTGGTGGTGTCGGCCCAATGACTATCGTCTCCTTACTTCTTAATACTTTAAAAGCTCATAAAAAGGAAATTTATTCCTGATAAAATCAATTGATCATGATCAGAAAATTGTATTTCGTACCGGTGATTGCCCTATTGTTTTCTTCGGTTAATCCGGTATTTTGTCAAAAGTCAAATATCCATATTGTTGATGTTGAAAAAGCACCTATTCAATACGCCCTTTTCCCTGAGAAAGCAGAAGAAACGTCGGGGTTAATTTGGTTTGAAGATGCCTTGTGGACCTTTAACGATAGTGGCGGTGACCCTGAATTATATAAAATCGACAGTCTTGGTAAAATTACTCAAACCATCGTTTTAGAAAAAGCCAAAAACCATGACTGGGAAGATATAACACAGGACGATCAATACATTTATGTGGGAGATTTTGGTAATAACCTGGGGAATCGCACCAACTTGATGATTTATAAAATCGATAAAGAGAAAATTGAGCCCGACGAAAAAATTACAATCGAGGCATCGCCCATGAGCATTTCATTTGCTGACCAAACTGATTTTACCATCAGAAACCGCAAGCATAATTTTGATTGCGAATCGATGATCAATTATGGAGATTCCCTGATTTTGTTCTCTAAAGACTGGGGCGATGGAAAAACCAGGATGTATAAAACAGCTAAAGTAACTGGAAGATATCCCCTGGAGCCGGTGGCCGAATTTAATGCCGATGGCCTGGTAACCGGTGCTTCCTATAATCCGGATAATGGAAAGCTGGCATTGATTGGGTACAAAAACTTTGTGCCTTTTATCTGGATATTTGAAAATTTTGATGGAAAAAGTTTTAATGCTGAAAATATTACCCGCTATAATTTGATGGGTATCACAAACTCTCAAACAGAAGGCATTTGCTGGATGGATGATGATACATTACTTGTTTCAACGGAACAAAGAGACGAGTTTCAGCAAGGTGCCTTTATCCTGAAATTGTCGGATTTAGCTGAATTGACAGGCAGGAAGTAAAATTTGATGACCAACGAAGAATTGCTCTTAAACGGACTTGCCCTGCCTCTGATGGAAGACTTTTATACCATTCAGGGCGAGGGTTTTCATACCGGTAAACCTGCCTATTTTACCCGTGTGGGAGGCTGCGATGTGGGGTGCAGTTGGTGCGATGTGAAAGAGTCGTGGAATGCTGATATTTGGCCATTAACATCTACTGATGAAATTGTAAAACGAGTAGTGAGTTGTCCTTCAAAAGCAGTGGTAGTTACGGGTGGTGAACCACTCATGTATAATTTGGATTATTATTGTGATCAACTCAAAAAAGCAGGATTCGAAACATATCTCGAAACTTCGGGATCGCATCCGTTAAGTGGTAAGTGGGACTGGATTTGCTTGTCACCCAAAAAATATAGCCCGCCGTTGGAAGCAATTTATGAAAAAGCAGATGAATATAAGGTGATCATCCAAACAAAAGGTGATTTTGACTGGGCAGAAAAAAATGCGGAGAGGCTGCGAAAGGATTGTAAATTGTATTTGCAACCTGAATGGAGCAAAGCAGAAGCGATGATGCCATTAATTGTGGAATATGTTAAGGAGCATCCCCGGTGGAACATTTCCCTGCAAAGCCATAAATATATGCGTATTCCGTAAAAATACCGTTAATACTGGACTATGATTAAAAAGGCTGTTTTATTGATTTTAATTATTTTAGGTTTTAACTTTTCAATTAACCTCTCGGCGCAGGAACTGTCCAGTAAATCCAAAAAAGCGATTAAAGCTTATGAAGCCGGTGAAACGGCTTTCCGGTTTCAGGATTATCCAAATGCAGAAATGTTTTTTAAACAATCAATTGAACTGGATCCTGTTTTTTTCGAGGCCTGGGTCATGTTAGGTGAATTATATGAAAAAACTAAAATTGATAGCAGCGCCATTGATGCCTACCGGCATGCGCTCGCCATTGATTCGGTGATTTATCCTTCCGCCTATTATTTCCTGGCTGAATTGGAATTTGGAACTGGTCAATATCAATCAGCACTTGATCATTTTGAAAAATTTCTGAGCTTTGATAAAATACCTCGCGTATATGAAGCAAAGACCAAAAAACAATTGCTGAACTGCTATTTTGCCGTTGAAGCCATCAAAAATCCGGTTCCATTCGATCCAGTGAACTTAGGTCACAATATAAATACAGAACTGAATGAATATTTTCCCTGCCTTACCGCTGATAAGCAGGTTTTGTTGTTTACAAGGTTGCTAAATGATAAGGCCTCGTTCACAGGCCGGCAGGAAGACTTTTATGTAAGTACCCGTAAAAATCATGAATGGAATCCGGCTAAAAATATTGGTCCACCTATCAATACCTATTATAATGAGGGTGCTCCAACTTTATCCGTGGATGGCAATGTGCTCATATTCACCGCCTGCGAAAGCGTAAATGGATATGGCGCAAACCGATCCGGTTTTGGTCGTTGTGATCTGTTTATCTCAGGTAAAAACGGGGATAACTGGACAGCTCCCCGGAACCTTGGCATTCCAGTAAGCTCAAGATATTGGGAATCTCAGCCTTCCCTGTCAGCAGATGGCCGCACGCTTTACTTTGTAAGCAACCGGGATGATGACTACGATATTTATGTTACCATTCAGGATGATGATGGCGTTTGGAGTGAACCCGAAATGCTAGGCGGTAATATCAACACCGAAGGCTATGAGGGTTCGGTTTTTATACATCCCGATAATCAAACACTCTATTTTTCGTCGGATGGGCATGTTGGTATGGGTGGCATGGACATTTATTACACCCGCCGTGATAGCCTTGGAAATTGGGGCGAGCCCATTAACCTCGGATATCCTATCAATACCCATAAGGACGAAAACAGTATTCTGATCTCTGCTGATGGATCGCTTGCGATGTTTGCCTCCGACAGGGAAGAGGGTTTTGGTGGTTTGGATCTTTACGGTTTTAATCTTTACGAAGCAGCCCGCCCCCAGTTTGTTACCTATCTTAAAGGCACCGTGTATGACGAAACAAACGGCCAGAAACTGGAGGCCCGTTTTGATTTAACAGACCTGAAAACCGGAGAAATCGCGGTTCGTTCATTTTCCAACAAAGGAAATGGCGAATTCCTGGTTTGCCTGCCCACCGATCGCGATTATGCACTGAATGTAAGCAGGGAGGGGTATTTGTTTTATTCTGAGAATTTTAATTTGAATGGTATTCATTCCACATCCAATCCATTTTTAAAGGATATTCCCTTAAAGCCAATCAGGTTGGGCGAGAAGGTTATATTGCGAAATATTTTCTTTGAAACCGACATGTTTGACTTGAAGCCCGAATCGCAGGTAGAATTACAAAAACTGATCGATTTGCTAAATAAAAACCCGGAATTGAAAATAGAGATCAGTGGACATACCGATAATGTCGGGACACCGGAATATAATCTGGAATTGTCAAAAAACAGGGCCAAGGCGGTTAATGATTATCTCGTCGATAACGGAATTGATCAGGCTCGACTGCTTTATAAAGGTTATGGAGAATCGGAGCCAATTGATACCAATGATACTGAGACTGGAAAAGCCAATAACCGGCGCACCGAATTTAAGGTGATCAGCCAGGACTAAATTGATTTACCTATTTTTTATTCTGTCTAAATTACCAGCTTTCCTGTTTCTGAAAAGCTGAACTTAGTATATTTGCGTTTCTTTCAAAAAAACACACAAATAATGAAGAAATACGCTTATCTCCTTATCATTCTTTTTACCATCAATTTTACATTAAAGGCCGACGAGGGTATGTGGATTCCCCTCTTCTTAGGGCAGATTAATGAAGCTGAAATGCAGGCTATGGGCATGAACATCACTGCAGAAGATATCTATAGCATCAATCAATCGAGTTTGAAAGATGCTATTGTCATTTTTGGTGGCGGGTGTACCGGTGAACTGGTTTCAGACCAGGGGTTGCTGTTGACCAATCATCACTGCGGTTACCGGCAAATTCAAAAACATTCCTCTGTGGATCATGATTATCTGACAAATGGTTTTTGGGCCATGGATCGCTCCGAAGAACTTCCCAATCCGGGTCTTAAGGTTACTTTCCTGGTTCGGATGGAAGAAGTAACCGATGCCGTTCTGAATGGCGTGAATGCGCAAATGACAGAGGAAGATCGAAATAAAATCATTAATGAAAATATTGAAACTATAAAAGCTGATGCCATTAAGGATACCCATTTCCAAGCGTTGATCAAACCGTTTTATTATGGAAACCGGTATTTCCTTTTTGTAAATGAAATTTACGAAGATGTAAGGCTGGTAGGTGCTCCGCCAAGCAATATCGGTAAATTTGGTGGCGATACCGACAACTGGGTTTGGCCCAGGCATACCGGCGATTTTTCGATGTTCAGGATTTATGCTGATAAAGACAATAATCCGGCTCCTTATTCAGAAGACAATGTACCTTATCAACCCAAAAAGCATATGAATATTTCGCTGGCTGGAGTTGAGCCGGGCGATTTTACCTTTGTTTTTGGCTACCCTGGAAGTACGGAAGAATACATTCCATCCTGGGCAGTTGAAACCACGGTGGATGTGATCAATCCAATCCGGATTCAGCTTCGTGGTAAACGAATTGATATATTCAAAAGATACATGAACGAAGATCCTGCGGTTCGAATTCAATATGCTGCAAAGCAAGCCGGTATCAGCAACGGATGGAAAAAATGGATCGGCGAAAACCGCGGAATAAAGCGCCTGAAGGCGGTTGAGCAAAAGCAGGCATTTGAAACTTCGTTTTCCGAATGGGTAAATTCTTCTGAAGAACTCAAAGAAAAATATGGAAGCTTGCTGGAGGCTTTAAAAATTACCTATGAAGAGCTCGCTGATATCAGCTTTTATTCCACCTATTTGTACGAGGCCGGGCTTGGTGTTGAGGCCATTCGCTACTCCAGGTCGTTTGATCGGTTGGTTGATTTTTCAAAAGCTAAAGCTGAAAATCAGGAGGAGTTAATGCAATTGGTTGAGCGTCAGAAAAGCGGCGCCAAAACATTTTTCAAGGACTATCAGGCAGTAATAGACCATGAGGTTTTTGTTGCTCTCCTGAGTGATTATTATGATCATCTTACGGATGAGCATATTCCGGATTATTTGGCTGAACTTCATAAAAAATACAAAGGCGATTTTAATAAAATGGCGGATGTCCTTTTCGAAAAGTCCATTTTTGTGTCGGAACAAAAAGTTGATGATCTGTTGAATAATTACAAAGCTTCAAATTATAAGAAGATCGAAAAAGATCCGGTTTACCAACTTGCGCAGTCGTTTGCTGATTTGTATTATAATAAATACATGCCTCAAATTCGTGCGGTTAAAAATAATATCGACAGTTTAATGCGGGTATATATGCAGGCACAGATTGATATGCAACCCATGAAAAACATTTATCCGGATGCCAATTTTACTTTGCGTGTGGCTTATGGCAATGTGGATGGATACAATCCGGATGATGCCGTTATTTTCAACTATTTCACTACACTTGATGGCATCATGGAGAAAGAGAATCCTGATATTTACGACTACGTTGTTGAGGATAAATTAAAGGATTTATACCACAATGAAAATTATGGACAATATGGCGATGCTGATGGTAAGATGCATGTGTGTTTCACAGCGACAAATCATACAACAGGAGGTAATTCAGGGAGCCCGGTGCTGGATGCTGATGGCAACCTGATCGGGATCAATTTCGATCGCTGCTGGGAAGGAACCATGAGCGACATTATTTATGATAAAAGCCAGTGTCGAAATATTGCGCTGGATATCCGTTATTGCCTCTTTATAATTGATAAATTTGCCGGAGCAGGCCATTTGGTGGAGGAAATGACGCTTGTTGATTAATGCCTGACAACTGAAGGCAGGATTGATGAACCACTCGCTGTCAGAACTGAAAACCAGTATCCAGTAACCCCGTCCGACTGGAGTCGTCCGGGCGGGCAGTAACAAGCAGCCAGCAACCAGTAGCAAGCAGCAAGAAATAAAAAAAATCAAACAAAATGATTAAAATCTACCACAATCCACGATGTAAAAAGTCCAGGGCAGGGCTTGAGCACTTGAAAAGTAAAAAAGTAGAATTTGAAATTGTTGAGTATCTCAAAAACGAATTTACCAAAGAGGAATTGAAGGACGTTTTGGTTAAGCTTAACAAAAAGCCTACTGAGATGATACGCACGCAAGAGGAAATTTACAAAAAGCAATTCAAGGGTAAAAATTTTACAGATGATGAGTGGATCAGGATCATGGTTGAAAATCCGAAGCTGATCCAAAGACCTATTGTGGTGAAAGATTACAAAGCCGTGTGGGGCGATCCGGCCGATGAAATCGACAGGTTATTTAAATAGAACAAAAACAAGTTAAATTATACGTGTAAAATATTGAATCATGGAATACAGAATAGAAAAAGACACCATGGGAACTGTAGAAGTTCCTGCCGACAAATACTGGGGTGCGCAAACCCAGCGATCAAAAATGAATTTCCCGATCGGTGAGCCGGGATCCATGCCCATTGAAATCATCAGGGCATTTGCATACCTTAAAAAGGCTGCAGCCTTAACCAATACCGATTTGGGCGTTTTACCTGCTGAAAAATCAGCATTGATCGGAAAAGTATGTGATGAAGTGCTCACAGGCAAACTTGATGATAACTTTCCGCTTGTAATATGGCAAACCGGTTCAGGTACCCAGTCAAATATGAATATGAATGAGGTGATCGCCAACAGGGCACATGTGCTGGCTGGTGGCCAACTGGGTGATGGCAAACGGAGTATCCACCCTAATGATGATGTGAACAAATCACAATCGTCAAACGATACTTTCCCCACGGCTATGCACATTGCTGCTTATACCATGGTAGTGGAAACCACACTTCCGGGTGTGAAAAAATTGCGGGATACCCTTGCAGCCAAAGCAGATACTTTCAAAAATATTGTAAAAACCGGCCGTACCCACCTGATGGATGCAACACCATTAACCCTTGGCCAGGAATTTTCAGGATATGTCTCACAACTTGATCATGGAATTAAAGCCCTTGAAAATACCCTTGATCATTTACAGGAACTGGCATTGGGTGGCACTGCTGTTGGAACCGGGATCAATACGCCCCCTAATTATGCCAATAAAGTGGCTGAAAAAATTGCCGAGCTTACCGGATACCACTTCAGATCAGCAGATAATAAATTTGAAGCTTTATCAGCTCATGATGCCATTGTTGAAACTTCCGGGGCATTAAAAACCCTGGCTGTAAGCCTGATACATATTGCCAACAATACCCGCATGCTCGCCAGTGGTCCACGTTGCGGAATAGGGGAGATCATGCTTCCGGCCAATGAGCCAGGTTCATCCATTATGCCCGGAAAAGTAAATCCAACTCAAAATGAAGCTTTGTCGATGGTATGTGCACAGGTGATCGGGAATGATGCTGCTATCACTGCCGGTGGAATGCAGGGCCATTTCCAGTTGAATGTTTTTAAACCGGTGATGATCTACAACTTGCTGCAAGCTGCACGGCTAATTGGTGATGCCTGTGTTTCCTTTAACGATAACTGCGCCGTTGGAATTGAAGCAAATATGCCTTTCATCAATAAAAACCTTGAAAATTCATTGATGTTGGTTACTGCCCTCAATACACATATCGGCTATGAAAAAGCGGCCGAAATTGCTAAAAAAGCACATAAAGAAGGTTCAACGCTTCGTGAAGCTGCCCTCGCCCTTGGCTATCTGACGGATGCCGAGTTTACCGAATGGGTGGATCCTAAGAAAATGATTTAGATTTTCGAGTTTAGTTCTGATAGCTTTCGGGAGGTTAAATTGGTTGAACTGGTTAAATTGGTTAAATTGGTTAAAATAGTTGAATCAGTTGAATTGGTTAAGTTGAAGATTGTTTTGCTAATTGCCAGGCACCCTTCTGAGCTCATTTTTATCTGGGTCACCACGTCCGGGCGGGCAGCAGCCAGCAACCAGCAACCAGCAGCCAGTAGCCAGTAGCCAGTAACCAGCAGGCAGCACTTACTCAAACGCTACCTTATTGATGTAAAAAACGGTTCTTTTACTATTTGTTAGAGAATTGTTTCGGATGGTTTGAAATCCGTAGGCAACAAAATAATTATCATACCAATGTTCCATCGTACTTTTTGTATCACTCATGATTTTATCATTGGTATAGGTGGTTTCAAGGGGGAAGTTATCCACACCTTCTGATGTCTCGGAACCCTTGATGATTTTGGCACTTATTTTACCATCACGGTTATAGGCCATTACCGTTTCTTTACCTGCAAAGAAAATATTTACCCTTGTTATTAAATCAAACGAGAGGATGTTGAATATCTCCATTCCGTTGTCCCATAATTTATCACCCTGCTGGTCATAACACGAAATGAATGCATTGAAATAACGATATCCGTCAAATACATCATAGGAAACCGGCATAGCCCGACCGTAAAAATCATAATAGGTATTAGTTACCATATGATAATCTTCATAATAGCCCTCGCCCACAAAGTAAAACATACTGTCGTGTTCCCGAATATCATGCAATAAGAGATTGTATCCCAGTGAAATTTTTTCGCCCTGCTCATCAACCTTGGCTTGTTTCTTTTTGGCAAGCTGGTATTCACGGCTTTTCAGGTATCCAGTCATGTTTTCAAGATCGAGAAAATTTTCATAACGGGTAGTTACTTTTTCCTGATTCGTAAAATTGATCACAAAAAACCCGGAAGCATCAGAAACAAAATAATCTTTATCATCCACCGACTGGCCTTTGATCAAATCGTAGGTACCGAAGACCAATAACCTGTTACCACTGACCCGTTTGATTTTTCCGGTATTGAATTTTTTACCTGCCTCGGCAGTAAACCGAATGGACCCGGTTTCTTTCATTATTGTGTCGAAAGAGTTCAATTGCAGGTATTGATCCTCACGGTTGTTGAATACATTAAACAATGCGGAAACATTACCGGAGACGGTATCCAGATATAGGTTTTCGAGCCTGGTTTTCAATTCTTTTAATTCAGCTGCAACAATTATTTCTTTGGATTGAAGATTAAAGCTATACAGTCCCGATTCCCAGTTAGGAAGATTTAAGCCGATAAGCACATTCGGCCCGAAAACGTCAAATGCTGCCACTGTTCCTTCATCAGGGATAAGACCGCTGAACAATTCATAGCGCTTAAGTTCCAAATTAATTTTTAAAACCTGGAAATTGTAATTCTGGTCCTTCTTTTTATTGTCATTGTAAAAAAATACATAAAGGTCATCGCCAATCAGCACCTGTTTCTGATAACTCATGCTTTCAAAAATGGGAATATCCTCCTTCCAGATTTCTTTCATGAATTTATTATAAAGTATAAAAATCCAGAAATTATAATCGTTTTCCTGAAGTGTAGTCCGGTAAAACAGCATTAATCCCTTTTCACCACAGGGAGTAAGCCGATAGTTGGCTTCGTCTGATTTGGTTTCAATCTCAATCCGCAGTACCGGGTCGGTTTGTCCCAAAAGCTGCTTCATTCCCGGATGTATTAAAAAGGACAGAAAAAGCAGGATATATAGTTTCTTCATTTGTTGCAAAGGATAGGTATCAACAAAAATACGCAAAGCACAGAAATAACGAAAATCAAATTGTATAATTGTCGGAAAGGCACATTCAGAAAAAAAACCGCCATCAGCATGCTGATGGCGGAACATAAATTCAAGTAATAGTTTTCTACTGAATAATTACTTTTTTGACAACAGAAGGCAGTGTACCGTTGCTTCTAACCTGAATAAAATATAATCCGGGTTTTAATCCGCTCAGGTCAATTTGAACTTTCAATCCTTCAACAGATTCAGTACGAACCGCATTTCCTGTGTTATCGAAGATCATTATTTGATCATAATTGTCATTATTCATTTCTACAACAATGTGATCGTCGGCCGGGTTAGGATACACATTCAGCATATTGGCCAAATTATTTTCATCAATTCCGATTTCAATTTCACCGGTTATTAAAATATTATCCAGTTCCCATGTAGCTCCCGACGAACTTGTAGAAGTGTAAAGGAATGCTACATAAGCGGAGGTGCTTTCATACGCACTCAGATCTACGTCGCCACTGTAATAGAAATCCCAGCTACCACCCGGTGACATGGTGTATGAAAGTTGTGTCCAGTTTGCCTGGTTCGGGTCACCTTCGCCGGCATAGTCAGTTGAGATCATCAATTCCAGATCAGCACCTGAGTAGTTTTTCACATTGTAGAATGATATTTTTTCGTTGATATACAAACTCAGGTCAAGTGCAGGTGAAATCAACCAGTCTTCATTTTGGAAGTTACCTCCATTATAACCACTCATCTGTGCACAAGCAGTACCATTTAATCCGAATGAATTGCTTCTATCCCATTCTTCGTCGCCAATTACACTCAAAGGTGTCCATCCACCCCAATCACTGTCAAAACCTTCTTCAAGAATGGTTACTAACTGAACTGCTGTAGTTTGTGCTGATGATGTTGGAGCAGTGCCATCATTTTTGTAGTTAATATCCGGACCAAAGTTGGTAAAAGGATAAATGGAGAAATAGTAAGTTGTAAAATTCTCCAATCCGGTATTGAAGGTATAGTCACCATTTCCGTACTCAACTATCACGGTAGCCTGTCCGTCGCTGAGGTCGGTGTCAAGTTGAACTGGCAAACCATCCTGAGTTACAGGAAGGTTATCTTCTTTACTTGCAAATATTACATATCCGTCAGGCAATTGAGCGCCGGTTGCATCCGTCCAGGTAGTTTTTACAATATTACCACTTCCGGTTGCAGTAAAAGAAGCAGGGTAATTGGTAGGCTCCGGTTGAACCACATATTCTTCCTCACCGGTGATGGTGATTTCGTCAAGCTCCCAGGTAGCACTTGATGTTGAACTTGAAGTAAACTTAAAGGCCACATAAACTGCACTTCCTGAAAATTCGTTCAAACTGACATCACTGCTATTCACCCAACTCCATGAACCGCCCGACATTGTATATGGCAGGCTTGTCCAGGTTGCCTGGTTTGGATCACCACTTCCACCGTAGTTTTCTGAAACCATCAGTTGTAAATCAGGTCCGCTGTAATTTTTAGCATTCATGAAACTGATCTTTTCATTGGTATAAGCATCCAGATCCAATGCCGGAGAAACTAACCAATCTTCATTTTCAAAGTTACCACTGTCGTAACCACTCATTTGTGCACATGGTGAAAAATCAGGTCCGTAAGTATTATCGCGGTCCCAAACCTGCTCACCAATCACTGAAATAGGTGTCCAATCGCCCCAGGAATCATTGAAGTTTTGATATTCAATAGCTACAACGGTTACGTTTCCTGAACTTGCATTGTCAGCAGGAGGTGTTCCGTCAGTTTTATAATCGATATCTGTTCCGATATTGGTGTATGGATAAATTGTAAAATAGAAAGTGGTATTTGGAGGTAATGAGCCAAAGCCAACTTCTTTTTCACCGTAAGCAACATTCACCGCAGCATAACCATCACTCAGGTCGGTGTCGTTTGTAACAAGGATTCCATCAACAGGAACAGGTAGTGAAGGATCGGTGCTTCCGTAAACTACATAGTTTTCCGGAATTTGTGAGCCCGTAGCATCCGTCCAGGTAACCAGTATTGATGATCCGTTTCCATCCGCACTGAAATTGGTTGGGTAGTTTGTAGGTTCGGGCAGCACAATGGATGATTTGATCAGGATTTCATCTACTTCCCAGGTTGAGGATTGGCTATCAGTAGAGGTGTAACGGAAAGCCACATGAACAGAAGATCCATTGTATTGGGAAAGATCAATTTCACCACTTTCAATCCATTCAAAGAAACCAGTTGATTTTTCATAAGTCAGATCGGTCCAGGTTGCCTGAGTAGGATCACCTGATCCGCTATAATCTTCAGAAATTTTAACTTCCATATCAGGACCATCATAATTTTTTGCATTGTAGAAGGTCATGATTACATCTTCATAATCTCCAAGGTTCATGGAGGGCGATATGAGCCAGTCATCATTTGCAACCGGTCCACCCGAATAACCATTCATCCTCGCACAGGGAGGGTTCGGGAAGCCATAGCCTGGATCCACCTGCCATTCTTGTGATCCGGTAACGCTGTAAATGAACCAATCATCAAACCCATTATCAAAGTTTTGATATTCGATAACCGGTGAAATACCTGTTGTTGCATCTGTTGCTGGGGCTGTGCCATCGTTTTTATAGTCGGTATTAACACCACTATTTGTATAAGGATAAATGGCGAAATAATAAGTAGTAGCCTGATTTAATCCTGAGAAAGTTGCATTTTCCAAACCATAAGCAATGTTTAATGCTCCGTTTCCATCACTCAGATCGGTATCGTTTGCAACGGGAGTTCCATCTGCGGGCATGGGCAATGAGTTATCAGTTCCTGCCAAAATGAGGTAGGAATCCGGCAACTGATCACCTGTGGCGTCAACCCATGACAATATGATACTTGTTCCGGCCGCTCCCGCACCAAATTGAGTTGGATAATTGGTGGGTTCTCCAACAACTACTGATTCCTCTTCACCGGTAATCATTATTTCATCAATTTCCCAGGTTTTTGAACCGGAAGTGGTACTTGTAAATTTAAATCCAACATAAACCGTTGAACCACTGAAGTCAGAAAGATCAACAATGCCGCTTAAGGTCCAGGTCCACGAACCGGGTGATTTGGTATAACTCATCGAAGTCCAGTTGGCTGCGTTCGGATCACCGCTTCCACTATAATCTTCCGAAACCATTAGTTCAAGATCAGGTCCCGAATAATTATAGGCGTTATAGAATGTGAGTTTTTCATTTTCATATACATCAAAATTCATCGCCGGTGAAATCAGCCAGTCTTCGTTGGCAAAGTTACCGCCATCATAACCACTCATTTGTGCACAGGCTGTATTGTTGATTCCATAAGTATTATTACGATCCCAAACCTGGTCGCCTGTAACACTTACTGTAGTCCAGTTGCCCCATGATACATCGAAATTTTCGTATTCAATGGTCACGATTTGCACATTTGCAGTGGTTGCATTGGCTGCAGGTGCAGTTCCGTCATTTTTATAATCGATGCTTGAACCCGAATTGGAATAGGGGTAAATTGCAAAGTAATAAATAGATGAAGCTTCCAGTGAGGAGAAGGTAGCATCTTCCTGACCATAACTGATATTTAATGCTCCGCTACCGTCGGAAAGGTCTGTATCATCAGCAATTGGAGTTCCATCAACAGGCACTGCCAGGTTGCTTGTGGTGCCTGCAATGATTACATATGCTTCCGGCAATTGTGCACCGGTGGCATCAGTCCAGGTCAGGTCAATGGAAGTTCCGGATGACATGGCTTCAAAAGCTGTTGGATAATTGCTTGGCTCCGGATTTGTAATTACCTGCTCTATCAGGATATTATCCACTTCCCAGGTAGCAGCGGCAGTGGCATCACTGATATATTTGAAAGCAACGTAAACCGCACTTCCATTATAAGCTGATAAGTCAACTTCGCCGGAGTGGGTCCATTCCCATGAGCCGGGACTTAGATTATAATTGAGATCTGTCCAGTTGGCTGCATTAGGATCGCCACTTCCCGAATAGTCAGTCGATATTTTCAACTCGAGGTTCTCACCATCATAATTTAAGGCGGTAAAGAAGGTCATGATTACAACCTCATAATTATTCATGTTGATGGCCGGCGAAACAAGCCAGTCTTCATTCACAACTGCTCCGCCTGAAAATCCGCTCATCCGGGCACAAGGCGTTCCGTCGATGCCATAGGTATTATCACGACTCCATTGCTGCGCTCCGGTAACGCTGATCGGTGACCAGCCTCCCCAACTTAAATCAAAGTTTTGCTCAATGATTACCGGTGAATAGGTTGTGGTGGCCTGCGCTGTTGGGGCCGTACCATCGGTTTTATAGTCAACATAAATGCCCGCATTTGAGTATGAGTAGATGGCAAAATAGTAAGTTGTTTGTGGCGTTAATCCTGTAAAGGAAGCCTGACCAACATTAAAATCTACATTCAACGCACCTGCTCCGTCGCTTAGGTCAAGATCATCAGCAACTGCTGTTCCATCAACCGGAGTTGGCAAGCTGGCAGATGTTCCTACAAAAATGATGTAAGCATCTGGTAGCTGTGTGCCGGTAGCATCAATCCACGACAAATCGATGGTGGTGCTGGTGGCATCCGCATCAAAAGCAGTGGGATAGTTGCTTGGTTCCGGGTCGATGGTAGCTTCTTCTTCGCCGGTGATCAGTATCTCATCAAGTTCCCATGTTTTGGCTGCTGTGGATGAACTTGTGTATTTGAAAGCAATGTAAACAGCACTTCCGCTAAATCCTGAAAGGTTGATCTCACCGCTTAAAGTCCAGGTCCATGTTCCGGGTGATTTAGTGTAAGGCAATGAAGTCCAGGTAGCAGCATTAGGATCGCCACTACCGCTGTAGTTTTCTGAAACCATCAGTTCCAAATCTGGTCCTGAGTAGTTGAAGGCATTATAAAAAGTGAGTTTTTCATTTTCATAGTTGTCCATGTTGATGGCCGGTGAAATCAGCCAGTCTTCATTGGCCACATAACCACCGTCATATCCGCTCATCGAAGCGCAAGGAGAATTATTTATACCGTAGGTATTGTCACGGTTCCATTCCTGAGCTCCAACAACACTTAATGGAGTCCAGTTGCCCCAGGAAGCATCAAAGTTTTCATATTCAATGGTTACCACTTGCACATTGGCCGTAGTAGCATTTGCTGCAGGAGCTGTTCCATCATTTTTATAATTGATGATAGCTCCTCCATTGGTGTATGGATAAATGCTAAAGTAATAAGTTGTGGCAGCCTGTAGTCCACTGAATGCCGCCATTCCTTCTCCATATGCAACATTTAAGGCACCGCTTCCATCACTCAGGTCCGTATCATCGGCAACGGGTGTTCCGTCAGCAGGAACTGCAAGCGAGGCGCTGGTACCGGCCATGATAATATAAGCCTCCGGCAATTGGGTGCCAGTGGCATCTGTCCATGATAGATTAACAGTTGTTCCTGAAGCCTCTGCTGAAAATGCAGTAGGATAATTGGTAGGTTCAGGGAGTGTTACAATTTCTTCGATTAATATATTATCCACCTCCCAGGTTGCGGAAGCCACATTATCGCAGGTGTAAAGGAAAGCAACATAGACGCTGCTGCCGTTATAACCCGACAAATCAACATCGCCTGATTCGGTCCATTCCCATGATCCTGCTGAAGGTGTGAAGTCAAGATCGCTCCAGTTAGCCACATTGGGGTCGCCGGTTCCTGAGTAATCAGTTGAAACTTTCAATTGCAGATCATCTCCATCATAATTTTTGGCGGTAAAGAAGGTCATGATCACGGTTTCATAAATATTCATATTGATCGACGGTGAAATCAGCCAGTCTTCATTTTGGATGGCTGCTCCCGAAAATCCGCTCATGCGTGCGCAGGGTGTATTGTCGATTCCATAGGTGTTGTTTCTGTCCCAAATTTGGGCACCGATTACACTCACAGGGTTCCAGCCACCCCAGCTATCATCAAAAGTTTCGTCAACGATGATGGGTGAATAAGTGGTAGAAGCATTTGCAGTGGGCGCGGTTCCATCATTTTTATAGTCAATTGTTGCTCCTGAATTGGAATATGGATAAATAGAAAAATAATAGGTAACCGATGATTCCAATCCTCCAAAAGAAGCCTGACCGCTGCCATAAGAAACATTAAGCGCGCCGGAGCCATCACTCAGGTCGAGGTCGTCGGCCACGGGTGTTCCATCAACAGGCACCGGCAGGGATGCGCTTGTACCTGCATAAATGATATAAGCAACCGGAAGTTGTGATCCGGTGGCATCTGTCCAGCTAAGGTTCACAACTGTTGAACCGGCACTGGCGGAAAACAAGGTCGGATAATTGCTCGGTTCGGGATCAACTGTTGTTGTAGCATCAGCCGTTGGAGCAGTTCCATCGTTTTTATAGTCGATGTTGATTCCGCTGTTGGTGTAAGGATAGATTGAAAAATAGTAGGTGGTAGCTGCGTCGAGTCCGGAGAAAGTAACTTCTTCCTGTCCGTAAAGCACATTCAATGCACCATTGCCATCACTCAGATCGGCATCATTGGCCACCGGCGTTCCGTCAACCGGAACAGGCAGGGTTGAAGAGGTTGATGCGTAAACAATATATGCATCCGGTAATTGTGTACCTGTTGCATCATCCCAAAATAAATCTATAAATGTAGAGCCCGCATTGGCAACAAACCCTTGTGGATAGTTACTCGGTTCCGGGTCAATTGTAATATCTTCTTCCCCGGTTAGGGTGATATCATCCACCTCCCAGGTGGCGGCACTTGTGGTATTTGAAGTATATTTAAAGGCAATATGAACGGTGCCGTCGTATCCCGATACGTCCACAATTCCTGATTCAGTCCATACCCATGAACCTGAAGAAGGAGTGAATGAGAGGCTTTCCCATGATGCATTGTTTGGATCACCTGTTCCACTGTAATTCTCCGAAATCAAACATTCAAGAGCAGGACCGGTGTAGTTCATAGCCGTGTAAAAAACGAGACTCTCGTTTTGGTAGTTGTCAAAATCAAGGGCAGGTGAAACCAGCCAGTCTTCATTGTCGAGATAGCCACCATCATAACCACTCATTTGAGCACAGGCTGTCGAATTGATACCATAGGTATTATCCCTGTCCCAAACCTGGTCGCCAATTACTGAAATAGCTTGCCAACTGCCCCAGCTTACGTCAAAATTTTCTGATTCAATAACAGTGAAGTTTGCAGTAGTAGCATTGGCTGAAGGAGCAGTTCCATCGGTTTTGTAATCAATATTGGCTCCTGAATTCGTGTACGGATATATAGCAAAATAATAAGTGGTATTTCCTAAAAGCGATGCAAAATTCGCTGATTGGGTTCCATAAGTAATATTCAATGTGGCGGACCCGTCAGATAGATCCGGATCGTTAGCTACCGGAGTTCCATCAACAGGCATTGGCAGCGAACCGTTATCGGCTGCATAAATAATATATCCCGAAGGCAGTTGTGATCCGGTAGCATCGGTCCATGTAAGATCAATGGCCAGGCCACTGGCATTGGCAGTAAATGCTGTGGGATAATTGGAAGGCTCAGGATTAACTATTACATCGCCGGTAAATTCGAAGTCGTCATAATATACCGTACCTCCGATATTTCCATCCTGGTTATAAACCCGAACTTCAAACTTAAATCCGTCGGCAGTGGCAGGTGCATTTAAAACAACATTAAACTGCTGCCATGCTGCATTGTCTTCCGAGTAAGTTGAAGGTCTTAATTCCGTTGCATTGTCGGGAAGGTTAGCACCTGCGGCTGTCCAATAAGCCCAGATCCTGGTTCTTGCATTGGGGTCGTTATCAAAATACCAATAACTGATATTATATTCCTGACCCTCCTGAATTCCCCCGATCACTTGTTGAAAATCTTTAGTGGATGCATCCGAAGTGTGTCCTGCCGAAGAGGAGCCACCGTGCACGGTGGTGGTCTCTTGCGTAATGTTTTCAGCTACGGTCCAGCCATCCGGCAAACCACCGGTCCATGATTCCAGATCTCCGTTAATTACTAAGTTTTGAGCGGTTAAGTTGCTCAGTACGAACAGCGTAGAAAGTGCTAAAAAAAGTATTCCTTTTCTCATTATTAATAAAGAATTTTTTGGTTACAAAAAGCTTGTAAAATTAATAGTTTCGGTGGTATTGACTTTAATTATTTTTTAACAGATTGTTAACCTTTTCTGAGGTAAAAAATATCAAAATGACCATTTGGCAAAAGAAATGGTTTTTTGTCAATGTTCCATATATAAATCACAATATTTTGGGCTTTTTCAGGAAGCTCCGGTAAATAGAGGGCATTGAGGAAAGATTTCTCGGGATCTGACCAATCGGTACGATACCAGTCGAATTGGGTAAATTCATATAGCAAGGAGTTGTTTTGATCATCCTGCACATCGGCTACAATTCGGCCGTGAAACGGGCTTTTCTCAGAAGATAGTTTCAAGTTAAAGTCAATATAAAGTGCCTTGCCTGCCAATGAATCTATCGGTCCACGGTACAGTTCAAAAAACGCTGATGCTTGCGGCTCGTTTTTTTGAATATCGTCTTTACTGAAAACTGGAATTCTGGTAAGTTGATTTTTTCGTTTCAGTAAGGCAAATCCCGTTCTTTGATCGCCATCAATTGAGTCGTAAGCTGTGCGCCATTCCGGATATTCACCCAGGTTTACTATTTGGTAATCTCCATTCATGGAAGGGTAATCCTCAAAAAAGATACGGCTTAAAGGTGTTTCGTTTCTAAAATTCATGTAAAGCCAGCGCATTAACCGCCCCTGATATCCCTGCACAATCAATGGGTATTCACTTTTACCCTGATCTTCAGCTACCGTTATGTGAAATCTTTCCGGTATCGCCTGGTTTTCCATGGATGACCAGCTGAGGTTCATATGGGAAATAAAGTGGATCGGGAAAAACAGGAATGGTAAAGCCGGGATCAGGTTTAAATAAGGCTTTTTAAATTTTATCGCATCCAGACTGAAAAATACACTTCCCACCAGCCAGGGATAAAGGAATAAGCCGGTTCGGTCTTCGGGGTAGTTGGTGCCGAATATTTTGTGCTCAAGGTAATAAGCGATGATGTTTCCAGTTAGCAAACACAAAAAGAACCACTGGGGCTCAAACAGGTTTTTATATTGCTTTTTGGGTAATTTTTTGATTTGGACAAAAATGAAAGCACCTGCAGAAATTAAAAAAAGCAAAAGCGCCAAATAAACAAAAACAGGTGAATCTGATCCGGTTAATAACCTGCTTAACGTTGCAACACTCACCTGGATAAATCCATCCGGTTTTCCGTAATAGAGTTCTCCTTCGGCCTGAATCTTAAATAGCAAAAGGATCATTAATATAATAGGTATTATACCAAACAGAATAATTATTGCGGATTTGGATACCTTTGAGCTTTGCTTCTGAAAAAGAAGGATTAACATCAGTTCTCCAACCAGCAGGATAAAGGAGTTCATGATGGTGAGGTTGGCATAGGTTGCCAGTGAGAGTAAAATCAATGCCAGAAAATAATGTTTGGTTTTGTGGGTATCATGCGCAAGCATCACGAACCAAACGCCGGCAATTACCAGTCCCATCGACATGCCATAACCCCGACCCGTACCGAAAAATTCAAAAAAGTTATGGGCAAACAACATGCTGATCAGAAACCCCCATTTTAAAAACGGGTTTGAAATTTTACCCGAGATTTTCCATACAAAAAAGAAATAGATCGGGAAAAAGATCACATTCGGGAGCTTAAGGGCAATAGGGGAGGAGCCGAACAATTCATAACTCCCAAGCATTAAAAGTGAGTTTAGGAAATGGTTATTCGCCGACCACTCGGAATAATAAGGAAAAACCTGGTGGATATGCACATATCTGAAAAAGGTGGCAATGGAGTCGTGCAGCATGGGAACATACATTGCCCGGAGCAGCAGGTAGATCATCAATCCTGCGAAAAGAACCAGGGCTATGTATTTTTCTATTTTCACACGACGGAGGTAGGTTTGGGGTTCAGGGTTCAGGGTTCAGGGTTCAGAGTTTAGAGTTCAGAGTTGGGAGTTCAGAGTTCTGATTGATTACCTTTCAACCCAGAACCCAGAACCCTGAACTCAGAACGTTTTCTTAATTCCTGTCAATGTTATTCAAATCGTCGAAAGCAACTTTCAACCTTTCAATCATGCCAACCTCGCCTTCACGGAGCCATTTCCGCGGGTCGTAGTGTTTTTTGTTGGGTTTGTCGTCGCCTTCGGGGTTGCCGATCTGGCCCTGCAGGTAGTCGTGGTATTTGGCCTCGTATGCGCGAACGCCATCCCATGCTGCCCACTGGGTATCGGTATCAATGTTCATTTTGATAACACCATAAGAAATAGCTTCGCGAATCTCTGCATGACTTGATCCTGAACCGCCATGGAATACGAAGTTCACCGGTTTGTCAACGGTGTTGTATTTCTTTTGAATGTATTCCTGGGAGTTTTTCAGGATGATGGGCTGCAACTTAACATTGCCCGGTTTGTACACACCATGCACGTTTCCGAAAGCAGCCGCCACGGTAAAATTATCGCTGATCTTGCTTAATTCTTCATAAGCATAAGCAACTTCTTCGGGCTGAGTATATAATTTAGAGCTGTCAACATCTGAATTATCCACACCATCTTCTTCACCACCTGTTACACCGAGTTCAATTTCGAGGGTCATCCCGATCTTGCTCATGCGCTCCAGGTATTTTTTCGAAATTTCAATATTCTCTTCAATGGGTTCTTCCGAAAGGTCGAGCATATGTGAGCTGAAAAGCGGCTTCCCGAATTCTTTGAAATGTTTTTCACCGGCATCCAGCAAACCATCGATCCAGGGGAGTAATTTTTTAGCAGCATGATCGGTGTGTAAAATTACCGCAACACCATACAATTCGGCCATTTTATGAACATGTAAAGCACCCGAAATGGCACCTGCAATAGCAGCTTGTTCGTTTTCGTTGGAAAGGCCTTTGCCAGCATAAAAAGCAGCACCGCCATTTGAGAACTGAATGATCACCGGAGAATTCACTTTCTTCGCGGCTTCCAAAACTGCATTTACCGAGTTAGTCCCCACAACATTCACTGCGGGTAATGCAAAATGATTTCTTTTGGCAATTTCAAAAACTTTCTTTACATCGTTTCCGGTAATTACGCCCGGTTTCACGTGATCTAAAACTTTTTCAGACATATCTTTATGATTTAATTTTATGACTTATTCCAGGCTGGCAAAATTAGCCAAAATGAACGTACACTTATTAATTTTATCTTAAATTGTGTTAAGTCGATAGCTACGCTAAAAATCATTATTTTAATTGTTTGGGTGTGAATTTTAAAATGCCGGGCAACAATTTTCAGGTATTTTTGTCTATTCAAAAAATAATACAATTTTATATCGATGAAATTTACCAGGAAAGTTATAGCGCTTCTTTTTCTTGCATTGGCAGGAATTTCAGCAATTCTTATTATCAATCCATTTGAAAAATCAACCGGATTTACTCCGCCTCAGTTGTTTCCCGGCGATTACCTTGCCCAACAAAGGATGTATCCTTATGATGAAATCAATTTGGATGTTTACAAAACAGAGATGAAAAAAGCTGCCGAATTGAAGCAACAGAAGGCAAGTTTAACCTACACGTGGGAGTTTGCCGGGCCGACAAATATTGGTGGCCGGATTACCGATATTGAAATTCATCCCGATGAGCCCGAAACGATCTATATCGGAGCATCCACAGGTGGCGTTTGGAAATCGACCGACATGGGTGCCAGTTGGGAATACAAATTTGAAGGCGCCAATTTGATCTCGGTTGGGGATATTGCCATCGATCCTGAAGATAAAAATACAATATACGCTGGCACAGCAGAGGCTAACAATGCCAGTTACAGTTTTATCGGGGATGGGATTTATAAATCGACCGATGCCGGTGAAACCTGGCAAAATATTGGACTTGAGAATTCTGCTTATATAAGCCGCATTGTAATTGACCACAGCAATTCACAAAGAATTTGGGTGGCTGCCAACGGTAATTTATTCACCCCTGATTCGGAAAGAGGTATTTACCGGAGCGAAGATGGTGGTATGAATTGGGAAAAGGTATTGTTTGTAAATGACTCAACATCGGCGACTGAAATCGTGCAGCATCCGACCAACCCGGATATTCTTTACGCAGGCATGTGGGAACGTATGCGCGGCCTCACTTACCGGCATTCATTCGGACTGGGAACCGGCGTTTATAAGAGCACCGATGGCGGCGATACCTGGACCGAACTAACCAACGGATTGCCTTTTAATGAGGATGCCGGCAGGGTTGGGCTCAGCATTGCCAAATCGAACCCGGATGTAATATACGCCTTTTATGATATGCCCGACTATGAGGTGAATGTTTATAAAACAACCGATGGCGGGGATTCGTGGACCCAGACCAATGACAATGCCCTTGACGAGATGAATTCTAATTTTGGCTGGTATTTTGGGCAGGTGCGGGTACACCCGGAGGATGAAGATATGGTGTTTGTCATGGGCGTTGGCTTTTTCAGGACTTCCAATGGCGGCGCAAGCTGGATGGATATCGGAAGCTGGGATGTTCATGTGGATCATCATGCTATGTGTTTTGATAAGACCAACGGACGAATTTACCTGGGGAATGATGGCGGATTGTACGTTTCAAGCAACAATGGAAGTAGCTGGACCCACATCAATAACCTTCCCTTTACACAGTTTTATGCAATTGATATTGACTATAATAATCCGCAACGAATTATTGGAGGTACGCAGGACAACAACACCATCATAACCTACGATGGTGCCGTTGATAACTGGGATCGCATCCTGGGTGGAGATGGCATGTATTGTTTGATTGATTATAGCAATCCAAATACCATGTATGCCGAATACCAGTGGGGAAATCTGCACAAATCGACCAATGGCGGCGACAATTTTGACTATATCGCCTGGAGCTGGTCGGATGACCGGGTAAACTGGGCTGCTCCCCTTGCCATGGATCCTGAAAACCCGCAGGTGCTCTATTTCGGAACCTATCGTGTTTGGAAATCGACGAATGGCGGAAACAGCTGGAACGATGTGAGCGGTGACATCACAAAGGGAGTTGATCAGTATTTTCATACCATTGCCACCATTCATGTATCACCGGTCAATAATAATATTGTAGTAGCAGGTACCGGCGACGGACTGATCCATGTTTCGGAAAATGCAGGCCTCTCATGGACCAATATCACCAATGGCATCCCTGATCGCTGGGTTACGCGTGTATTGTGTGATCCTGTTGATGAAAATACAATTTACGCCACCGTAAGTGGTTTCCGTTGGGACGAATACATTCCGCATGTTTTAAAATCGACCGATCTTGGACAAAGCTGGACGGATATCAGCAGCAATCTGCCGGGCATTCCAGTGGCGGATATCGTTGTTGATCCCGATCATCCGGGATATTTGTATGTGGCAACGGATGCTGGTGTATTCTTCTCAAACAACGATGGTATCTCCTGGGAAAGTTTGAACGAAGGCATTCATGGTGTTCCAACCATGACCCTGAAAATTCACAATCCAACCCGTACGCTGGTTGCCGGAACGCATGGATTATCGGCCTTCAGACTGAATATGGATGACCTGGTAACCGGAACAGCAATAGCTGAAAATAATCAACCGCAATATAAGGTGTACCCCAATCCATTTACCGATAAAATAAAAGTAGCGGGAAGTCTCAATAATATAGAAGTCGCCTTATACACGCTTGATGGAAAGCTAATTGCAGATGCAGATGCAAATGGGGAAATTGAAACTATAAATCTTCCAAAAGGAACATACGTTTTGGAAATTCAACAGAAGGGAAAAATTATACAAACGGATAAGCTTATAAAGAATTAATAATTATTACTTTTGCCAGCTGATTGGATTTTGGTGCAGATTACAAAAGGGTTATAAGTATCCCAAATCTTAAATTTACATTCAGAAATTTATATTGGTCCCGTAGTTTAACTGGATAAAACTCAAGATTCCGGTTCTTGCGCTGGGGGTTCGAGTCCTCCCGGGATCACTTAAAAAGCCGCTTTTGCGGCTTTTTGTGATAAAGGAGGACGAGAAGTTTATCCCGATCGGCGCGTTAGCGCAGCATCGGGGAGTCCTCCCGGGATCACAGAAAAGCTCAGCGAAAGCTGGGCTTTTTGTGATTAAGGTGTTTCCCTATCTAAGCGCAGTGAAACGTCGGGAAGTCTTACCATCCTTTTTATAATTTTTAAGAAATTCAATTGAAGACCGATCTAATGGACTTTTATTATCAATATTCAAATAAATTACCTGGTTAACTTGATCCTTTCCCCATCAAAATTTGTTGTATTCCTGATAAAACCCCTAATTCACCCGCTATGGCTAAACTTAAAACTCCCGGCGTTTATATTGAAGAAATCAGTGCATTCCCAAATTCAATCGCACAGGTTGAAACGGCTATACCGGCTTTTGTTGGTTTTACAAAAAAAACGATGGATGGTAATAAGCCATTGTTAAATACGCCTGTGCAGATAAGTTCAATGGCCCAATTCATTCAGGTCTTTGGCGGGGCGCCAAATTACCAGTTTCAATTGCAGGAAGGGTTAGTCACTGGCACTATTCAAAACAAATTCGAAAATTTCAACCTTTCCGTCCAGGGAAAAGATTACACGCTGCAAAGGATCGGAAACCGCTACCGGTTATTTGATGCGATCCGTTTCTTTTACCAGAATGGGGGTGGGGACTGTTACATTGTTTCGGTGGGTGATTACAACACAGATATATCAAAAGGTAGATTTGACGGCACGGATGCCGCTAATCCCGGGTTTGGACTGCCGGCACTTGAAAATGAAACTGAGCCAACCATGATCGTGATCCCCGAAGCGGTTTCACTGAGTGCTGAAGATTGCTATTCGGTTTATCGGGAGGTTTTATTGCATTGTGAAAAAATGGCAAACCGCATCGGAATTTTTGATGTTCACAATGGCTTTAAAGATCGTCAGGATCCCACAGAACCAACCGATGTAATTGATAAGTTTAGAAACGAAATCGGCAATGTGGCATTGAAATACGGTGCCGCTTATTATCCATGGTTGCAAACTTCGGTGATACAGGAATCTGAGCTTTCATTTCAAAACCTGAGTGATGAGAGTTTGGGTCCGTTTCAGGAACTAATCCAAAGCGAATTGAATTCATCAGGGACTCGTTTGCGTCGTTCTTTTGTTAAGGATGAAATGGATTTTTATTCAGTTATTCACCGGTACACAAAGGAATATGTAGTACAAAAAACCGCAAACCCCGATTTGGATGAAAACCCTATGCCTGAATTTCTGCATCAGTCGCTTTTTCGAATGAGTCCGGCTTATAAACTAATCATCCAGTTTATGAAGGAGCGTTTGAGTTTAATACCTCCCGCGTCAGCCATGGCAGGCATTTATCCCATGGTTGATAATTCAAAGGGTGTGTGGAAATCACCTGCAAATGTCTCCATGAATTCGGTGATCAAACCTGCCGTAGAAATTACCCAGGCAGAGCAAGAAGATTTGAATATTACTTCTTCCGGGAAATCCATCAATGCAATCCGTTCTTTCATTGGCGAAGGGGTGTTGGTATGGGGCGCCCGCACGCTTGATGGCAATAGCAACGAATGGCGGTACATCAATGTGCTAAGGACGATGATCATGCTGGAGCAATCCATAAAAGCAGGCATCAATGCATTTGTCTTCGAACCCAATGATGCCAATACCTGGGCAAAGATTAAAAACATGACCGAAAATTTCCTGATCCAGCAATGGAAAATAGGAGCCCTTGCCGGCGCCAAACCTGATGATGCGTTTGCAGTTAAAGTGGGGCTTGGCGAAACCATGACTTCAAACGATATTTTAAATGGTCTGTTAAAAGTATATGTTATGGTTGCTATTCTGCGGCCTGCGGAATTCCTGGTCATGAAAATTGAGGAAAAAATGCTTAATTCCTGATCAATTAAATTATCAAGTATGACTGATATCAATTATCCCCCGGTTGGATTTTATTTTACGATTGCCTTATCAAATGAAGCCGGTGCATCGGAGAGCTCGTTTCAGGAGGTGAACGGTATTTCAACAGATATTGAAACCGCATCTATTGACAGTGGTGATGAAAATAGATTTAGATATAAATTGCCCAAACAGACCGGTTATTCAAACCTCGTTTTAAAAAGGGGGTTGCTTTCCAGTGATTCTGAATTACTGAAATGGGTGCAGAACTGTTTGACAGTTGGATTGACAGATCAGATTGAAGTAAAGCCCCTTTTTGTAAAATTACTGGATAATAATTATGACATAATAAGAAGCTGGACTTTTGAAAATGCCTACCCCATAAAGTTCACCATAGGCAGTTTAATTGCAAATGCACGTGAGGTAGCTGTTGATTCGATTGAGTTTTCCTACACTCATTTTTCCAGATTATTTTAAGACGATATAAAGAAGTTCGGTTTGTAACTGCTTGCCAAATCAAAAATATATAAGCTTGATTCAAGGGGTGCTTATGCTTTGGAATATGATTTGCTAAAACAATTTCATTAATACATATCTAAAAACAGGGGAAATAAATATTTTTGCAACCTATTATGATTGAATATCTATATCTGCTTCATTGTTCTGATGGTTCCTTTTTTACTGGGTCTACCGATGATCTGGATAAAAGCATCAGCGATCATATTGAAGGCAAAGATCCCCATCATTATACCTTTTCCCGCCGTCCTGTTAAGTTGGTCTTTTCTGAAAAAGTACTTCAATCGCAAAAGGGCGGACTCACTGAGGAGCAATTAAAAAACTGGTCGAGAAAAAAGAAACTTGAGATTTTAAGCCGACCTAAAACAAAAGATATCGCCAAATAATTTCAGTTATTTTTCCCATATCCGGAAAATAAGTTCATTTTTAGAAATTCCGGTAAATGCTTAAATTTGGAGTTTTAAACCAAAAAGCTTCCCAATTATTTGATGTTTGCAAATGTTAGTCCTTTTATTTTGAGGGGTTTGTATGCAATTATTTTATTCTGAAATGAAGGTGCTAATTTGAAGAACAATTAGCTTGTTCAAATTTTAATTGAATGGCACCATTTATGAAATTCAGGGCCATGACACCGAAAGGTTATCTTAGTAATCAGGTTCGATAAGACAAACAACGATTCATGAAAAAACTTCTATCACTTCTTATTGCTATAGGTTTATGGATGCCAAATATTTGGGCACAATCATTAACTGTTGCCTCCGGAACATTGAATATTGGCGTAATTAACACCGGCGAATCCTCACCGGATGGAGCACACTGGTTTCAGATAACGGGAGCAGGATATAATCCTTACGAAATAATTTATGTTGATTCGCCCAGTTTATTATTCACCGTTTCTGAATCGGGTTTAAGCGGAACCTACAATTCAGCACTTTATTTTACTGCGAATAGCACAGGTGCCATCAGCCAGAATATCTATGTGAAGTATTCTCCCGAAGTAGCCGGAGTGGTTGCTACTCAGCTTACCATTTATGAGTTTCAGACGTTTGTTTTTCATTACAAGTCGCTGCAGGGTATAGGCAAGGCTCCGGAAATCATGATGGAAGGAAGGGAATCCGAAGGGGATAGTTGGGTGGAAATTGTAAATAACGATAATTCAACAACACTCACTGATGGAACTAATTTTGGCGAAACAGCTTATGGTGTAGCAACTTCAATCCGAAAATTTAAAGTTACCAATAACCTGCCATTGGGCGGATTGAACGGCGACTTACTATTGTTTGAATTTTCTGCCGGGAAAACGATTGAGATAACCGGACCGGAGGCTGACCAGTTTTCTGTTGAGCTTGAGCCTGCATCAGTTGTTTACCCCAATTACGATACAACTTATTTTAAAATTGCTTTTACACCCACCTCGTTTGGTTTGAAATCGGCCTTTGTAAATATTGCAAATAACGATGGAGATGAAGATCCATTTGTATTTGCTATTTCCGGGTTGGGAATTATCGAACCGGCTGGTATACCGGTCGTGAAAAAGGCATCTGTTATCGACAATAACAGCTTCCAGGCAAATTGGCTGCCGGGAACAGGCGGTACCCCAACTGGATACTTGCTTGATGTATCGGATGACCCCACGTTTTTTGATTTTTTACCCGGTTATCAGGCAAAGAATGTTGGAAATACTACCGCTAAAAGTATCGCGGGTTTGGTAGATGCTACCAATTATTATTTCCGCGTGCGGGCTTACAAACCTGGAGATACCTCAACCTATTCGCAAGTGATGAGTTTGAAAACAGCTCCTGAAGTTCCAACTGTATTGCCAGCCTCTATCATTGAGCAAAGTGCTTTTTATGCAAACTGGAGTTTTGTATCAGAAGCTACTGCTTACCGGGTTGATGTAAATACTTCGCCGGATTTTACAGGTTTTGCTGCATTGCAAAATGCTACTGCCACTGCAAATTATCTGCATATTGAGGGACTTACAGGAGGGGTTACTTATTATTACAGGGTAAGAAGCTTTAACGGGGCCTCAAGTGAAAATTCGGCGGTTATTTCGGCTGTTACGCTGCCCGAAAAACCTGTGGCTAAAATAGCTACCCAGATAATTGATGAGGGATTTACTGCAAACTGGAGTTTCAGCAATCCCATTTTTGCTGAAGGTTTTTTGCTTGATATTTCTACTGCGCCTGATTTTAGTTCTTTTGTCCCCGGATATGAAAATTATTCAGTAGGACCTTTTCTCCAGGCTTATATTATTGGATTAAATCCAACCTCTACTTACTATTACCGTGTTAGAACCAGATATGAAAATGATACAACGGATTATTCAAATATTATTAGTGTTATTACTACTTCATTTGCGCCTGAAGTTCAGGTAAGTGTAAAGGTGTTTATGGAAGGGCCATTTGGTGGGGGACAAATGTCAACCATGTTGAACGATCAGGATGTGTTACCCACTTCTCAACCCTATGCCACCGGTCCGTGGAATTATAACGGTTCTGAATCTGTTGGGGCAGTTCCTTCAACAGATATCGTGGATTGGGTTTTGCTCCGTTTGCTTAAACGCGATGATGTGGATACCTCCATGTTTTACCTGTTAGGGACAGAGGCTGCATGGCTGCAGAACGACGGTCAGGTGATTAATTACAGTGGGGCAGGGGACGTTGGATTTAAAACAGTAGTGGATGGAAACTATTACATACAGGTATTTCACCGAAATCATTTGCCGGTAATATCAGCGCTTCCGTTAACCGAAGATGAAGGTGTTTATACCTATGATTTTACCCTTGATAATTTGGAAAATTCAATGCAATATGTCGGTCAAAAAGAGCTTATGACAGGGGTTTGGGGTATGATTGCTGCCGATGCGGATGGAAATGGTGAAATAAATACCATTGATAATAACGGGGTGTGGTATCCGGCTAAAATGCAATCAGGATATTTAAGAGCAGATTACAACCTTGATGGAACCGTGGACGAATTGGATAAAGCTGGTTACTGGAAAATGAATGTCGGGAAGGGTGTATCATCTCAAAATATTCAAATTGTGGGAGATAATTTATAAGCTCTTTTTACGGAGTTGTTTCCAGCCTGCTTTGCTCTGATTAATTAAATAAACACCGAGCAGAATCACCGCCATAAATAAGATGTCGCCGGCGGTAATGGTTTCTTCAGCAACGATTCCCCACAATATCGCAAAAATTGGAATAATATAAGTTACTGAGGACGCAAATATAGCCGAAGTGTAACGGATCATGGTATTCATCAGTAGCATGGCGAAGGCCGTGCCCACAATACCCAGGGTGGCAAGTGCAGCGAGGTGAAGAGGCCAGTCAGGATGTTCTGCTACCGGTGCAAAATCAGTGGTTAGTAAATAAGCAAGGGCTGCCGGAAAAATGAACATGAAGGAAAAACTGGTAATTTGGATGCCATTCAGGTGCGTAAGGTATGATTTAATGGTATTTACATTGATGCCATAACACATTGTGGCAGCTACGATAAACAGCGCGTAAGAGTTAATATTGAGTTCCGCCAAATTTTTACCGGAGACAATGAGCCCTACCGCACCGACCAGTCCAAGCAGCAAACCATAGATCTGCCGGCTTTTGATTTTGGTTTGGTGCCATATCAAACCAACAATCAGTGTGAAAACCGGAGTTAAACTGTTTAGTATTCCTGCCAGTGCGCTGTCGATGCGAGTTTGCGCCTTGGTAAATAAAAAGGCAGGAAAAAAACTTCCGATAAAAGCGGCAATGAGTAAGCTTTTAATATCCTTTTTTTTGAAGTGGTGCCGGTTTCGGTATGCCAATGGTAAAAGAACTGTAGATGCAAACAACAAACGAATGGCGGCCGCCTGATCGTTGCTGAAACTCTTAAGTCCCACTTTAATGAGGATAAAGCTACTTCCCCAAATAAACGCGAGAACCATCAGAATCGCAAACTGAAACCACTTTTTTTCCCAGTGCATATTATTTTTTCTGGCGCCAAAAATATGGATAATAGGAATTGATAATTGTTATCAAAAAGATAAATAAATCAAGAAATTCAGAATCACTTTGCTTGCAAGGGAAGACAGGGTATAGCTATTTTTTATTAAACTTCATCTTGCATGGTTCAATGCAGGGAAGAAGCAATTCAAGGGTGTTGCTTGAAAGTATAAAACGAATGGGAAGGGGGGTGTCGTCGCAATTTTCAACATTGATAGTAGAGTCGGCCAGTGAATAGGTACCGGACTCCCATGAGCCTGTTTGGAGGCTCATATAGCAAAGAGAACCATTGGAGCTTACGGAGCCATTTGAATTGAAAATCAAAATCCTTTCGCTTTGAACCGGATTGTAGGTGCCGCTTCCGTCACCGGGGTCGGAAAGCATTTCAGTTAGTTTCCAGGTGCCTGTTAATGGAGTGGTGTTACTGTTGTTGTTTTCTTTTTTTGAGCAGGAGATAAAAAGAAATAGCAGAATTGCGAGGTAAATTGTGTGTTTCATAGTGGTTATTATTATGCAGGTTACTTGCAATAATTAGTCCAAAATTAAGCATAAAAAAAGCCCTGGAAAACAGGGCTCTTTCATTAAAAAATCTAAAAGTTATGTTATAATGCTCCTTCATCATAAGCTTTTTCTCCGTGTTGAGAATCATCCAGTCCAATATCTTCTTCGGACTCTGAAACCCGCACCGGAGTCAGGAAGTTGATTACAATCAACATCAGATAAGTAAACAGGAATGCATAAATGGCACCCAATAAGACTGCGACAAGTTCTTTGAAAAAGAAAGCAGTATCGCCTTCAATCAGTCCGGATTGTCCGCCAATTGCTTCCACAGCAAAAACACCTAGTAAAATGGTACCAAGTGTTCCGCCAATTCCGTGAACGCCCCAAACATCGAGTGCATCATCCCATCCAAGTTTGTTTTTCATTGCTACCGCCAGGTAACAAATAAACCCTGCTGCAATACCAATTACGATGGCTGCCCATAATGGAACAAATCCTGCGGCCGGGGTAATGGTTGCCAAACCGGCTACAGCACCTGTTAGCAGACCTACAAATTTGGGCTTACGTGCACGTGACCATTCAATCACCATCCAGGTAATGGCGGCAAAAGAGGCTGCTACGTCGGTGTTCAGGAAGGCGAGGGTAGTAATGGCATCCACGTCAAGTTCGCTACCGGCATTAAATCCATACCATCCAAACCACAATAAACCGGTACCAATGGCAACCAAAGGAATACTGTTTGGTGGTGATGCGGTATCTCTTCTTTTTCCAACATAAAATACGGATGCAAGAGCTGCAAAACCTGCAGTAGCGTGAACTACAATACCACCTGCAAAGTCTTTAACACCCCAGTCGGCGAGGAATCCACCACCCCAAACCATATGAACAAAAGGATAATACACAAAAATCTGCCATAAAACCAGGAAGATCAGGTATGCTTTAAAAGTTACCCTGTTTACAAATGCTCCGGTTATGAGGGCAGGGGTGATAATTGCAAACATCATTTGGTATGCTACGAAAATGTACATGGGGTACTTGCCGTTATCAAAGGCTGCATCAAATGAAATTCCATTTAAAAATGCCAGGTCAAAATTCCCAATTACTCCACCTTCGCCACCACTAAAACAAAGTGAAAAACCGAAGGCCACCCACATGATGGTGGTAATACCCAGTGATACAAAAGTCTGGATCATAATACCCAGAATATTTCTTTTTCCGGCCAAACCGCCATAGAAAAATGCCAAACCAGGTGTCATTAACATCACCAGGCTGGTTGCGAGGATCATAAATCCGGTTGCTCCGCTATCGAACATAATTTTTTTCTCCTATTTTTAAGTGATTAATCAGAGTGAAATTCCAAAAACAAAGAATATATTTTGTGCCTGTGGATTGGTGATTACCGAAACATTTACGGGTAAGGAAAATGAATCAGTTATTTTTACTTCTTTCTCAGCTTTTACACCAATATTAACAATTCCGGCACTGTTGCCATAAAAGCCTGCTTCGCCTTTATCGCCATCAGGATTGTTGGGTGTGGCCCCAACAAAGAAATCCAGTGAAGTTTCCTGAATGCTTGTTGAATAACCTAATTCGATGTAAGTTGAATATTGCAACTTATTGTCGTAGGTGCGGGCATCAGCTCCGGCGAAGTTGGTTGCCACCATCAACGATAAGGGGATCTTATCGGTTCCGTTAAATAAAACTGCTCCTTCAAATACATGCCCGGTGCTGTCAGGATCGTAATCAAAGTACTTGTTTTTGCCAATGTTCCCGTCCGGGAAAAAGTAATCTGTTACCATCAGCGTTAAAACATCATTGAATGTGTAGGACGCATAAAGATCAGCTTCCTGGAAGTTCATGTCATTGGTAGAATATGAACCCCATGCTCCAAATGCAAATCCTCCGTATCCCAGCTCCAGTCCGGGTTGTATTGCCGGTGAATTCCCGAAATCGGTACCGCGCCAGATATACCTGCTCACAAGGTCGGCTCCGGGAGTTAATGATAACTCATTTTGAGCATTGCTTGCCAAAGTCATCAGCGATAGCAAACATACTACAACTGTTGTTTTTAAAAGAGTAAAATGCCTCATCATAATTTTTTTTAGAATTGATGAAGCAAAGTTTGAACTTCCTGATAATAAATTCAATCAGGTAAATCTTGAAACTAATTAAGTGAATCACGGAGTTATTGTTAAGTAATTCACAGAGGGCTGTCTAAATTTCGATCAGGTGGTTACGTATGGCAAATTTGATGAGTTCAACGGTTGATTTCAGTTCCAGCTTTTGCATGATATGATTTTTGTGGGATTCCACAGTTCGTGTTGAAATATAGAGCATATCGGCGATCTCTTTGTTGTTTTTACCTTCGGCAAACAAAGTCAGGATTTCGGTTTCACGTTTGGTTAGTTCCTTTTCCTGTTCATCTGCTTCATCTTTTTTGGCCTTTTTGATATAACTTTTCAAGATGATATTGGAGACCGGTTCAGCAAAGAACTCTTCGCCGTTAAAAACCTTTTCAATGGCTTCCAGTAATTCGCTTCGGCTTGTGTTTTTGGGCAGGTAAGCCATCGCTCCGGCTTTGATCGCATTAAAAATAAAATCCTCATTCAGGTGCATCGACAGAATGATAACCCTGATTTCAGGATAATCTTCCTTTAACTTTTTGGTGATCTCTATGCCTGATATGTCGGGCAAACTGATATCTAGAATGGCCACATCCGGGAGGCCGGTTTTGAGCAACGTGAAAAACTCACGTGCCGAGGAGGCTTCGTTGATAACTTCGATGTGTTCCGATTGGATGAGTGCTTTTATTCCATCGCGGACGATAGCATGATCGTCGACGAGCATTACTTTAATAGTTGCCATTATTGTTTGTAATTAATGGTATTTCAATATTTAATCTCGTTCCCTTGCCTGATTCGGAAATAAATTCGATATTTCCATTCAACAGCCGTACCCTTTCCCGCATATTGGGTATTCCTGATCCGCCTTTTTCCGGTTGCTCCGGCATTTCTATACCTTTTCCATTGTCCTGTATCATTGCAAAAACTGCTTCCGGATTTCTTTCGATATGAAGGGTTGCCCGGCTTGCATCAGCATGTTTTACCATGTTGTTCAAGGCTTCCTGAATGATCCTGAAAATGTAAATGGTGATTCGTTGGGATAAGTCGTTAAGCTGGCCTTTGGAGCTGAATTCGATATTCATGCCTGTTGTGTCGGCGATGCTGTTACATAAATTCTTAAGTGCAGTAATCAAACCGAATTCCAGCAGCACGGCCGGCATCAGGTCGTTCGATATCCTGCGGATTTCATTGATGGTATCGTCGAATGCAATGCAGGTTTGCTCAATTGTTTCGAGCGTATCTTCATGCCTTTTGCCCTCTGCCGCAGCCAGCATTAGTTTAAGTGCAATGAGGGATTGCCCCAGTCCGTCGTGCAGTTCTCTGCTCAGCCGTTGCCGTTCAAGTTCCTGTCCGTCGATCATTGCGGTAATGCGCATATTACGCTCTGTTTGAAGCTCTGTTTCCTTCGATTTCAGCGTGTGGGCCATTTCATTAAACGAATTAGTCAATTGGCCGATCTCGTCGTTTTTAATTTTGGGCAGGGAAACATCCAAATCTCCCTCCTGAATATGCTTCGTGGCGTCATTGAGTTTAATCAGGGGTAGTGTAATCCGTTTGGAAAATACAAATGAAATAATGAAAACCACAGCTACCACAAGAATTGAAAGAAGCAGAATATTATTTCTTATCCAATAAATTGATTTGGTAGCTTCCTTGTAATCAATTTCGGCAAGGATTACCCAATTTAATCCGGGCACATTTAATTTGCTATACGAACTCAGAACTTCTATTCCCCTGTAATCCATGATCATAGTGGTACCAGTTTGACCTTCCTGGGCTTGTTTTACAGCATCCGTTCGGACCTCGGTTTTTAAAATGGACTCAGTTTGAAACCTGGAGCTGCTTCGCATTAATCCATCAAATCCCACAAGGTACGATTCCCCGGAATGACCCAGGCCTGAAGCCGGATTTTTTTCCAGCATGATCAGGTTAATCGCATCGAGGGATATTTCCAGAGCAATTTGAACCGAAACATTGTTTTGGATTTTATAAATACCTGTAATAAACATACGAGGTTGCCCGCTTATTGAATCGAACACGTAATCATGAAGAACTGGAATTTGGTTAGTTGCTGAAATGACCTGGGCCAAAACCTGATAATCCCTCATTCCCGATTGGGCATAAAAGTCAGGTCCATTTTTTAAATTAAATGAAATGATTGATTTATCCGGTTTGATAAAATATATTGCTTTGTAATAATTGCTGGATTGCAAATGTTCCAGAATAAAACAATCAATCGCTTTAAAAATCATTCCTGAATCTGCATTAATGGGCAGGTTCTCCGTGTTCAAAACCAGCAACATCTCGCTTAACCGATCATTGAAAAACTGCTCTATTTGTCCTTTTTTAACCACCCTCACAGATGTGAGCTGATCAAAAGTCCGGTCGAGCAAAGCATTTTTCGAAGTATGAAATGAGTAGGTGCTTACCGCCGCAATGGCAATGATTCCAATAGTAACGAAATATAATACGATTTTTTCTGCGAGTGATCTTATCCTCATACTTGATGTATTACACCAAAAGTATGAAGTTATCCAAAAACAAGCACATAAATACGTGAAAGAATGATTCTAAATTGAATTGCCAGCGCTAAAACCGGTAGCTGATATTGGCATACAAACGATTATAAGTGCGGGGTTTCTCAAATGTTCCTTCGTAGTTTGCTCCAAAGGAGAACTTTTTATTCAATTTCCAGGTCAGGTTCAAATCAGCTATGCTTTGCGCAATATTGATCTCGTAGTTTATGTATTTGTAATCCACCATCCGGTAGCTGAAACCACCAAATAATTTACCCGGAATAATATCACGGTTCAAGGCTATTGAATAGATATTCCCTGTTAAATATGCAGTTTCTAGCAGTGTTGCTGAAAGTGTTACTGAAGCGTCAATACCCGGAACCCTTGTATAAGTTACGTAACCATAAAGGTTTCTGGAAGGATTCGGGTCGGAAGGACGAGAACGGTAACCTCCGTTTACTCCAACGGACAGGAACTTGAGAGGCCTGTAGTTGACCTGTAAGCGCCATCCCTGAAGGGTTTCTGTTTCAATTAATTTGTCAATGAAACTCTTGAAGGTTTCATAATAAACAATGTTGTTACGCGCACTGTATGATGCTGAAAGTGATAATTGCCTCACCGGCCGGTAACGCAACATGAAATACATGTTGGTTAAATCAAAAGTCGATTGTGCAACTTCGTTCACCTTTTTATACAAGTCTACTTCCAAAGAAGCAAAGAAATAGATGTTTTTAACCAGAGCATTGCTATGCTGCAAATATGCAAAGCGACGGTCGGTATTGCCATTATTAGTTTGTTCGAGGAATGAAACGGTATTTTGCATTAAGCCATGCTCACCTTTCAGATCGTGGGAGAGGTAAGCGCCGTATTGAAGCAGATCGAAGTTAAATCCATAATTTTGGTAATCTGGTCTTGACCCCAAAATTAATCCACCTGTAAATTTTCCGAACATTTTCTCAAATTGCAAGCCGTCAATAGCACCGGCATTTGCCATTCGCTGGTTTATTTTCCGTCCGATGATTGTCCGGGTTGTGGAATTAAAATCATAGGTGACAGCAAGGTTATAAATCTTTAAACCGTTAAAAACATTTTCCTGGATCTCATTCCATCGCTGGTTTGAGTGAATAAATGAAATATAAGTATCAACAGAGGTTTTTGAATTATTTATATGTTCTGCATTCAAGGTAAATGTGTACCGCATCCGCTGGTTAAACGGGGCACCTGTATTTGAATAGTTGGAATAGGATGCAACCCGAACCCGTCCCCGAATGCGTTCCTGATTTAATAATTCTTCTTCTGTTTTAGCCTTCATCTTTGTACTGTCCGTCACATCAATTACGATAGCTGGTACTTGCTCAGTTGGTTCAGCTGTTTCAACCTCTGGCATAAGATTGACCTTTGCCTGAACCTTATCACCGGTATTCAAAATAACACCTTCAATGGGCGTTCCTACCACAGAAATAGAGGAACTGTTAGTAACTACCATAGCAGGGATCAGTTTTCCATCTTTCACCAATTTAATGGTGTCACCTACCTGAATGCCTTCCGTAGATTCAAATTTTACATACACACTTTGTGAAGTAACATAGGAAACTGAACCTTCAGTTTGTGATTGTTCATTTTGTGAGAGTAGGTTTAGGCTGATTAATGCGACCGATAATATTGTGATAATTATTCTCATACGCATCTGTTTAGCGGGTTCTTTCAATTTGCATATTTACTGGTGATTTACCATTGCCGTTGGGGTGACATGAATAACAACCTGCATTACCCTGGCTTTGATGGTGCGCATTGGAATGGCAATTAATACAATCAAATATGGTGAAATTACCGGGTGTAGTGTGACAATCGATACATTGATCCCATTCTCCCTGATGTTTTCCGGAATATATCGGGAAGTATTGACTGTCATGGTTAAATGTTGATGGTGTCCATGCGGTTTGTGAATGACAGGGTTCGCAATCAGTCGGGAATTGTGCCAACTGGTGATTCGGATCATTGGTTGAATTATAGTCACCTTCATGGCATCCAAAACATGTATTGGGTGTATTGCTGTAGCTGCCCTCATGGCATTCAAAACAATCATTTGCAATGCTTGCATGCGCTCCCTGCAACTGGTAGAAATCATCATGCACCGGGAATGTGGCCGGTTGCCAGTTAGGGTTGGTAGTGTGGCACTGAGCACAATCGTTTGTCAATCCAAGGTCATTGTGATCAGGATTGGATGTTGCATTATAATTCTCAATATGACAGCCGGCACACTCATTGGGTGTGTTGGTGTAATTGCCTTCATGACAATCAAAGCAGGAAACCGTTTCGTGTGCACCGGTAAGCGGATAGAACTCATCATGACCGCTGTAACTGGCCGGTGACCAGCCCGGGTTGGTTGTATGGCAAACCTGGCATTCGGTGGGATAACCACTTTCAATATGATTCGGATCAGTAGTTTGATTGTAGTTTTCAATATGGCAACCTGAACACTCATTGGGTGTGTTACCGTAACCTCCCTCGTGGCAGTCGTTACATGAGATGCTCGCATGTGCGCCGGTTAGCGGAAATACATTTTCATGATTCGCGTAATTGGCCGGCGACCATCCTGGATTTGTTGTATGGCACTCATCACAGTTGGTTGAGAATCCATTACCTGAGTGATCAGGATTGGTGGTTTGATTATAATTCTCGATATGACAGCTTTGGCACTCATTGGACATATTGGTGTAATTACCCTGGTGGCACTCATTACATGATATTGTTTCATGTGCACCGGTTAAGGGCCAGATATCATCATGATTATTGAATGTTGCGGGCGACCAACCTGGACTGGTGGTGTGGCAAATTTCGCATTCTTGCGGGAATCCTGATTCAATGTGATTCGGATCCGTAGTTTGATTGTAATTATCAATATGGCATCCGGCACACTCGTTTGGAGTATTGGTATAGCTGCCTTCATGACAATCATAGCAAGAAATGGTGGTATGCGCTCCATTTAACGGGAAGAAGTTATCATGGTCAGCATAAGTAGCTGGTGACCAGCCCGGATTAGTTGTATGGCATTCTTCACAAGTGGTCGCAAAACCGATTTCACCATGATCCGGATCAGTTGTTTGGTTATAATTACTTATGTGGCAACTGGCACACTCATTCGGAATGGTGGTGTAATTACCCTGATGACATTCGTTACATGAGGTTGTTTCGTGAGCTCCTGTTAGTGGCCAGATTTCATCATGTCCGTTGTATGAAGCAGGTGACCAGCCCGGACTCGTGGTATGGCAAATTTCGCATTCTTGCGGGAATCCTGATTCAACGTGATTTGGATCATTCGTTTGATTGTAGTTGTCGAGGTGGCATCCCACACACTCGTTAGGAGTGTTGGTATAGCTTCCTTCATGACATTCATAACACGAAATTGTGGTATGTGCTCCATTCAATGGGAAGAAGTTATCATGTTCAGCAAAAGTGGCCGGTGACCAGCCAGGATTTGTGGTATGGCACTCTTCACAGGTGGTTGCAAAACCAATTTCGCCATGATCCGGATCCGTAGTTTGGTTATAATTATTAATATGGCAACTTGCACACTCATTCGAAATGGTGGTGTAATTACCCTGATGACATTCGTTACATGAGATTGTTTCGTGTGCTCCGGTTAATGGCCAGATTTCATCATGCGTGCTGAAACTTGCAGGCGTCCAACCCGGATCAGTTGTATGGCAAATATTACATTCCTGAGGGAATCCTGCCTGAACGTGGTTGGGGTCAGTAGTTTGATTGAAATTTTCAATATGACAGGCCACACACTCACTAGGTGTGTTTTCATAACTTCCCTGGTGGCAATCAAAACAATCTACGGTTGAGTGAGCCCCATCAAGTGGGAAATTGGTTAAACCGTGGTCAAATCCTGTTGCATTTCCGCCGTCGGGGTGACATTCAAGACAGTTAATACTATTATAAACGTAGCCAGGAATGCCTTCATGCTCATCATCCATTTCGCCCTGCGGGTGGCAGGTCAAACACTGGAATATGGCATAGTTTGTCGGGTCGCTGTGGCAATCACTGCATTGATCCCATTCACCTTCATGCTCTCCTGAATAGATCGGGAAATACTGATTATCATGGTTAAAAGTTGAAGGCTCCCATGCATTCTGATTATGGCACATTTCACAATCTGTTGGGAACTGTGCTGCCTGGTGGTTGGGATCGTTTGTTGAAGTATAATCCTCCTGGTGGCAACCATAACATGTATTCGGAGTTGTTGTGTAATTGCCTTCGTGGCACTCAAAGCAGTTATTGGCTATAGCAACGTGTGCTCCTTCCAGAACATAATACTCATCATGAACCGGGAATGTGGCGGGCTGCCAGTCGGGATCAGTGGTATGGCACAATGCACAATTGTTTGTCAATCCCAATTCATTGTGATCAGGATTTGAAGTTTGGTTGAAATTCTCGATATGACAACCGGCACATTCGTTGGGTGTATTGGTGTAACTACCCTGATGACAATCGAAACAGGTAGCCGAAGTGTGGGCTCCCGTTAAGGGCCAGATTTCGTCATGACCGCTGTAATTTGCAGGAGTCCAGCCCGGATTTGTTGTATGACAAACCTCACATTCGGTTGGGAATCCTGATTCAACGTGATTTGGATCAGTTGTTTGATTATAAGCATCTATATGGCAGCTTGCGCATTCATTGGAGGTATTGGTATAACCGCTTTCATGGCAATCAATACAGGATGCGGTAGTATGCGCTCCGGTCAATGGCCAGATTTCGTCATGTCCGTTAAAGGTAGCTGGACTCCAGCCAGGTTGTGTGGTGTGGCAAATTTCACATTCCTGAGGAAATCCTGATTCTACGTGATTAGGATCCGTCGTTTGATTAAAGTTGTCGAGGTGGCAGGATACACAAGTGTTGGGTGTGTTTCCGTAATTGCCTTCGTGACAGGCAAAACAATCCACACCTGCATGTCCACCATCAAGGATAAATCCTGTAGCCGAGTGATCAAACCCAGATGCACTGCTGCCATCGGGGTGGCATTCCAAACATGCGATACTATTATATACGTATCCCGGGAATCCCTGGTGCTCCTCATTCATCTCTGGCTGCGGGTGGCAGGTTAAACACTGGAATATAGCATAGTTACCCGGATCATTATGACAATCCATACACTCTTCCCATTCGCCCTCATGACTTCCACTGTAAATTGGGAAATACTGCGCGTCATGATTAAAATTAGCAGGTTCCCATGCTGTTTGTGAGTGACAGGTTTCACATTCTGTCGGGAATTGTGCTGCAATGTGATTTGGATCTGTGGATTGATTGTATTCATCGGCATGGCAGCCAAAACAGGTGTTTGGTGTTGTGGTATAATTTCCCTGGTGACATTCAAAACAATCCGCAGCGATGGTGACGTGCGCGCCTTCCAGCACATAATATTCGTCATGAACCGGGAATTGTGCGGGTTGCCAGTCGGCATCCGTGGTGTGGCACTGGGCACAATCGTTCGAAATTCCAATGCTGATGTGATTGGGATTGGTGGTTTGCTCGTAGTTGATCTGGTGACAACTCACACACTCGTTGGGAGTGTTGGCATAAACACCTTCGTGGCAATCAAAACAAGTGGCCGAAAGGTGTTCTCCAGTAAGCGGATATATCTCATCGTGCATCGGGAATTGGGCAGGTGTCCATTCCGGATCAGTGGTATGACATTCAGCACAATCGTTGGCAATTCCAACTTCCATGTGGTTTGGATTGGTGGATTGCTCATATTCCTGGATATGACAATCGTAGCAATACATGGTAGTTCCTTCATAACCGCCTTCATGGCACTCAATACAATCGGTATTTAAGTGAGCTCCGGTTAACGGGAAGTTGGTGGCGGCATGATTAAATGTATTTTCAGCATCTCCTGTTGGGTGGCATTCAAAACATGCAATGCTTTCGTAAATATATCCATTCACTTCATCATGCTCATCATCAGAATCAGGTTTGTTATGATCATGGCAATCGATGCAGGAGAATACATTGTAATTATTACCAACAGTGTGGCATTCGCTACAGTTGTTCCATTCATCTTTGTGCCCACCTGAGTATATCGGGAAATATTGCGCATCATGAATGGTGAAGTCGGCCGGTTTCCAGTCGGGGGAAGTTGTATGACACTCTGAGCAATCCGTTGATAATTCTGCGGCAGCATGGTTCGGATTAATTGATGCCATATAATCGACTTCGTGGCAGGCAAAACAATCTGTAGGTGTGTTGCTGTAATCATTATTGGTGTGGCACTGTGCGCAATCATTAATTGCGTGACCTTCTACCAATGGGAAAAAACTATGGTTGATATTTGTTCCTGTCCAGGTAGTTCCGTCTACACGGTGACATTCAATACAGTCCGTAGAAAAACCGCTTTCAGTATGATTGGGATCGGTGGTGGCGTTATAATCAGCTTTATGACAGTCATAACATTCAATTCCGAGTGGCTCAAAAACAAGGGTAGAAGCTGATGGGTGACATTGATAACAATCGGCCGTGGCGTGGGGGCCGAGTAGTGGAAATCTGCTTCTTTGGTGAATCTCTGTAATATTATCTACGATCCAGGATTTTGGGGTATGACATTCGGCGCAGTTTGTTCCCAAAGTTTCCTGGTGCATATCCGTATGGCAGGAGATACACTCACTACCAGCTTCCTTAAATTTTAAAGTAGGGTGACATCCAACACAAGCGGCATCCTGATGCATTCCTGTGAGCGGAAAACTGGTTTTTCCATGATCAAAGGTATATGTTCCTGCTTCCAGTTTCCAGCTTTTTGAGTTATGGCAGTCGGTACACGACATGTCAAAGTCGCTGCCATGAGGCGATTGCGCAAAAATACTACCTGTTAGCGCCAGTAACAGGACTATTTGTGACAGGATTCGCATTTGTTATCAATTTTGTATTGAATATAAATTTTATTATCACTGGTTTCTGTTGGTTTATGACATTCCTTACAGGCAACTTTTTCGTGTGCACCTTTCAGACTGAATAATGTTTTATCATGGTCGAAACGACTTGCTGGTTTAAAGGCTTTAAAATCGTGGCACGCAAAACAATCAATCTGGCCTACTTTTTCAAATTGACCGAAATGAATATCAATATGACAATTAACGCAGCTCTCAGGAAGGTCAGCAAACTGCTGATGCAGCGGGCCGCTCTCGTCTTGCTTAAAATGACACGAACGGCATGTTTGCTTTTCATGTGCACCCTGCAATTTGTATTCCGTTTGATTGTGGTCAAAATTTATCTCACTCCAGCGGCTTTCGGTATGGCAATTTTTGCAGGCTGATTCAGGGTAATATTTCTTATTCAGATATGGCTGGTGTATATCTTCATGACAATCGGCACATTTTTTCCCGATAGATCTGAACTTCCAGTCGGCCTCGGGATCTTTTTTGTGGCAGGCAAAACAGGGTGTTGCAAGGTGGGCTCCATTTAATTTAAATTCACTCTCATTGTGTTTTTCCACAGTAAACGATGATTGATTAAATCCATCAACTGTGTGACATTCCTGGCAATCGGTAATCAATCTGTCCTTTTTAAAATCACCATTATGGTAATCACGATGGCAATTGGTGCATTTGCTTGTCCAGATTGGATCAGTGTAATTTACTTTATGGCAAAGTTTACAATCTACTTGCTGATGTTTCCCTTCAAGTTTGTAATCGGTTTTATCATGATCAAAGCGGTTGGTGGTTTTTAATTCGCGGAAAGAGAATTCTGTGTGGCACTCACTACAATTAGGACCAAATTTATTATTGTGAACATCCTGATGGCAGTTTACGCAGCTTTCAAACTTCAAACCTTTAAATGCCTGAAAGTCCTTGCCTCCTCTAACTTCCATTTTATGGCATTTTGCACATTCTACATCTTTGTGCTTGCCAACCAGTTTGTAATCGGCTTTATCGTGGTCGAATTTCGGTGCAGGTTTAAACTTTTCAAAATTGTGACAGTTTGCACATTCGTTTGATAATGTTTTTTGATGGTAATCCTCATGGCAACTCAAACACTCGGTTTTCAACCCCATATAAGTGTATTTCTTCTTTTTAATGTCATTACTTGATATATAATCTTTTTTATGGCAATCAATGCATTCCTTTTTTGCATGCGCTCCTTCAAGTTTATATCCTGTTAGGTTATGGTCAAATTGATCCTTGTTAAACCGGATCATTTCAAACTCCCGGCCATGATGTTCGCTGTGACATGAAAAACAATCCTTCCCTTTAACATCAGATGAAGCATGATATCCCAAACTTTGATTTACCCGCGACTTAAGCTCTTTATGACAATCGAGGCATTTGTCGTTTGAAACTTTATCACCAAGAATATGACATTGAGTGCAATTGGAGAGGCCCTCCAGGTCGGCATGTGATTTTGTTAAATCACCCGGAGATATTTGTGCATTAACGGTTGTTAAATTAAATCCGAGCCAAGATAATACAATAATATAAGTAATCTTCCTGATAAGCATGCTGTCAATTTTTGAACTAGTGTTTCAATAAAGCTTCACCGTATTTTTTGGTAATTTCCAGGCCGATTTTCTTTAAAAACTGGGTGGGTAGTTCACCCCCTGCAAAAATATAGACCAGGTCGTTTTTGATAACAATCGGCTCATCCGGTTTGCCATTTAACAGATGAACTTCATGATCCCTGATTTCTTTTACATTGGTATTAAATAACACTTCAACTTTTCCTTCTTTAATGGCCTTATTTATCCGTTCGCTGTTTTTTGGCTTAACCCTGCTAAAAGATTCTTTTCGGTACGAAAGTGTAACTTTATTGTGTTCAGCAAGCAACATCGCCGATTCAACTGCTGAATCACCTCCGCCAACAACCAAAATGTTTTTCCGTTCAATATGCTCCGGTTCAAGAAGCCGGTAGGCTACTTTTTCAGTAATCTCGCCCGGAACCTCAAGTTTACGTGGTGTCCCCCTTCGGCCAATGGCAAGCAATACATGTTTGGCTGTATATTTTTTACCATTTAAAGTTTCCACCTCAAAATAATCATCAATTGCAATAATTGATTCAACCTTACAATTTTCCTGGATTTTGATATCGTTTTTATTCAGAGCTTCATTCCATACCTTTAATAACTCGGCTTTGTTGGTTTCGTTAAGTTTTACTTTTCCGTAAAGAGGCAGGTCCATCGGCGAAGTCATTACAATTTTAGAACGCGGAAAAGTGAAAACAGTACCACCCAGTGTATCCTGCTCAAGGGTGATGAATTTTAAGTTGTTTTTTTTAGCTGTCAGTGATGCCGATATACCGGCAGGTCCTGCTCCAACAATCAGGAGATCAAACGCTGCATTATGCTGTTTTTTTACATTGGTGGTCAGGTATTCCACGGCTTGTTTACCCTGCTCCGCCGCATTTTTGATCAATCCCATTCCTCCAAGTTCACCTGCAATTGAAATTCCGGGTACATTGGATTCAAATTTCTGATTTACATGAGGCAGGTCAACTCCCCTTGTTTCGGTGCCAATGCACAGACTTATGGCCTGGGTAGGGCAGGCGTGAAAACAGGCCCCATGGCCTACGCATCTTGAGGCATTAATAGCTGTTGCTTTGCCTCTCCTGATGCCAATGATATCACGTTCAGGGCATGCTATGATGCATGCACCTGTTTTGATACAACTGTTTTCATCAATGACGGGATGAAGGGAGATGGGTTCGTAAAGTCCGGTTTCCTTGGCTTTTTCTATTTTTTCTTCCACCTGCCGCGATTCCCTTGCTTGTTTGCGGAGATAAATCCAAACCACAATACCACACAGGAGTAGTACAAATCCGTAGACTATTATATTTTCAATTAGCTGTTCTGACATAATTTATTAAAATATCCATCGATAACCGAAAGTAATCGTCACGATGATATGGATCACCATAATAATTAACATAACCAAAGCAAATGGAAGGTGGGCAACATGCCAGTATTTGAAAAGGTTTTGCATTGTTTTTAAACGTCCGATCCGCCGTTCAAGAGCAAGTTCATCATTAACTATTTTAAGAACACTTTTTCTTTCCTTATGAGTTAAGCTGGTACTTTTGAGGATTTTTTTAACTGTTTTCAGCGCTTTACGATCCTCCATATACTGGCTTCCCAATCCTTTTAATGGTTTCTGCCTAACGTCTTCCTGGTCGAGTTTGGTTGTTGCAATAATACTTTTATAGCTTTCTTCGTCAAGATTGTATTCTTCATGCAACATTGCACTCAAATTGGTTTTTAAGTCCCGGATTTCATTGAGGGTAAGTGCGCGGCCTTCAATGGAACGTGGTATTTGAATATAAATAAACCTGCCGGCAACTCCACTGGCAAACACCGCCACCATACTCCAGAAACTCACCGAAACAATACCTCCGAATTTAAATGCAGTGTGAAAAAGAACCATAATGGGGCCTATGGTGCATAAAAAAATGTGGAACTCAAGCCAGTGCTTAAGTTTACCAACCCGAAGCAAAGCTCGCGATCTTTTTCTGATCATGTAGGCTGACACCCCAATGATCATTGCCAGAGAACCAATGATTCCCAAACCATGGCCCATAATCCCGGAAGGTTTCAAATTATCATGATCAGTATGGTAAAAACGTTCATGAAGCGGTGTGGTATAATATCCCATCCCGGCATAAACAAGGTAAACCAGGGTAATCAATACAAGGAGGGTTAAAATGGCAATATAGATTTTATGCGTTGTGGTTGACATAAAATATTTGGTGATTAGTTTGTTATTGCAAATATACTTATTTAATCAGGCAGTTACGTAACATCTAATTGAATGTTTCATGCACAAATCGTTCTATCCCTTTGTTTGATGTAATAACAGTTATATATCAGTGAAATTGGATAAATATGATATATATCATATGAATATTATTAGATGTATTTAAGTGTAAATAAAAAAAAGCCGGTAAGTCTATTTTACCGGCCACCCTTTTTCTTGAAATAATTATTAATCATTTTCCGGCTTAAACTCCACAACATCTGCTGTTACTGTAACTTTTGACATGTTAACGATGACAAAAAATGAGTTTTTCCAGTTTACAGTTATGTTAGCAAGTGTTTGGTTTGGTCCCAAAGGATTTTCTTTAAGCATTTGAGCTTTGGCTTCCTGCACCAGGGCTTCTTTTTCCAAACCACCTATTCCGAAAACATACATGGCTTCAGCATAGCCGCTTATGCTTTGTTTTACGTAACTGAAATTGGCTTCAGTGAGTGAGGCAGAATTGTTCATGTAGCCGGTATGCATGGCACAACTTGATAAAAATATCGCAATTACTGCCAGGATTGAAATTTGAAGGACTTTTTTCATTGGTGTTCATTTTTGCTTTTGCCTTACTTTTTTATTTGAATGGGTAGGTTCAGGTCAAATTTTTAACCCATGCGATAATGAAGTTTAAATTCGATATCTATCACGAAATTAGTTAAATCAGCGAATTGTTTGAACTTTTTTAACGACGGACTTAAGAAAAAGCCTGCCAGACTTTAATCTAACAGGCTTTATATGATTTAAGATGGTTTGTGAAATTTAATTATTCTTTGTTTGCGGCAACACTCAGTTTGATTCCAAAAGTATTTATACTTGAACAGGAATACGATAATAAATAACGAATAAATCCGGTTTGTGCACTATTTTCATCAAAACTGGTAATGATTTCCGGATTACAAAAATTGCTGCCCATAATGCCAAACCAAACTTCTGATTCACCCCAGCTTGTCGAAGGAATGTTTTTGAAGCTGATTTCCATATTTTTGTAAGTTTCATCCGGGTTGGAAACGGATTGAATAGCAGCTTCAATTGTTCCGCTGACGATCATTTTGTTCTGTTCATCAATGATCAGATGCATACTCCCGTAGTGCCTCCAGCTGCCATCAACCTCATCCCACGAGCACCAGTAATTGCCATTGGTGTATGTACCCGTGCGGAAATAGTCGTCATCATAAGTATAGTTGTAGGTGATATCCTGAGTCATGGTAGAACCTGAAGGTAAGGTAACATGTTCCACGGCTGGCAGGTACTTTAAACTGAACCGGCAGCCTTCAAATTGCATGGGAGGCGTAGATTGTATTTGAAATACCACTTTTTCCTCGCTGCTTGAATAATAGTGCAGAACCGGTACCACCAGTATGAGTGCATTCTCCTGCTGGATTTGTTGCAGGTTCAACACATTAAAATCTCCAAAAGCACTTCCCAGGTAGGTGAGCTCGGCACCTTTCAATTTATAGATCAGCTTTTTGATGGATGATTCCGATTTGATTAGCATACTGTTTTGATCCGTAAACCCCGCATAATTAATATCGATTTTAAAAACCTTAGCCGACAATGGTTTGTATTCCATTTCAAATTCCTTGATCGTATCATTGGCACCGTTAACAGCAAAGGTTCCGGATAAGTTGCCAAGCATATCACCAGCTCCAAAATCACCATAAACTTCACTTGAAATATAGGCGTGCAGAAAATCGGCATAGATTTCACTCATCGGTTTGGGCAGTGCATTGTTAAATCCACCCAAAATATCGGTGCTGCCCGATTGTTCGTGCTCAAATATTTTTACCAGGTATTCCTGTCCGTAATTATCGGCCAGGTACTTGATGAGCGCCGACATGCCATAACCATGATGCTGCGGGTTTTCGGCTGCGCCCTCCAGCATGCCATTGAATGGAGCCATCTGGTGTCCGTTCCGAACGATGGATACATAATTTGCATCCGTACTGAACCAGGCTTCCGACCAAACTGATGCAGCCTCTTCCACCCAATAATAGGACGATGGGGAAATGGCTTTGGTAAAAGCATATCTTGGATCATACAACGCCTGCACCAGGTGGAAAAACTCATGCCCGGCAGTTGTTTTTAACTCTTCCTTGTCACTCAGATAATCCTGGTTAAATTCCATATATCCCGAGTTGTTGCCCCACTTCGAAGGAACGAAGTAACCATAGGTGCCGGAACCCAGCTTCCTCACGGTGACTTCCACCGGCCATTTGGTTCTTTTGAGATAGGAAAAATTCAAAGGTGAATTTTGAAAATGCGAATAGGCCTCATCCAGGAAATCCTGCAGGTAATAGGCATCATCCACATAGATTTTTGGGCAATAAACCACAAACTGACTTTTAGCACTAATTTTTGTATAATCCTTTACCAGCCCGAGCACCACCGACACGGTATCATCGGTGGCATAGTCAGGAATGTCATTGGGTTCCAATACAAAGGTGCAGGTTGATCCCTGCTGCGTAACATCAATAAACTGAAAACTGATCATGGCGCTGTCGGTGCTTGCTGCACGCGAAACCAGTCCTGCCACGGCAAACAGGTCGCTGCCCGAAGTGCTTTCCAGTTGTATCTCAATTGGTTCGAGGAATTCAAGTGGAAAACCTTCCAGCGTGTAAAATTTCGATGCCTCATAAGTTCCGTAAACCGTCTGGGTTGGATGCTCCAGCAGACTCAGTTCAAAATAACCGTTGAAGCAGGCATCAGGCACCACCATTTCGAAACCAGTATACGTCATGGTACCTCCGTCGTAGCCTATTTCAGCGGTACTAACCGGTGTAGGATTGGGATTTGGATTGGGATCAGGGTTGTTTGTTGCCGGGTCATCCTTTGAGCAGGATATTGCGATGGAAATGGCTGCAAGGGCCATCACGACATTAAAAATTTTCCTCATTGTTTTTGTATTGATGGATGAATAAAGTAGTATGTAATAAGGCTTGATACTTTAAAACAGTTGATATGGTTGCGTTTGCGGAGAGTTAAAGCGAGGGTGAAAATCGTAACTTTGACTTATTCATAGTCAAATAGTTATTGTTATTTGTGTTAAATCAGTAAGAAGAAGGATAAGTTACTTATTGGAAATAAATCAAATTGAAACTGTTGTAAACAAAGTTTTATATGGACAGAGTGTTAATTTGTTAACAGAGTAAGGAGTTTTTAACTAAATTTATGCAATAAATTAACCAATCAAAAAAAAATCACCATGGAAAATAAAAATCAATCAAATGACAATTCAAATAGTAATAAATTATTTGAAAGGATTATTAAGCTTGAGTCAAAGCTGGAAAGTCATGAAATTTTATCTCAAAGAATAGATTCTATCTGGAGATGGGCAAAGTTTTTAATAGCAGCTGCCGCATTTTTAGGCATAAGTGGAGGATTCCTTTATGCAAAATTTGAAAATGCTAAAAGTGAAATTAGAAAAGCTGATGATCGTATGACAAGGATTTGTGATACCGTAGATTATCTTCAGGACAAAACAATTCCTAAATTAAAAAATAGGCTGATGAAAGATTTGATGGTTTTCAATGATTCTTTGAAAACTGCAAAAGAAAAGGATTTTGATCAGATGATTTTGAGTTTTTTAGGTAAACCTGTTACAAAGGAATTGGACAGATGGTATGAAGCAGAAACAAATGGCTTTGTGAGATTGTCATTGGGTGGCAACAAACCATTTAATGCCAGAGCCTGGGTGAGTGCAGAACAGCGAAAAGATAAGGCAGGTAACAGATTGACATTAAATGGTGAGACCAGTGGATTGCTGATTGTCAGGGAGGGAGAGTTTTATATGGCAAGCAAAGGTGAGGATCAATCGAGTGTTAATTTATGCTGGATACCAATTGCTCAAGTCACGAATAGCGAAAATACCGATCAATAAACTTTATTTAAATTTTCTGAGTAACTGAACCCGATAATAAGGTTTATCTTTTTTTCCTTTTCGGTTTCGGCTCCGGGAGTTCCGCCACCGTAATTTTAACCAGTTGGCTCAGCCACTCCCGGTCTTCCAGTTTATCTTCTATCAGGAAACTGTTTTTAGCTCCGGAGTAGGCGGGGGCTTCCACCACATCTTTGATAAAAGAACGGCCTCCCTCTGTGGGTTTAATAAATAGTTTATTATCACAGATCAGCCCGAAAATTTTCCCATCGGCATAAATGCCATATTCGCCAAACATTTTGCGGGCGGTAATTTCTCCGGCATCAGCTATTTGATCTACTACAAAATCTACGAATGATTGGGTGGAGGACATCGTTTCAATTTAATTTTGTGGCTAAAGTTATAAAACAAAACTTAATTTATTTTTTTCTCAATAAATAAAAAAACCACCCAATCACTCAGGTGGTTTTACCTAAATCAGATGATCCATTTTCTTTTAATGCTCCACGCCCATCTCATCCAACAGGAATCCGGCTTTGCCAAATATCTCTGTAATGAACAGGCAATAGCGGATATCCACCGAAATGGTGCGTTGCAGGTCGTAATCGTATTGCCAGTCGCTGATCATCGCTTCATAGTTGCCGTCGAAGGCCACGCCGATGATCTCTCCCCGTGCATTCATCACCGGACTGCCGCTGTTGCCGCCTGTAATGTCGCATTGGTGCAGGAAAGCCACCGGAACGTCGTCCAGCTCGGGATCCACGTAATTGGCAAATTCTTTTTTCTTGTAAATATCTTTCAATCCCTGCGGAACATCAAAGGGTTCCACGCCGGTATCTTTGGCAATCACGCCGCTCAGGGTGGTAAATGGCCAGTACCAAACGGCATCCTCAGGGCTGTAACCTTTGATCGGTCCGGAAGTGAAGCGGATGGTGCTGTTCGCATCGGGATACAAACTGCTGCCTTTCCATTCGTACAATCCGTCGATGTATTTCTTACGCAGATCGGTTACTTCAGCCGCAAATTTGGAGTAAACCTTCTGGCTCTCCTGTTGCATATCGTAGGTGGCAGCCGCCATTTTGATGAAAGGATCACCGGTGGCTTCCAGCTCTTTGGAGTTTTTGCCGATCAAACTTTTTGCATATTCCGCATCACCCATTTTGGAAGTGCCGTAGGCATTGTCCACAAATTCATCGATGCTCATACCCGGATTGTGCAGGATGTAACCAAATCCCTCAATGCGCTGATCTTTCGGAAGATCGTTGGCAAGCACCAGCGAACGCTTTAACAATGCTTTGTCAAGCGGTTCGTAATAGTTGGCGTAAATAAACGGAAGTTGTTCTTTGTATTGTTCAACGGCCTGTTTGTCAAAACCGGGATCACGCTCTTTTTCCGGTTTTTCCATCTCACGGGCGATGTTGTAAATTTGAGTTGCTACGCTCAGTCTCGTCCCTGCCAGTCCGCCGAACAAGCCCATTACATTGTCGCGGTCCTTGTATCTTTCAATCAGTTTGTAGGTTTTGGCAATATCGTCGATGAGGCTGCCGTATTTGTCCCTTGTTTCCGGTTGGCTATTGGCCCACATCAAAAATTCCTTTTCAAATTCAAGCTTCTTATCCACATAGTGGGTGCGGGTCATGCCGTCCACTTTGCCCTGGTAGTTTTTCATAGCATTGGCCAGCCCGGCGCGCAACCCGGCCACCTTGATCTTTCCTTCCGGATCTTCCAGGGTGAGTTCGTCCATCAGATCGATGATGGCACCGAAGTTCTCGATGCTGAAAGGATAGTTGTAAAGCAGGTTCCATTTGGCTGAATTTGAAGTACGGTACCGGGTGGTTGATCCCGGGAACCCGATGATAAAAGTGAGGTCGCCATCCGAAATATCCTCTGTGGCAACTTTTAACCATTTAGTGGGTTTGTAGGGCACATTTTCTTCACTGAATTCGGCACCTTTGCCATCGGGTGATACGTAAACCCGCATAAATGAAAAATCGCCGGTGTGCCGCGGCCACATCCAGTTGTCGATGTCGCCACCGAATTTACCGATGGATTTGGGTGGTGAATACACCAGCCGGATATCCTTAAAACGTTTGTAAACAAACAGGATGTATTGCCGGCCATTGTACATCTCAGCCACGCGTGCATCAATGTCGGTTTCATTTTTTTCGATTTTATCGGTCATCTTTTTGATAGCCTCGTTGATCAGGTCCTCGCGCTCTTCGGCAGTGGTGGCCTTTTTCGCAGCCTTTTCCATGTCGGCTGTTACATCTTTCATTTCCACAACCAGCCTGGCTTCATAGCCGGGGGCATGCAGTTCTTCGCCATGATTGTTGGCCAGGTAACCGTTGGTTATATAATCGTTTTCGGCGGATGAAAGCCGCTGCAGGGCGCCATATGCCACGTGGTGATTGGTGATGAGCAGTCCTTCCGGTGAAACGAAAGAAGCCGTACCGCCGCCCAACTGCACGATGGCCTGGTAAAGGCCCGGTTTATCGGGACTGTAAATCTCCGACGGGTCAATCTTAAGACCTTTTTCCTTAAGGTTCAACTGGTCGATTTGGTTCAGCAGCCACATGCCTTCCTGGGCAATAGTAACTGTGGCTAACAGGAAAATAAACGAAATGGATAAATAGAGTTTTTTCATTGGTACCTCCATGGTTTAATTATTTGTAAAATATGTTTTGTTTTTGATTGCTCAATTAGAATCAGCAAAACAAAACCCTGTTCATAAAATATGCCATGGCTTATTTTGTTCACTGGGAGTGCTTATTTAGAAAAAGTAAACCTGCCCTGATAACGTTATAGCAGGCGTTTGACGAGAGGACTTTACTTTTACTTTGAAAACATTAGAAAATTAGAAATTCAGATTTTCAAGGAAATTGTTCGCTATCGGTATGTGTAGTGTTCGTGGGCGGACAGCAGTTATACCTTTTGTATCCTTTATCTTGATTGATTCCAAATAGCAACTGAAGGTGCCAATATTCAGTTTGGCTGGTTATATTTGTTGAATAATTCGAATGTATAAGCTTAAATCCATAACATGAAAAACATACGGCTAATATTATCCATTTTCTTTTTAGTAGCCTTCAATATTATGCAGGCTCAACAATACTTAAAGAGCTCTGCAATAGGTTATTTTTTTGATCTTGGAGGAGAGCCAATCGAGGGATACTTTGATTATAGCTACACACCAGGCGACGCTATAAATTTTTTTCGTGGCCTCGATTCATTTACTAAAGGTTCATATTACGACCTAAACCATCAAAAAATAGAGGGTTATATAAAATATTTTATAGGTGACCCGGGATTTAAATTCCTTTCCAACATTAATGAAAAAGGGAGTGCCATTACTATAAAACCACAGGAATGTTGGGCCTTTACTATTCGGAAGGATTCATTTTGCATTATCCAGAATTTCGAACGAGTGGGAGCAATAGCATCTACAAGTACATTTTCTACTGATTTTGCTTTGGTGATGGACACTATTGGTAACATTACCTTTTATAAGCATCAATTTAAGGGATTAAATAGTAGCTATACTACTTATTTATATAGGGTTGGTAATGATGGGAATTTGCAAACCATCCATAAGGGAGGTAACAAATTTATTGAGGATGTACTGCCTGTCTTTGGATCTAATGCCTACCTGGCCAAACAAATAAAAGCAGGCAATTATGGAATGGAAGATATTCCGGATTTGATTAAACTATATAAGTTTTATGAAAAGTATAAACGAAATGAGCCAATTTATTATAATGCAGTTTGGGATGAATTGCCAAATAGCAAAGAGAGTAATTACTATGCACTGATTGAGAGTGTAAATGATTCAATTTATCATCTTAAGTATTTTGATAATTCAAATGCAGTGATTTATGAAGGTGATTATAGTGGGTTTTCTCCCATAAAAAGAGAAAATTCATTTCATCTTTACGACCTTTCAGGTAAACTTAGAAAAAAGATTTATTATTATAATAACAAACAGTCTGATTCATACCTCTACAATAGCAATGGAGACACCTTATTTAAGAGAAAAAAAATTGGTGAGTTTACTTTCTATTTAAACCTCCTTGTTGACAGCTCGAATACAGGGGCTATAACACGAAATGGAAATAGAATTTTTACATTTGATGATCCGATAAGGAGTCGAAAAATACATTATGAATTTAAAGATAACAAGTTATATCAGGCATATTACGAAGATGAAAATGATCGCACCGTTTATCAGTACTGTTTTTCAAATGCAAAGTTGAAAAACAGAAAAACACTTGAAAAATCAATTACCAATAATGAATATTTTACACATGCGGTGGACGCTGGAACAGAAGGAACTGTGCTCGTGCGATTAGTTGTTGAACCCACTGGTCTAGTTTCCGAAACTGAAGTCGTTAAAGGGATCAATGAGCAATTTGATGAAGAAGTATTGAAGATGTTTTTATCTATGAAAACAGTCATCACCTGGAAACCTGCCAGAGCTGACAACAATAAAGTAGCACAGGAATTAATAATCCCTGTAAGGTTCATGAAATCCTCTTTTTCATGGGAAAGTAGCAGGTACAATAATTTTTATTATCATGACCCGTTTTTGTTTCACAATATGATGATTCAACAACAAATGATGATGCAGCAAATGCAATCGATTCCTAAAACGCCGACATTTCACTAAAATGGCATAATTCCAGCATCGTTAATTTATTGTAAATCCGGATTCATTTTAAAACCAATCAGATTTCAAGCTGTTAGGTATTTAAAGCATCTATTGATACCTATGACAAAATTAAAAAGTGTTGAAGCCTTTGAAAAAAGCGTAAAAAACAAGTTTAACCTCTATAACAGCCTTTTCCTGAACCTGCCTTACAGCCGTATTGAGAATGTAGGGATGCTCATCCCCATACTATACCATGCCGGCAATGAAGGGCTGAATGCAGGGCAGGATCCAAAGCAGATCATTGATGGGTTTTTTGCAACACAAACCAATCTGAAAACCGAAAAGGAACAGGTCGATTTTTTGTTCCGGGTGATCCAGTATGTGGAGCGGCAGGTGGTGCTGTTTGATAGTGTGGAAGATGCCGCACTGCCCGGTATTCGTGAAATGGGTGACGATCTTTCGATCCGGGACTTTTTTCATCAGTTTGCACAGAGCGAAAACCTTAATGAAATTGTGGATAAGCTTTCCACTTTCAGCGCAAGGATCATTTTTACTGCCCATCCCACGCAGTTTTATCCGCCACGTGTGCTTGATATCATCGCGAAGCTGCGCAAACTCATCAACGAAGATAATATCAGTGAAATTGATCTTACCCTTCAGCAACTGGGCCTCACTTCATTGCTGAACCCTGAAAAACCAACGCCTCTTGATGAAGCCCGAAATATCATCTATTTTCTGCGCCATGTGTATTATGATGCGGTTGGTGAGTTTTACAAATATCTTAAGAATGCAATTAAGGATCGTTCCTTTGAGAATCATAATGTTGTTAAGCTTGGCTTTTGGCCGGGAGGCGACCGTGATGGAAACCCGTTTGTAACCTCCGAAATTACCATGGCCGTGGCGGATGAGCTCCGCATGTCGCTTATGAAATGTTATTATCATGACCTTCGGAAACTGGAGCATCAACTCACTTTTCGGGGCGTTGAATCAGAAATTAAAAAGTTGAGGGAGAAAATTTACAAGGCGATGTTTGATGCATCCAGAAAGATCAAAAACGAGCAGTTATTAAACCCTCTTAACAAGATACGTGAAACAGTGAAGAGCAATTATAACGGGCTTTACCTGGATGAGCTGGACTCGCTGATCGACAAAGTGAAGATTTTCAGAACCCATTTTGCCAACCTCGATATCCGTCAAAATCATAAAGTGCATTTAAATGCAATTACAGAATTGTTAAAACAAAACGGGTTTATAAAAACCGGTGTGGATGAGTTGAAAGAGGAAGATTTGATCCGCATTCTGACATCAGAAATTATTACAGCGGATCCTGAGAAAATTGAAGATCCCTTAATAAGAGATTGTTTGCTAACGGTCGGTTTGATAAAAGAAATCCAGCATAAAAACGGAGAAGAAGGTTGCAATCGCTATATCATCAGCAACTCCGAAGATATTTATGCCGTTTTGTTTGTGTTTGCGCTTATTCGCTGGTTTGGGAAATATGAGAACGACCCTGCTGTGGATATCGTGCCCCTTTTTGAGTCGATGGACGGTATGGACAATTCGGAAACGATCATGCGTAAATTGTTCAGTAATCAGGTCTATCGAAAGCATGTGGAATGCAGGGGCAATAAACAAACCATCATGCTTGGTTTTTCGGATGGTACCAAAGATGGCGGTTATTTGAAAGCCAACTGGTCGATTTTTAAAACAAAAGAAAGGCTTACAGCGGTTTGCAATGAATTTGGAATTGATGCAATATTCTTCGATGGCCGTGGCGGACCACCGGCCAGGGGAGGAGGGAAGACCCATCGTTTTTATGCCGCACAAAGTGAACACATTGCCAACAATGAAATCCAGCTGACCATTCAGGGACAAACCATCAGCAGTAAGTATGGTACCAAACCCCACTTTAAATTTAATGTGGAGCAGTTGCTCACGGCCGGGTTGTACAATACTTTTTTCAATCATAAAAATGCCATTTCTGATAACGACAGGCAGTTGATCAGTGATCTGGCCGAAATCAGTTTTGATAAATATGTTGCCCTGAAAAATCATCCCCTTTTTATTCCCTACCTCGAGAAAATGAGCGCGTTGAAATATTATGGGGAAGCGAATATTGGGAGCCGTCCTGTTAAACGCGGACAAAGTAAAAAACTGGAGCTGTCTGATTTAAGAGCAATTTCTTACGTAGGTTCCTGGAGTCAGCTCAAGCAAAATGTTCCGGGTTATTTTGGAATTGGAACGGCACTTAAAAAGCTTGAAGAGGCGGGCAGGCTGGATGAACTGAAACACTTGTTTTCTGATATTCCCTTTTTCAAAGCGCTTATGTTGAACAGTATGATGTCGTTGTATAAATGTGACTTTGCCCTGACCTCTTACATGGCAAAATCCGATACCTTCGGAGATTTCTGGCAAATTTTGAACGATGAATATACCCTTTCGAAGGAAATGTTACTGAAGATTTCTGGATTTGAAATTTTGATGCAGGAAGAGCCTATTTCAAGAAATTCGGTGGAGATCAGGGAGAAAATTGTTTTGCCGCTATTGATCATTCAACAATATGCCTTGCAAAAAATTGCCGGAAATGCACCAAATAGACCTGTATGGGAAAAAATTGTACAGCGATCACTTTATGGTAATATCAATGCCAGCAGGAACTCTGCATAGTCATGTTTTATGTAAAGATAACCCGATTGATTTATATGCTTTTGAAATGCCGCTTCTAAACAGATTTAGTCCGTTTTTACACTTTTAATTTATTAATATACAAACTCCTAAGCTGTCGATTTGTGAATAATTTTTTTTGTAACTTATTTGCAAAAAAGTATTGACTTTTAATAGAAAATGTTATATTTGTCTCGGCTTATATTTTACATAGAGTAAGGTGAACATCCTTCAAAAATTGGTTTTGGTTAATAATTAGGTTTATTCTTTTCTTCTTTTCATCACCTTACTTCTAAACCGGCCGGAAAGTCTTCCGGTCGGTTTTTTTATCTTCCGAAGCCCTGCCTGCTCGCAAGAAGCATCAGCAAAAGGGGATTTTATCACCAAAGCCCCATGTGCTGCTTACTATCCTTAAGGCAAAAGCACAAATCATCAAAACTCTAATTTAAAGGCACATTTATACAGACAGGATTTGTCTTGAACCTAAAACAGGGAATTCGCTGAAAATACAGCAATCGGCGGTAGAAATGAATTTAAAATGTTAATTCCGGAAAGTTATTTCTTTAAGCAGGGTATTTATCATTGGTACATAAAACAGGGATTTTCAGATCGTTGGTCAGGATCCTTTCTTTGTCACTATCCGCGAAATAATAGTTTTCCTGCGTTGGATTTAGCATCAGTGAAATCATTTCCATTCCATTTTTTGATGCAAAAGCCATGATCTGTTTTGAATATCCAATCGAAAAGTTTTCCTGTGGTTCAGTTACCTCTGTAAACGGAATATTGGCAGTTGCAAATTCGGCTTTGGCCATCCGGATATTACCCCGGAGGTTTCCGGATAATTCGGTACCCGGTTTTTGAACTGTATAAATAAATACTTCGGCCTTAAAACTCACAGCCATTAATAAGGTTGCCTGTATCTTTTGCGAAAATGCTTCATGCTCACTCGCAGGGAACAGTATCTTCTTAATTCCGGTTTCAGGAAGTTCATACCCTTTTTGAATACAAATAACCGGAACCGGCAGGGTTTTGAGCAGTTTTAAAATATCTGTTCCCATGATTTTTTCCCTGATACCTTTAAACCCATGTGAACCAATAATCATGTAGCGGTAACAGTCCTCGCATGCCTCGCTTGATATTTCGTCGATCAGTTTACCTTTTCTTACTTTGTATTCAACCTTCGGGTGCCCATTTAATGCAATTTGATCAATGGTGGATTTTAACTCGTTCATCACCTCTTGTTCATTGTTGCCGGAAGTGATATGCAAAAGTGTGAGTGAAAGATCGTCTATTTTAGCGAGATTGGCTGCAAGTTTTATGGCACTGGATGAAGCTTCGCTAAAATCAACTGGAATTAGGATTGAATTTTTATTCATTGTATTGATTGTTCGATTGGTTGCTTTAGCCGATTTAGAAATAAAACCAGGTTTTCTCCTTTGTTTTTTTCTTACAGTTAAAATTATAACTGGCTAAAAACGTACATTGTAGAACACCAAAAAGAGGAAATGGTTTATTTGTTTTTGCAAAAAATGCAAACTAAGCTCCCGGTTCTCAAAAATCAGTTTTGCCTGCCTGCTCTCCCGGTATAATTTTGTAAACATAAATTTTCGAAACCATGGAAAGCATAATAACCGATATCCTCGTGGTAAGCAAACCTGAAAGAACAGCATCCGCAAAA
>JAGQVE010000009.1:77341-91260 GCA_020438105.1 Bacteroidales bacterium
TATGTCGCTGGCAACAGAGCACTTTTTGAAAACGTTTAAGCCGATTTCGGAGAGGGATGACCATGCTTTTGGTGCAAATAATTTGAATGGATTTCAGCGTATTCTGGGATTTATATCCGGCAATGGAGTTGCCTTCCGGAATATGCCTGCACACAAGTTTCAAACGGGTGATTATAATATCTGGCGTTTTAAGGAATTTGACTGGGAAAAAGCCCACCTTGTCAGGTTGTTTAACGAGGCCATCGTACTCATCGTTTGCCCGTGGTACATTGAATTGAAGAAATATATGAGCCTGGTGGATATGGCCCATAAATTAAATGCCGGTACACTTTTGTTCGACCGGCCGGTTAAACCGGCAGGCTGGCCCGAATTTGATGTAATTTCTCATTAATTAAAAATATGCATCATGAAAGACGAAATTCAAATTAGTAAGCTCGAAATGGCACTGATAGTTGGTATTATCGGATGCCTTTTACTTGCCACCTGGGAATTGGGAAATCTGATGGTAACCGATTGGTTTATGAATTGGGTAGCCCAAAATCCTTTTACAAACAAACGGGTGATTCTCTACGGAATCGCTTTCCTAATGTCGATCCTGGGAATGGGAATCGCAATCAACACCATTAATAAAGAGAAGCGATTTATTTATGCCATAAACAGATCTCTGTTATGGTATGGTTCGCTTTTACTCATGAGTACAATATCCATATTTGTGTTTGATTGCCTTCCTGAAGTGGCAGCCGGTATAACAGGTGCCCTCATCTTTACCCTGGTTATTTATTTGCTTCAAAAGAAATACTTCAATCAGGAAAGGATACTGAAAATTAGAAGGGAAAAGGGGCAGTGCCCGGCTTGCGGCTCCGGCATCCACCGTGACGACCATTTTTGCAGCAATTGTGGAACTGAGATTGAGCATCTTTGTCACGCCTGTGGCGGACACAACCTTATTTATAACAGGTTTTGCAAGGAGTGTGGAACCGACCTGCGATTAAAACCGATTTTTTAAATCCACCTGCATTTATACAGGAATAGTTATGGCTCAAAATAAGAAATTCGACCTGGTATTTTTTATTGTGATGGCGCTGGCCATTATGTTGTTGGTTTACCTGAGTGTGAATATTACAAACCGGGCCAAATCATTTGACGAAATTGTAAAACTGAGCGGAACGATCATTTTGCCTATTCCGCTGGCATTGTTTGCCATGTATATTACTGCTGGCAGAAAAAGAAAACTTGATTACAGCGACAAAAAAGAAGTGATCATTCCGGTGGTATTATTTATTGCCGGGGTAGGGATTATCCTTTTGTGTATTCAACAAATCGAGAAATTCACGCATGCCTCTTTTGAGGAAAATATCGTAGCACCAACGCTCATCAATTCAGCAGCAATTCTGGCCTTTGCAGTAAATTATATTACCATTAACCATCCCCGTATTTCAGGAGCTGTTTGCGGTCTGCTGTTCGGGTTGGCCTTGTACATTTTTGTTTTTTAACTAAATAAATTCAATATGGAAACAACAAATGCATCTTTGAAGTATTCACCGGAATACCGAACACCTAAAATTCAGTTAAAACGTGAACGCCTTTTTTGGCTTCAAACCATTATCCTTGCCGGTCTTGTTATGATTTCGGGACTGACCTTCATATTTCACAACGAGTTGGTAATTTCAAAAAGCATTAAACTGGTATTTGCCCCTTTTCTTTCAATAGTTCCCCTGATTTTTATATTCACCATCATCCGTGAGTGGATGCGGATTTTTACCGACCGCGTTTTCAGTAAGGCGGAGATCATCAGGTACACCCTCATTACCTTTTCAGTGGCCGGAGCATTTACCGGAATCACCTGGTTTTTAGATCAGGTAAAGGATATGGAGGTGCTGATTGCAATTATATTTGCCATTTTATCACTGGTGAGTTTTATTGGAATGAAAGTGAAAGATGTATTGGGAATCTCTTACCTGACCGGAATTGCAGAGGGTCTGATCATCTATATGGTTTTTTTGTTCTAATAAGGATATAATATCTGGATTACAACCGGGGGCAGGGGCTTCCGGTTTTTTTATTCCTGCTGCGGATCAATACTGGCAAGCTTTACCCGGAACCGCTCTACCTGGTTGATCAATTGATTGAAAAAGCGTTTACGAGCTTTGGCAGCGGAAGAACTTATCAGGGTTGATTTTTGAAGCACACCATCCAGGAAAAACTCAATTTTATCGCAAAAATCAGGATCTTGTGTGGTAAGTAAATTAATTACATTGTACGTTAAAAACGACATGCGGGCCTCACCGGTTTTCATCAATACAGTATTATCGTTAAGTACTACCTCGTTTTCAAATAGTTTAAATGAGCCCGGAACTCCATTGGGAGGAATGCCATAATAGTATTGAAAACCATACTCAGCCTGATGTTCCAGATGGCGGATCCACAAACCCAATTTATCGAAAAGGGTATCGAGGTCGTCCTTGTTTTTGAAAAACCCGGCAACATAATAATATTCGAGTTGCCGCAGGATAATATAAAAGGTATCCTCGTTCCAGATTTCGGTTACATTGATTTTGGTATAGGCAAGCAGAATTTTTTTACCAATGGCTTGAAGCTCATCATCCGTATCGGCCAGGTTGAAGGGTTTGTTTTCAAAACCCGGAAACCTGAACAGGGTTTTTTCCCAAAAGAACATTTTAAAAGCTGCCAGTTCAGGGATATGGAAATAATGGAAAAAGGGGGCATCTTTAGCAGCGTAAATGATTTGGGATGTTTGGTCGGCCTGTAAAACCTGCAGGTTCAGAAGTATTCCCTCGAGCCATTGTTTTAGCGTAATCTTTCCCGGTTCAATGGAAACACTGTTAAAAACGGTTTTCCCGCTTTTAACTTCAAAAAGAGAATCGATAGAAATATCAAAGGCCTTGCTAAGCTTATAAAGTTCATCCACGCTGATGATCTTTTCGCCACGTATACGCCGATAAGCACTATCGTAGCTCACATGGAGCAGCTCCGCAATGGTATGCACAAAGGAATTGTCCTCTTTTACTTTCAGTTTTATTTCCCGGAATAGCCGCTCCTGGATGGTAGGTTCAGTATCGTTTCCCATTCGATCGGTTAAATTGAAGCCTAAAAATAAACAATTCCGGCAAAATGGCTTTTCAAAATGAAACAAAAAACCCTGAAGCAAAATACTCCAGGGTTTTTCTTTAGAAATTAAAAGCTCTTATTTTGGTACCTGGCTTTCATAACCCAGATTGGCTTTGGCCGGTGTTTGGCCACCACCACCAAGGTTCGGTTTCCAGTAGTTTGTTTCGTCGGTATTTTGAGTTAGTCCGGTCATTTCAAAGTCACCGCCACGGTAACCTGAAGCTCCGAGATCAACTTTCCAAACTGCAGTTTCGTCGCTGTTCTGGATGAGTCCGTTTCCATTTCCATCGGCTGCAATCATTCCCCAAATACCGGATTCTAATTGTTTATGACCATTTGACCCTCCATAAACCTGTGTTTCACCGCTGGTAAAGTCGTAACTGTAAACTCCGCCACCGCCATCAGTTAAAGCATTGGCCGACATAATTCCAAGGTGATTCCTGTGGAATACAACTGCATAAAGGTTTTGACTAACGGTTACTGCAAAATCGAGCATACTTGAACCGTCGAGGCCAACAACTGTTCCGTCATCAAGCAGGAATGCAGCCTGTTCACCAATAATGGTTGCAGAAGTTGCATTTACTGGAGCATCAGCGTCACGTAACTGAACGTAAACCCAGTCAACCACACCTGTTGGGATTGAAGCTACACTTTCTGATCCTGAATAATACCAAACAATATCGTCGGCCAGGGTCATATCATAATAAGGAAGTGCTGGTGCGAAAGGCTGAGCGAGTGGAATATAACCATTGGTGTTCAGTCCGTTCGACATGTTGCCGCTACCGGCATAAGGGCCTTCCAGTAAAACAGTAAGGTCAACTGAAATTGAACTGCCTGCCACGAGGTTTTGATCTGAACCATTGGTTCCTGGTGAACCGAGGTCGCCGGTTGGTCCAACATAACTGGGCTCCCTTAAAGTTGCAGTGGTCCAGTTTGCTCCGTTGTTAACTTCAGTAGTAGGGGTTCCGGTGAATACCATTGCAGCACCGTTTGGATCGGGCCATACAGGTCCTCCATCCCATTCAACACGGCTTACTTCTGTTGTTCCATCAGGCAGATAAATAACAATTTCATCGTCGCTGTTACCAAGGAAAAAGCTCGCTCCATATTCATAATCCACAGTGTAGTCACCGTTAACAAGATTGTCGGCGCTGTTACCAAAAACAGCAAATCCTCCGGCCGGAACAATTACGTCGGTAGCTATTGTGAAAGATTCGGTTCCAAGATCTGTTACAACATATCCGTTCATATTAATAGCGCTGGCGGTAGTATTAAACACTTCAAAATATTCACCAACACCGTCAAGTACTGTAGCAGGATTTTGCATTACTTCAGTGATGATCAGTGCAGGAGCAGCAAATTCAATCACATCAAAAGCTGCACTAACTCCCGAATTAAGGGTAGTTGCATCATCATTTACAGTAATTACCACTCCTGTTCCAATCGGCGCCATTTGAACACCTGTAACAGTTACTTCACTAAGGCCTGTTCCAATAGTTCCGGTGATAGTGGAAGCTACTGTAAAGTCAACACCTGAGGTTCCAACGTTTGAAACAAAGGTGAAGTTAACATCACTTCCAACAACAGCTGCATTACCAAACTGATCCTGTGCCTGAACTACCACTTCAAAATTGCTGTTTTCAAAAGGATCAATGCCTCCGTTTACAGAAATTATCTCAAGTGAGGCTGGCGGTTCGCCACCTACAAAATCATTTTGACTACGTGGATTTATTCTGTAATGACTGGTTGTATTATACCAATCCACAATGCCGGTTACTGCATCGTAAGTTACACCAACATTGATAGTTAAGCCACCAAATTGATATACTACATTGTCACCGATATTGAAATAATAAGTTGCATCGGCTCCGTCGGACCAGCTACAGCGATATTCGAAATTTGTTGCATCAAATGACTCAACATAAAAGTTTTCAATAGTAACTAATTGGCCTTCCCAGCTTTCCGCCGGATCAGTATCGATTGCCGTGGTTTCGTCAATTTCCGATCCAGCAATTACATCTGGTCCATACGGAGAATTGCCACTGGAAACATTATTGATAAGTGAAGCAGTTACCAGTTCAGAAAGACCCTGATATGGAGCGTATTTGGCAGTAAAAATAACTTCATCACCTTCTAAAGCTACTGCATCAAAATCGTAGTCATAAATCATAACTCCATTGCGCGTTCCACTTCCATCTGCCACCCAGGTATTGTTGAAAGCATCGTTTGCAGAGATGATCCCATGAAAGGTTGCTTTATGGACCAGGTCCATTACGCCACCGGGGTTGGTGGTGTTAGTATAAGATACGGGTAAAATTCCACCATAGAAAGTAAAGCTTGTACTGAAGTTGTCATCATTTACATCGTCAAGGGTTAAGTCACCTGTCATAGCAGGGTTTGCACCGGTGAGGTGAACGAGTTTTGGATTAGTGCCATCAATCGTAGCGCCAGAAAAAGTTGAATAAGCAGTTCCAGTCACAAAATAATCGTTTGGATCGACACTCACCATGTCAACATTATACAATACGTCTACACTTGTAGCATCAATGGCATAAGCATCAAGGATTTCGGTTACAACAGAGCCACCTTGTTCTACCAGGAAATCATCATAATAAATAAATCCACCTCCGGCGCCCGTATTGTAGGTTCTTACTTCAAATCTGAATCCGTCAGCTCCAAGCGGAGCCTGAATGGTAACTGTATACTCAACCCAGTTTGGGTCATCTGATGAATACACACTTGGCCGTAATTCTGCTGCATTATCAGCAAGGGTAGTAGTTCCTGTTAACCAGTACGACCAAATCCTTGATCTGGCATCTACATCATTGTCAAGAAACCAGTAAGAGATGGTATAGGTTTGACCACCTACAATACCAGCAACGTCTTGTTGAAGATCATAGGTTCCGGCCAGTTGTTTTCCTGAATAGGTACCACCATGAATTGTTACCGCTTCCTGGGTAATGTTTTCGGCTTTTGCCCAACTGGTAGGAGTATTAGGATCATCCCACAACTCCAGGTCGCCATTGGTTACAAGATTTTGTGCGCCACTGCTTAACACCGATAATACACCGATACTTAGTGTGACGAAAAAGAGATAGACTTTTTTCATTTTAATTAATTTTAAATATGATTAGTTAATTTCTTTAATGGGTAGGTTTTACATGAAAGTTAGTTAAAACCTCAATTTGGGTCAAAATTATAAAAATCTTCAGAGGGAGCTCCTAAGAAATTATGAACAAAATATTAAGTTTTTAAAATTTAGGTAGGATGAACAAGTTTTGGGTAAATTTGTATTTGATAGCAAAAAATAAAACTTCATGGTCCGACAGCATTTTCCCATGCCTATCATTACAAGGCTTACCATCCTGATGCTATTCTGGATTTTGCTATTTGTGATATTTCAGCAGTTGCGAAATTTTTTATACCCCATTTTTCTGGGTGTTTTATTCGCTTATCTTTTTTATCCGCTGGCCAGTCTTTTTGAACGAATCAGAATACCGCGCATACTTTCTAATATTTTTAGCATTATCATTGGTATTTCGGTTCTATATGGGGTTTTAATTTTTATTTACCGGCGTTTGCAGGAATTTATGGTGGATATGCCCGCCATGGAAGATCAGGCCATTAAAAATATTAAATCCATTTTCCTGGGAGTTGAACAGCGGTTGCACCTCGAAACAGATCCGGAACAGGTGCAGATCATCAAATTGACTCGTCAGCTTTTTGAAACCAGCAGCGACGGAATACGAACGACCATTACGGCTACTTTCAATACCTTTTTTTCTATTGGGATTTTACCGGTTTATATTTTCTTTTTTCTTTACTATCGCAATAAATTTAAAACTTTTATCATGAAGCTCATCCCAGAATATGAGCATAAAAGAGCTTCTGAAATTATTGAGGAAATCAATTCGGTGACCATTAAATACATGACCGGGATTTTTATTGTGGTACTGATTTTATGTGTTTTAAATTCACTGGGTTTGATGATTGTTGGGCTTAAGTTTGCAGTATTGTGGGGCGTTATTGCTGCCATCGTAAATTTTATTCCATATTTTGGAACCATTATCGGATACTCCATTCCGCTGACGGTGGCATTGCTCACCGGCGAAAACCCGAATCTGGCCATTGGTGTGGTTGTGTTGTTTGTTATTATTCAGTTTACCGAAAATAATATCCTAACTCCTAATATTGTGGGTGGCCTCATTCGGTTAAACCCTTTTGTGGTAATCTTAAGTGTTTTATTTGGTGGCATTTTATGGGGTATTCCCGGGATGTTCATCGTGGTGCCCTTTGTAGGAATGGCTAAAATCGTTTTCGATCGCGTACCTTCGCTCGAACACTGGGGATATCTTATTGGTGATACCGGCACGGAGGAGTTTGCCCTTAACAAACGAAATATTATGCGGGTTATCCGGTTTAAAAAAAGTAGTTAATGATTATTCTTGCTTTTTTTACCCTTGCGTTTTTCTGCCTTCGAATCTTTGGATGCTACCGGCGCAATTACTGAAACGATCCCTGATTGAATGCTCTTCCAGATGTAATTTGGCATTCCTTTGTTTTTATCACGTTCAAAATTAATCTGACCTACCAGGTATTTACGGTCGGAGCTTAAATTGTCGTTTCGGATCAGGTTGTTTGCTACAAACGACTGTGCAACGCGCTGTTTGCTTTTATCATCGGTTTGCAAAATTTCGATCTTCAGATTTTCATACTCCAGAAAAACCTCGCCCGAACTATTGTCGTTATTGGCATAAAAATAGAATTGTGTTTTTTTAATATCACCAGAAACAACACTCACCAGCAACAGGTTTTCAACCAATGGGTTCAGCACGGTGGCCGGCATCCGGTCAAGTTTTCCTTCCACTTCAAAGTAATCATCAGTCCTGCTAAGGTCGGCTGTGATATTGGCAGAAAACATGGTTTTTCCCATGATCATTGATTCGAACTTGATGTTTGCCGAATTATTTTGTGCAATAACCGAGTCCATATTGGTGAAGTTGGAAGCTTTAAGTGTAAATGGTTCAAAAAACAACTTCCCTGATTCTTTTCTGTCTTTGGGCGTTTCTTCATAAACCAGTTTCCCTTCCGAGATTATTAAACTGTCTATCATTACATCCATCGGAATTTTGCGCAACATCGTAGCCACAAGTGGTTTTTGTTTGTAGGGCGATTCCGGCAAGGTTTTATCCCTGAAAATTTCAATAACAGGCTGATGTATATGGATGGCTTCAAGGTGGATCACCTTGCCCTGAACGAGTTCACTGAGGTGAATATTTTGAAACTCAATCCTTTCGGATCCAATATTGAACCAATCGGTATTGTACTTAATCTGATCACTGAAGTCATACTTCGAATACCGGGGTATCAGTTGAAATCCGTCAACAATGAACGTTGAATCAGTCAGGTTAAAGGCGATGTCGCGCGTTGCGATTTTATAAAAACGGGAGGTATTAACCAGGAAGTCGCTACTATTGATTTTCAAATTCTCAAATTGCAATGGCAAAACCTTTTTGATGGTCTGGCTATCTATTTTTACAGCAATAAACGACAGGTAAAGCGAATCCAGACTTAATGCTGGTTTGCCGGTATCAGCATACAAATATCGGTTTACCGCAAAATTTTCAATTTCAAACTTGTCGATGTTGGCTCCAATAAACTCATCGGTGAAAATATCAGCAAGTTTTAATTTTTTTTGTTCTTCAGCACCTTTCCAATCAGGATTAGAGTAGATATCTAAATGTATATCAGAGGCCTTAATCAATTTAATTTCCATGTTTTTATCCCTGAGAAACCGCAGTGCTTTAAGACCCCTGATTTTGATTCCGTTCAAATGCAGGTCGAAAAGACTTTTAATGCTCCCGTTATTCCATAGTTGCCATGCTGAATCAGAAGGAGTAAGGGTGAGGTCGTCAACCCAAATATTCCCTGATAAAAAGCGAATTTTAATTTTGCCGGTTTTCAGGTCATAATGCCTCGATGGGTTGCTGTTTAGTTGCTTTTGAACCTCCCTGGCAATCAGGTTTTCAACAAAAGGTTCAGCCCCAAAATAAAATATCAGTGCAAGCACAATGAAGGAACCACCGAAAATCAGTAAACGGCGTTTTCGTTTTGGATTTTGACTCGTTGCCATATTGGTAGGTTTGAACAGTTTTGTTTAATGTCGCAATGCGAATGTACGAAAATAATTCAGTCCCGAATTTAAAAGTTCATGGTTACACCAAAAGAGTAAAATGGGGCCCAGTCTTCATAAGGTGATTTGGCATTTTGAAGCACATCAAACTTCACCTGCGCATAGGCCGTTATACCCGATGCCAGCTGCTGCGAATAACCGGCTCCAAGGTAGAGGAAAGGAACCCATTCGCGGGTTTTACTGCCATCAAAATAATACAATTCGTAATTGATCATTGAATATTCAACATGGGTGTAAATCTGTGGAATTATGCGGTAACGTGATAAAACACTAAACCCATAGTTTGAAGTATTGTAATTTGGAGTATATCGTTTGTCGCTGATATATTCATAACCCACTTCCACACCGGCACTCAGCTTTGGGGTAATTTTGTATCCAACCATTGGATAAACAGCCATGCGGGTGTAGTTTCCAAATGACAGGCCCACACTTCCACCGAAATAAATGTGGTCCTTTAACGGCGTTTTTGGTTTTTGTCTTTGAATGGAATCCTGAGCTGAAGCAACTGATGCAGAAAGCACTATCAGTACAAAGAAAATGTTGAATATCTTAAGCATGGTAGGAATGGTTTGATGTTTATTTACAAACCCTTATCCATGGTGAAAAGTTCAAATTACCCTTCAATTCCGGGAAATTGAATCTAATTATTTTTTTGTTTTACCGATCCGAGGATCACCATGCCAAGCACTGCTGCAATAAAGGAGGCTGCAAAAATTCCAACTTTAGCAATTTCAACAAATTTTTCAGGGACAAAGGCCAGTCCTGAAATAAATATGGACATGGTAAACCCAATTCCGGCAAAGAGGCTGGCTCCATATATGTGTTTCCAGGTAACTCCCTCGGGCAGGCTTGTAATTTTAAGTTTGACAAGCAATTTGCTGAACAATGAAATTCCGAGGGCTTTTCCTGCCAGCAATCCTACGATTATCCCTAGGCTGATGGGATGAAATAATAAATCCAGAATGTTTCCTTCAATCCTAACACCTGCATTGGCAAGGGCAAACAGGGGTAATATAAAAAAGGCCGTAATGGGATGCAGAGCATGTTCCAGCTTTTGCAATGGTGTTTGTGCTTCATCACTTAGTTTGCTAATATCGGAAATGAGGTGCGATTGTTTTTGGGTGAGTAAATCGTGATCATTCGGATCAGCTTTTTCAAATTTATCCATCAAAACACACACCTCATCAATGTATTTTTTCTCAGAGATTTTGGTTCGGACAGGAATTGTTAAAGCAATCAACACACCGGCAATGGTAGCATGAACTCCCGAGTAAAGAAAGGAAATCCAAACGCCTAAAAATCCAACAATGGCATAAAAAGCTGTTCGCCGAACGCCTAGCCGGTTGGCCAGTACCAATACGCCAAGGAATATCCCGGCATTGATAAGTTCACCAATGTTTATGGTTTCGGTATAAAATATTGCGATCACAAGAATAGCACCCAGGTCATCGGCAATAGCCAGAGCTGTAAGGAAAATTTTAAGATTGGTGGGGACTTTGCTGCCTAAAATTGACATAATTCCCAATGCAAAAGCTATATCCGTAGCCATTGGAATGCCCCATCCGTTCAAATAGTCGGGATTGTTATAATTAAGTGCAACATAAAAGAGTGCCGGCAATACCATTCCGCCAATGGCTGCGGCAATAGGTAAACTCGCTTTTTTTAGGGTGGATAATTCTCCGGCCAGTACTTCCCGTTTTATTTCCAGGCCCACCATAAAAAAGAAAACTGCCATTAATCCGTCATTGATCCAGTGCTGAAGTGAGTAGTTTAACTCCGAATTGCCAAGGGAAATGCCAAGCTTTAATTTATGCCACAAAAAATCGTATTGCTCATAAAATCCTGAATTGGCCCAAATCATCGCGATAATGGTGACCAGGATGAGTATAATCCCTCCCAAACTTTCTTCCTTAATAAAACTTGTTATGTTGAAATTGTTTTGAGTCCGGTTATTGATAGTTGTCATGGATTTGTGATTAAATTGAAAGTCCCTTTTATTGAGCATAAAAGTAATAAATCCACCTAACAGGCAACGCTTTTAAATGTTCAAGAAAGATAATTAAAATTAGTAAATGAGAAACTATTCGTTGATTTTGAACAGGCTTGATTTTACAGAATCAGCATACGATTTACCGATAGGGATTTCCGTTTTGCCTATTTCAAGCATGTTGCCATAAAGGGCGTCAATCATGTGAACATTTACGATGTATGATTTGTGAACACGTTTAAATTTTTCCTGGGGCAGTGTTTCTTCCAGTCTTTTCAGCGATTCCAGTACAATATATTTACGTGAAGTTGTATAAAATGTAACATATTCTTTCAGGCCTTCAATGTAAAGAATATCATCCACACGAACGCGATAGATCTTGTAATCGGCTTTCAGGTTGATAATTTCGGGTGAGGGCGTACTAAGATTAGCCACTACTGTATCCGGATCTTTATTGCTTTTTTTAAGTTGTATGAATCTTGCGGCTTTATTTATGCCCTGAACAAAGCGCTCAAAAGCAATTGGCTTAAGCATGTAGTCAACCACATCAAGTTCATATCCCTCTAAAGCATATTCTTTATAGGCTGTTGTAAAGATCACAACCGGTTTTTTACTCAGTGAACGCAATAACTCAACTCCTGTTAAGTCCGGCATTTGGATATCAAGCAGCATTAAATCAATATTACCTTCGCGTAAAATCTGGATTGCCTCCATGGCATTTTTACATTCACCTGCCAGTTCCATCTCAGGCATTTTGCTCAGATAGTCGGCAAGCAGTCTGCGGGCGTGCTGCTCGTCATCCACGATGAGGCATTTAATTTTCATTGAGTTCAATCATTAGTTCAACTTTGTAAATTCCATTGTCGGAGCTTTGGTTTAAAAAGTGCTTGTCAGGATAAATGAGCTGCAATCTTTTTGTTACATTTTCCATCCCGATTCCTTTGGTTTTGTCTTTGCTTGTAGCAGTTTCAGGAATTGTATTTGAAACATTAAATTGCATCCTGCTTCCCGTAGTATTTAAATTGATGGATATCCAGGTTTTTCCCTTGTTTTCAAAATTGCTGTGCTTGAAACTGTTTTCCACAAAGGGGATCAGTATCATTGGCGCAATTAAAAGCTGGTCATTGCAATCGTCAAAGTTGTATTTTACGTTGTCGAGGTTTTCATCCTTCATCAGGTTTAATGCAATGTAACTTTTTAGATAATTGATCTCCTGCTCCAACTTCACATACTCCTGGTTGCAATCATAAATTACATACCTGAGTAATTCAGATAACCGGTGCACTGCATCAGGCGTTTGGTCCGATTTAAGTTGCGCCATTGAATAAATGTTGTTGAGGGTATTGAATAAAAAATGGGGATTTATCTGGCTCTTTAGCATGTTTGATTCCGCCTCCGTAATCCGGCTTTTTAATTGCAGCGCTTCTTTTTCTTTTTTTAAGGTTAAGCTGATGTTATAATAAATGGTGCTTAAAAATAATACTACCACTATAAAAAATCCATTGAACAGGATATGTTTCCAATGAAAATCCTTTAGGTCGAAAATACTCCCGCGTGGGGGTGGAGGTGGGGCCGATCTGCCAGGTTCGTTGGCCATATTTTGCCAATTGGCATCCTTAAGTTGATTGCTCATCTCCATGCGAAAGGTGATCTGATCAAACAAATGAACCAGTGTCATGGAAATAATAAGAATGGCAAGAATATACAATCCGTATGTTCGGTAATGTTTGTCCTCGAAATACCTGGGCAAAAGGTAGTAAAGATTAAGGTAAAAAACACCTGCCTGAACCAATGTGATGAAAAGACTTTTTAAAAAACCCGGTTCAAACCGGCTGGTTTCGTTGTAAAACCAAAAAAGCAGCAGGAAATAGCTGATCCATACAACCAGGTGATTCAGATATGTTTTTTGAAGTAGTTTCATTTTATAAAAATGATTGTAAAAGTACCTTAATTATGGATACTTTAAATGCCTATTCAACGAGTCTGCCAAACATTTATACCATCGATTCTGAAATTTCAACCAAAGGTTATCCAGTTAAACAATAAACTTTAAAAAGCATTTGGGTGAAAAATTTGCCACTTTGGTTGAAAATTATTGCGACGCGCAAAGCTGCCTTCTACTTTTGACCAAAACAATTTTAAACTGAAAAAATGAAAACACTAAAATTCAAAACTTTGACAATTACGTTGTTGCTTTTATCCATTTTTGTTTTTGCACAGGGTCCTTCCAAAAACAGGGATTCGCAAAAAAGCCTGGACCATTTGTTCAGCCTGATACCAGGTCTGACGGATTCTCAAATTGCATCAATTAATACGTTTCACGACGATATGGTAAATCAAATAAATGAATTAACGGAAACGGAAACGGCAAAGAGAGGAGACAATCATGAACAAATAAGGTCCTTGCATGAAAGTTTTATAACTTCAGTAAAATCTGTGCTGAATGAAGAGCAGTTGAAATCATTTGAAGCTGATGTCCCAAAGCGTCAGAAAGCAGATTTTGATGGTAAAAGGGGACATCATTCAGGCCCACCCGAATTTGCCAACGATGAATTAATGACCTTTGTCAGGGATCAAAGGAGAGATTTTGATCAGGAATTAAGCGAGGCG
>JAGQVE010000009.1:91359-125217 GCA_020438105.1 Bacteroidales bacterium
GAAAAAAGCACCATTTCAGAAATGCGCACGCAGATGGAACAGCAACGTTCGAAAATGGAAAATGAAAATGATAATATGTCTCGTGCTGAGCACAGGGCAATGTTTAAAAAACATCTTGATGAAATTGAACCCTTGCTTGTTATAGCTGATGCTCATGAGGAAAGCTTAAACCAGATTCATGAAAATATTCGGAATTTTTCAAAAGAAAACCGGCCTGAGAATGCTCCCGAATGTGAAGCTCCCGAAAAAATGGGTAAGCACCCAGGTTATGATGAAGAAAGAAATGTACATTTTTTATTACTCGATCCCGATAAGGAAGCCGAAATGGCATCAAACACCGCTGATGCAGGCTTTGAGATATTCCCCAATCCCGTAGTGGATAATTTTACTGTTCGTTTCGATTTAGAAAAAGAAGGCACGGTCAACATCGAATTACTGAATAAGCAAGGTGAATTGATTGATGTAATTGATAGCAGCATTAGGCAGGTTGGAAAACAATCGTTGGAAGTGAATGCAAGAGGTATGAAGGTTCATGAGGTTTATTTCATACGCATTCATACGCCTAATGCTGTATTGATTGAGAAGTTCATTAAAAATTAGGACTGACTTCAGAATGAAAAGGTGTTCATGTTTGACCGTCTGGTTAGTTGTTTTGCTACTGGCAGGTTGTGCCGGGGACAACGTTTACAGGAGTTCCCGGCAACAACGGCCGGTTCATATCAATGGGTTTCCTGATGACTGGGAAGCAGAAATGATTTACGATATAAAATCAGGCATACTGGCCGGAATAAGTAATGACAATCGCTACTTGTATGTAGTAATGAAAATAAGCAGTCCGGTGCTAAAGCAAAAAATACTGATGACAGGCCTCACTTTGTGGATTGACCCGTCGGGGAAAAAGAAAAAAGACAAAGGACTTGTTTTTCCAATGCAACAAGCACCCGGAATGAAGCAGGCAATGCGAAATCCGGAAAACCAAAACCGGGGATTAAAAGCGGATCGGGAATTGATAAACAGCAGGTATGAAGCCGGAATGGAGGCCATGGAGCTGATCAACATCCTCGGGGAGGGAACAACAGAAATAGCCAACAATATCAGTCCCATTGGAGTTAATGGAATGATCAGGATAACCCCGGAGGATGACCTGGTTTACGAAGTAAGTCTGCCACTAAACAGGCTGTTTCCTGAACCTGAAATTTACCTGATAGATTCATTAAAAACATTCTCGGTTGGTTTTGAAACTGGAAAACTGGATGTGCAAATGCAGCGGCCCGGAAATGATTCAGGACATGGGATGGGTCCGGGCAATGGTCCATCAGGGATGGGCCCGGCTAACAGGCAGGGGCAGGGTACTCCTCCCAATACCGAAATCGATATGTCGGCGCTGGCCGAATCTTCAAAATATTGGTTGAAGAAAGTTATTTTATCGCCAGCAAGCAACTAAATGATAATTGCTTAAGTAAAAAGAAATAGGGTAAATTTTCTCATAACTTTGAGGAAATGCCCCGGCCAAAGTGCCGGGGTTTTTTTTTGTCATAAACTTGACCAGGGTAAACTGGTACATTTTATGAAAATATAATATGCTATTTTCAATAGTTTTGATCTAAAGACTTGCACAAAAAGTATTTTTTTTACCCAATTATAATATTGTCTTATCTTTGCAAAAATTCAGATTTGAGAATTTGTGCAAAAAATTAACTGAATCAATTGATTCATTTTCTAAAATGCCCACCTTTTTAAATCCTACAAATAAAAAAAGGTTGTTTAGGTTTGCTGTTTACTTGTTGTAATTTTGCGAATTCTAATTTGCTTTAACAGGTGTGCAGTGGTGCTTTAACAACCGGTAATAAAAATTGAAAAATGAATATTTACGTTGGAAATTTAGATTTCAAGACAAGCGATAGCGATCTTGAAAAAACTTTTGGAGAATTTGGATCGGTAAGTAATGTTAATATCATTACCGATAAATTCAGTGGCCGCAGCAGGGGCTTTGCTTTTGTTACCATGGATAACGATGATGAAGCTCGCAAAGCTATTGAAGAATTAAACGGAACTACTCTCGGTAGCCGCGCTATTACGGTTAACGAAGCCAGAGAACGGAAAAGCAGGTACTAATTAAATGCTCATTCACATGACAAAAGGAAAAATTAAATGGTACAACGAAAGCAAAGGTTATGGTTTCATCATTACTGATGAAGGCAAAGATGTTTTCGTTCATCAAAGCGGCTTTTCACGTGATTACGGTTACATTTCGGAAGACCAGAAAGTTGTTTTTACAATAAAACAGGGTGATAAGGGATTAGTAGCTGTAGATGTAAAGCAAGATAACTAAGCCATAAAATTAATGTGCAGATATCTGCACATTAATAGCTGTCTGTCACTCCTTGTGTAAAATGAATCATGCCGGTTTAAAGATTGGCTGCATCTTACGGGTTTGACGGAGATATACTGAATTGCTAAAAATTAAGGATATGCGGATTAATCTGGTTTCTTCCGGAATTGATCCGTATATCTTGATTCAAAACCCAATTCATAAGCAATGAAATTATAAAACGATAGCATCTGCTAAATGAATTTTGGAATAGATTGGTTTTACAACAATTGCATTTCAAAAATCCTCTACAGGTGAATTAGCTTTTTTTAAATATGCATACAATAAGTCTTATTCGCTATCTGATTGCGAAGGTTTATAAGCACAATCTGATGATCTGGCTGCTAAGAATTTTATCCAATGAAGCTAAACTTTATAACGAATAAGAAAAGTTTATTAATAATCTTAAAATTTATACATGGGGCGACCTAGAGAAACATTTAACAAAAAAGAAGTACGAAGCAGAAAAGAAAAAAAACGTAAAGAAAAGGAGCAGAAGCGGCAGGCCCGAAAAGAGGAGGAGACCAAAAGCAGTCTGGACGATATGATTGCTTATGTTGACAGGGATGGCAACATAACCTCCACGCCACCTGATCCTGATGATTATGAAGAAATAAACCCGGAAGACATCGAGGTGAGTGTTCCCTCCAAAGAAGACAGAGAAGAATATGATCCGGTTCGTAAAGGACGGGTTACTTTTTTTAATGAAGAAAAGGGCTATGGATTTATTCGTGATCTGGAAACCAACGAAAGTGTGTTTGTACATGTAAACCAAACACTTGAGCCCATTCAAAAAGACAATGTTGTAGTGTTTGAAATCGAAAAAGGACCAAAGGGTCCAAGCGCTACTGCTGTTAAACTTGACAAATAACAGACTACGGAAGCCCCTGATAAAGGTAACTCTGAGTTAAATTACAATTCATTTCCTGTTTATGGATTATTGTTAGCTTTAGGGCTAAAATAATACACCTATGACACCATCGGAGCTAATTAAGATATGGGTTGAGCTATTCAATAAAGGGAATGCAGAAGCCATTGCAGAGCTTTACCATCCTGATGCCATTAACCACCAGGTGGCCAATGATCCGGTAATTGGCAGGAAAAATATTTGTAAAATGTTTGCCACTGAATTTGGCACAGCCGATATGACCTGTATCATCGAAAATATTTTCCAGGACGGCGAATGGGGCATCCTTGAATGGAAAGATCCACTCGGACTCAGAGGTTGTGGCTTTTTTCATGTGGTGGAAGGTAAAATTAAATTTCAGCGCGGCTACTGGGATAAACTCTCTTTTTTAAAAATGCATGGATTGCCGTTGCCGACAAAATAATTGATTTTTCTGTCCACGGTTACTGTTATTTGAACAGTTCAAGCCATTTGCTGTTTTAGATTCATATCTTTCAGAAAGACAGAACCATTGAGGAGTCGGATTTTTATTTAGGTGTAGTTGTCCTTTTTCTACTTACTAGATTTAGCTATTGAAGATGAATGAACCCGTCTTTCCTAAACTGTTGCTTTAACTGCGTTTATGCTAATAAAAAACTACCAATCCAAAATCCTGACCGCAATTTGCGGCCTTTTGATCTTTCCCTTAGCGACATTCGCCCAGCAAAATCCTGATATACTGAATCAATGGGTTAAAGACAACCTGAACAATGCAAAAGATACCAACCTGTTGTATCAAAAAGCACATGAAGCGCTGGCCGTTTCTGCTGCTCAGGATGATGATTCAGCAGTGAACGAAGCCCGGCGAAACCTATCGCTTTACCACGAAAACTTTGGATGGATCGACTCCTCCATTTATTTTATGGAAAAGATCCGCGATTATTATTCCCAGGTTAAAGATACCGGAGCATTGGCTGAAACCTACCTCGAAATAAGAGGCCTGTATTCATCGAAGGCTGAATATGCAAAAGCAGAAGAACAGGTTTTTGATGCATTGCGGTTGTATGAAAAAACAAGTAACAAAAAAGGTCTCGCCAATTGTTACACGGCCCTCTGTGATCTTTTATATTATGAAGACAAATACCAGGAAAGTGTTGATTATTGTGATAAAGCCATTGCTATTCAAAAGGAAATTGATGCCAGGGTTGATCTGGCTGTTTCTTTAAGGTATAAGGCCGCCAGCCAGTTGTTTTCGGGAGCTGATCTGGAGGATGCTCTTGCAACAATTAATCAATCAATCGAAATTCTTTCCAAAATACCGGGTGAGGAAATTCAAACCATGGCAAGTATGAATGGCAGGGGCAACATTTATAAATATATGGAGCGGTATGATGATGCTTTTGCTGATTACCGGTCGAATTATGAGCAATCCCTGTCGATGGGGCTTTACCGTTATGTAATACCTTCGATAGCAAACATTGGCCATGTACTTATTTTACAGGAAAAGTATCAGGAGGCATTACCTTATACACTCGATGCCATCGATATTATGAAAGAATCCGGTGATACCAAAAACCTTTGGGAAAACTACATGCATGCGGCTGATATCTATGAGAAACTGGGTAATTTTGAAAAAGCGAATGAATACAATAAACTTTATGCTTCAGCCTATGCTGATTACCTGGAGAGTATTATCGACAGGATGGAAAGCGAAGCGCAGATCAAATACGAGTCCGCACAAAAGGATGCCATGATCCAGTCGCAGGAAACCACTATTTCCAATCAGAAAAGGGTTGAATTACTTTATATTGCTATTGCTGTAATATTGCTTGTGTCGTTGGCTGGGATGCTTCGCAGCAGATCCCGAATTCGCAAAAAACAAAAAGAGCTTGAACAATCGCGGGCGGAATTGCAACAATCACTTAATAATCTAAAATCAACTCAACAGCAATTGATCCACGCCGAAAAAATGGCCAGCCTCGGAGAGCTCACCGCCGGTATCGCCCATGAAATACAGAATCCGCTCAATTTTGTAAATAATTTTTCAGAGGTAAATGCTGAGTTGATTGCTGATTTGCAAGAAGAGCTCAAAAAAGGCAATCAGGAGGATATTCAGGTACTGATTAACGACCTTTTGGAAAACGAACAAAAGATCGCTCATCATGGTAAACGCGCCGATGGCATCGTGAAAGGGATGCTTCAGCATAGCCGTGCCGCCTCCGGACAAAAACAACCCACCGACCTCAACGCTCTTGCCGATGAATATTTGAGGTTATCCTATCATGGTTTGCGGGCAAAGGATAAATTATTCAACGCCGATTTCAAACTTGAAACTGATCCTGACCTTCCAAAAATGAATGTCGTTCCACAAGATATCGGAAGGGTGCTTTTAAATCTTATCAACAATGCCTTTTACGCTGTTTCGGAAAAAGCCAAAAAGAACCCCGAAAATTACAAACCACAGGTTATTGTAACTACTCATTTTTCCCCCTTAAAGGGGGAATACAAGGGGGTGACAATCCACGTCCACGACAACGGCCCCGGCATCCCCCCGGAAATCAAAGATAAAATCTTCCAGCCCTTCTTTACCACCAAACCCACCGGCGAAGGCACCGGGCTGGGACTGAGTTTGAGTTATGATATTGTTACCAAAGGGCATGGAGGAGAAATCGAGGTGGAGTCAGAGGATGGACAGGGAACCGAGTTTATAATTAAGTTGCCGGCAGTTTGAATTCCACCTGGCAGATTGATTAGGCACCGATAGCAAAAGTTATTGAATTAGCACAGATTTATGACAAAGATAAAACATAAAGATACAGCTGGAAAGATCAATGGAACAGTGTTTCCAGGACATCAGTTTAATAAAAATACACGATACGAATTGAACCGGAAAAATATGACCTTTTTTACACGCTTTACACTCTGCATAATTGTAGTGTTAGCATTACTGGCATGTGATCAAACACATGATCGACCAGAAAATTCTTCTGCCTCTGCCGAAGTAAATCAGCAGACCAAACCATTCAGTTTTTCAGAAGAAAAAGAGATCGTATGGGAAGAGGTGGATCCCAAAGCAATAAAACCTCCAAAAACGTATTCTCTCGATCTGAATAAACTTCCTTCGCGTCCTTTTTCCATGCCGCAATTTCAACCTTTGCAGGAGCCATTGGAAGCCCATGCCTTGAATTGGGATAATTCTCCAAATCAGGCTATCGTGTTCGACTCAGCCAGTGTTCAACCATTTGAACTGACATCAACTGAAATCCCGGAACCAGTCATTAAGGAAATCGATCATCCCATAACACAGGAAGATCTCAAATCAGGGATTATCAATTTTTCTGTTTCGGAAGGACTGCCCGATGTTTCTGTATTGGATATTATTTCAGACGGATCCGGCGGGCAATGGATAGCTACGGCCAGCTCACTTTGTCATTTTGATGGTGAACGCTTATACATATTCCCGTATGCTGCTATCGAAGCCCTATTGCTGGATAACGAAGGAAGGATATGGACAGTCAGTGATAAGCAGGGTATTAATATCCTGGACATTACTGCAAACAGGGTCTATCACTATGCATCTGAAGAAAACTTCATGGATATTCTCATGGATCATGATGGCACGATCTGGGCAATTTCATCCAGTGTTTCCGGTATTTTTCAAATTAACCGGAGCGTTTCTACCATAAAACAATACCAGCTAGATGTAAAGCAATGTGTCTCCGGACTCAGTGATCAAAATAATAACATCTGGATCGGTACACAAGATAAGATAGTGGTTATCGACAAAAGTCGATCCTATTACACAACACTGGGATTGGATGAATTTAATATAGATTGGGTCACCGACCTGTACGAAGATAAAAACGAAAACATCTGGGCCATAAACTGGCCCGGTACTGACATAGCCAAAATAAATGTAGCAAAAGATTCCGTATATTATTTGAGGGAATTCAAGAGCAATACCAGTCTCTCTGGTCAATTCATTGAAGATACATCGGGCCATCTGTATATATTTCGAAATAATGAGTTAAGCATCCTGGATCCCGGGCAAACGATGATTAAAAAGATCCCAACTAATTCGGCAGTGATAAGCCCCTGGCAAATTTGTCCACTTTATATAGATAATCGAAATATACTTTGGATCGGCAGCGTTGGGAGGGGCATCTTATGCAAAGATCTGAATGGCCTGGATATCCAATACCTGGATAAATCCAATGGCTTAACGGATCTTGATATTTGGGAAATCCTGGAAAGCTCCTCCGGTGATATATGGCTGGGCAGTGGATCCGGCCTGGATATTATTTCAAAAAACAGGCATCAAATAAAATCGATCAACCATGATATACTCCGAACATTGGAAAATAATGGCGGATCTCAAATACAGTTTATTAAAGAGCTTAACAATGGTAATTTTATTGTGGGTGCAGGTTTAGGATTTGACTTAATTGATCCGCGTCAAAAATTACTTACCCGCTATTCCAATGAGCAACAGCTCAGTTCCGGGCTTAATGATGTACTGATAGATGGCCATGGCATGTACTGGTTAGCACTTAATAGGGGTCTCTGCCAATTTGATATTCAAAAGGGAATGATCAAAATAATCAATGAAAAAGAAGGTCAGATACCTGGCAACCGAGTTGATCTTATTATCGAAGATGAATTTTCAAATTATTGGCTGGCCACCGATAATGGCCTGGTAATCATCGATCCAAATCAAAATACGATAAAACATCTCACGGAAGATGAGGGTTTGTGTTACAATGTGATTTCTGACATGGTTATGGTTGAGAACGGAAAGTTATGGGTGGCAACACAAAAAGGATTATCTATCATCAATATTAAAGATAAGCGCATTACTAATTTTGGTAAAGAAAGTTTTCATTCAGATGAGCTTTGGGATTTGGAAGAAGGAAATGATCAAATGTTTGTCGGCTCAACGGACGGTTTAATGGTCATGAGTAAAAACCCGCAGATAAATGATGAATATTCCATCATTTATCTGGGATCCAATCAGGGGTTTTTACGCCAGGACTACCATGAAAGAACAGGCACTCGGATCGCGAACGGCGATATCTGGATGGTAGCCAGCCCAAATCCAAAAGTTGTCGTTTTTAAAGACAAGAACCCGGCACCCATATCAGGTCAGGAGGTCCATATTACCGGAATTTCAATTTTGGATGAGCCATTCAGGTATGGCGATTCACAGTCGGATTCTTCTGATTATGATAACAGGATAAAATGGGCAGAATTAAAATATCCCTATAATATACCCGTCGGTTTACAACTTCCCAGTGATCATAACACGCTTGGTTTCAGCTATGCCTCAAATGATCTGTTCTACCAGGATAAAATAAATTACAAGTATAAATTAGAAGGAAAAGATAAGGACTGGATTTACACCGATAATACACCCCAAACACCTAACTATCATAATTTACGTCCGGGTGACTATACCTTCAAAGTGTGTGTAAAGGAATTCAATGGTCCTTGGAGTAAACCGGATGAACTGACCTTCCGGATTCTTCCACCCTGGTGGCAGAGCTGGTGGGCATACATCTTATACGGCATTTTATTCGTCGTGCTGATCACATTAATTGTTAATTACCGGTCGAGAAGATTAAAAGAGAAAAATAAACAATTGGAAAAAACGATTGCGGATCGCACCAAAGAATTGCGTGAAACGATTGAACACTTAAAAGCTACCCAATCGCAACTCATCCATGCTGAAAAAATGGCCTCTCTCGGAGAGCTTACCGCCGGTATAGCACACGAAATCCAGAATCCACTCAATTTCGTCAATAACTTTTCGGATGTAAGTGTGGATTTGATCGATGAACTCAATGAAGAAATTGCAACGGGAAATTCCGAAGAAATCAAATCTATTGCTACCGACCTGAAACAAAATCTGGAAAAGATCCATCATCATGGTATTAGGGCAAGCAGCATTGTAAAAGGAATGCTGGAACACTCCCGGACAGGCAATAATGAAAAACAACCCACCGATATCAACGCCATGTGTGATGAGTACATCAGGCTGGCTTATCATGGACTTCGGGCAAAGAACAAATCATTCCAGTCAGATTTCAAGATTGACCTTGATGAGAATATTAAAGAAATCAATGTTGTTGGGCAGGAAATTGCACGTGTGGTTTTAAATCTTGTCAACAATGCTTTTCAGGCTGTGTTCGCTAAAGCCCTGACAACCGTGGATGATAAGTATAAACCAGAAGTAATTATCCACACAAAACGAATAAACAATCAGGTTGAAATCCGGGTTAAGGATAATGGCAATGGCATCCCCGATGAAATCAAAGACAAAATCTTCCAGCCTTTTTTCACCACCAAACCCACAGGCGAAGGCACCGGGCTGGGCCTGAGTCTGAGTTATGATATCATCACCAAAGGGCATGGAGGCGAGATCAAAATTATTTCGAATGAAAACGAAGGCACCGAATTTATCATTCTTTTACCGATAAGCTGATCATGGAAATGGAATCAAATAAAGAAAAACTGCTCAAAAAAACTTATGATGACTACATCAAATTGATGTTGGATGATTTTCCTGTTGACAATATGGATAGCATTGTGGCAAAAGATGTTACAGGTTACGGAACTACCCTTGATGAAAAAGTCGAGGATATCAACCGGCTCATCAAAATGATCAATGATCAGCGCGAACAGGGAAAAGGCCTGGATCTGGATTTCAAAATGACGCCGGTTCACAGGAGGTTAAGTCCTGATCAGCGAACCGCCATTTTTATGGATGAATTTCAAGTTTCAATGGTGGTGGATGGTGCTAAAAATGTAATCCCATTGCGACTGACCTCTGTTTTTGAATTTTTTGAAAATGCATGGAAGCTGGTTCATATCCACGGTTCACAAGCGGTTGAGACCGAAAATGATACGTGGCATCAAAACGTGTGGAAACGGAAAAACGAAGAATTGCAAAAACTGGTGGATGAAAAAACTGCCGACCTTGAACATAAGCGCCGCGAACTTGAAATTGAGACTGCCCTGGAGCGCGTTCGTGCCATGGCCATGAGCATGCAAAAACCGGATGACCTCTCCGATGTTTGCCAGGCCATTTCGGAGCAACTGGAAGCTTTGAATGTGAAAAACATTCGCAATGTGCAGCTTGCCATTATCAATGAAGAGAAAAAAAATTACGCCAATTACCAATACTTCACAGCCTATTCAAAGCAGGTGTTTGAAGAACCGTTATATGGTGCAAATCCTTCGGCAGATGGTATGGTAAGAGCCATGCAGAAATCGGCCAATTCTTTTTTTGTTGGAAATATTCAGGGTGAGGAATTAAGGGAATTTATGGAGTGGAGAAAAAAGGATGATCAATTCCCCGATCCGCTTCTCGAAGAATCCGGTGTTGTTTACTATTATTTTTATTCGATCGGTAAAGGAGGCCTGGGATTAACCACATACAAAGAAATTTCAGAGGAGAGTGTAGCGGTTTTCAAACGATTTCATAAAGTCTTTACACTAGCCTATCAACGCTTTATAGATATCCGGCAGGCCCTCGAACAGGCCCGTGAGGCTCAAATAGAAGCTGCGCTGGAAAGAGTTCGTTCACTTGCCCTGGGCATGCGAAAAAGTGAAGAAGTTGGAAATGTTACTGATAAGTTATTTGAAGAGCTTAACAGGCTAACAGGTCAAATATTTGGGTGTACCATTGCTGTAGTGGATGAGGAAAACGATCGTATGGAATTGTGGCGGGCCCGCACCAAAGTAGCGGTAAAACCATTTGAAACCGTTTCCTTCACGGAGCTAATAAGGATATTTAAAAAATATATGCCTGACTGGTTCCCGGTATTTTACAAAGCCATTACGGCTAAAGAAAAAGGCTTGCTGACAGAAAATATATCTGGGAAAAGGCGCACCCAAACGGTAAATAGCATAGCTGAACAATATAATTATTCTAAAGGCGAGAAATCAAAATTAATAGAAAATACCCCTGAGAGTTTTACTGCTCATTTTCTATTCTTTAACCTGGGCTATTTAGCTTTGATGGTTCGGGAACAATATTCGGATGAAGATTTAAACGTAGTAAGACGTTTTGTTGATCTGTTCGGTTTTGCGTACACTCGATTTTTGGATTTACAAAAAGCAGAAGCGCAAACTCGGGAAGCGCAGATTGAAACAGCCCTGGAAAGAGTCCGCAGCCGTTCGATGGGCATGCAAAAGAGTGATGAACTCAACGAGGTGATCCATGTTATTTATGATCAATTCGACCATTTGGGAATCAAGGTCGACCACACCGGTTTTATTGTTGATTACAAAAACAGGGATGATATGCTGATTTGGCTGGCCGATAAAAATGGTCCGCTTACCAAAATCGCCATTCCTTATTTCGATTCTCCCCACTGGAACAGCTTTGTGACAGCAAAAAAGAAAGGACTCGATTTTTTCGCCAACCAGCTCGATTTTGAAACGAAAAACAATTTCTATAAAGCGCTTTTCAAATTCATACCGGAATTACCCGAAGATTCGAAGAAGTTCTATCTTGAGTGCCCCGGACTGGCCATATCAACCGTATTGTTGGACAATGTGGGACTGTACATCGAAAACTTTTCAGGAAGGCCTTATTCCGATGAAGAGAATAAGATCCTGATGCGCTTCGGAAAAGTTTTTCAGCAATCGTACACGCGCTTTCTCGACCTTGAGAAAGCAGAAGCTCAGGCACGGGGAGCACGGATTGAAGCTGCATTGGAAAGAGTACGAAGCCGGTCGATGGGTATGCAAAAGAGTGAAGAACTGGCAGACCTCTCTCTCGAACTTGTCAGGCAGGTTCAAGCGTTGGGTGTTGAAACCTGGTTTTGTGCCTTCAATATTTATGACGACCATCCTGATGGTTCAATGGAATGGGGCAGCAACGGTCAGGGAACTTTTCCCAAATACCGGACACCGCGGGAGGGTGTTTTTCTCCGCTATTATGAAGCGGGCCAGAAAGGAGAAAAATTACTAATCAATGAAATCGGCGAAAACGAATGCCCGGCGCACTATGAATATTTGTGCAGCCTGCCGGGCGTGGGTGAGCAACTGCTCAAAATGAAAGATGCCGGAATTCCATTCCCTACATCGCAAATCGATCATGTTGCCTATTTCAAATTCGGCTACATCATTTTTATAACATTTGAACCGGAGCCGGAAGCACATGAGATTTTTATTCGGTTTGCGCATGTATTCGAACAAACATACACGCGCTTTCTCGATCTTCAAAAAGCTGAATTACAGGCACGGGAAGCCCAGATTGAAGCATCCCTCGAAAAGGTGAGAAGTGTGGCGCTCAGTCTGCAAAAATCAGATGAAATGCTGCAGGTAGCCCAGGTGCTGTATGAGCAGTTACTCGAGCTCGGTTTTACCAACATCCGCAACGCGCTCATCGACATCAAAAACGGCAACACCGATACCTTCACCGATTACGATTACTCCCACGAAATGTCGGGTACGATCACCCAAATGTCGTATCACGATGATCCTACATTGGAAGGTCAGTTCAAAATGATGGCAAATACTACCGACGATTTCTTTGAGCTCATCCTGGAAGGTAAGGAACTGGAAGACCTGATAAAAATGAGGATCACCAACGGGGAGGCACCCGATCCCAGGCTCGATAAGATCGATTTACTCACTTATAACCTTTACTCTTTCGGAAATGGCGCTATTGGGATTTCCAATTTCGGAATCCTGACTGAATTGGAAAAGTCTGTCCTCGCCCGCTTCAGCAACGTCTTCACATTTGCTTACAAACGATACACCGATATGGTACAGGCTGAACAGCAGGCGCGGGAAGCACTGGTGGAGCTTTCACTGGAGCGGATACGTGCGCAGGTCACCGCCATGCAGGAGTCTTCAGATTTATTTGATATCGTGGTAAGCATGCGTAAAGAGTTTATAAGTCTTGGACATGAAGCTGACTATTTCTGGCACATGCAGTGGCAACCGGATGCGTACAAAATGTGGATGACCTCTGATGATGGAAGCCGGATCGGCATGGTTATTACAATCCCGAAATATGTGCACGAGAATATTCCGGACCTGGCAAAATGGGAAAATGGCAATGACCCGGTTTATGTATTGCCCCTGGATGCCGATGGAGCATGGGATTATATAGACAATATGAACAAACACGGCCACTATGAAAAAGTAGATCCCAATGCACCATCACGGGATGATATTCGGCAACTGGGTGGGCTAACTTTTATCATGGCAAGAACAACCCACGGTGAAATTGGCTTTGGTTTGCCGGGATATGTTGCCGAACCTCCGAAGGAATCCCTCGACACCCTCACACGTTTTGCGGGGGTATTTGATTTAGCTTACCGTCGTTTTGAAGATTTAAAAAGTGCGGAACGACAAAACCGTGAAACCCAAATCGATCTGGCGCTCGAAAGGGTCAGGGCAAAAACAATGGCCATGCAGAAAAGTGAGGAATTGAGTGAGGTGGTGGCTAACCTTTTTTATCAATTGGACGACCTGGGCATAAAGCCTTATCGCTGCAACCTGGGGATCATCAATGCCAAAACAAAATATTGTCAGTTGTGGTCAACAACCAGTGATGGGAAAGTGATGCCATTAGCACCCAATATTCCCCTAACCGAAAATAAGCACTTGAAAAAGGTTTATAATGGCTGGAAAAAACAAAGCGCTCCTTTAGTAGATTTCATCAAGGGCAAAAACCGTTTGGAATGGACGCAATACATCAGAAAATTCAGCGATTTTGAAGAATATAAACCAGAAAAAATAAATAAGAAAAAGATTCTTTCAGAACCGGCAATCCTGAATCAGGTTTTCTTTAAGCAAGGATTCTTTTCCATTCATACATTGGTGGAAATGAAAGATGAATATTTTGATATCCTTCAACGTTTTGCCAGGGTATTTGAGCAAACTTACACCCGCTTCCTCGATCTCCAAAGAGCGGAAGCCCAGGCAAGTGAGGCAGTAAAACAGGCATCGCTCGATCGCATCCGTGGACAGATCGCAAGTATGCGCACTACCGAAGATCTGAAACAGCTAACCCCACTCGTTTGGCGCGAGCTAAAAACGCTTGAAGTTCCTTTCTTTCGATGCGGATTATTTATTGTAGACGAAATTAAAAAACATGTAAATGTGTACCTTACCACACCGGATGGAAAGCCACTGGGTGTGCTCGATCTTGATTTTAAGGCCAACGATTTAGCCCTTGCCACTGTGGCAAGCTGGAAGAAAAAGGAAGTATATCAAACCCATTGGAACCGTGAAGAATTTGTCAAATGGACCAAAGAAATGATGCATCTCGGACAGGTAACGGTGCCTGAAAAATACCAGGGTGCTGAAGAACCTCCCGAATCGTTGCATTTGCATTTTATCCCATTTGCGCAGGGGATGCTTTATGTAGGACATGTTGAGCAGCTTCAAAAGGATAAGATCGACCTGGTGAAATCGCTGGCTGAAGCGTTCTCGTTTGCCTATGCCCGTTACGAGGATTTTGTGGTGCTGGAAGAAGCCAAAGAGCGAGTAGAAAAAGCGCTGAGTGATCTGAAAGCAACGCAAACACAATTGGTGCATGCGGAAAAAATGGCCAGTCTTGGAGAGCTTACAGCCGGTATCGCCCATGAAATACAAAACCCGCTCAACTTTGTAAACAATTTCTCGGAAGTGAGCACCGATTTAATAGAAGAATTGAAAGAAGAATTGCAAAATGGTGATACGGAAGAGGTCAATGCCATTGCTACCGATCTCCTGCAAAACCTTGAAAAGATTACCCATCACGGTAAGCGCGCCAGTGATATTGTAAAAAGCATGCTCGAACATTCACGAACAGGCACCGGTGAAAAGCAACCCACCGACCTCAATGCCCTCGCGGATGAATATTTGCGACTGGCATACCACGGTTTGCGTGCAAAGGACAAGTCGTTTAATGCCGATTTTAAACTTGAAGTCGATGAGAGTTTGCCAAAGGTTAATGTGGTCGCTCAGGACATAGGCAGGGTGTTGCTCAATTTGATCAACAATGCATTCTTCGCCGTTTCTGAAAAAACCAAAAAGAACCCCGAAAATTACAAACCACAGGTCATTGTAACGACCTCCAATTCCCCCCTTGAGGGGGGCAGGGGGGTGTCAATCCGCGTCAAAGACAACGGCCCCGGCATCCCCACCGAAATCAAAGATAAGATCTTCCAGCCCTTCTTCACCACCAAGCCAACCGGACAGGGAACCGGGTTGGGGTTGAGCATGAGTTACGATATTATTACAAAAGGGCATGGGGGAGAACTAAAGCTTGAAACCGAAATGGGAAAAGGTAGTGAGTTTACCATTCAATTGCCCCTGATTTAAATTAACAATATGAAGTATTTGCTTAAAATAGTCCTCTTATTATTCCCGTCATTTTTAATGGCACAAAATGCCATTTTTGATGAACCGACAAAAAAACAGGCAGATAGCTTGTTGGTCGTATTTCATGCAACACAGAACGATACAATTCGGATGGAAATATGCAAACAGCTTGGAATGTACTATGATGAAGCAAACCAGGATAGCGCTATCTTTTTTCGTCAGTACGAATTAAAAATTGCCAGGCAGCTTAATCAAAAACTTTGGGAGGCGCATGCTTCCATGGAATTAGGATACTCCATGTGGAACACCGGGAATTATGCGCAATCGCTCCATTATTATTTGCAGACTGTAAATTTAGCTCAAGACAAGGAAAGCGAGAAAAATATCTGGAATATAACTGCATTTTCAAAAAGTAAAAATCCCCGGCTTGCCAGGCAATATATGTTATCAAGCATTTACGACTTACTCGGGTTATTGTACCACTCCACCGGAAATGATGAGAAAGCCAGGTCATTTTATTTCAAATCGTTGAAAATAGCAGAAGAAGTAAACGACCCGCATATGCTATTCCTGGTGAATATGGATCTGGGGGATCTTTATTCAAGTCTTGACAGATTGGATTCTGCGCTCATTTTTGAGCAACATGCATTAACATTTGCCAACAGCCTGGGATATTCAAAATACAATGGAATAATTTATATTTCAATTGCCGAAACCTATGTGAAAAAAGGTAATCCAGATTCTGCACAGGTATATTTTAATCACGCAATTCGTGAAGGCAAAAGGAATGAAAATAATCTTATGGCGCTGGCCAATGTTTATAGCTCCATGGCACAAACCTATAATAGATGGAAAATGCCTGATTCTGTCCTTGCTTACGCAGAAATGGCTTTAAAAACAGTCAATCGGATGCACTCAATCCGGATTCTCCCCTGGATTTATTCCTCCTTTTCATCGGCGTACAAAATGAAAGGCAAAACGGACAGTGCATTCATATACCTGGAACTCTCTGTAAATGCAAAAGACAGCCTGGCAAATGCGGATAAAATAAAACAATTTCAAAACATAGAGTTTGACCAGGAATTCCATCAACAGGAACTGGAGAAAGAGAAAATACTTTATCAAAGCAAAATAAGGACAAATGCCCTGATGGGAGGACTTTTTACACTTTTAGTGATTGCATTTTTGCTTTATCGAAACAGCAAACAAAAACAAAAAGCCAAACGAAAAATCGAATTAGCTTATGACCAGTTAAAAGCTACTCAGGCACAATTGATCCATTCCGAGAAGATGGCTTCACTCGGTGAACTGACAGCCGGCATTGCCCACGAAATTCAAAACCCGTTAAACTTCGTCAACAATTTTTCGGAAGTCAACATAGAACTGGCAGGCGATCTCCTGGAAGAGATCAAAAATGGGAATTTGAAGGAAGCTGATGACCTCGTCAAAGACATCATCCACAACGAAGAAAAGATCAACCAGCATGGCAGGCGCGCCGATGCCATTGTGAAAAGCATGTTACAGCACAGCCGGAGCAGCACCGGCACCAAAGAGCCCACCGACCTCAACACCCTGGCCGATGAATACCTGCGACTGGCTTACCACGGTCTACGGGCAAAGGACAAATCATTCAATGCTGATTTTAAACTCGAAGTAGATGAGAGTTTGCCAAAGGTTAATGTGGTCGCTCAGGACATCGGCAGGGTACTGCTAAACCTGATCAATAATGCTTTCTTTGCGGTTTCTGTAAAAACCAAAAAGAACCCCGAAAATTACAAACCACAGGTCATTGTAACGACCTCCAATTCCCCCCTTGAGGGGGGCAGGGGGGTGTCAATCCGCGTCAAAGACAACGGCCCCGGCATCCCCACCGAAATCAAAGACAAGATCTTCCAGCCCTTCTTCACCACCAAACCCACCGGGCAGGGAACCGGACTTGGTTTGAGTATGAGCTACGATATCATCATCAAAGGGCATGGCGGAGAAATTACAGTGGAATCACAAGCCGGAGAGGGAACCGAATTCATCGTAACTTTACCCCTAAGTTTACCAAATCAGCAATCATGAAAATACGTCCGGCCAGCATATTGTCTTTGTTATTCATCCTGTCCTGTTTCAGTGTTCAGGCACAGCTCGATGTCACCAAACTCACCCAATTCGATGAATTGAAAGGGACTCCGATCTTTGATATCCTGCCTGATAGCCGGGGAAATATCTGGATCGGAACACAAAGTGGGCTGGTAAGGTTTGACGGTTATGAATACAAACGTTACCACCCTGATCTGACCGATTCTACCACCATGGGTGAATTGCTAACCTATGTACTTCATGAGGATGGCGAAGGAAATATATGGATTGGTAGTCAAGAGGCAGTATACCGTTATAATCCCGATTATGAATCGTTCACTCGGTACCCTTTCGGAGATTACATCGATAACGAGGGTATGTTTCAGGCTTTTGTTGCCACTATTACCGATAATAAACATGGCAGAGTCTATTTTGGGATTGCCTCAACATACAATACTCCGGGTTCGCATACGGTGTTTTATTATGACTTAAAAACTAAGCGAATGGAGCGTTATGAACCCGGCGACAGCCTCCGAAGCACTTTTCTCAGTTGCATCGATCCCGATGACAATATATGGCTTAGCGACTGGACCGGTTTTTATAAAATCGACACCCTTAATTTGCTTCACCGGGTTTCCATGCCCGAAGGTGCACAGACCCAGATCGGTGAACGGGAATATGCTTCAGGTCTCGCCATCGACTCACAAGGGGTTTTATGGACTACAACCAGTATGTCCAGATTGTACAGCCTTAATCCTAAAACAGATAAATTTACAAACAGGAAACTTGATATTCCATTTGAAGGGGATGTTTTCAATAACCTGACCCAGATGTACTTTGATGGGGACCAGCACCTTTGGATTGCCAGCCAACAAGGCCTGATGCAGTTTGATCCTGGAACGGGGAAGCTTGAGGTATTTGAGCCTCATTCCACTGAGCGGCTACTGCGCGACCGGTATTCTGACGTGATCGGTGACCGGTTCGGGAACATATGGATCGGAACCGAGTCGATGGGGCTGCTGATGTATAATCCGCGAAACCTGCTCAATTCATTCAAATGGGATGAAAGTGATCCTTCCACCATAACCACGGGATGGTCCGTCAGAATGCTGGAATCCAGATCAGGTGATGTATGGGCTGCAACCCGGGGCAGTGGAGTGAATACCGGAATCAACCGCATCAACCTCGAGGATAAAATCGTGAAACCCTACATTTACAATGATATCGATCCAGTTATTGAATGGCTGAATATTCCCGGAGAGATATCAACTGGGACTCTGCTGATCGAATCCTCTTTCCGAAAATATAAAGTGCTCGACCTAAATTCACTCAGGGTCAGAGATACAGTTATTGATCAAATCAGTGGATCGGTTTCGCTGAATACTATTTACACCGACAGCCGTGGGAACCTTTGGTATTGCAGTTATGACGGATTGTTTATGCAACCCCAGGGGAAAACAGCGAAAAAGTACTTTAACCTGGCGCAACTTCCCGGATCAGGGAATAATTCCAATATAGTTACCAATGTATATGAAAGTCCGTTGCATGGCCTGTGGATCATCACCGATCTTGGTTTGTTCCTTTACGATTACCAAACCGGAGTGATTTCCAGGCATGGGTACGATCCTGCAAAGGGGGATGTTTTCAGGTCGCAGGATATCAACTCCTTTTATGAAGAGGCAAATGGAATAGCCTGGGTCGGAACCTGGCAGGGTGGACTAAGCCGCTATGATATGGTCAGCGGTGATATTAAAACTTTTACTACAAATGACGGATTGCCCTCCTCGAGCATTCAGGGGATCCTGGGTGATGAAAAAAACCAGGCGCTGTGGCTCAGTACGTTCAATGGTATCAGCCGTTTTAGTCTTTCAGATGAGCAGTTTAATAACTTTTCATTAAAAGATGGCATCCAGGGGCTTTTATATGCGGATGGGCAGTACCTGAAAACCTCGACCGGATATTTCATTTTTGGAGGAAATAACGGTATCACCTACTTTAAACCGGAGGATATTTCCCGCAATTCAATGCCTCCGGTCACCTTCGTTACGCATTTCAATATTGGGGACAAATCTGTTTCCATTGGTTCACCTTTTAGTGAAAATTCAGGGAATAAAAAGCCCATTGAGCTGACACATTCCGAAAATAATATTTCCATCGACTATACAGGCATACAATACGACGATCCGGCAAAAAATAAGTTTGCCTACATGCTCGAGAATTATGACAAATCATGGCGGATGGTCGGTAATCAAAGGTCGGCTTATTATTACAACCTGCCTCCCGGTAATTATCGTTTTATGGTAAAAGCTGCAAACAGCCATGGTGTTTGGAATCAGGATCCGATATCCCTAAGTTTTGTCATTAATCCGCCCTGGTGGCGCACCTGGTGGGCCTATATTCTTTATGGCGTCGTTTTCATTGCAGCAATACTATATTTCGATCGTGTTCGGAAAAAGCAATTACTTGAAAAAGAGCGCCAACTGGCCAAAGAAAAAGAGTTTGCCCAGGCCAAAGAAATCGAAAAGGCATACACCGAACTCAAAGCCACACAAAAGCAACTCATCCACTCTGAAAAGATGGCTTCACTCGGAGAGCTGACTGCAGGCATTGCGCATGAAATCCAAAACCCGTTAAACTTCGTCAACAATTTTTCAGAAATCAACATTGAGCTTGCAACTGAACTGAGGGAAGAAATTAAAAAAGGGGATTTGGAAGAAGCAGATGATCTCGCCAAAGACATCATCCAAAACGAAGAAAAGATCAACCAGCATGGCAAACGTGCCGATGCCATTGTGAAAAGCATGTTGCAGCACAGCCGGACCAGCACCGGCACCAAAGAACCCACCGACATCAATGCCCTGGCCGATGAATATTTGAGATTAGCTTTTCATGGATTACGCGCAAAGGACAAGTCATTCAATGCTGATTTTAAACTCGAAACCGATCCTAATCTTCCGGAGATTAATGTGGTAGCGCAAGATATCGGCAGGGTGCTGTTAAACCTGGTTAACAATGCCTTTTTTGCGGTTTCGGAGAAAGCCAAAAAGAACCCCGAAAATTACAAACCACAGGTTATTGTGAAAACAGAACTTTCTCCGTCAGCTGACGGAGGCAGGGGGGTGACCATCCGCGTAAAAGACAACGGCTCCGGCATCCCTGATGATGTCAGAGACAAAATCTTCCAGCCATTTTTCACCACCAAACCCACAGGGCAGGGAACCGGACTGGGTTTAAGTTTAAGTTTTGATATTATTAAAGCGCATGGCGGCGACCTGAGGGTTGAATCGCATCATGGAGAAGGGAGTACTTTTATTTTTGTATTACCAATAAAAGTATCATGAAAATAAATCCGGGTGTCATAATATTATTAGTGCTATTTGAAATATTTTTCAGGATTTCAGGTGTTTCTGCTACACCTGCTATTTACAATATTGAAGATACGCTGAAGATACTTCGGAATATTGAATTAGCCGATTCATTGTACAATGAATTTGAATATGACAGCAGCTCAGTACATGCTGCTATAGCCTTGCAATGGGCCAGAGATTTTTATGGATCCGAATTGGTTAAAACAAATGCTGAGCTGGCTATTCGGGGCAGGGTTTTATTAACCCGTAGTCTTGTTACTTATGCAATGACCATCAGACGTATTGATATAAATATAGCGGAAGATACCCTGAATTGTGCATTACAATTGATCGGGGGGACAGGGAATTTATCTGAAGAAGCACTGGTTTATCAGGGATTGGGAAGTATTAACGATCGTAAAGGACAAAGTGAAAAAGCATTGCAATATTTTTCAAAAGCACGGGATATTTTCAAAAACCTGGGTGATAAAGAAAATTATGCCGGGCAATTGATTAATATTGGTTTATTGCAGCGCTATATAGGAGATTATGGTGAATCGATGGAAAACCTGATGGAATCACTCAAAATTAGCAGGGAAATAAAGGATACCTTAAATCTGGTTGAATCGTTGCTTGCTATGGGTTTTGTTTATGCCTTTGTGGAAAGATGGAACGAGGCACTGAATTGCCAGAGGGAGGCACTTTCAATTTACGATATGCAAAACGATTTGTGGGGCATAGCCAGGATACATAACGACATGGGGGTAACGTACATGAGTGCAGGCAAGCTCGATTCGGCCCTGATGGAGCATCGTGCTGCCCTCGATATCAGGCTCAAAACAAATGACACTTACAATACCTTTGCAAGTTACCTCTATATCGGGGATATCCTCTCTGAACAGGGAGATATAATTGGTGCCATTGAAAGCTATGAAAAAGGTGTTCCCTATGGTAAAAATGCCGGCTATAAAATTATGCTCGTTAATGCATTTGTCCGTCTTGGTGGCCTGTACCTTAAGCTGAATGATGTTGAAAACGCAAAAAAACAATTTAATAACGCACTGGCCTTAAGTATCGAATTTGATGATCCTACCGGGAATTCACAATCAAATATGGGTTTGGCCAAAATTAACCTGACTACCAAAAGCTATACTAAGGCTCTGGCTTTTGTTAAAGCCGCCGAAGCAAATTTACCCGGAGTTCCACTAAATTTTAGAAAAGAAATTTACAGAGATGTGGTGGAGGTGTATGCCGGATTGGGAGATTATAAAAACGCATACCTGAATAGCTTAAAGTATGCCGAACTCAATGATACACTGGCAGCGACGGAAAATCTGGAAAAGATAACAAAACTTACAAATAAGCTTGAATTTGAAAACAAACTTGCCTTGCAAGACGAAAGCCATGCAAAAATTATGGCACTCAAGCAAGCCCAGATCAATCGCGAACGGATAACCCGAAATATCTTTTTGTCGGGAATGATCATTGCCTTCATCATTGTTATTGTTGTTTTCTTTCGCTTCATCGAAAAGAAAAAGCTCAATGACAAGCTGAATGATACCCTGGCTAATTTGAGGGCCACACAAACCCAACTTGTACAGGCAGAAAAGATGGCTTCTTTAGGGGAACTGACGGCCGGCATTGCCCACGAAATACAAAATCCGCTCAACTTTGTCAACAATTTTTCGGAAGTAGGCAGGGATTTAATAAATGAATTAAAGGAAGCTTTAGAAAACGATGATAAAGAAGAAGTGCAGGCAATTTCTGACGATCTGTTGCAAAACCTGGATAAGATAAACCAACATGGCAAACGTGCCGAAGGCATTGTAAAAGGGATGCTCCAGCACAGCCGTACCCGAACCGGAGAGAAAGAACCGGTCGACATCAATAAACTGGCCGATGAATACCTGCGATTGGCATATCACGGACTTCGTGCAAAGGATAAATCCTTTCAATCGGATTTCAGGCTGGAAGCAGATGAGCAGCTTCCAAAAGTTAACATAGTAGCACAGGACATTGGCAGGGTGCTGCTAAATTTGATCAATAATGCATTTTTTAGTGTTTCCGAAAAAACCAAACAGTCAGTTATTGGTTATAATCCTGAGGTTGTTGTTAAAACCAAAAAAGTAAATCATCAAATTGAAATATCGGTAAAGGACAATGGAACCGGAATTCCGGAAGAGATCAGGGCAAAGATCTTCCAGCCGTTTTTTACCACTAAACCCACAGGCCAGGGAACAGGGCTGGGTTTGAGCATGAGTTATGATATCATTACCAAGGGCCATGGCGGTAAAATTTGGGTGGAAAGTAAAGTGGGCGAAGGAAGTGAATTTATCATCACATTAACTGAGAATAAATGATTTTGAAGCAAATCAACATATTATTTGTATTGGTGGCCCTGATGGCCGCATCGGTTGGATTTGCCGATGATGGGGTAGTAATCATCGATCAGCATGGATTTAATAAGGACGGATCTTTTGATATGTCAGAATCTGAAAACTGGTTGTTTCATATCGGCAATGATGCTTCATGGGCCCATCCTGATATAAACACCGGCGATTGGGAATACCGAAGGCCCATTGATTTAACCCTTGATTTGCAAAATAGCAAGGGAGAAGTGGAAGGCTGGTTCAGGATCAAAGTGAAGCTTGATGAATTGTTCCGCGACTCGACACTGTATGTCAACTTAGGCAATTACGGACAGGCCATCGACATGTACATTGACGGAGAATTGTATCATTCTTACGGCAGCACCGGCGCTTTTGGGAAACCTTACGAACGAAATGAAGGGACCAATCTCCTGTATTTCCGTACCATCGACCTTGAGCCGGGCAAAGAACACCTCATCGCTTTGCATTATTTACATGAACCGCTCGGATTTCCTTACAATTTGATCACTACCGATGATGTCCTGTTTTTTACCATGAGCATCAATGAAAGTACCTATGAACAGGCACAGAAGGAAAGCCTGCGAAAAATGTATACAGGATTGATCTCTACGGCCACTGCCAGCCTTGTCCTTTTGTTATTGTTTATCATGCTTTATTTTTTAAACCGACGTGAAAGTATCCTCAAATACATCATTTTTGCGGCATCGTTATCCACATTCATCACATTCTTTATGATCCCGAATTCCAATGTGATCAATATCAGTATTCAAACCTTCACCCTGGTAAAACCATTTTTTAACCTTGCCCTGGCCGGACTCTTGTTCTCCATTGCAGCTATATTCGCTAAGGTGTTTGCCGGAAAAAGCATCCGCTCCATTTGGTACCTTGCCATTCCTGCACTGATCATGTTTGTAAACATGCAGTTTACCAGGATTGATGTGCTGAATGCAGTGATCATGCTTTTTTATATTGGAACCGGGTGTTATTATATTATCAAATCCTGGAAAAAGCTGAAAGGTGCGCAATGGGCCATTATAGTGGGCTTCTTTGTGATTCTTTTCAGTATTATCACCTTTTTTACAGTTATCATCATCGCTGGTTCACCTCAAAATTATATCACTTATTATATTGCCTTCCTCACGTTCCCCACATCACTGATGATTTATATATCCCTCCGGTTTAAGGAGATCAATCAAGAGATTAAAATTAATGCGGAGGAATTATTAAAAGTTACTGAAGAAAAACGGCAGCAGGCTGTGAATCAACAAGCCATCCTGGAAGAACAGGTAAAGGAACGAACCGCCGAGCTGAGGCAATCGCTGGAGAATTTGAAGAATACCCAATCGCAACTGATCCATGCTGAAAAAATGGCGAGCCTTGGTGAACTTACGGCCGGCATCGCACATGAAATTCAAAACCCACTCAATTTTGTAAATAATTTCTCTGAAGTGAGTGTTGATCTTATGCACGATCTTCGCGACGAAATGACCAAAGGCAACGTGGAGGAAGCCAACTCACTGGCCACCGACCTTGAACAAAACCTCGATAAAATACATCAGCATGGCAAACGGGCCAGCAGCATTGTGAAAGGGATGCTGGAGCATTCGAGAAGTAGTGCAGGAGATAAAACTGAAGTTAATTTAAATTCACTGGCAGATGAGTACTTAAGGCTGGCATATCACGGGTTACGGGCCAAAGACAAATCATTCCAATCGGATTTTAAACTGGAGGCGGATGAGCAGCTTCCTTTGGTTCATGTTGTTGCACAGGACTTTGGAAGGGTGTTGTTGAATTTGATCAATAATGCATTTTTTAGTGTATCAGAAAAAAGCAAACAGTCGATAAAAGATTATAAACCAGAGGTTATTGTAAAAACCAGGAAATTTGATCACCATATTGAAATATCAGTAATTGACAATGGTACCGGAATTTCGAAGGAAATTAGATCAAAAATTTTCCAGCCGTTTTTTACCACCAAGCCTGCCGGACAGGGAACCGGTTTGGGTTTGAGCATCAGTTACGACATTATTATACGCGGCCATGGTGGCGAACTGATCCTTGATTCGGAACCAGGAAAAGGAACAACTTTTAAAATTAATTTACCAACTAATCGATAGCTATGAATATACTCGTTGTAGATGACGAAAAAGACATTCAGCCTTTGTTTTTACAAAGGTTCAGAAAAGAGATACGTAATGGCGAATTGAGTTTTGAATTTGCATATTCGGGTGAGGATGCACTTAATTATCTGAATGGAAACCTGCATGAAGCTGTATTGATTCTTTCGGATATCAATATGCCCGGTATGAGCGGACTTGATCTTCTCGACCGCATCAAACAAAAGCATGAAGTTCCGCCACCCTTTGTAATGATGATCACAGCTTATGGTGATGAAGAGAATCACAAACGGGCAATGGCGCTCGGTGCTGACGACTTTCTTACCAAACCTGTGGATTTTAACCAACTTAAAGAAAAAATCAAAACCCTAATATGATGGCTAAAATACTTGTAGTGGATGATGAGGCAGATCTTGAGATCCTCATCAAACAAAAGTTCAGAAAGCAGATCAGGGAGAATCTGTATGAATTCGTTTTTGCGGAAAACGGTCGCCGGGCGCTTGAACAGATCGAGGTACATAACGACATTGACCTTGTTCTCAGCGACATCAATATGCCTGAAATGGACGGACTCACCTTGCTCAGTAAATTAAATGAAAAACATTCCCTGCTCAAATCCGTGATAGTTTCGGCCTATGGCGATATGGAAAACATTCGCACTGCCATGAACCGTGGTGCTTTTGATTTCGTTACCAAACCTGTGGATTTTAACGACCTGGAGCTGACCATCGAAAAAACGCTCAGGCATGTGATGCAGCTTAAGGAAACTTTGCGCGCCATCAAAGAGAACAATATTCTCAAGATGTATGTCGATGAAACGGTGCTCAATTTTATGGATACGCGTGAATACGAGTCTTCTATTATGAAAAATGAAACCGTGGAGGCTTCCGTAGCCTTTATCGATATCTGCAGTTTTACGGCCATCAGCGAAAACGAAAGTCCGGATGACGTGGTAAAACTGCTCAACAGCTATTTTGATGTAATGGTGAAAGAGATCATCAATCAGGGTGGATTTGTGGATAAATTCATTGGTGATGCCATCATGGCTGTTTTCCGGGGTGATTATCATCTCGACCGTGCGCTCGATGCCTGCCTCGCTGTAAAAAATGAAATAGCCAAACTTCCTGAAGTGGATGATCATGTAAAATTCCGGCCAAACGTTTCGATTGGTGTTAACAGCGGTGAACTGGTTTCGGGTAATATTGGATCTGCCAGTCTCAAGCGGCTCGACTATACCGTGATCGGTGATGTGGTAAATACAGCCCAGCGATTGCAATCGGCAGGTGCTCCCGGACAGTTGATTATCAACGAAAAATCATATCAAAAAGTAAAAGAATCATTTAAATGCCAGAAGGTAGGGGAGGTGAGCCTGAAAAATAAAGCCAGGCCAGAGGTGATTTATGAGGTGATGGAATAGGGGGAAGAGATTGTAAAATATTTTTTCAGCTTTTTTATTGTGCCATATTCCTTTAATGTGAATAAGTTAATGGCGTGTGTATCACTAATTAATCAATTAACTTTCCTGAAAATACTTAAACCAGATTTCCAAAGGCAACTGTTACAAAATTGGAAGTGATTCGTCATAAACAAAAATGATCTTCCAAAAAGCCTGCTCATGCGTAAATCAATTGTCCTTTTACTTTCAGCAATTTCTTATTTAATTGCTTGTGATAATCAAAATCACAAAATTCAACCAGTTGAAAAGATTTCAGAAAACGACTATTTCAAAAACACCATTATTCAGAGTCATTTTGTTGAAGTTGACCTTTCAAACGGGAATGCAATCAAAACACAAAACGGGAATTTAATTATAATCCCTCCTGAGTCATTTATTGATGAAAATGACTCGCCAGTTTCTGGCAAAATTAATCTGGAAATTGCTGAAACAAAAGACCCGGCCGAAATGCTGATGTCAAATGCTACAGTGCCTGATGGTATGGTTTCAAAATCTGTTTTATTTATCAATGCCACATTGAATGGGAAACAATTGGCTGTAAATCCGGAACATCCTGTTCACTATGAAATTACTTCAGAAAAGGAAACTTATTTGTTAAAAGGCAAAAGAGATGAAGAGGGTGAAATGATATGGAAAAAGAAATCTGAACAAGTAAAATATTTATTCCCTGTTCCGCTGGAAAGCCTTGAGTTTTATCCAGCCGGGTTTAGAGAAGCAGTTAGGCAAATATTGCCTTTTCGGGGTCATACCCAATTGTCCAATTCATTGTTAGATAGTCTTTTTTACAGCTTTGCATGGCAGGAGAGGTATGCATACAATGTTGGATTTGGAGGGAGTTTGGCAATGATCAATCTTGCATTTTTATTGCCAAATCTGCCACAGGACGAAGTTTCTGTCGCGGTAACTGAAATGGGCGCTGATACTACAGCATTTGTGAAAGGAATTAATCCTGCAGCAATTAAAACGCTTAAAAACAGGAGATTTGAAAATACCCTTATCGCAACCCGAGAGTTTGAAGAAAGATTGCAAGTGATTTATAAAACCTGCAAGCAGGAAATCCTTGATTTGTATGTAAACAACTTGCATAAAAATATGTGGGAAATAGATGAAATGGCTGCCGAATTTTTAGGTGCTGATGATCAAAATTACCAAACCTTTAAAAAGTTTGCCTCCTTAAAGCAAACCCAGGTGAAAATGGATGAGCAAAAAGCTAAAATCCTGGCAGATTTCTACATGAAAGAGAAAAAGCGAAATGAGGATCAAATTCAGCGGAATTGGGAAAAATACACTGAGAAAAAGAAAAAAACACAAACTGAATTGGAACAGATCAATCAGGATTATGATGAGTTAGTGGTTGAGCGTGAGAAATTCAGAATGAATAAATGTGGATTTGAATTAACAGAACTGGGTTGGTTCAACTTTGCAACAAAGCAAAATATTACAATGCTAAAAACTTTTCAGTTGAATATTACTATTGAAAATGGAGAATTATTCGACAGGGATTATGTTTATGTGATTAATCCCGAAATTGAAAGTTTGTTTGCCCTAAAGTCTGATGATAAAGTTATTTTCAATAAAACCCTTGAATTAGATCCTTACTTGCTTTTAAAAAGTTCTCAGGATTTTACTGTTGTCGGGGTTGGTTTTACAGGTGATAGCATTTACTATTCAATTGCGCAAATGCAGGAGCATCCTGTAATGAATGTAAAATTACAACTTCAATCTTCGGAGCCTAAGACATTTAAAAAGGAAATGAAAATGCTGACCCATAGATATCTTAAGCCGAATAGTATTTTAGTTGATCTTGAGTACCAACGTCAAAGTTATGATGCTTTGCGCAACTTAGAGGCTTATAAAAAAGATTATGAAATAAGGTGGGCGCTGTATGGGTACGTATTTCCGTGTAACTAATATAAAAACGATTCTCCCTTACTCATGCACTTTAATCCATTCAATGGTTTGGCTGTCGGCAAACTTGATCACGAGGGTACGCGTGTGTAAATTCCAGGAAAGGACACTGGTTTTGGAAATGGTGTAATAGAAATATCCGTCCTGTTTGCGGTCGGGTTCGCCGAGTAATGCTAAAATCTCCTGCTCATTCAGCTTGCGGATGGTATCGTTGTACAACACATCCTTGTACATTTCAGCGCGGTATGGATAGGTTTTGTCTTTTTTCGTTTGCCATCTAGATATGCTGAAGTTAGATTTTGCCTTTATGTCACTTAATTTGTTATCATTTGCCCAAATAATGAACCTTTTAATTACTGCCGAATCAGGTTGATTATGTTGATTAATCTCAATGTCCAATTCGGAAATTTTTCTAAGAGCACCAGCTTTGCAATAATAAACTGACATCCCTTTATGTTGGATATGATGTGAAATCCTTGGATCGTCTAGATTTTTTAGCAATGCCGGAACTGACAGGGTATCATGTGCTTCCCCCAAATGATACGCAGCTACACATATTTTGTTAACCTCATTCGATGTTAAATCTCTACGATACTGCGCAAGCTCTTCTGATGATAATTGGTGATCTGCAGAGTTACAGGCCGAAATAAAAATAAGAATAATGAAAGTTAATTTTGTTCTTTCCATACAAATCAAAATTAGTGAACAAATCCAAATAACCGAACCTTTAACCATTAAATCTTAAACGCGTCCAATTTTCAAATCACTTAAATCACTATGAAAACAACTACACATTTGCCAGAAGTTGCAACGGTAGTTCCTTTAATTAGCCTTTTTCTACACCTTATCGCAATACTTTTTCAAAAAGATCAATCCTTACAAAATGAAGCGTACGGGACACTCCAATTTTATCCCAAAAATAAACTGATGATGGTCTGGTTTGGGAATATACTCAGCCCTGTTTTCGAAGGTGATTCAACTGGCTATTTCACAGTGGAGTGGGTGCCTGGGGAAATTGAATGGATAAAGTTGGCCCTGAAGTTCAATACGAAAACTACGGTATTTTTAAATAAAAATATCCTGTTAGATTAACTTCCTTCTCAATAACATTGAACCAAATTTCGGTACAATTGTAATTTAGTTGTGCTTTTCTATAATTGACCGAATATGCAGATCATTAAAAAATCCTCACAGTGGTGGGGTCCGCCACGGAAATTCGACAGGCAGGAGGATGAACGCCGGGTAAGCTGGCTTGAGTTGTTTTTCGATCTGGTTTATGTAATAGCCATTTCACGCATAACCCATCATTTTGCAATGCACATCAGTGTGGATGCATTTCTTGAATATGTATTCATGTTCCTGCTGATCTTCTGGGGCTGGCTCAATGGCAGTCTTTATCATGATCTCCACGGAAATGAGGGCCTGCGAACACGGTTAATGACCATGTGGCAAATGATTATCATAGCTGCCCTGGCTATCACCATTGACCAGGGAAATGAGCGCCGGTACCACAACATGACTATGGTTTTAATGATCATGCAGGTATATATCACATATTTATGGTGGGCAGTGGGTTTTTATGACCGTTCGCACCGGCGGTATAACCTGCCATACACAGTGTTTTATTTGCTGGGACTGGCACTTTTGACAGTTAGTCTGTTGGTGCCGGAAAACTTAAAACTTTACATTTTACCCCTGGTGATCATCTGCAATTATTTGCCCCCATTTATTGCTCAATGGCTATTAAGGAATGATTCGCATGAACTAAACCTGTCGTCAAGTATGTTTGAACGATTAGGACTGTTTGGGATCATCGTATTTGGTGAACTGGTTCTTGGTGTAGTAAATGGTTTCAGTCAATTACCCATGCTTGATTTTTATACCTGGCTCGATTTTACACTTTCCATCGCCATTGTATTTATTTTGTGGTGGATATTTTTTACCCTTACGGCTAACCGACAAACCAGGGGTGGATTTCTGAATGCCACCCTGCTCGAACTCCTTTTTATTCCTGCTTTGATTTCACTGGGATTACTGGCCGTTAGTTTTTCGTCCTTTTTCGATCCACATTATGACATTGTTCTTATGGAACATATTTTTATTTCAGCTATTGCGGTGCTGCTTATTGCAATTAGCCTGATGATTGGTTTGCTCCGATACCCGGATTACCTTGTCCCAATTCGAAAAAAAGCACGCATGTCGCTGTTGGTGACTGCGGTATTGTTTTTTATATCTTCATTTATAAATATTCAACTGGAAAGCACCTGGTTTATGGCTGCAGTTATGGTTATTCTATTGCTTGAAATCACCTACCTGAATTCACTTTATTATGGTTTGAATCTTGAGGATTAAGTTTGAAATGATCAAACCCGATTTGCATAAATCAACTGAATGCATAAACTTATCAATAAAACATGCTGATGAAAAGGGCGATATTCAGTGCCGCTACGATTGCACCCAACAAATACAATACAATTTTAGCGTAAGTGGAGTTTTTGTATTTTCCCATTACTTTCTCCGACGAAGTGAGATATACCTGCATAAAAATGGTGAAAGGTAGTTGTATACTTAAAAACATCTGTGAGAGGATCAGCCCGTAAAAAGGGTTTGAAATAATAAAGATAATGATGAGTGCAAGGATCAATGAAATGGACACGCCCAGCCGTGAGTGGTTGTCCTTGATGTCGTAAGGCTCCTTGAACATGCCTGCAAAAATGCTTCCGGCAGCCATGCCGGATGTTATGGTTGACGCAATTCCTGAAAATAGCAGGGCAATGGCAAATACGATGGCAGCATGACTTCCGAGCAAGGGAGCCAACAGCGACTGCGCCTGATTAAGCTCAGTAACGGGTGTTTTGGTTTTGAAAAAAGTAGCTGCCGCCAGAATGATCATGGCTGAGTTAATAGCCCATCCGATCACCATCGAGGTCAGGGTGTCGAAATATTCGTAACGAAGCTGCTTGCGTTTTATCTTTTCGTCTTCCAGGTTCCATTGCCGGCTTTGAATAATTTCGGAATGGAGAAACAGGTTGTGAGGCATCACCACGGCTCCCAGCACACTCATAATGATGATCATTGATCCGGAAGGGAAGGAGGGAACCACCCAGCCTCTCACCGCCGAATTCCAGTCAATATCTACCAGCGAAAGTTCGTAAAGGAAGGATAAGCCGATTACCGAAACAAAGGCAATGATCCATTTTTCCATTACCCTGTAGGAGTTAGTAAATAACATGATAAACACAAAAATGGTGACCAGCAATGCCGCAGCTCTCACCGGAATGTCAAAAAGCATATTCACAGCAATCGCGCCTCCAAGTATTTCGGCAAGTGAGGTTGAAATGGAGGCAAGCATAGCCGACGACAGCAACCAGCGGGCATGTTTTTTCTTCAGGTGGATGGCTGCCGCTTCCGACAAACAAAGTCCGGTGGCAATACCCAGGTGGGCAACATTATGCTGAAGCATGATCAGCATAATGGTTGAGAGGGTTACCATCCAAAGGAGTGTATAGCCAAAGTCAGCTCCGGCAGCCAGGTTGGAGGCCCAGTTGCCCGGGTCAATAAATCCAACAGTAACCAGCAATCCGGGGCCGATGAATTTTAAAATATCCCTTGCCCCGAACCGTGCTTTGTATCCTTTACGGTCAATATTTCTGAGGAATTTAAACATAGACTCCAGTTGTTTTCAATCCAATAATATTTTGGGATGGCTAAGGTAGAAAACAATGAATTAATTTTAGGAAATTAATATAAATAGATTTGGAGAGAAGTACATTGGTAACTACCGATACCGTTTAAAAAAGGTATTTCTGGTTTTATTTAAAAATCTGCTTTTACTGATGATCATCCACAACGCAAGGAGCCACAAAAGGCCCAAATATATGTATCCAAGAAAAACCAAAACTAAAATCCCAAGACTAAATACCAGCGCAAAAGATTTTACCGGATTATTTGATTTACCATGTTCCTTTGTTTTGAATTGGTTAAGGAAAATCTCATCCGAATCCTTTAACAGTTGGGTGATCTCAGATTCACCAACTCCCATAGCAGTCAATTCATTCCTGATGTCATTGCTGATCAGTCCTCTTTTACGGAGATTTACGGTATGTTTGAGCAGGTCCAATTGAAGTTAAACTTTTATTTTTTCAGGCGCTACTTCCATTTCCAGTCCAAATCAATGTTATGTTTGATTCCAAATTCTCGTTTTAGTGTTTCAATATAGGCATCAAACTTTTCTTTATCTAAAATGGCGCTCTTTGGCACAATAAGCGATTCGCCCAGGGTCATTTTGAAAAAGTAATAATTTTTGATTTCATTAATTTCAGAAAATCCTTCAAGCCTTATTTTGAGTTCGCTAAAGTCATCCGTGGCCGTAATAAGTTTGTCGCTGAATTCAACCGAACCTGATTTCCCAAATTTATTGTGAAATTGTTCCTGAACAAAGCTGCTCATAGCGTTGTAAGTTCTGTGTTTAATGTAATACGGTAAAATTAAATATGATACAATTCCCACCACAATAGATATTATTGCTAACGCAGAATCAACAGCCAGGTAGGCGAACAGAGCGAACAGAAAATAAAATAAAGCAATTCTGGTTCTCGATTTTGATCTCCTTTTTTGAGTTTCTTTCGAACGAGTGGTATTATAAAGCTGATACGTCAGAAAATCATGGTGATTGAGGGGGTAGGTTAGGGTCATAGGGCTATTGTTTGTTAATTCTTTCAATTAAGTTTATAAAATCTCTTTTCCCGTTTTCATAATGCTTTATGGTAAATGCGATTTGTGCCGCGACGAGTATGATCAAGATCAACCCAGCATAAATATTTATTTCAGCCATTAACATAAAACTTAAAAATGCCAGGATAATACTTCTTAGCATAAAGGATTCCTGATAATAAAATTTGATAGTCGCAGTCAGTTTTGATTCAGATACTTCCCCGGTTATTTTCAGTAAAATTTGTTTTTGAAGAAAATATCTTTTAAGTCTGAATA